>JAFDVL010000038.1 GCA_018268995.1 Acidobacteriota bacterium | reverse complement strand
AAAAAAGGCAACCACGTCGAAGACCTGACGGAAAACGATTTTGAATTGCGTGTGGATGGGAAGCTTCAGCCGATCTCGTACCTGAAGCTCGTAAAGCTGACAGATTCCAACTTGAGGCCGACATCAGAAATTGCCGCTACTCCTAAACCTTCAATTCCCACGCCAACCACATTGCCAACGCGTCGCCTGGAACAAAAGCAAGTGCGACGCACGATTGCCTTGGTCGTGGATGATTTGGGCTTAGGGTTTTCCAGTGTGGCGTATGCCAAAGACGCGCTGAAGAAATTTGTTGCGGAACAAATGCAGGAAGGCGATTTGGTTGCGATTATCCGCACGAGCGGTGGCTTTGGCATCTATCAGCAATTTACGTCTGACAAGCGGATTCTTTATGCTGCGATTGATCGCCTGAAGTTTGCCCTTAATGGACGCAAGGCCATTCCGTTCACGCTTAGCTCAACCAGTTCGTTAATGGGGCGCAACGATGTTTTCAAAACAGATGCCGAGAAATATCAGGAAGAACGGGCAGCCAGAGGTGGACGGAAATCAGACCCGTCGTCTGATCCGAATGAGGCCATAAATCGAGACAGTGCCTATCACGATCAAAAAAAGGAAGCTGCGGATGAGGATGTAAATACTTTCCGCGAGAATATCTTTTCCAATGGGACCTTAGGGGCATTAAACCAGGTGGTTCGCGCGCTGCGAGCGTTGCCGGGGCGAAAAATTGCAATCATTCTTTCGGATGGATTGCCACTGAAACCGGGGCCTTATGCGGCACAGGCACAGCGTAAAATTTTACAGTTAGTCGAACTGGCGAACCGTTCCAGCGTGGCATTTTATTCGGTGAATGTGCAGGGCGTGCAGGCTCCCATTGCGGATGCCGCTATTGAAAGTATTGACGATCCGCAACGTGATAAATCCTTTTCTGGCGGGAGTACCTTTGATGATGGGCTAAGAACTCTGGCTTATGGAACGGGTGGCCTGGCATTTTTCAATAACAACAAAACGGATGCTTTGCTGGCGAAATCTGTCGCCGACAACAAAAGCTATTATCTGATTGGCTTTGATCCTGATGACGATAAGTTTGATCGGTTGCAGCACAAAATTACGCTGCGGGTGAAACGCCCGGAGTTGCAGGCACGGACGCGAAATGGATTTTTTGGCATTGAAGACAGTCTGGCACGCGAAATCCCGAAAACAAAAGAAGCGCAGATTTTGAACGCGTTGTTTTCGCCGTTTGGAGCAAATGAAATTCCGTATCAGGTGACATCGTTGTTTTACAGCACCACGACGGGCGAGCCGGTGATTCGCTCTTACTTTCACATTGATTGCTCAACGCTGAAGTTCAAAGACGAAGACAACGGCGAGAAATCGTTGATGCTGGAACTCGCTAACTTCACGTTTGACGAAAGCGGTGCGGTTGTCGAGCGATATGCACAGAGCTTTGAGATTCGATTGAACGACGCGAAGTATCAACAGGTCTTGCGCGAAGGATTAACCTATCTGAACGATTTCCCTGTGAAAAAGCCTGGAGCTTATCATTTTCGTTCAGCATTACGTGATGGACTCAGCGGTCAAATTGGTTCTTCGAGCCAGTTCATCCTGATTCCCGATCTGAAAAAAGATCGGCTTGCCTTGTCAGGCATCATTTTGAATGTCGTAGAGAAGAGTCCGACCCAAAGCACGTCAGCACCAGCCAATGGCAATGATGTGCTGACGACGCAGCTTCAAGCCAATCCCGCAGCCCGTCGTTTTGCGAGCGATAGTGAACTGGAATATCAGGCGGCGATTTATAATCCTAAACTGGATCGGCAAACCAACAAGCCGAGGCTAAAACTGCAATTTGAATTATATCGAGATAACCAGCTTCTGTTTCGCTCTCCAGAAAGAGCCGTGAACACAGAGCGCCAGAAAGACTCGAAATGGTTGGATTGCGGAGGCCGATTTCAATTGAACCGTCTAACGACGGGTGAGTATTGGTTGCGTCTTGTGATTCGAGACGAATTGCGTGAGGGAAAGTCTGCTGTCGCCGAACAATGGATTGATTTTTCTGTGCGTTGAACGTTCAATCCAATTCAGGTGCGCTAGCTGGTTTTACTGGCCTTGGCCCTGAGTTGCTTGATGATATTCCGAATGTTTTCAGCATCGCGGGCGTCGGGCGTTTTTTTCAAGAACAGCTCCAACTCATCTGCGGCTTCTTTGTATTGTTTGTTGTTGCTGTAATATTGCGCCAAATGCATATGAACATCTGATGGAATGTTGTTGCCACCCAGTTCATATGATTTTTTCAAATGGGGTTCGGCGTCTGCGCTTTTGCCTGTTTTGATCAAGGCCAGCCCTAGATAGAAATGCTCAAAGGCCGCATTCGGGGAATCAGGAGCCAGCGCCAGGGCTCGTCGCAATGCTTCAATCGCTTCTGTCCATTTTTTGGACTGGTAATGAATTACCCCCATTGCATAGTAACAAGAGGTGCCACCGCTGTTAACCTCTAACGCTTTGCTCAAAACTTCACGCGCCTGATCATATTTCCCCTGCTTCACTTGTTCGAGTCCAAGTCGTTCAAGGGCGAGATAATAGGTCGGAAAGAGCTGAATTGCCTCCTGCAATTTCGCAATTGCATCATTAGTATTTTTGCCTGTCTCCAACATGTGGATGCCTTGTTCATAGGCTTTCCTCGCGGCTTCCGGGACTTCCTGCACAAAAGTCGTCCGTGATCCGCTGGTTGCTACAGGCTTTTTCGTCTCGTTTTCTGTTTTGAGGCTGAAGTCTATTTGTTCATTGTGTGAGCCTGTGCCGCGGATGGTTGCTGGAATTAGTTCGATGCGTGCTGTTTGTGCGCGATAGCCTGTTCCGAGGGTGACGACTCTGACGTGAAATGTGCCGTAAGAAAGGCCTTGAAAACTGTAGCGCCCGGTTGTATCTGTTCGGGTTCGTTTGAGAATACTATCCACGTCGTTGAGCAATTCAATCCAGAGATTCGCGATAGGCTGATGGGAAGTATTAGTCACCGTGCCAGTGATGGCATTTCGTTGCGCGCTAACGTTGACAGAGAAGGCTAAGACTCCAAGAAAGACTGCCAGGATCGTTTTTGTTTGCTGACGCATAATCATTTACCCCCTGCCTGAATTTATAGATTCCCTTTCTTTTCCTGCGGTGTCTGCAATTTTAAATCAGAATCAGCCGAATCGAAACGCTTAAAGTTGCTGAACTCAAACCACACGTCATTGTTGAGCCCGCGAAACAAACTGGCGTCGCCATCTGACGTAAGACGAATCAGGGCAGGTGCCCAGAGTCCTTCGCTGATTCGTTGTTGCTGGTACACCAGATTTGGCATGCGTTGTGTGGCAGAAATGGAATTGGTTTGTGCCAGTCCTTCGATGCGAATCAGCACCTTATCCGCCGCGTCTATCCAAATGCTGCCTGCCATTTTCTGAACCCAATCTTTTTCGACACTAAGTTGTGCATCTGGGCGCGGGCGATAATCCAGCACAATCGTTTCACGTCCATCCAACGTCACGAGGCGTGGCGCAGAAAATTCGCAGGCACGGAAAAAATGCGCCGGGTTAATCGAAAGGTAAATCTGCTTGCCTTGCACGAAGCCATCAATTCCTGCTCCCCAGTAACTTGCCTGTTGCTTAGCGGTGTTAATTGCCGCCTTTTGTTTTTCCTCTTCGTTTTTGATCAGGGCTTCTGTGGCCTGTTTGCGATCCAGTTCGACGCGGTCAACCGTTGCACGTGAGCCATTCGTGCTCATTTGAACCAATGCGTGCTGGCCTTTGACTGGATAGGCTTCGTAATCCTTAAATTCTTCCGCGCGCAAACGGCCTTTTTTGTCGAAGGTGCGACGAACTTTGCGAAGCGAATAGGTGTAATCGCCCAAACGTTGGGACAGAAGTGCGCCGTTTTTTTCTGTTTCCTCGATTAGGCTGGCGGGAGCAAGTTCAATGGGCTTGGCCGTTTTCGTTGCCACCAGTGCCAGTTCGCTGACGCGATCCGTGGGCGCGGCTAAAGCACTGGCGATGGCTTTGACCCCGTCATCGGGGTCTTCCTTCTTTGCGACTGTACCACTGACTTTGAATGCGATTGATTCTTCGGCAATAGCATCTGCCTGTTGCACGACAGTGTGTACACGGTAATTGCCAGTTGCCAATCCCTTCGTCGGAATTCCCGCCGAAAACGTGATCACGCCTTTTTCATCGGCCTTTGGCAGCGTTGGCGTAGTTGTGGCGATCACTTTTCCATCCAGCAACAGCTCAATCCGAAGTTTAGGCGCAGGCAACGCCGCATCGGGATAGATGCTAAAGTGAAAGGGAATATCTTCGCGTTCCTGCGCCGCGATGTTATCGGCTAGTTCAGGTGTAACTTTGAACTTGTTCACGAAAAGCGGATTTTCCGCTTCAAGCTCATCTTCATTGACCGGATCAATGCGCTTGACCAAATACAGGCTGCCGGTTTTGAGTCCCGCGCTTGTGTTGGCAACCGTAAATGGACGGCGATTGGCGCTCAGCCGATTGCCTGCCTGATCGTGAATCACCGTTTCCAAGGTGTAGCCGCCGGGTGGCAGCCAGAAGTGGCGCACCAGATACGCGCTGGATTTTTTGGCGTCTTCAATTTGCGCGGTTGGAATTTCCAGCTGATAGGAATCACTGAATTTTTGCACGATTTCGTCTTTGGCATTTTTGACAACTGCCATCATTGCAAAGCCGAGCGGCCAGACTTTTTTCGCTTTGTCCTCATTGCGCAATAATGCCGAAAGCGGCGCTTCGACCATTAACACTTCATGCCGTTCGTTTTGACGTTGCTCAAATTGCAGTGTGATTGCGCGATAATCGAAATCGTGTGGAACCACCGTATTATTCAAGGCCGCCAGCATCGGTGTTTCAAATGTCAGCGTCGGTTTGCTGGTTGAGGCTGGAACGGCGAAATAGCCATTACGCGTTACGGGCTTCAGGCCAGGGCGGGAAAGTTTGACGGTGATTTGCCGAAACTTGCCGTCCAGTTCCTGTTTGGTCGGGCTGTAAGCGAGCGCATAGTAAATGCCAAGTTCATTGACGGCTTGCTTAACAGCGGTGGTAATGTCATTGATATTTTGAATTACCTCTCCGCCCGTGCTTTCTGTTAGCTCATTCAATGGCCCTTTTTTGTTGAGTTCTTTGTTGCGCCCGATTACTTCCGTTCGGGTGAATGCACTGCGCGCCTCAAATGTCGCTGTTCCGCCAGCGTGTCGGCCCTGGAATGAATCGAAAGGGTCTCTGGCCCCAACGGTTCCGGTGCCGGGGCTTTGTGTGGCATTGACGACGGTAGAGGTTTCCAGCCGGCTATTGACGCCGCCTGTGCTCGCCAACGTCTGCCGCGTATTGATGGCATAAAACGTCAGATTGGCTTGATTGGCGGCACTCACCACGTTGCGCAGAATTTCTGAGAGGCTGGCATTTTGCAGGTATAAACCATCGGAAATATAAAACACCATTTTGCGACCCGCGATCTGATGGTGATTGCGAGCAATGCTGAGAAGATGAAAGACGGGCGAAGGGGCACCGACTTCTCCCAGAATTTTGTTCGCCTGCTGAATCGTGTTGAGGGTCATCCGTAGCAACAGGTGATCAGGATTTGTCTCGACATCCGCCTTTACCGGGTCTGTCATTTTTTCAGCGAGCGCTGTGATTTCCTGCATATTCCGTTCGGAAACTTCAGCGAATGATTTTTCAGATGTCCCCAGGCCACGCTCAATCGCCTTGGCAATTTTGCTGCGATCATTTGTGAATTGCTCCATCAGATAGAGCTTTCGTCCAATGACAAAGACCCGTACTAAAGTGTCGGGTTTCAGCGCTGTATCCAGAAATGTGATTGCTGCTTGGCGCGCGGTTTGAAACCGTTGTGCGTCCTGATGATCAAAGACCAGCGTGACCAGATTAAGTTGCTGGGACGTGTTTGAGGAACTGGCTTCTACCACAGCTTTTTTGTTATCCGCTTCGATAAAGCGGAATGAGTTAATCGGTTGTTTGATGCCGTCTTCAAAAACTTCTATTTCCTCTGGTTTGATGTCACGAATGATTCGTCCCTTTTTGTCGTGGACTAAAACATCCAACAGGACTTCACTGGTTTTGACGCCGATATTTTGTGGTGCTGGCGCGGTCGTGCTTTGTGCCTGGGTGAGGGCATTGAAATTCTGAAGCAAAAGGAAAATAAATACTAAAAATAAAAACAATGGAGCTTTGGTCATACTGCGTCCTTTTAGAAAATGCCAATGCAAAAGGAACTAATTGTTTCGCGGCTAGATTGCAGCTAGATAAATGAAAAAGCCATTAGCAATTTTTGCCAGGTGATGTAGTATTATTTTGCACTGAATCGCTGGATTGATAAAGATTCTAGCCACAATCTGGGGAAATAAAGAGCATATGAAGCAAAAAAGAGTTGGGAAAATCTGGTTGGGCAGCTGGCTCCTGGTGTTGATGATCGGGTCTGTTTCTGCCGACAAAGTAAATGATTCAGGCGATGCCCGCTGGGCAGAAATCAACACGCGTAATGAACAATTGAAATCGAATTTGGACTGGTTTTTTGGTGGCAAATCACAACGTGGCTGGTCGCTTTACCTTCCCCTGATCAGCACCTTGATTGAAACCGACCAGCCGCTGGGTAGCAAAGAATTCGCCGCTGCCTTAACGCGCTGGCAACAGTTGCGCGGATTGCCTGCCACAGGCCTTCTGAATCAGGAAACCTGGATGAAGATGGTGGAACAGTGGCAGGGATGCCGTAGCAAAGATCGGACGATTCCCACCGCAGAAAAATTACACACGGTTTCCGGTACTGAATTTTATGACCCGGAACGTCCACTTGAATTACGGCAGGTCGAACGCGAAACGTATGCTGCGTATAAACGAATGGTTTCGGCAGCATCGCGTGATTTGAACCTGTCGCTTGATGCGAATGGAATGTTACCGGCATCAGAAACCTATTTGAAAATCATCTCGGCTTTTCGTTCCCCTGAATATCAGCAAAAGCTCCGACAACAATCTCCGAATTCCGGGCGTGCCGGTTTGGCTGTGAACAGTCCTCACTTCACGGGGCGGGCGCTGGATTTATACGTCGGTGGCGAGCCTGTCAGCACGAAAGATGCCAATCGCGCAGTGCAGGTGAATACAAAGGTGTATCGTTGGTTAGTGAAAAACGCAGGCAAGTTTGGCTTCATCCCCTACTTTTATGAACCCTGGCATTGGGAGTACAACCCGCAAGCTGCCAAACATAGATAATTCATAAGCAGTCATGAACGCATTATTCGCACGAAAAGTGCTTCTTAACAGGGAAGCACTTTTGATCCTCACGTTCCTGTTTTGGTGTGTCTCTTCCTTCACACTGGCGCAAGACTCACAAACACGCCCACGCCGTGTTGTGCGCGAGCGTAAAGTTTCTTTGATTAAACCCGCTCCCGCTCCCAAAGCCAAACCCAAAGTCGTCACTGTCGCCGAGATCATAGAAGCGAAGGAAAAGCTGGCGGCAATGGGCTATTGGCTGACGAAATCCGAAGACTCTTACCGTCAGGCGCTGGTTGCTTTTCAGAAAGTGCAGGAACTAAAACCCACGGGCAAACTCAGCCTCGAAGACTTAGAGGTTTTGCGCGCTGCACAAGCGCCCACGCCGAAAGAAAGGCAAACGCTGGCAGAAGGGAAAATTCGCGTTGAAGTGGATTTGCGGCGGCAGGTGCTCTTCGTCGTAGATCACGAGAATCTCGTCACGAAAATCCTTCCCATTTCATCTGGCAATGGCAAAGAGTTCAAATCAGAAGGATTTGCCCGCGATGCCATCACGCCACCGGGACGATTCAACGTCTACAACAAAATCAAAGGCTGGAAAAAAAGCCCGCTCGGAATGCTCTATTATCCGAACTATTACCTTTCCGGGTTAGCAATTCACGGCAGCACTTTTGTGCCCGCATACCCTGACTCGCACGGTTGTGTACGGATTCCAATGTATGCCGCAGAGGAGTTTTTCAAGATGATGATTATCGGAACTGAGATTTTGATTCACAGTCCGGTGGAGGCAAAAGAGTAAGTGCATTGACAAATTAGGTGGCAGAAGCCAGGCGGAGCAACAAACAAGATGTTCGTTGTACATTTCCTCCAATCTGAGTTGTCAATACAAGTGAAGGCTAATTGTCCGGTGTCGCGACCGAATGATGTGCCCAATGCTTCGCCATTTCTTTATGGATGTAGTTGTTGACTTCTGCCGGAGTGGTGAAGATTAGTGCCTGTCTGGCGATTTGCTCTGCGGTTTGCATGTCAATGCCACGAATAATTCGCTTGATCATTGGAATCGCACTGGGCGTCATGCTCAGATCGCAAAGCCCTAATCCCAGCAACACAATTACTTCTGCCGGATGTGACGCCATCTCTCCGCAAACGGTGACAGGAATCTTGGCCTGATGAGCTGCTTCTGCGACCATCTTGATCGCTCTGAGCACGCCAGGATGCAAGGAATCAAACAGGTGATTTACCTCTTCATTGGCGCGATCTACCGCAATCAGGTATTGCGTCAAATCATTTGTGCCGAGGCTGAAAAAATCCGCTTCGCGCGCGAGATATTCTGCTAATAAAACAGCCGCGGGGACTTCAATCATAACGCCAACTTCAATGTTGGCTACGTGTGCAATATTTTTGGCGTGCAGCTCTTGCGCCAGTTCAGTAATGGTTCGTTTGGCGTGGCGTAGCTCGTCAAGATTGGAAATCATGGGCAGGACGATTTTGAGTTTGCCGTACACCGCTGCCCGTAAGATAGCGCGGAGCTGTGTCCGAAAAACTTCTTCGACCTTGAAAGACAGCCTGATGGCGCGCAAGCCCAGCGCCGGATTGCGTTCGGGTTTGAACCCGTTGAGGTGCAATTTATCACCGCCCAAATCAAACGTCCGAATCACCGCTCCTTCGTGGCCGCTGGTTTCTGCCAGCAGCTTGTACACCTCATATTGCTCATCTTCGGTGGGCAATCCTGATTCGGCTTTAGCGTATAAAAATTCAGACCGGAACAACCCAATGCCCGCAGCATTGAAGCGTTGGACGACCTCAATTTCATCCGTTAGTTCAATGTTCGCGCGCAAGGCGACTCGCTGCCCGTCAGACGTAATCGCGGGCAGCTCGCGCTCTTCCAGATCATAAACTGCTTGCTGCTGCTCAGCCGTTCTTTGCTCAAGATAAAAACGCAATGTGTCCGGTGCGGGGCGCAGGATGACCAACCCCGCGTGACCATCAATGATCATTGTTTCGCCAGAACGGATGCGTGAGGTAATCCGCCGTAGTCCCGCGACCGCTGGAATGTTCAAGCTGCGAGCAATGATTGCGGTGTGCGAAGTCCAGCCGCCAGCATTGGTGGCAAAGCCGTGAATGCGTTCCGTGTTCATTTCGGCTGCGACTGAAGGCAGCAAATCATCAGCGACCAGAATGGCATCTTCAGAAAAGTCAGTGAAACTGCGTGGTTGGGTGCCAGACAGGATCGTTATGACACGATTGGAAACATCTTCGAGATCACTGCTGCGAGCGCGCATATATTCATCCGTGATCTCGGCATAAACCTTCAGCAGTCGATTGGAAACTTCGCGCACGGCCCATTCCGCATTGGCGCGATTATCACGAATAAACTGTTCAATCTGACGCCCGATGGATTGATCCTGCAACATGAGGACGTGGGCTTCGAGGATATATGCCTGGTCTTCACCGAGGGCCGCCCGCAATCGCTGGTAAACTGCGTCGAGCTGTTGTTGGGCCATTTCGACTGCCTGCCGAAAGCGCACAATTTCTTTTTCGACATCTGATTCGCGCAATCGCACACGAATGATGCGACCACGCGGATCATCTACGAGAAAAGCTGTGCCGATGGCAATTCCCGGACAAATGCCGATGCCTTCCAGGCGCTCCTCGTTTGAGAATTTCGGTTGGGGTGACACAGTTTGTCGTTTGCCATTCGTCATTTCGTCATTGGCCATTTGTTATTCGTCAGCAGTTTCTTATCGTCCCGACAGGTGAGACGTATATTGCTGATGGATGACAAATGATGAATGACAAATGACGAATGACTACTCCTTTTCTCCAAACTTCTCTTCAATTAGCCGACTTAATGCATCTATTGCTGCTGTTTCATCAATGCCTTCGGTCATTATTTCAATCTCAGTGTATTGCGTTGCAGCCAGCAACAATAGTCCAAGAATATTCTTGGCATCGGCGCTGCGCTGCGGCGACTCACATCTTGAAACCTGGACGGAACTCCGAAAAGTATTGGCCAGTCGTACCAACTTGGCGGCAGCCCGTGCATGTAATCCTAGACGATTCGGGATGACGATACGGCGCAATTCCATAAGAACTTCAGTCTGCAATCTAATAAAAGCACAACCCCGTTTTTCTCAACGTGGATGTGCCAGATAGATTCGATAGACTCTTATTTGGGGGCTAGAACTTCACTTGCCAGATAGATATTTTTCTGGCCTTGATCTCGTACTCGCTGGGCAATCACAGGCAAGGTCTCATTCGGGTGTTGGTCTGCCAGCCGGATTACCATCGGCAAATTAACGCCGGTCACCACCTCAATCGGCGCGTTACCAAGAAATGTACAGGCCAGATTGGTTGGGGTGCCGCCGAACATATCAGTCAAAACTAAAACCCCTGCCCCAGCCTGAACGCGCTCAATGGCCCGACTGATTTCTTCGCGCGCAATATCCACATCGTCATGCCAACCAATGGAGACTGCGGTGATGTGGTTAATGTCTCCCACAATCGTTTCCGCCGCGCTCAACAATTCGTTGGCGAGGCTACCGTGGGTGACAATGACTCCTCCGATTAAAGGCATAGGATTTAGGATTCGGGATTTAGGATTCGGGGTTTAGGATTGTCGCGTTCCCGTTTGTAATTTCCGCTAAATCCTAAATCCCGAATCCTAAATCCTACTTTTTCACATCCCGGTGCATCACGTGCGCGTGATAGCCTTGCCGGTTTAGGTGCTTACCTAATTCGTTGGCTGAATACACAGAACGATGCTTTCCGCCTGTGCAGCCAACAGCAATGGTAACGTAGCTCTTTCCCTCGCGCTGATAAAGCGGAATCAGATAATCCACCAGCGCATTGAACCTTGCAATGGTTTCGCCGACTTCCTGGCTGTTTTCAAGAAATGTAATGACTGGTTGATCGTTACCTGTAAATTCTTTTAGCTCCGGCACGAAATGGGGATTTGGCAGAAACCTTACATCCAGCATAATATCCGCATCAATTGGCACACCGTGTTTATAGCCAAAACTCATAACCGTGATTTGAGTCGCGCCTTCAGTATTATCCGAAGCAAATCGCTTCTTGAGATACGTGCGCAGTGTGTGAACTGTGTGATCGGATGTGTCAATGACGATGTCGGCTAAGGCTCGAATCGGTGAAAGCCGGGTGCGTTCTTCCCGAATTGCTTCCAGCACAGTTCCTTCGCCAATAGGATGCGGGCGGCGCGTTTCGCTGTAACGACGTTGCAGCGCGGCATCACTGGCTTCCAGAAAGATCACGGTTGTTTCAAGGTCAGCGCGCCCCCGCAATTTGGCATACATTTGTGGGAATCGCTTGAGAAACTCCCCCTCTCGAATATTGACTCCCAGGGCGGCGCGGGTGATGCCGGATTCTTTGCGCTCAAATAGTTGGACAAAACTGGGGATCAATTGCACCGGTAAATTGTCTACGCAGAAATAACCCATATCTTCGTACACATTCATAGCCGAAGAGATGCCTGCGCCACTGAGTCCGGTGATGATAATAAGTTGAGGGAGCATAAGAAGGGTTCAGGATTCAGAATTTGGGACTTAGGATTCCCGGTTTGGCTAAATCCTGAATCCCGAATCCTGAATCCTGTAGCTAGGGTTCAATTAACCCAAAATTTCCGTCCTTTCGTTTGTACATGACGCCAATGCGCTCAGTTTCGGCATCACGAAAAACGAGAAATTGTTCAGAGTCGCTCGCCACGTGCAGCATTGCCTCTTCAGGCGTCATGGGTTTTACCGAGTAACGGCGTGACCGAATAATACGCGGCGCATTTGCGATGGGCGCAGTTTCGGCCTGTGGGCTGGGCGCAACCAGCTTCGTTGCTACCGCATGATGTTTACGATCAATAATTTTTCCCTTGAGCTTTTGCGCCTGCCGATGCAGTTTGTTAACGGCTTGGGTGACAGACACGTACATGTCGGTGGTGTCGGCATTGCTGGTTAATTCATGATCTTTCCAATGCACGATGACTTCGGCGACATGGCGATGGTGTTTTTCGATACTCAAAATGACGTGTGCTTTAGTTGTTCCGTTCAGGATGGGATCTAATTTAGAAAAGTGTTCCAGCGTATGTTTTTTGATCGCAGGTGAAACGGTGAAATTCCGACCAGTAAATTCGATTTTCATCGTTCGCCTCCTTTCGGTGGTTGAGTTAGTTTATTAATGATCTGTGGGGCGATATTGCGCTACGGGAGAAGTGCGTATGTTGAGACTAGCAAGTCCAAAGAGTCTAACGAGGCTTGAGTCTCAAGAACTCTCTGAACTAAATCACTTGTTTTCGCTCGCGCGATCCAGGAATCCGTAATTGATCTCGATATTTGGCGACTGTGCGTCGCGATAGCTTCTGCCCTTCCTGTGCGAGAATTTTGGCAATCTCATCGTCAGTCAGAGGATTTTTAGCATCTTCTGCTTCGATCATTTTTTTGATCTTGAGCTTAATAATCTGCGTGGAGACTTCTTCGCCGTCCTCGTTTGTCATGCCTTCGGTAAAGAATCGGCGTAACTCAATGACCCCTTGCGGGGTATGCGCGTATTTGCCGTTGACGACACGCGAAACGGTCGAAAGATGCATGCCAATATCTTCTGAAATATCTTTAAGCATCATCGGCTTGATGTACTCTACCCCTCTGTCGAGAAAATCTCGTTGCCGATAGACGATTTGCTCACAGACGCGGTAAATCGTTTGTTTGCGATGCTCAATGTTTTTCAGCAAATCCACTGCCGAGCGGAACCGATCTTTGATGTAATCACGGGTTTCTTTCGACGTTTCTTTGTTTTCCATCATCCGGCGATATTGGGAGTTGATCCGCAATTGTGGCAAGCCATCATCATTGAAACGGATCACATAATCGTCATCCATTTTTTCAATGTAGACTTCCGGCTCAACATATTGCGCATCACGCGGCGCGAACTTTCGACCGGGGTGCGGTTCAAGTTGTTTGATGAGTTTGAGTTCGTTCACCAGGTCTTCAATCGTGATTCCCAATTCACGCGCGAGTTCCGGTAATTTGTGATTTTGCAGCTTGTGAAAATGTTGCTGGACGAGTTTGACTGCAAGCCGATCCGCACATCCCATCGCACATAACTGCATGGCCAGGCAGTCCTGGAGGTTCGTCGCTCCCACACCGGGCGGATCTAATTGCGAAATGATTTCGAACGCCGCATTCACCGTTTCCATTGACCAGCCACCCAGTTGTGCAATTTCTTCGCGTGTGCTTTCCAGATAACCATCGTCGTTCAGATTGCCAATGATCGCTTCTGCCGCTGCGCGAATTTCTTCCGTCGTTTGCGTCATCCGCAATTGCCATTCGAGGTATTCGCTCAGGGTTTGTTCTGAAGATAGGAATTGCTCAAAGGAAGGCCCTTCTTTAACTTCGGTTTCCCGCGTGCGATAGCCAGGGTCGAGGTATTCTTCAAAAGTCTGGCCGAAATCAATTTCTTCAAACGAGTCGCGCTCGCCGACTTCTGATTCGCCTGTTTCATTGACGCTGGTGGAAGTTTCTGTGGTTGCAGGGCGCTCACTTGTATAGTTGTCAAAATTGGATTCCCCCGCAAAATCACGGGTATCGCTCGCGGAAAAATCACCAGCGTCCGTTGCACCGTTTTGATAGGAAAGGGTGTTTGCTTCGTAATCGTTCAGGCCATTGAGGGCGCTGGCAGGAGAGTCTTCGGCAAAATCTGTCCCGCCGAGGCTTGGCGCAACAGAAATTTCTTCTGGCGAGAGTTCTTCAAGAACGGGGTTTTCCTGGAGTTGTTGGTTAACGAGATCGTTCAACTCCAACTTCGTCATTTGCAGCATTTCAATGCGCTGTCGAAGCTGTGGGGTTAACACCAGCCCCAGGTTTTGACGAAGTGATTGTGAGAGTCCCTGCTTAAACGACATAACAAAGCTACATTCTAAATTTTTCGCCCAGATATACTTTTCTCACTTCTGGGTCGGTCGTCAATTCGTAAGGCGTTCCGGTACGGAAAATCTGCCCTTCGTTGATGATATACGCGCGGTCAGTAATTGCCAGCGCTTCACGTACATTGTGATCTGTTATCAAAACACCAATGCCACGCTCACGCAAGCCCGCAATGATTTGCTGAATATCATCAATCGCCTTTGGATCAATACCAGCAAAGGGTTCATCAAGCAAAATAAATTTTGGCTCCAGGGTCAAGCATCGCGCAATTTCCGTGCGTCGTCGCTCGCCGCCTGACAAAGCATACCCTTTGTTGCGTCGGACATGACCAAGATGAAAATCTTCAATGAGCTGCTCCATCCGATCCAAACGTTCTTTGCGTGAGAGCTTGATCGTTTCCAAAATAGCGAGGATGTTTTCCTCCACCGTTAACTTGCGAAAGACCGATGCCTCTTGCGGTAAATAGCTAATCCCACTGCGCGCGCGCTTGTGAATCGGCAGGCGCGTAATATCTCGATCCCCCAGCAGGATGCGCCCCGCATCGGGGCGTTCCAAGCCCAGCACCATATAAAATGTCGTAGTTTTCCCGGCACCGTTAGGCCCAAGCAGGCCTACGATCTCACTCGGTGTCACGAAAATCGAAACATTATTGACTACGCAGCGGCCACGATAGGATTTTTTGAGGTTTTCAGCACGTAATTCGCCTACTTTTTTGTCGCTGGTGGGCTGGTTTAATGCTGCTTGAGTCAGGGAGGGAATGGGGTTTTCAATTTTCATTTCCGCCGCGAATTTCTCTTCGCTCAACTGCTCTTTTGCATCGGTCACTACTGCCCGCCTCAACTTCGCTTTTTTATGCGGTGAACCGTTTTCACGCGCTTCGTGCCGCCCTCATCATTGGCCGTGATCTTAGCATCGCGTAGGTGCAAAGTCAATCTGGCACCTTTTGACATGGCGTCGTGTTCACGGTCTTCAATAGTGGCTAAATTGCCCGTCAATACTGCCTCATCTGACGCTGCGGTGTATTCCAACTGGTTGCCTTTGCCCGTTCGTTGGGGCTGTGTCAGCACTACTTCCTGCTGGGCGACAAAGTGCGTCATTTTGTAGTCCTGATCCAATGTTACCTCTGCTTTTACCGAATCAATTTGATCTGTGCCTTGCCGAATTTTTACTTTGTTCGTGTAGCGCACCAACCGATTACTGTCGAAGTAATGAATCTGCTCCGCCGCCCCAAAGACCGGAACAATTTCCTTTTTGCCTGGCTCAACCTCGCGCTCAAAACTGTAAATGGCGGATTGCGCGTTTCCTGTGGCAACCAGCGTCCGTTCGCCATTGTCGAGTTCTAATACGTCGCCGCGAATAAAGTTGTCATCCTGCCACGCTCGCGCATTGCCTTCGTATTTGGCTGCGGATTCTCGATGCCGGAAGGTTGCGCGATCTGAGGATACAAAGACCGGCGCATTATTTTTCTTGAAAGGTGCTGCACCGTTGGTGGTTTCCTTGCTGTAATAGGTCGTCCGCACACGCCCGCGCGCGAAGCTTTCCCCGCTCTCAATATTGGCGTCTACTTCCTGGGCATCAGTGCGTGCGACGTTATCCCAGAGTTGTGGTTTGCCACGCATCAGGATTGTGCGCGTCGAAGCCAGATAGCTGGATTTGGCTGCTGTTGCATGACGTTCACCCTCGTCCATCTTGGCATTGCCGTCCACAACTATTTCGACAACCTCCTGCCCGGTTGGTTCAAATGTCGCCGTCATCTTGCTGCCCGTGAGCGTTCGCTTAGCGCGTTTCTTGTCTGGTTGCATCGGAATGAATTCAGCAGTTGCGTTGGTTTCAGCCAGAAATGTTTTTATGTCATTGCCAGCTTCATAAAAGTCCGCAACAAATTTCGGCGCACGCAAGATTTTGGTTTCAGATTTGGGGGTCGCCACCAATGGAGTGACCGTCAATACCGCATTGCCATTGACTTCAGCTTTTGCCAGGTATTTACCGCCAGGATGATACGTGACATTCGCTGCATCCGCTTCAAGCACACGCTCCGCATTTTTTTCGTTTTTCTCAACCGGCGTGATTTTCATGGTCGTACGACCATTTGTTACCAGCGAGGTGATTTCACTGACCTTATCTTGTGGCTTGTAATTCGCTTCAATTCGTTCGGCAGCAAGTTCGCGCGGCGCGTCTTTTTCGAGGGAACGCGCTACAGCTTTGCCCGTTGCAATTGCCTTGAGCAACCGCTGGTTGTCATCAAAGAAAAAATCCAGATCACGGGCGACGATTTCCTGATTTTTGCCTTTTTCCTGCGATTTCAAGTAACCGTTTCCACGTGCTTCGACGCGTTCGAGTTTGTCTGAATTCTTGCGATAAAATCCGGCAATCGCATCTGCCTTACCGAATTGCTCCCCTTGCGTGACTTGTGCATTGCCTGTGAATTTGACCAGTCCGTCTAATTGCAGGTACTCGGCCTTATCCCCTTTCAGAT
This sequence comes from Acidobacteriota bacterium, assembly GCA_018268995.1. Classification (GTDB taxonomy): domain Bacteria; phylum Acidobacteriota; class Blastocatellia; order RBC074; family RBC074; genus JAFDVL01. The sequence goes on along the minus strand of JAFDVL010000038.1, from coordinate 198,023 downwards.
CAAGCGGCGGGCTGTTCGGCGTTTTCGAGGTGATGATGACATGTGCATCTTTGACCAGTGCTAGTTTTTTCTCTTTGACGTGGAGCGTTGCCCCATTGCTGGAACCGTTGAGATTATCGCGCTTGAAGTTCACCGCCACTTCGCTATTGGCTATGTCATTTTTCGTGTCGTACTTCAATGCCTGCGTTGTGACTTCAAGCCCGTCAGTATTGGTCGCAATGACGTTTCCATTGAAAAGAACAAGTTCCTTATCTTGTTGATAGTCTCCTTTGTCGGCTTTGATACGCCCATTTTCCTTGCCCTCGTTGTCATAGCCGGTCAGTTCCAGCTTTTCGAGTTCGTGCCGCCCACTGACATAGCTGATGTCTTTGGCCGCGATTACTTTGAATCTTGGTTTGCCATTAATACTGCTGACATACTGGTAGCCTTCGGTAATCGCTAAGATTTGATCATCCAAACGGGCCGGGCCGCGTTCAAGGGGCGGTGGTTCCTGTCGTTTGTTGCGGTTGCGAATGAACGCAATGATCAATATGCCAATCACTGCCATCAGCAGCACCAAAGATAACAAGCGACCCAGATAATGCAGTTTGTCTCTCCACATAGTTCGATGATTGTAGAGGGGGAACAAGGTAAGATTCAAATGACGAGGCTTTGTCAGGTGGAAGTTGGCGACTTGACCAACGCGACAGAGATGCGTAAGATGCCTGCCGTTGATGATCTTTCCTATGTGGCGGGTATAGCTCAGTTGGTTAGAGCGCCAGATTGTGGCTCTGGAGGCCGTCGGTTCGAGACCGACTACTCGCCCCAATTCCTTTTCTTAAATCTTGCATTTCCAATCTCACATTTAGGTTTTATTGAGTCCAATCTCTTCCTGAATCTCGCACAGGGCTGCAATCACAAACGCGCAATGTTCATTGAAGCTGATCCCTAATTCTTCCGCACCTTGCCATAGATCGTTGCGATTGACCGTACGGGCAAAGGCTTTGTCTTTGATTTTCTTTTTGACAGAAGAGACTTCGAGGTTGTCAAAACTTTTGTCGGGGCGGACAAGGGCGCAGGCTGTCAGGAAACCACACAACTCATCTGTCGCAAACAGTGCATGTTCCAGCAAGGATTCGCGCTTGACTCCCGTGTAATCGGCGTGTGAAAGAATCGCGCGGATGATGTCTTCGGGGTAGCCTTTTTCGCGTAAGACTTCAGAGCCGAGTTGCGGGTGGCGCTGGTCGGGATAGCGTTCGTAATCAAAGTCATGGAGTAATCCAACCAGCCTCCATTTGGTTTCGTCTTCGCCATATTTGCGCGCATAATTTTGCATGACATGTTCGACCGCGCGGGCATGTTTTCGGAGGCTTTCGCTCTGCGTCCATTCGCATAAAAGTTCCCAGGCTTGGGCACGTGCAGGTAACATTTCAGACATGCATTTTTCTCCTGTTTTTTCGTCAAATTGGCCGTGTGAAACGGCAATTGTTGCAGAATTTTCTCCAAATATACCAATTCTTTACAACCATCTTACAAGTTTACAAACTCTTTACAACTGACAGGCAACTTTTATGAAACTCTAGTAATTGTAGGTCGTCTATAGAGACGTACTCGGTTGCGGTAATGGAAGGAACCCCAACGTCAACCAAACTGATAAATCAAAATTGCAATAGAGTAGAGAAGAAGGTTTCACCATGAAATTAAATCGGATTATGAGAAACACCTGGTTATTGTTAAGCTTCGCATTATTGGCTTTTAGTTTACAACTTACTGCCCAGCCTCAGGGCGGCGGCACAACACTCCACGGCACAGTCGTAGATGAGTTAGACGCGGTTGTTCCCGGCGCGAAAGTTACGATTGTGTTGCCCGGTGGCAAAACGCGCGTTGTCACAACTGCTGCTGATGGCACATTTTCGATTCCCGGCGTGAACGCGGGCGTCTACAACTTCTTTGTACAAATCAAAGGATTCCAACCCTTCGTCGTCAGCGACTTGAAAATGCCGCGCGAGGAAGCAATGAAGGTGACACTTTTGCCTGCATCGGTCGAAGAAGCGACAGACATTGTTGCCGACGCGGCGGGTGTTTCGGTTGAACCAGATCAGAATTTGACCGCTACAGTCTTGGGGGAAGATTTCATCAAAGACCTGCCCAACAACGAAGACGATATGCTTGAGGTCTTGCAGGCATTGGCAGGGCCTGGTGCCAGCGCTTCGGGACAGAGCGGAGCAGAGGTCATGGTTAACGGTTTTCGTGGTGGTCGGCTTCCACCCAAAGAAGCAATCCTGAAAATTACGATCAATCAAAATCCTTATTCTGCCGAATTCTCGAACCCCGGTTTCGGACGCATCGAAATCACGACCAAGCCCGGCAATGACAACTGGCGTGGCTCAGTCGGCGCAGACTTCCGCAACTCGGCGCTGGATGCGCGCAACGCGTTTGCAATCGTGAAGCCTGATGTGCGCCAGGAAACATTTCGCTTCAACTTAAGCGGGCCAATCATCAAGAAGCGGATGTCATTTTTCTTCAATTTTGATCGCCGGGATTTGAATGGCGGCAGCACGACGAACGCGATTATTCCGACGGGCAATTTCGTCGCGAACGTCCTCGCGCCAAACGATAACACCTCGTTCAATATTCGCGCTGACTACCTTATCAATCAGAAAAACACCTTAGGTTTGAGCTATAACCGCTCACAACGCAATTCGGATAATCAAGAATTCGCGGTGAGCTTTGGCGGCGGCTTTGGTGGTGGCTTTGGCCCTGGCGGCGGCGGTGGAGGAGGAGGTCGTGGGGGCGGTGGCGGCTTTGGCGGCGGTGGTGCCAGCGGGACGGTGAATTTCACCCTGCCTGAGCGCGGTACAAATTCCAACAGCGTCAGCCATAACCTGCAACTCATGAACACGACGATCATTTCGTCGCGGCTGATCAACGAAGCCCGTTTGCAAATGGGCTATGACAATCGCAAATCCTCGCCAGTTTCGACGGGCGTGGCAATCAACGTGCTGGATGCCTTCAACGGCGGCGGTTCGCCGAACGGGCTGAACAATTCGCACGGCTTCGATTATGAATTGCAGAATTACCTGACCTATACGTTGAAGAAGCACACGCTGAAAGGCGGCGTGCAGGTCAGATATACTAATGAATACAGCTATAGCCTGAGCAATTTCAACGGAACCTACACATTCCCCAGCTTGGGCGAATATTGCCGCATCGCGGGAGTTACCTGTAGCTCAACCTTGAACAGTACAGCGCGCGGGCGCTATCAATTTACAGTCAGCACGGGCAATCCGAAATTGAAATACAGCCAGACGGAATACGGTTTATTTATCAATGATGATTTTCGTTTCAGCCCAACGTTCACGCTGTCGCTCGGCTTGCGCAGCGAATTCCAAAACAATCTGGGCGATAAGAACAACTTCGCGCCGCGCCTCGGCATTGCGTGGTCGCCCTTCAAAGACCGCAAGACGACCTTCCGCTTTGGCTCGGGTGTCTTCTATCAAAGCTTGAGTACAGGCATGTACTCGCAAATCCTGCGCTTCAACGGCACGACGCAGCAGAACTTCGTGATCGAAAACCCGACTTTCAATCCGAACTACAAACCCGGCGATCCGTTGCCCGGCAATGCGACGTTACAACCAAACTCCACCGTGCGCATCTTTGCCCCGAATCTCGTGGCTCCGACGCAATACAACTTCAATGCCAGCGTCGAACGGCAATTGCCGCTGGGCTTGAATGCTTCGGTGAACTTTATCTACTTCCGCGGCACGCATCTGTTCCGCACGCGCAATATCAATGCCCGTCGGCTTGATCTCTTGTCAACCATACCGAGTGGCAATATTGAATTGACGCGGCCTGATCCGACCAGAAGCGAGGTCTATCAAATCGAAACCTCTGCGAATTCGGAATTCAAATCGTTCCAAGTCCGCTTGGATCGTCGGATGAGCCGTCGGTTCTCCTTCTTTGGCAATTACGCCTACACCGATGCACGCAACAATGCCAGCACGCCGGCTGACAATTACAACCTTGCGGGCGAATGGGGGCGCTTCTTTGGTGGCCACAGCGGTTCCATCATGGGACGTCTGTCGTTGCCCAAGGGCATCAATCTGTCGCCGATGCTGATGCTGCGCACGGGCAACCCGTACAACATCACGCTTGGCCAAGACCTGAACCGCGACAACGATTTCAGTGATCGCCCGGCAGGCATCAGCCGCAACAGCAATTTGCCAGCGAGCCTTTATTCGCAAGTGGTCGGTTGCCGCAGCGGAGTTCTGAATACAGCGACAAACACTTGCACGGGGGGGCAGAGCCTTGCCGATTACCTGCGCCAAACTTATCCAAACGGTGTCAAAGCGATTGGCCCAGGTTCGGTTAATGTGAATCTCAACATCAGTAAGGCATTCGGCTTTGGCAAGCGTGACAGTGCAAGTGCCAACGCAGGTGGCCCTGGTAGTATGGGTGGTATGGGCGGCGGCGGTGGCCGTGGTGGTGGCGGCGGAATGCGTGGCGGCGGCCCTGGCGGTTTTGGTGGTGGTATGGGGGGAATGATGGGCATGGGTGGTGGTGCAGAAGGCGCGCGGTACACGCTGCAACTTTCTGCGCAAATCTCAAACCTGTTCAATCATGTCAACTTTGGCCAATACAGCGGAACGTTGACTTCGCCTTACTTCGGCATCCCGAACAGCGCCGCAGCAGGACGCCAATTTGAGATGGGCATGAGATTTAGTTTCTAGTTTCTACGTGGCGCAGGATAACGGTAATCCTGCGCCACATTCGAGTTTGATTTTTCTCTAATCCGAAATAACCTGGGTTTTCTAACGCCTCACGTAAAGGGCAACCGATACGTGAGGTATTTTTTTGCCCTTGTAGCTTTAGCGCTTAGCTCCTAAAATGTGCGGGCATTTCAAGCAATCAAATTCTGAAACACGATTGACGAAGACTTTCATGGGCTGGAGGCTACGGATGACGCAACTGACGAAACGACTTCTGGTGCTGGTCAGTATTTTGTTGGCACTTGCCTTGGCGATGATCCCATTCAAACAAGAGGCGGCTACGCCGACTTTTAGCAAAGAGGTTGTGCGCATTCTGCAAGGCAAATGTCAATCCTGTCATCATCCCGGCGACATCGCACCGTTTTCGCTGATGACTTATAAAGACACCAAACAATTCGCCGTGGCGATCAAAGATGCCGTTGTTTCCAAACGGATGCCGCCCTGGAAGCCATTAGCCAGCTGTGGCAACTTCCGCGATGTTCGTCAGTTGACGGATGCCGAACTGGCAACACTCACACAGTGGGTGGATAGTGGAGCACCTGAAGGCGACCCGAGTGATTTGCCGACGTCACTGGTCTTTCCTGATGGCTGGTCGCTTGGCGAGCCAGACCTGATTATCCGACCGGATGAAGAATACACGCCACCAAAAGATCAGGATATGTATCGGTGTTTCACCGTGCCGACCAGTTTGCGCGGCGACCGTTATATTCAGGCGATTGATGTGCGGGCTGGAAACAGAAAACTTGTGCATCACGTGATTGCTTACACTGATCCGACAGGCGCTTCAAAGGCGCTGGATGACAACGACCCTGGACCCGGCTATACCTCGTTTGGTGGCCCCGGCTTCAGCAATTATGGAATGCTTGGTGGGTGGGCACCGGGCGCACGTCCGTTTTTCAATCCTGATGGCATCGCGATGAAGTTGGATAAAAATGCTCGTGTTGTTTTTCAGGTGCATTATCATCCCTGTCAAACCGCGACCTGTGGCACTGGTAGCCCGAAAGAAGAATCTGACCGCACAGAAATTGGGATTTATTTCGCCAAAGCGCCCGTGACAAAAACGCTCCAATATTTGCCTTTGGTCAATACTTCGTTTGCAATTCCAGCCGGGAATAATAACTACAAAGTGACAGCTTCATTCACAACCCCGCTGGGCGCAAAGATCATCAACATCACGCCGCACATGCATTTGCTTGGCAAATCAATCGGCGTCGAAATGACTGTGCCGGGCAAAACCACGCCAGATTGTTTAGTGAATATTGATAAGTGGGATTTTCGCTGGCAGGGGACGTATACCTATCAAGACCCTGTTACGCTTCCAGTTGGCGGCAAACTCAGTCTGACAACGTACTTCGATAATTCCGCTGCCAATCCAAACAATCCGAACAGTCCACCCAAAGTTGTGCGTTGGGGCGAAGCGACGACTGATGAAATGGCGCTGGCCTTTATCGGCTTTACGCTGGATTCTGAAAACCTGACTGTCTCTACACCTCGACTGGATGACGTCACTGTGGATCAAGGCGGCAACTTAGTAACGCGCGGTGCGAATTTATTGCCCGGCAGCGACATTGAAATCAATGGGCGGCGTTTGCGGGATACCAGTGAAAAAAACGCCAGCGAATTGGCCTCAAGTGAAATGTGGAAAGTGTATGCCGCGCCGGGCCAGGCCGTTAATGTTGCGATCATCAATCCTGATGGCGCACGCACGTCCGCAATGGCTTTTACCCGTCCTGGCACCGCGTCTTCGGCCAAAGCCGTCAATGCTGCCAGCTACAGCCCTGATGCCCCGCTCACACCGGAAGGCATCGCTTCGATCTTTGGTGTAAACATGGCGACAGGGACAGAAGGCGCGCAAAAATTACCCTTGCCGACCACCTTGGCTGGTTCGTCGTTGCGCGTGAATGGCGTGCCTGCGCAATTGTTTTTTGTGTCGAAGGAACAGATCAATTTTCTGATTCCATCGCAAACGCAGCCCGGCACTGCGGTTGTAGAGGTCACAGCCGCGGATGGCGCAATCACCCGCTGTGAATTGCCAATCAGTTCGGCTGCGCCTGCGATCTTCACCGCGAATCAGCAGGGCACCGAAGCGCCTGCCGGAGACGCCACGCCGGATGGTAAAAACTACTATCGCATCGGTAATCCTGATGGCACGACAAATCCGGTGGCTATCGGCCATTACCTGCAACTGTTTGGCACAGGGTTCCGTAATGCGGCTTTTGATACAGTGCAGGTCAGCCTTGGCGGCAAAGATGTTCCGGTGCTTTATGCTGGCAAACAGCCTGAATTTATTGGCCTTGATCAACTCAATGTGCAAGTTCCTTCCGGTTTGTCGGGCGTCGTAGATTTGGTGTTGACTGTGGATGGCAAGCTCGCCAACAAGGTCAAACTTCGAGTGCAATAATGTCGTCCAGCATCACGGAAGTAGCGGTTCACAAAATCAACGGCGCACATTCAAGTTCGCTTGCACAGGATGCACTGGCTGTCGAAGAACCGCTGGAAATCCGACTCGGCTTTGAGGCTGACGGACAACCCAAACAACAAAGTATTTCCATCACAATGCGCACACCCGGCAACGATTTCGACCTCGCTGCCGGGTTTTTATTTACTGAAGGCATTGTGCGAGAGGCTGAACAAATCGCTGGCATTCAGCATTGTGGCGGGCAGGGGAACGTTGTGAAAGTCGAATTGGCCGCAGGTGTCTCAATAGATTTCGCACGCCTGCAACGGCATTTTTACACGTCGTCAAGCTGTGGGGTGTGCGGCAAAACTTCTATCGAAGCCTTGCAAGCCAACGCCTGTCCCTCTTTGCCTCAGGCGGATTGGCAGGTAGAGTCCGCGATCATTCACGACTTGCCCGCCAAGTTGCGCACTGCCCAGTCCATTTTTGACAGCACGGGTGGGTTACATGCTGCCGCCTTATTCGATCTGACCGGAAAGCTGGTTGCTTTACGCGAAGACGTAGGACGTCACAACGCGGTGGACAAGCTCATCGGCGCACAGTTGCAATCGGGCAATCTTCCTTTGCACAGAAATTTATTGTTGGTGAGTGGCCGCGCCAGCTTTGAGCTGGTGCAAAAAGCGCTGATGGCTGGCATCCCGCTTTTAGCGGCTGTCGGAGCCCCTTCCAGCCTGGCGGTTGAATTGGCCAATGAATTTGGCCTGACTTTAATTGGCTTTGTCCGTGATGGTAGGTTTAATATTTACTGCGGCACAGATCGAATGACCGTGGTGCAAACTAGAACGCTATGAAACTGAGAATCAAAGGCAATACGATTCGCTTACGCCTGACCCAAAGCGAAGTCTCAACCGTCGGCGCAGGCGGACGCGTACAGGAACTTACCCTCTTTGGCCCACAAGCCCAATTTTGCTATGTCCTGGAAGCGGTAGATTCCTCGAATCTTGAGGCTGATTATTCCAATAACACGCTCACCATTCGCGTCCCTCGCACGATGGCGCAGGACTGGGCTTCGACTGAACTAGTCGGCCTCAGCACAGAACAAAAAATCGCTGAAAATGTCAGCCTGCAATTAATCATCGAAAAAGATTTTGCCTGCCTCAGCCCACGCGGCGAAGAAGATGTCGACACCTTTGCGCATCCGTTGAGTGGGCAAACGACATGCTAAGACTCAAGTGATGAAAGACGATTTGCCAAATCAAACTGGTGCGCAACCGCCCGAAGAATTCACCAACCTAAAAACGAAAACGCCCAGTCAGGCTGCGGGTGGGATTCCCTCAGTGCTTTCTGCCATGCAGCACGCGCTTGGCGAGATGGGCGTTGCGCGCAGCCTTGTGACGCTGAACAGGATGAATCAAAAAGGCGGCTTCGATTGCATGAGTTGCGCCTGGCCAGACCCGGATGGCGAGCGTTCGCATTTGGCGGAATATTGTGAAAACGGGGCGAAGGCGGTTGCGGATGAAGCGATGACGAAAAAGATTTCGCCTGAGTTTTTCGCGGAACATAGCATTGCCGACCTCGCGGCGCATTCAGATTTCTGGCTCAATAAACAGGGACGTTTGACTCATCCGATGGTGCGGCGCAAAGGGGCGACGCATTACGAACCGATTGCGTGGGATGAGGCGGTTGCCTTGGTCGCGCAGGGACTCAATGCCTTGGATTCGCCGAACGAAGCGGTCTTTTACACGTCTGGTCGCACCAGCAACGAAGCGGCGTTTTTGTATCAGTTGTTTGTCCGCATGTTTGGTACAAACAATTTGCCCGACTGCTCAAATATGTGTCACGAATCCAGCGGCACAGCGCTGAGCGAAACCATCGGGATTGGCAAGGGCACAGTCACGCTTGAAGATTTCGAGAAGGCGCAAGCGATTATTGTCATCGGGCAAAATCCGGGGACGAATCATCCGCGCATGCTGATTGCGCTGCAAAAAGCGAAACGCAACGGGGCGAAAATCATCACGATTAATCCATTGCCCGAAGCGGGACTGATGCGTTTCAAGCATCCGCAGGAATTGTCTGGCATTGTGGGGCAGGGAACTGCATTGACAGATTTGTTTTTGCAAGTGCGAATCAATGGTGATGTCGCGTTGCTGAAAGGCATCATGAAAGGTCTGGTGGAACGGGACGCGATTGCTAACGAATTCATCAATGCCAACACCGAGGGCTTTGGTGAATTTATCGAAGCGTTGTGTTCTGTCAGTTGGGACGAAATCACAACTAATAGTGGTGTAGACCAAAGTAGTATTCAACAGGCTGTGGATATTCTGTGCAAATCCACGGCGACAATTACTTGTTGGGCGATGGGCTTAACGCAGCATAAAAACGCTGTTGCCACGATTCAGGAGTTGGTGAACCTTGCTTTGCTGCAAGGCAATATCGCTAAGCCGGGTGCGGGACTCTGTCCGGTACGTGGTCACAGCAATGTGCAAGGCGACCGCACCGTGGGCATTTGGGAAAAGCCGAAGCCTGCATTTCTGGATGCGCTCAACCGCGAATTTCACTTTGCGCCACCGCGCGAACACGGCTTTGACACGGTCGCTGCAATTAAGGCAATGCACGAAGGTCGCGCGAAGGTTTTCTTTGCGATGGGGGGAAATTTTCTTTCGGCGACGCCGGATACGGAATTTACAGCCGCCGCGCTCCGGCGTTGCAAGCTAACTGCTCACGTGGCAACAAAGCTGAATCGCTCGCATTTGATTACGGGCGAGCAGGCGTTAATTTTGCCGTGTCTGGGACGCACGGAAATTGATGTGCAGGCGAGCGGCCCGCAATTCGTCAGCACCGAAAATTCGATGGGCGTCGTGCAAAGTTCACAAGGCGTGAACCCGCCAGCGTCAGAGCATTTGCTGAGCGAGCCGATGATTGTGGCGCGGTTGGCGGAAGCGACACTCCGGTACGGTACGTCGAGCAGTAGCGAGCTGGTACAGTGGTCAACTCTCATCGCAAACTACGACAACATCCGCGCGGCGATTGAGCGCACGATTCCCGGCTTTGAAAATTACAATGCGCGTGTGCGTCAGCCGGGCGGGTTCTATTTGCCAAATGGGCCGCGCGAAGGCCGATTTCCGACCTCAATCGGTAAAGCACATTTCACTGTCCATCCAATCCCGCCACACGAATTAAGCGATGGCGAACTGGTGATGATGACGATTCGCAGTCACGACCAATTCAATACAACAATTTACGGCTTAAATGATCGCTATCGCGGCATTTTTAATGAGCGCCGTGTTGTGCTGATGAATCCACTGGATATGGCTGAACTTGGTTTCAAGGCAGGTGATGTTGTGAATTTGCTTGGCGAATACAATGGCGAACAACGTATTGCTCACAAGTTCATCATCGTGGCTTATGACATTCCGCGCCGTTGTTGTGCGACTTATTTTCCCGAAGCCAATGTACTGGTACCGATTGATAGCGTAGCCGAGAAGAGTAATACGCCAGTGTCAAAATATGTGGTGATCAGGCTGAGAAAGGATACTGAAGATGCTGGATGTTAGATGCTGGATGCTAGAGACTCCTTGATTACTTCCCGGCATCTAGCATCTACCCCTCCAATTTCGCTTCGCATCGCAAAGCTTCGTTTATCAATGGCGCGATCTGTGGCCAGAATTCCATCCAGATGATCTATTTCATGCTGCAATAATTCGGATAAGTCATTTTGCAGTTTTAGCTGTTGCGGTGCGCCGTGTTCATCGGTGTAATCAACGGTGATAGCTACGTGGCGTTTGACGCGCACCATCAGATTCGGCAGCGAAAAACAATCATCCCAAAGCTCGAACATTTCCTCGCTGGCTTCGGAAATTATCGGATTGATCAGCGCGATTCCGCCTCGCACGTTTGTGTAGATGACGCGTTGTTGTGCGCCAATTTGTGGTGCGGCGATGGCGCGACCAAAGCCATTGTTGGCACGAAAGCTGGCGAGCGTTTCGCTTAGATCGCGAATCAGTTCTTGCGTGTTGTGGGATTGAACATCAACAACTGCTTCAGAGGATTGCCAAAGTTGCGGATTGCCAAGAATCAAGATGTCGCGGATCGGCATAGTTATTCTTTGTTCTGGTGATAATACTCACGAAACGCTTCCAGATAAGTCGAATGACCATCTTCAGATTCACGCAATTGCCGAATAATCGGATGGGTGAATTTATTGACAAGGCTGTTGAGCATAATTTTGATCGCCTCTTCCTGCTCAGGCGAAAGCTCGCCAAGTCGTTTCCGGCTGCGTTCCAATTCATCTAACGCGAGTTGGTGGATTTCGCGGCGAAAGACGCCAATGACCTGATTCAGATTGCCCTCGCCGAGCGATGCTGCAAAGCGTTGCGCTTCAGTCTGGACAATTTCTTCGGCGCGCTGGGCTTCGCGTTGGCGTTCCTGTCGGTTGGCTTCGGCGACGGCTTCGAGGTCGTCAATATCGAAGACGAATGCGTTGTCTATGTCGCTGATGGCAGGATCAATATTGCGCGGAACTGAAATATCAATGAGAAACATGGGGCGATAGCGACGCGCAGCCAGGGCCTGATTGATTTGTTGTGACGTAATCAGGTAATGCGGCGCGCCTGTGGAGCAAAGTACGATGTCTACCTCAGGCAAACGCCGCTCCAGATCATCCAGCGACATAGCTTCGCCGTTCATTTCGGTTGCCAAAGATTGGGCGTTTTCCAGAGTTCGGTTTGCGATCAATAATCGTCGCGCTCCGTTCGTGATGAAATGTTTGGCTGCAAGTTCAGCCATTTCACCTGCGCCCAACAGCATAACCGTCGTGCCATCCAGCGTATCAAACACCTTCCGCGCCAACTCAACTGCAACATAGCTGATGGAAACAGCATTGGCTCCAATCCCAGTTTCATTGCGAACTTTTTTGGCGACGGCGAACGCACGATTCATCAGGCGTGTCAGCGTGTGGCCCACAGTTCCGGCCTGTTGCGCACGCTGGAATGCGTCTTTGACCTGACCCAGAATCTGCGGCTCGCCGACGATCATGGAATCCAGGCTGGCTGCGACACGAAACGCATGTTTGACGGCATCCGTGTCAGTGTATTGGAACAAATGTTTGTTCAGGCTGTTGTGCGGCAGGTCTTTCAGGTCATACAGGAAATTGCGCAGCTCATTGGCATCTGCGGCTTCAGCGATGACTTCAACACGATTGCAGGTAGAGATGATCAATGCTTCCTGAATGGCTTCGCGGGCTGTCATCGCGTGTAACGCCGACAACACTTCTCCCTCAGGAAAAGCCAGCCGCTCACGGACTTCAACCGGTGCAGTGTGATGATTTAAGCCAATGAGGACGATGCTCATAGTCATTTGTCGTTTGTCATTTGCCATTTGTTGTCGGCTTGGTTTTCCAAGATCAGGGACAAAGGGCAAATAACAAATGACTAGCCAAAGATGTGATACCCGCCCATTGCGCGGGCACCAATAAACGTAATCAGGACGGCAACAAAGCCGCCAATTGCCAACCAGGCAACGCGACGTCCGCGCCAGCCAGCGGTTAACCGATAATGCACCATTGCCAGGTACACCAGCCACGTCACCAGCGTCAGCACTTCCTTCGGATCGTTATGCCAGAAACGCCCATCGTGCTCTTTGCCCCAGACCATTCCGGCAATTACTCCAAGCGTGAGCGTCACAAAGCCCACGGTCATCGAACGCTGCGCAATCTCGTCACAAGTATTTAGCGCAGGCAGCCAGCGAAAGGCTGCCCCAAACTGTTTAGCTTTTAGGGCACGCTCCTGAATTAAATACATCGCTCCGCACCCTACCGTCACCACAAAAGCTGCGTAGGCAAATAGCAACAACGCGACGTGAACGGGCAGAATAAAATGCGTGAGCGTGTCATCTGCCATCGCGCTGCTGAGCGAACTGGGAATCGGGCCTTCAGGCGTTCGCAAGTGAAGTGAGAAGATAAGCAAGATAGACGTTGCGGAAAGCACAAAGATCGGCAGGGCACGAGCTTTATAGCGTCGGATCACCAGCAGGTAATATCCCACCAGTGCCCAGGCAATAAAGGAACATACTTCCTTCAGGTTGATGATGGGGAAATGCCCCAGCCTGATCCAGCTAACGATTAAGGAATTGGTATGGAGTACGAAGCCCACGAAAACAGACAAGCGCACCCAGACGGCGGCTCGCTCTCTGAACTTCTCATTTGCGAATGTGATGAAGGCAAAGGTGATACTTGTCAGGTACAGTATCAATGCCACAACCAACAGGAACGTCATAAACAGCAATTGTTGCCGATCAATCGCCAATTAGCAACTGCCGATATTTTTCCTGATCGAAGCCGATGACGACCTGCGTACCTTTGCGCAAAATCGGACGGCGCAGCAGATTTGGCTCAGCGATAATGAGCGGAATTAATTCCTGTACATCGGGCAGTTGTTCTGCCCATTTGCGCTCTTTGTAAATGGCATGGCGAGCGTTGAGGAAAGGCGCAATCTCATCTTTGCCAAAAATAGACTCGACTTCTTCTGCTGTCAGCGGCTGGCGAGCGTAGTCGCGCTCAATGATTTCGATGTTTTCGGATTTATCCAACTCGCGCAGGAAACTCCTGGCGTTGCGGCAGGTGGTTCAGGTGCTCTTGCACCAAAAATTGGTCTTGGGCATCAGTTTCCTCAATGATAGATAGATTAGGAGCCGTACGTTGTGCTGCTTCCAGCCGTGCCAGCTTTTGTAGCCTTTGTTGCGCCTCCTGCTCGGTTGTAACTTTCAGCGGAGCGCGCTCGCTGACAAAAGCGATCTGTCGCGCGATGGCCAATAATAACTGGAGTTCGTCCCGCTGATAAGGCTGCCCGGATTTTTTTGTTCCGATGACGAGCAATCCCACCACGCGATGATTTGACCCGGCCAGAGGCACTAATATCTGCGACTGCAATGTCTCAATCCAAGCCTGTTCGGCATCGCTCAAATGTAGGTTTGGCAAAAAGGGCGCGCAGTGAGGCGATAAGTCTGGTTCAAACAAGGCTTGAAGCGGGAAGTTTTCTGGCAGATGGGCAGGCGGCGTAAGCGTGTCCACGGCAAAGTGATAATCGGTCAGAGAGGCATCGGCAAAAAGCAGGCGAATGTGGGTTGGATGCCAGAGTTGATGAATTGTTCTGATTGTCCGCCGCGCCACTTCTGGCAGGTCGCTGGACGTTTTGATGGCATCTAGGAGCTCTAAAAAAAGCTGTTCTCGCTGTCGTATTTCCCAAAAGAATCGGCGATCAATCCAATGGCTCAATCGTACTTGAAAACTGAGGCAGCCAGTCAACAAAACCACCAGCGCGAGGGATGGCCAATTGGCCACCAGAATTTCCTGTGGAGAATGTTCGGTATCCAGGGCTAGCACGGCAAACAAGTGCAGGATGGGTAGGGCAAGTAATCCTCCCAAGCCGATTTGGCTCAAGACTCTGTGTGCGATCCGGCGCAATGTAACGCCTGAGCGGAATCTGTACCGTAGTCCTAAGAGCAGCAAGAGCAAGACCAGGGTGATAACCGTTGCCCCACGCCACAACGGCAGATGACCTGTCAGCCAGGGAATGTAACCCATCACTGCCAGCAATATCAGCGCGCTTGCGAACGCTACTGCAATGATTGTGATCAATACCCGCGTAATACGGCGCGAATGTTGCGGATCAGGCAAAAGAAGCCGGAGGTTTTCTGAGGAAGAGGGGGCTTTCATCTAGTTTCATTCTCTGGACTTATCGTCATAGCACCAGGCACGATTATTCTATGGCTTGGCTATGCGCAATGTTTTGCCGGTTCTTTTCTTGGGATAAACGAACTACTGCTGAACGCCGCAACTGTAGCATAGTTTCTTTTAGGCTCCCAATGGCAACGAGCGTTCGCACAATGAAAAAGCCATTGATAAAGCGTGCTTTATCAATGGCTTTGGTTCACCAAAAAGTAAGATTGAAACTAGCCTTCGGTTTTGCCAATCAGCGTGATTCCCATTTCCAATCCTCCCACCTTTGCCTCTAACACGACATGTCCCTCTTCGGTTTTGAGAACTTTAGGCAACCCCGTTTTGGTCGAAGCCGGAAGCAGACTCCACGGCGACGGGTGTCCGCTGCCTGCGGCTTTCATGCTGAGCTTGATGGTTTCTGCGACAGGCAGTGCTTTCGGGTCTTTGTCCTCGTCGGGCGGACAGAGCAAAATAAAATCGCGCGTGGGCGATACGCCAAGGTGGGCACCGTTTTCCAGAATCAAGGCAAATCGCATTGTGTAAAACCCTGCTTTCGTTGCCTGACCGCGATAGTCTGAGGTATTTGCCGGAAAGTGAATCACACCCATAAAACTGCCTTCAGGGACACTCCCAAAATTTGCGCCCATCACATCTTTGCCGGTCGCCTCCACTTTTTTCGCCAGCCAAAGCTCAGCAATTGGTTTTCCATCCTCGCCAACAACGCGCCAGCCTTTGTCTTCGACCGCAGCTTTCATCGCGTCAGAAATACTTGCTTTGGTGAGCGCACCAATTGCTTCGACTTTCAGATCAGCAGCAAAGACAGGGGCAAAGGCGAGCAGGGAAATTGCAATGAGTAAAAATCGAATCATCCAAACCTCGTTGATTGAAGATAAAATTCAAGCCACAACCGACGGCAATCCTTCAGAAAGTTACCGTCACTGCGCGTTTGAAGTGCGCGTGGCGAACGGTGACGTTGTATGCCAAAGGTTGTGGCTTGTGTGGTTTTTTTACCTGGCGAACGTGCCAATAAACGCGCTCCGCTTTTCGCTCAGCGTCCATGAAACGCCTAAGCCTTCGCCCTTGAACGAATCCACCAACGCCACCGAAGGCATCGCGTGCAAGGTTGCTGCGAGCGGTTGGAAGAACACATCTTCGTGCCCGCAAATATGATCTTTGTCCGAAACCAGACGTGTGCGAATCGCCGCAATCTCGCCCGCTTTCATTTTGCCGACAATCGGATGCTCGCCCTGATATTCAATCTCCAGCGAGATCGGCGCGCTGGTTGTTTTCACGATGTTTTCGTACAGCTTGCCACCCATCGCCTGCACAAAGGATTGCAGCGCAGCGCGTTGTTCTTCGTTGGCTTTGCTGTCAAAAATCAGCATCGCTTTTGCCGGATATGGATTGTCGTACGTGCTGCCAAGAGTGGACGCGGCTTTGACGACGCCCACCACGCTCAAGCCATCCAGTTTCACGCCATTCCAACTGCCGCCCGCGATGCGCCACGACATAATTGCCTGATCGCCGACAGTCCCAATTTCCGCATTGGCAAAACACGCGCCGACCCACACATCAGCATTGCGTGATTCAATGTATTCGCCGTGAATTTGTACATTGGCTTTTGCCTTAGCGTGATCGTGATCGTTGGCAAGTGCCGGAATCACGAACAGGGCTAGTACACAAAGAGTGATTGAAAGTTTACGCATAGTTGTTACTCCAGGAAATAAGCCATCCGACCTCACTTGGCTTTAAGCCAGACAAGCAAAGACTGACAGCTTACCATAATTACTTACGCCATCGTAGAACGCGTTTCGAGCTTAATCATCTCTGCCGTTTTCACACTAGCATTGTGGCATTTGCGGTGTGACGAATCGCATTCGCCTGGTTCGGCTAATTTGCTGTCCGGGCCGAGACAGTTTTGTGTGTGCAAGCACCAGAAAGCGCCTGTGTTGGAGGGTGGAACCGTTTCATCCCGCTCCGCCCAGATGAACATTCCTTTCCAACGTAAGTTATTACACAGATTCTCGCGTTCGGTGTGAAAGCGATCTGCGTCTACCAATTCTGCTCTGTTGTACATAAGTCCTCCGAAGAGAACGAGGAAGGCTGAACGATGAACGCTGAACTATCAGACATTTCTTTCCTTCATCATTCATCGTTCAGCCTTCCTCGTTCCAACTATCCTGCGGCTTGCAAAATCGCACGTTTGACGGCGACTTTGGCCAGTTGAATTTTGTACGCATTGCGGCTCAAAGCTCTGGCATTGGCGACAGCGGCGGCACCAGCGGCTTCTGCCGTGTCTTCGGTGACAGCTTTGCCAACTAACGCCTTGGCCGCCGCGTCAGAATCCACCGGCACGGGCGCGACGTGGCCGAGCGCGATCTTGGCGGATTTGACGGTTTTGCCATCCAGTTTCAAGGCTACTGAAGCGGTTGCGAGTGGCCAATCGAGCACTTCGCGTTGGCGTACTTCGTAGGTCGCAGTTTTCACGCCGCTTGCGGATGGAATCAAAATGTCAGTCACGATTTCGTTCGGTGCGAGCGCATATTCGCGTTCGTTGTCCGATTTTGGCGTGACGAAGAATTGATCCGCAGCGATTTCGCGTGAGCCTTTGGGGCCTGCGACTTTGATTTTGGCCATCAGCGAAATCAAGGCTGGCGCAAGGCTGGAAGGATTCACGTATTTCGCTTCACCTTCGTTGCCCAAAATGGCGTGGTAGCGATTGTCGCCATCGGGCACTAACGCTTTGCCGTTTTCATCTTTGGCTAAAATCCCGTAGCCAGCGCGATAGTACCAGCAGCGCGGGCGTTGACAGAGATCGCCGCCGACCGTGCCCATATTGCGAATCTGCGGGCTGGTCACACCTGCGACAGCTTGCCAGATTGCTGGATAGCTGCGCTTGATCGCCGCGTTATCCAGGACTTCCTCAAAGGTCACGAGCGAGCCGAGCCGCAGCCCGTTGGCGGTCATCGTGATGCCTTTGAGTTCTTTGATGTCCTTGATGTTGACGAGCCGTTTGGGCGCGACAACGTAATCTTTCATCAGCGCAAGTAAGTCTGTGCCGCCCGCAAGGACTTCGGCCTCGCCCCACGTGTTGCCAAGCAGAGCGACCGCCTGCTGAATTGTGGTTGCATTGGCATACTCAAATTTTTGCATTGCTCGAACCTCCTTTCTTGTTGGCCAGCGCCGCCAGGACTTTGTCCGGTGTGAGTGGCAACGTCGGAACCCGCACGCCAATCGCGTTCGCAACCGCATTGGAAATGGCTGCGCCGGGACTGTTCGTCGGCGGTTCGCCCAAGCCTACGGGGCCGCGTTCGTCGTAGCCTTTGCCGGTCATCATATGAACTTTGAAGTTGCCGATGTCCATTGCGCCTGCGAGCTTGTAAAACTCCATATTCGGGTTCAGCACGCGACCTGTGGCGTTGTCCATAATGCGCTCTTCGTACAGCGAATAAGTCACGCCCATAATCATCGCGCCAAAGACCTGACTTTCAGCCGTCTTCAAATCCATCACCAGACCGCAATCCTGCACAGCGTAGAAGTTGTTCATCTTCACAATGCCGGTTTCGATGTCTACTGAAACGTCAGCGATTTGCACACCACCGACGCCGCTGCTGGAAAGTTCACGATTGCCTGCCTTGTGTTCGCCGCGCACGGTGATTGGTTGCGAGCCGAGTTTCGCACAGGCTTCTTTCCAGGCAATGCTCTTGCTCGGATTGGCAATGACGCGAATCTTGCCGTCTGCTGCTTCGAGTTCTTCGGGTTTGACGCCGAGTGTGGGAGCAACTTTTGCGAACAGTTGATTCAGTGCATCCACCGAACCACGCCGCGAGGCAGAGCTGATGCCGCCAACCGTTGTGGAACCGCCGGATGCGCTAGATGCCGGATAGCGATTGCTGCCGATGAAAACTTTGACCCATTCCATCGGGATGCCCATCGTCTCGGCGACGACGATATTGAGAACTGTAATCGTGCCGACGCCGAGGTCTTGCGTGCCGCTCTTAATGTCTACCGAACCGTCTGGGTAAATCGTGACATCGCAGTTGCTGGCATTGCCGCCGCCGCCCCACGTGTGCATCGAAACGCCAAGTCCGCGCTTGACGGTTTTGGTGCTGCCCGGCGCGCCTTCACCACGTGGTCGCCAGTTAGCTTTCCAGTTGGCGAGTTCGGCTGCTTTATCCAGTTCCTGGCTGTAAATTTCCGCGCGAGGTGCAAACAGATTGATATTTTTGCGGAGGAACTCAATCGGGTCCATTTTGAGTGCCGCTGCCAAGTCCTCCAGCGCGCCCATCGTAATCAGCGCCAGTTGCGGATGTGAAGGGGCACGCCACGCCCGCTGTGGCGCGGTGTTGGTCGAAACCGATGTGTACTTCGTGCGGTAATTCGGCACGCCTGATTGGAAGTTGAGCATGTAGGGCAAAGCCGGCGCGCCCATTCCGGCGACGCCGCCCGTGCCCCAGGCTTCAGATTGCCACGCGGTCAGCGTGCCGTCTTTCTTCGCGCCGACTTTGACTTTGGCATACATCGAAGGACGTGAACCAGCAATCGTCAATTCTGCATCGCGTTCCAGATGAAGTTTGACCGGTTTGCCTTCTGCCATCTTGGAAACCTTGGCGCATTCGACGCCCCAGCGATCAATGGCGAATTTGCTGCCGAATCCGCCGCCGATGAAGTCCATCTTTAAGTTGACATTGCCTGCCGGGATTTCCAATGCTTTTGCCAGATCGTTGCCGATGACAGAAACGCCTTGTGTGGACGGATGAATCAGCACGTTGTTGGCATCTGTCCATTCGATGGTTTGTCCGTGCGATTCCAGACAGCAGTGCGTGATGATCGCGTTGCCGTAGTAGCCTTCGGCTGTGACATCGGCTTCAGTGAAAGCTTTATCTGGTTCGCCTTGTGTGCGTTCCGCCGTGGGGCGTTTGTTGTCAGTCGGGACTGCTGCTAAGTCTTCGTCGTTGACGACATGCGGCATCCGTTCGTATTCAATTTTGATCGCTCGCAACGCGTCTTTGGCGGTTGCTTCATCCACGGCAACGACGACAGCGATTTCGTCGCCTGCCCATTGAAGTACTGAGCCGGGGCCTTGCACGATTTTGACGACGCGCACGCCAGGCATTTTCTCGGCAGCGCTGGTATCAATGCTCAGGATTTTGGCGTTGGCAAAAGGCGCATGCAGGATTTTGCCGTGCAGCAGGCCGGGACGATTGGTGTCATATGCATATTTGGCTTTGCCGGAGACTTTCAGCGGGCCATCCACGCGGGAAATTCGTTTGCCGATGTATTTTCGCTTTTCAGCTTCGGGCCATTTGTAATCAGCCATTATCGTTTGCCTCCTTTCCGTTGTGCCGCGACTTGTTTGACCGCTTCACGCAGTCCAACGTAGGTGCCGCAGCGGCAGAGATTGCCGCCCAGTCCGAGCCGCGTTTGTTCGTCAGTTGGATCAGGATATTTGTTGAGCAACGCAGTGCAGGCGACCGTAAAACCGGGCGTGCAGAAGCCGCATTGCTGGCCGTCGTTGTCCACGATGGCCTGTTGCACCGGACTGAGTTTTCCGTTGAGTTCCAGGTTTTCGACGGTTTGAATTTTCTTGCCCTGTGCTTCGATGGCCAGAACGGAACAGGCATAAACCGGCTTGCCATCCATCAGCACCGTGCAGGCTCCGCAGGTGCCGCGATCACAAACGCGCTTGGCTCCGGTGGTGTCGAGTTCATTGCGCAGCGTGTCGAGCAATGTGACGCGTGGTTCGACGGTTGCTGCCTGTTTTTTGCCGTTGATGTCTAAGGTGATGGAAACTTTGTTGGGGCCGTGAATCTTAACGTCCTGCCCCGCAGCCTTGACCGTGCGCACGCCGCCCGTGACGAGCGGAACCGATAGCGCAATGCCAGAGCCTTTCAGGAAACTGCGCCGTGATACGCCGGAATCATGATCAGCTTCCGGGTTCACGGGCTTATCGTCTCCATCTCTCGTGATCTTACTCATGCAAGTACCTCCATTAGTTTGGAAAGGCGATGGATAGTTTGTGATGTGAGAAAAACAAAAACGCAACGCTGCGAACTGGCGTTACAAAACAAATAAAACGTGCAGAAATGAATAGATGCGCGAATCGTTGGGACGGGCAGTATAACAAGTGCCCGGAATGGCCACAAGGTTGTGGCGTGTGTTATCTTGCCGGAAATGGCAACCTCCACTTTACAGTCAAAGACGCCCGCAAAATATTTGCTCGAAGCCCAGGCTTTATCCAAAGTTTATCGGGGCGGCGGCGCAGAAATTACAGTCTTTCAGAATCTTGACCTGACTGTCCAACAAGGGGAAATGATCGCAATTGTCGGCGCATCTGGTGCGGGCAAATCTACGCTGCTGCATTTGCTTGGGGGATTGGATCGTCCGACTTCAGGAACGGTATTTTTAGATGATTTTGACATCTTCAAAAATGGTGAGTTAGAGTTGGCTCAGTTGCGCAATCAACGAATTGGCTTCGTTTTTCAATTTCATCACTTGCTCCCGGAGTTTTCGGCGCTGGAAAATGTTATGATGCCTCTGTTGATTGCTGGAAACATGAAGTCGCACGCAGAAAATCGGGCACGGGGTCTTTTAAGACGCGTACGATTAGAGTCGCGGTTGGCTCATCGCCCTGGTGAACTGTCAGGGGGCGAGCGACAACGCGTTGCACTGGCCCGTGCATTGGTGGCGGCTCCGGCTTTGTTATTGGCTGACGAGCCGACGGGAAATTTAGATCAACAAACAGGCGAAGAAGTGTTTGCCTTAATTCGTCAGCTTCACACAGAAGAGCAATTAACTTCGATTCTTGTTACGCATAATGAACAACTCGCTGCAACCTGTGACCGCGTGCTGCACCTGGCAAGCGGAAGATTAACCTGACTCTCAATCGTAGGATGTATTGATGTTCGAGAGATACACAGAAAAAGCCCGCCGCGTTATTTTCTTTGCCCGTTATGAAGCCAGCCAGGTTGGCGCTGTCCAAATCGAAGCTGAGCATATTCTGTTGGGCCTGATCCGCGAAGACAAAACTATTTCCAACCGCTTCTTTCACCGCGCGCAAGCCAGCGTCGAAGCCATTCGCAAAGATGTCGAAAGCCGCATCGTTTTGCGTCCGCGTCATCCGCAAACGATAGATTTGCCGCTCTCGCTCGAAGCCAAACGCGTGTTGGCTTTTGCCGCTGAAGAATCTGAACGACTTGGCAATCGGCATATTGGCACTGAACATTTGCTGCTGGGTTTGTTGCGCGAAGAAAACACTTTGGCCTCTGAAATTCTGTATGAACGCGGCATTCGCCTAACCGATATTCGCAGCGAGTTGCTGCGCCAGTCTGGCCGCGAGCGCGATACCACCGTCCGCAAGGAAACGCCGCATCTTTACGAATTTTGCCGCGACCTGACCGATGCCGCCCTGGAGGGCAAGCTTGATCCGCTGGTTGGGCGCGATGATGAAATTGATCGCGTAATTCAAATCCTTTGCCGTCGCACGAAAAATAATCCCGTCCTGATCGGCGAGCCGGGCGTAGGGAAAACCGCGATTGTCGAAGGACTGGCGCAGCGCATCGTCAATTTTGAAGTGCCGTCTTTCCTCGCTGACAAACGGATTCTGGCGCTGGATTTAAGTTTGGTGGTTGCCGGAACCAAATACCGGGGACAGTTTGAAGAGCGGATGAAAATGATTATGCGTGAGTTGATTGATAACCCGCAGTACGTCATTTTCATTGATGAATTGCATACCTTGGTCGGCGCGGGTTCGGCTGAAGGCAGTCTGGATGCTGCAAACATTCTGAAACCTGCGTTGTCGCGGGGCGAGATTCAATGTGTCGGTGCTACGACTCCCGCTGAGTTTCGCAAATCTATCGAAAAAGATCGCTCGTTGGAACGCCGCTTTCAGGCCGTCAAAGTAAATGCGCCCAATGAAGCTGAAGCGATTCAGGTGCTGGAAGGGATTAAAGACCGCTACGAAGCATTTCACAACGTGACTTTCACGAAAGAAGCCATCGAATCAGCCGTCTATCAATCCAATCGCTACTTACCCGACCGGTTTTTGCCAGACAAAGCAATTGACATTATTGACGAAGCGGGTGCGCGGGCGAAACTGCGCGTGCAACGCGAACGTGGCTATCAGCCGCAGCCGCCACCACCACCGCCCACGCTGCCACGTTATCGCGGCGGAGATCGCAATTTTGATCGCGGCATGGAACGCTTTGAGCGGAGTGGAGATCGGGGCTTTGATCGTGATTGGCGCGAGCCGCGTTATCAATCACCCACGCGTCGGAACACGAACTTTCCCGAACCACGTTTTTTGGAATCGCTGGATTTCGGAGAGCCGATGGTTGAAATCACCAAGCACGATA
Source organism: Acidobacteriota bacterium (assembly GCA_018268995.1). GTDB lineage: Bacteria > Acidobacteriota > Blastocatellia > RBC074 > RBC074 > JAFDVL01. Next base: position 174,809 of record JAFDVL010000038.1, on the reverse strand, counting down.
TTGATGAGGTGATTGCCCGTTGGACCGGGATCCCTATTGCTGCTCTGGAAGAAGAAGAGATGGCGAAATTGCTGAGGATTGAGACCGAATTGCACGGTCGTATCATCAGTCAGGACAATGCAATTTCAGCCTTGGCGCGTGCCATTCGTCGTTCTCGTGCGGGCTTGAAAAATCCAAATCGTCCGGTTGGCTCATTCTTATTTTTAGGCCCGACCGGAGTCGGGAAAACCGAAGTTGCTCGCTCGCTGGCTGAATTTCTCTTTGGTTCCGAGCGTTCCATGATTCGGTTGGATATGTCTGAGTACATGGAAAAGCATTCGGTTGCCAAATTGATCGGCTCGCCTCCGGGTTACGTCGGACACGAGGAAGGCGGACAGCTGACCGAACGCGTGCGCCGCAATCCATATTCAGTGCTGCTGCTCGACGAAATCGAAAAGGCGCATCCTGATGTCTTTAATATCTTGTTGCAGGTGTTTGAGGACGGCATTTTGACCGATGCGCTTGGCAACGCCGTAGATTTCAAGCATGCCATCATCATCATGACTTCCAACATCGGCGCGCGCTTTATTTACAAACGCGGAGCCTTAGGTTTTCAGGGCGACGAGAGCGGGAATCAGGAAAAGATTGAGGCCCGTATTTTGGCTGCCGTGCGCGAGACCTTTAATCCTGAATTTATCAATCGTCTGGATGAAGTCATTACGTTTGAACCACTCAATGACGAAGACCTGCTGCAAATCGTTGACCTGCTTGTTGCGCAAATGAACCGCACCTTACAACCGCGCAAACTGGAAATTCGCCTGACAGCTCCGGCGTGTCGTTGGATCGTGGATAAAACCTGTGCAGATCGCAGCTATGGTGCGCGCCCGTTGCGTCGTGCCTTGCAAAAATATGTTGAAGACCCGCTTGCCGAGGCCGTGATTCAAGGCCGTCTCAGTGCGTCCTCTGTAGTCGAAGTCTTCTTATCTGGCGAGGCGCTGGATTGCCGTCCATTGACTGAAGGAGAGATTCACCAAACTCAAGAGGAAGTCCTTAGCCGTTAGTTTAAAAAGTTTTTTACGATTCTCCTTTAACTCTCTTGCGAAAAATTTTCCGCTGAGCTAGTTTACGTGTGCGGTCGAGCGAGGCCCCAATCTTCACGAGTCCAAAAAAAAGAATCTGTTGCCCTGGCCCAATCTAAGGAAGGATCCTCATCATGCGTCTTTCTCCCGACCCCCAGTCGAGTGGCATATCCCTGCTTGTCTTGTCCCTGACGTTTTCCTTTGCTATCGCGCGGTATCTGTTCTTCGATACATCGCCCGTTTCAGCGCAATCGGAAGCCTGCCGCCTGCCCTCGTTTCGTCAAATTGATCACAAACTGGAACCTCAAAATCGTTACTCAAATGATCCGATAGCGCCTGCCTTGGCCTGCGGAGATCTGAATCAGGATGGCTTGCCCGAATTGGTAGTTGCCCCTGCCGTGACCTCTGATTTGCCTCTGCTGACAAACTTGCGGAATGGTGCTTTTCGGGTCGGCTATTTTTTAGATGTGCCGTATCGAGATACTGTTATTGGTGACTTTAATAGTGATGGCAGACCTGATATTGCCGGGCTGACAATTTTTGATACGGTCACGACCCTGTTGGGTGATGGCAATGGATCATTTTTGCCGCCTAACGCAGCGGGCGAAGGCCGCGGCACATCCGTTCGACGATATGCCACAACGCTGCGCGCTACTGATTTTAATCGCGACGGCAAGCTTGATCTGGCTGTTGTCAGCACGCTCGGTAACAGTGTCTCGATCCTGATTGGGAAGGGAACTGGTAATTTTTTAGACCCGATCAATTATGAGGTACAGCAAAATCCGCACTCGCTGGCGGTCGGCGATTTTAATGGCGATGGTGCTTCAGATGTAGCCACCGCGAACGAATATTCCGAAACGGTTTCGGTGTTGCTGAACGATGGCAGCGGCGGTTTTCGCCTGAGCCATTTTGCGGCGGGTGCCTTGCCGCAGAAAGTTGTCACGGGAGATTTCAATCGTGATGGGAAGAGCGACCTAGCGATTGTCAATCGTGGCTACAACTCGGTGACGGTGTTGCGCAATGATGGCGCAGGCAGTTTCGCGTTTGCCGGGCGTTGGGATTTGCCTTTCACGAGTGGCCCAATTGCTGTGGCTGACTTCAATCGTGATGGTAAGGATGACCTTATTATCGGCCATCAATACGAGGGAACTTTGACCCTTTTTCTGGGAGATGGCAACGGCAGCTTTTGCTCGCAGTCCCGCCTGCAAATAGGAGCAGCGAGTTGTTGTCCGGTGATGGATTTGTGTGCGATAGATGTGAATTCCGATGGCAATGTGGATGTGTTGGCCGCGAGTGAGAGCACTGTTTCTGTCCTGCTGAATGAAGCGGCGACAACGCCCAACGCCGCGCCATCTATCACTCCCATTTCAGGCGTCATGGCAGCCGGAAGCATTAGCCTGACGGCAACGATTGCTACGGTCAGCGATACTGAAACGCCCGCAGGTAGTTTGCAGGTCGAGGTTACAGCGCTACCTCCTGCGATGACACTCAGCGATCTGACCAATAATAATGGCACGATTCGGGCGACGTTTGTCCTCGGTTGCGGGGCCTTGATTGGTGAGCAAACTATAGGATTAAAGGTCACGGACGCAGGCGGCTTAAGTGCCAGCACAACTTTGAAAATTACGGTTGCGCCCAATTCCGCGCCGATCCTTGGCGCATATCCTGACGTTGTTCTTGGCTCAGGCAATGCTACTGTGTCGCCGACTGCGAAGCCTTCTGATAATGGCTCCATTACCAGCCTGACAGCCGTTGCACAGGGCTACAGCGGACAACTTAGTGTGAATGCCGATGGTGTGGTTACGATTACCAACAATGGTAACGCGGGTCGGTATCTGGCAGTTATCACCGCGACCGACAACTGCGGCGCTCCAAAAATTGCGAGTTTCAATTTTACGATCCCAAGTACGCCCAATGTTTGCAGTGCAATTGGATTTAAAGAGGCGGTTAGTGTGGACGCCGGGACTTCGCCGCAAGCCCTGGCCTCCGGTGATGTGAATGGTGATGGCTTGCCTGATGTCGTCGCCGCCAATCGCGACAGCAATAAAGTGACAGTCCTGCTGGGGGCCAGCGAAGGCGGTGTCCGTTCGCTTCGTACTGCTTTTAGCTATGACGTTGGCGCGAATCCGCGTGCTGTGACAATCAAAGATTTCGACAGAGATGGCCGACTGGATTTGGCTGTGGTAAATCGAGGGGCTGACACCGTGACGATTTTGCACGGCAATGGAGATGGATCGTTTGCTGTGACGGGCAGTTATGATTGTGGCAACAAACCGTTTTCTATCGCTGTGGGGGACTTCAATCGCGATGGCAAAGCGGATTTAGTCATCGTCAATGATGGAATCGGTAGTCTGGCAATTCTGGATGGAAATGGCGATGGCAGTTTTGGCCCTCCACGCTATCTCTATGCCGGAAATTCGCCGCAGCCCGCGCTTGTCGCCGATTTGAACAAAGATGGAAAAGACGATTTGGTGGTCGCCAACTATTCCACGAATCAAGTGACTACCTTACTTGGCTATGGTGATGGCAGCTTTGAGAATCCGCGCACCTTTGATGCCGGGCCAGGTTGGGCACCGAGTCCAATTGCGCTTGGTGATTTGAACAATGATGGCAATCTGGATTTGGTGGTCGGCAAAACGGGCTTTAGCCAAATCAGCGTCTTGCTCGGATTTGGGAATGGATCATTCGGCTTCTACACCGCATTTCTAGGCGGGTTAGAACCGCAATCGCTCGTCGTTGCTGACTTTGACGAAGATGGCAAGCTGGATGTTGCGGTTGGCAACTATCAAAGCAATTCCGTTACTGTGTTCCAGGGCAATGGAACCGGGAATTACGACACCTTGAAAGGAGTGTATTTCAATGTTGGGTTGCGTCCGTTGTCATTGCTCAGCGGTGATTTTAATGGTGACAATAAGCCTGATTTAGTCATTGCGAATAGTGGGGCAAGTTCACTTTCCCTCTTACTCAATGGCTGTGGCGAACGATGATGCGCTGATCTGGTGTGGCGGCTGGCAGGGGGCAACTTCCGTTCAGGTTGTTCCCTATCAGTCGCGCGGGACGAGCTGCTAAAGCTAAAGAGGCGGTCATTGAATACGCCTGCTCAGTGTGCTTGCTTAAGACATCCTTTACATAACTCGCACGCCTGTGGTACTTTCTCGCCTTCTTCGCACGCAGGCAATTGTAACTATCTTGACTTTAGTAGGAGTAAGAATGGCATTAGTAAGAGAAGCCAAAGCAGGCATTGTAGAAAATTTTAGAACCCATGAGTCGGACACTGGTTCGCCAGAAGTTCAGGTCGCATTGCTCACAAATCGGATCAACGATTTGATGGAGCATTTCAGAACGCATAAGAAAGATAACCACTCACGGCGCGGATTGCTCAAAATGGTGAGCCAACGGCGCAGTATGTTGGATTATCTCAAGCGCAAAGACATCAATCGCTATCACCAGGTCATTGAACGACTTGGTTTGCGCAAGTAAGAGATTCGGCGGCGGAGCGAAAACCTCCGTCGCCTTTTGTTTTGTGGCCGAACGTGACGGCCTGTCTTGCCAGCTCTCCAAGCCGGAACTTGTGGGCACGGCTGCCCCGGCGAGCGCAAAGACGGTGAACGGCTCCACGTATTATCTGGTAAGGATTATCTGGAAGAACCCAATCCCTCAATTTCTTCAACATCATTCCCCGCCGATAAGTCTTGTGCAGCCACCTACGCCATAACCGTCCGGTCTATATTGGACACGCGCGTGAACAATTTCCCTACACTTAAATCCTAGTTGTTTTTGAGTCGCTTCTTGTGCAAGTGACTTTTGTTGTTTGTAATTGTTGTCATTGATCATTTGCCACTGGTCATTTGTCATTTGTCGCTTGTTTGAGCTTACGAGAAGCCATGAAGCAATGAGTAATGACAAAAAACTAAATGACAAATGACGAATGACCAATTTGTTGTTGTTGAGGAGACATATATGTTTTTGAAGCAAAGTGTAAATTTAGGCGATTCAGAGATTTCAATAGAAACGGGACGAATTGCCAAACAGGCGGATGGCGCGGTGCTGATTCAGCAGGGCGAAACAATTGTTTTGGTGACGGCTGTCTCGGCACGCGAGGCAAAAGAGGGGCAAAGCTTCTTTCCTCTGACGGTGGATTATCGTGAGTATGGTTATGCTGCCGGACGGATTCCAGGTGGCTACTTCAAACGCGAAGGCCGCCCCACTGAAAAAGAGATTTTGACTTCCCGACTGACAGATCGTCCCTTGCGTCCCCTGTTTCCTGAAGGTTACTTGCATGAGACGCAGGTGATTTCAATGGTGATTTCAGCGGATGAACATCACGATCCCGATGTCCTTTCCATCACGGCAGCCTCGGCGGCGCTGTATCTATCCGACATTCCCTTCCACAATCCGATTGCGGGCGTTCGCGTCGGTTTGGTCGAAGACAAATACGTCGTCAATCCCACCTATGAGCAACTTCGCAGTTCCAAGCTCAACCTGATTGTTGCAGGTAGCGAAGACGCCATTGTCATGGTCGAAGCTGGTGCGAAGGAAGTCAGCGAACAGGTTATGCTGGAAGCCTTGCTCTTTGGCCACGGCGAAATTCGTAAGCTGGTTGCTTTGCAAAAGGCGATGTTTGAGACGCTGGGTATCAAGAAACGTGAATTTGTTACGCCGCAGCTCAACGAAGAAATGCTTAAGGAAATCGAAGAGAAGTTCGGCGCGGAACTGCGCGAAGCGATCAATGTTGAGAACAAATCGAAAATTGAAAGCTACGCCGCAATTGATGACCTCAAAACCAGGGTCAAAGAAAGCTATCCCGAAGACGACGATGCCAAGCGCAAAGAAGCGAAGGAATTGTTTGACCACCTGAAAGAGCGCATCTTCCGCGATGACATCCTGAACAACAAACGTCGGCCCGATGGTCGCCGCTTCTCAGAAATTCGCCCGATCAGCATCGAAGTCGGCTGGATTCCGCGTACCCACGGTTCGTCGTTGTTCACGCGCGGCGAAACGCAAGCTATCGTGACGGCGACACTCGGCACTTCGCAGGATGTGCAATATGTGGACAGTCTGGAAACCGGCGAATTCAAACGCCGCTTCATGCTGAATTACAACTTCCCGCCGTTCTCAGTCGGTGAAACCGGACGCACTGGTTCACCCGGTCGCCGCGAAATCGGTCACGGCGCACTGGCGCATCGTGCGCTGGATGCAGTGATGCCGGATGAAACCGAATTCCCGTACATTGTCCGCGTAGTGTCGGACATCACGGAATCAAACGGTTCGTCCTCAATGGCAACAGTCTGCGGCGGCATTCTGGCGATGATGGATGCGGGCGTACCGATCAAAGCGCCGGTTGCAGGCGTGGCGATGGGCTTGGTCAAAGAAGACAAAAAGTTTGCGATCCTGACGGACATTGCCGGAGCTGAAGATCACTATGGCGATATGGATTTCAAGGTCGCAGGCACGCGCAACGGCATCACGGCGTTGCAGATGGATATTAAGATTACGGGTTTGAATACGACAATCATGTCCGAAGCCTTGGAACAGGCGCGCAAAGGTCGGATGTTTATTCTGGACAAGATGGACGAAGCCATTGCCGCACCGCGCGAGGACATCAGCAAATATGCACCGCGTATCCTGACCATCCAAATTCCGGTAGACAAGATTCGCGACGTGATTGGACCAGGTGGCAAAGTCATCAAATCCATCGTCGAACGCACGGGCGCGAAGATTGATGTCGCTGACAGCGGGCTTATTTCGATTGCCACGGCCAATGGCGAGGCTGGCGAAATGGCGTTGCAAATCATTCGTGATTTGACGGCTGAAGCTGAAATTGGCAAGACCTATCTGGGCACCGTCAACCGCATCGTTGATTTTGGTGCGTTTGTCGAAATCTTCCCTGGCACGGATGGCTTATTGCACGTTTCCGAAATCGCCGATTATCGCGTTCGTGACGTGCGCGACGAATTGCACGAAGGCCAGCAAGTGATGGTCAAGTGCATTGGTGTCGAAGGCAATAAAATCCGCCTCAGCCGCAAGGCCATTCTGATGGAAGAGAAAAAAGCCAAAGGCGGCGGAAATCAATAACAACCTAATGTCATTGGTCACTTGTTCTGGGTCATACTTAATACAACGGACAAGTGACCAATGACCAATAACTCAGAATGCTATGAAAGCCCCAATCATTCTTGTCCTCGTTATTTGTGTCATTGCGGTCAGCTTTTTCGTGGTTGCCAAACCACAGCCTCTAAATCAATCCAGTTCACCACTCACTGATTCGCGCGAGAAGCATCTCAAAAACATTAAGCAACTCACCAATGAAGGCGAAAACGCAGAGGCGTATTTTTCGCAGGATGGGAAGCGCTTGATCTTTCAGCGCACGACCAAGCGCGATGGTTGCGATCAAATCTTTTCGATGAATATTGATGGCTCGGATATGAAGATGCTGTCGAATGGTGAAGGCAAAACGACCTGTGCATATTTTACGCCGGACAAAAAACATGTCGTGTATGCCTCCACGTTCAAGGCCAATCCGGTCTGCCCGCCGCCGCCGGATTATTCGCGCGGCTATGTTTGGTCTTTGTTTCCTGGCTTCGATATTTTTGTGGCTGATTTGGACGGCAAGAACGCCAAGCCTTTGACGACAACTTCTCGCTACGATGCTGAAGCCACCATTCGCAAAGACGGTACGATTGTTTTTACCAGTTTGCGCGACGGTGATCTGGACATTTACACGATGGACAAAAACGGCAGGAACGTCAAAAAGCTGACGAACGAGATCGGCTATGACGGCGGGCCGTTTTGGAGCGCCGATGGCAAGCAAATCGTCTACCGTGCATTTCACCCGGAAAACGAAAAGGAAAAAGCGGATTATCTGGCCTTGCTCAAGGATGATTTAATCCGCCCGACGAAGTTGGACATCTGGGTGATGAATGCAGATGGTTCTAACAAACGCAGGGTGACGAACATCAACAAAGCCAGCTTTGCGCCCTACTTTTTCCCTGATGGCAAGCGGATCATTTTCTCCTCAAATATGGATGACCCACGTGGGCGCAACTTTGATTTGTATACGATTAATGTAGATGGCTCCAATTTAGAGCGCATTACCTTCAGTGATTTGTTTGATGGCTTCCCAATGTTTTCGCCGGACGGCAAAAAGCTGGTGTTCTGCTCAAATCGCAACGCAGCGAAACAGGGCGATACCAATGTTTTCATTGCTGATTGGCAACCTTGAGTTTGCGCTTTAGTTGCTGCCTCAACAGCTTTTAAGTGGTAAATGAGAAAGGCCGGAAGTTAAATAGCTTTCGGCCTTTCGTTATTGAGGCTTCCAACATTTACTCCCTTCCCTGAGTTATTTAGACGAGATAGTATTAGGCGTAGTGTCGCTCAATACTTGCTAAAGATCAGATGGAGGTTCCCACGTTGTTATTGATTGACTTTACCACCAGGAGTCTCATCAGGCTGGCTAACAGTATGTGTAAGCACTCACTGCCAAGTTTGGGCTACGGTCTTACGGCGACCTTGAATTTTATGGTAGTTCCAAATCAATTCGCTATTTCTTTAGCTTTTGTAAATTCTCAAATTACCCGCATCGCTTTTGCCGGATATTAGCAATCGCTATTCTTGCCCAGTTTACGGCATCACCCTTTGCGCCTGTGCCTTGAATTCCTTTTTATTCAGAATCGCTGATGCCACAATCTCACTGGATTGGGGACTGAGATACTTAAAAATAAGCTGCGCGCCACTAACTTTTTCCAGGACAACCTCTCCGCCATCAGCACAGCGATTTGAACCATTCATATTGATCTCGCGAAACGTGGCCTGACCGTTTTTCTTGTTTGTTAAGATTAGTTCCGCTACGCACGTCCGCGACGGATATTCAATCAGGAATTTATTATTTTGGGCTACCAGTTTTAGCGGCCAGACGGTGTTTGGGGTTGATTGATAGGCCGTTCCTTCCCACATCCCTTCCGCCCAGTTTTCGTCTGCTGTCCGAAAGAAAAAATCTCCGGTCAGAGATGAAGATTCCCACGGGGTTTGTTTTCCCATCGTTTGTCGTTGGACTGAAACACGCACGTTTTTGAAAACCTCTTCAATGCTCAGTCCGGCGGTGCGAATGGACTTCAGCAATTCGCGTGTGTAGACGCCGTTCCTTCCTCTGCCATCCCAGGCTTCTGCGCCGGGGGCTGACGCGTAGGCGATCAATGTTCCTGGTGGTGCATCCATTGGTACCAGACTTTTCGAGACGTAATTGTATTTTTGCGGAAATGGATTATTGCGACAGGCATCCAGAATCAGGATGTTCATCAGGCTTTGCGCATTTTTCATTTGCGTTAAGACCAGACTGACGTCAATCGCCTCCTCTGCCACTTCAGCCTCGTCTTTGATGCGCGCGTCAACGGGCACGAGGTAGTTACGCCCACCCACCTGTACGGCATGTCCGGCGTAGTAAAACAATCCCACCTCGCCGCTTTTCATCTGCGCGCCAAACTCACGAATCGCTGCTTTCATGTCCTTGTAGCCGAGGTTGGCTTTGTAAATTACCTCGAACTTCAACTCGCTTAAGACTTGCGCAATATCTCTGGCATCGTTGACCGGATTCAGCAACGGCGATCTCTCATACGCGCTGTTGCCAACGACTAAGGCAATGCGACGTTCAGCGGACAGCTTCGTATTTTCGACGCCGCGCAACTGGGCAGAGGAAGGGATGACAAGGCACAGCAATAGCGCTGTGAAGGACACGCTGGGAAGAACTTTCATACAACTCAAACGGCGTAATGGAAAATTAGTGGTTGGAGTTGTTCGGTCGGAATTTGCTTGCTGAATATGCTGTCATCAGGGCGAGCAGCCTTAGTGGCCGTGGCCCAATAATAACGCGGTGATAATCGCTAAGCAACAGTTATTATTGCTGTTATGCGGTCAAGTTGACCTGATTGGAAAGAAAATAGCAGGAAAAATATCCTACGTGCTTTTCTGAGAAAAACTTGTATAATGCGCGGCGTTCAGCGTACCAAATAGCGAAAATACGTTTTCTTATCTTGTCCGTGGGGAACTACTTTGCAGTAGTCTGGAAGAAGGAGGCGGGAGCGCCGATGAATGCCTATTTTGCCCTGAGTGGGATTGAGCAACCTGATCGGAAGTTTTTTGAGGAACCACCTGTTACTCAAGTGATTGAGAATTTGACGGACGGCTTTTCCACCTTTGATGAGAATTGGTATTTCACTTTTGTCAGCCCTAAATGCAAGCGGCTTTTTCAACTTCCTGATGATGTCGTCGGCAAACATTTGTGGCGCGACTTTCCACTGCTGGCAGAGTCCGGTTTTTATGAAGCTGCACATGGTGCTTTAGGTGATCGAAAGACCGTCATATTTGAAGAGCGTTGTCCGTACACGCAAATCTGGGTGGAATCGCGCATTCAGCCTTGTCGCAATGGCGCGGCCATTTACTATCAGGACATCTCAGAACGGATGCAGGCCAAAGATGAGCAACTGCGGATCAGTGCGATTCTGGAAGCAACGACAGACTTTGTCAGCATCTTTGACCCGAAAGGCAAACCTCCTTACTTGAACCGTGCCGGGCGACAGTTGATTGGCATTGCGGCAGACGAAGATATTTCGCAAGTCAAAATCCCTTTTCATCCTACCTGGGCCAGTGACATGGTTTTGCGCGAAGGTATCCCCGCGGCGTTGCGCGAAGGGGTCTGGAGCGGTGAAACCGCTTTGCTGACTCGCGACGGGCGCGAAATTCCCGTTTCACAAGTTTTGATCGCACACAAAAATACAGATGGCGAAGTCGAATTCATCTCTACGATTGCGCGCGACATCAGTGAGCGTAAGCGTGCCGAAGAGCGGTTGCTCGAACAGGCGGCGTTACTGGATCAAGCGCCGGACGCAATTATGGTTTGCGATCTAAACCATCGAATTGTGTATTGGTATAAGGGGGCGGAACGTATGTATGGCTGGCGGGCGGACGAAGTGGTGGGACAAAATTTATGCGAATTGCTGAGCGCTACGGAAAATGTAGATGAAGCTTTGCGGGAGTTGCTGGCCCGTGGTGTCTGGCGTGGCGAGATGCGCTGCCTCACCAAAGAAAAGCGCGAAATCATTAATGAGTGTCATTGGACGATTGTGCGTGACGCCGAAGGCCAGAACAAATCCATCCTGATTATCAACACCGACATTACGGAAAAGAAAAAGCTGGAAGAGCAATTCTTACGCACGCAACGCATGGAAAGCATTGGCACGTTGGCTGGCGGCATTGCGCACGATTTGAATAATGTTCTCTCGCCGATTTTGCTGGCCACGCGTATTCTGAATCTGAAGTTTCCTGATGATGACTCGAAAAAATTGCTCGGAACCTTGCGTCGTAGTGCAGAACGCGGTGCTGATTTAGTTCGTCAGGTGTTGATGTATGCACGTGGCACGGATGGCGAGCGCGTGTTGCTGCAACCGAGACACATCATCAATGAAGTCGTTCGCATGTTGCAGGATACCTTGCCGAAATCCATCACCATCAAGCAATCATTGCCTGCCAATTTATGGGCTGTCTCTGGTGATACGACACAGCTTTATCAGGTCATCATGAATCTGTGCGTCAATGCGCGTGATGCCATGCCCGATGGTGGCTTGATTAGTCTCAAAGCTGAAAACACCAGTGTAGATGAACATCAGTCCAAATCTTTTCTGGATGCTCGGCTTGGTGATTTTGTCGTGATTCGGGTGAAGGATAATGGGACGGGCATACCAGCAGAAATACGCAGCAAAATCTTCGAGCCTTTCTTTACCACCAAAGTGCAAGGACAAGGTTCTGGTTTGGGATTAGCAACCGTGTTGGGGATTGTCAAAAGCCATGATGGCTTTATTGATTTTGAATCGGAAATGGGAAAAGGAACCTGCTTTCAGGTCTATTTGCCTGCCGTCAAAAATGAAGTAGCCCCAGAACTGGAGCGGGATGCAAAAGAATTGCCCCACGGCCAGGGGGAAACAATTTTGATCGTTGATGACGAGGTTGAAATCTTAAAGATGACCAGCGAAACCCTCGCGGCTTATGGCTATCGAACGGTATTGGCTCAGGGGGGCGAAGAAGCCGTGCATCATTGCCGCCAGAACCCGGCTCAGATCGCTTTGGCGTTGGTGGATATGATGATGCCTCGGATGGATGGCGTGGCAACAATTCGCGAACTCAAAAAGCTGCACCCTGATCTCAAAGTTATTATGACCAGTGGTCTGGCTGATACCCATAAGTTAGCCGAGGCGAATGCCCTTGGTGCTACGGGATTTCTCGCTAAACCTTGCTTACCTGGCAAGATGATTCAGGTCATCGCTTCCGCTTTGAATTTCAAGTCTGAGCCGTAACCTAGAAACCAATCCACGCTTACCCGTCGCTCTGGCTTGCTGTACCGTGCCGATCTTTTCGTGTAAATTCGTGGCGCAAATTTTTCATCCACCAACTTAAGGAGTCCATAATGACCGAAAGAATTTATAACTTCAGTGCTGGGCCTGCGGTACTGCCTTTGCCTGTTTTGGAAGAAGCCCAACGGAATTTGTTAGCCTTGCCCGGTGTTGGCATGTCGGTGATGGAAATCAGCCATCGCTCCGCTCCATTTGAAGAAATCATCCACAATGCTGAAGCTGATTTACGCCAATTGCTCAACATTCCGGCCAACTACAAAGTGTTGTTTTTACAAGGCGGTGCCAGCCTGCAATTTTCGATGGTGCCGATGAATTTACTGCCGAAGGATGGCAGCGCCGATTACATTCTGACCGGAAGCTGGGGACAGGGCGCGATCAAAGAAGCCAAGAAAATCGGCACGGTGCGCGAAGCTGGTTCCACTGCTGAAGGCAATTTCACGCGCGTCACCCGACAGGACGAATTAAGCCTTGATCCCAACGCCGCGTATGTTCATTTCACCTCGAACGAAACAATTTTCGGCGTGGAGTTTCAGGCTGAGCCTGAGGTTGGCGATGTGCCGTTGGTGTGCGATATGTCGTCTGATTTTATCAGCAAGCCCATTGACGTCAGCAAGTACGGCTTGATTTATGCCGGGGCGCAAAAGAACGTTGGCCCGGCAGGCGTCGTGATTGTCATCGTGCGCGAAGATTTGCTGGAGCGTGTTCCGAAAGGCCTGCCCGCGCTACTTGATTATCGCAACCTGGCCGAAAAAGAATCCATGTACAACACGCCGCCTTGCTTCCCGATTTATATCAGCGGGCTGGTTTTCAAATGGTTGCTGAGTGAAGTCGGCGGGCTGGAAAAAATCTACGCACGGAATCAGGAGAAGGCCAAGATTTTGTACGATGCCATAGACGCCTCTGATGGTTATTTTCGTGGGCATTCCGAACCGGATTGCCGCAGTCTGATGAATGTCACGTTCCGTTTGCCAAGCGAGGAACTCGAAAAGAAATTTGCGAAAGAGGCCACAGCTGCTGGCTTGGATGGACTGAAGGGACATCGTTCTGTCGGCGGTATGCGTGCTTCGATCTATAACGCGTTCCCGCGCGAAGGCGTCGTGAGCCTCGTTGAATTTATGAAAGATTTTGCCGAGAAAAATGGTTAAGGATTTGTTCGGTGCAGTTTGATTACTGCCGCAAAGTTCTCAATCACTTTTTCTGCTGTCTTCTGCCAGGTGTGATTTGATGCGTAATCAATCATTACCTGGCTTTTCCATTCTTTGGTCAAGGCTGTTTGTAATCCTGCCGCAATTCTTTCGGCTGATCTTTCGACCAGCAAGCCGTATTCGTCCGAGCAAATGATTTCAGGTGTGCCCCAGGTATTCGTCGAGATGACCGGCGTTCCACACGCTAGCGATTCCAGCAACACGTTCGGCCAGCCTTCGGTTTCACTTGCCAGACAATACACGTCAGCGGCGCTGTACCAATCACGCAGCGTTTCGTTCAACTGCGCGCCTGCCATCAGCACATCGTTTTCCATTTCGAGGTTGGCGATTGTCTCTCGTAATTTCGCCGGATAGATCGCTTCATCGGCAGCACCACCAACGATGACAAGAAAGGGAATTGACCGACCTGTCATCCGCATCAGATGTAGGGCTTCGACGATCAGGTGATAGCCTTTGTTTTCGACGATGCGGCCTACTGACAGCACGATGCGCCGATTGGACGGCAGTCCCAGCCGCTGCCGCGCTTCGGCTTTTGGCACGGGGAAGAATTTTTCTAAATCCACGCCATTCGAAATTGTCACGGCTTTACTTGGATCAGCACCAAGCGCAATTGCCCCGCGCCGTAAAGCATCGGCTACACCAATGACACGATCTGCGTGCTTGAGTGCGAACTGGATTTGTCGTTTGCGAATCGGAAAGCGATCTGTCGGCAAGACATTCACATCGTGTCCGCGCAGGGTAATTGTCAGCGGCTTCTTCCAAAGCCACGCGAGAAAGACTCCGGCAAATCCGTCAGGAAAAGCCAGGTGCGCATCAATCACATCAAAGTCGAATGCCTTTCGCATCCTGCGCGCTGCCCACCAAACGGCAAGCAAGACGAAGAATCCATCAAGTGGTTTCAGAATGGCAGGAATGGATAGATAACGAGGATAAAGTACCGCGAGTCTGCCCATTTGATCGGAGTGCGGAATTCGATGGCGGTCCGCGTATTTCGGAATATGGCGATCAAACGGGAAATACGGAATAGGGACAATCACGCGAAGCTCGCCCCGATCCTCAAGCAACTCTGCGACTTGCTTGAGGCGATTATGGACGAATACCGCATGAACAGGTTGTGCGCGGCTGGGAAAAAGCGTCGTAACCGAGAGGATGTTCATTTGATGCGAGAGGGAATTCGTAAGGAAGAGATTTCGCCGGAAATGGATTTTTGTCTTGAAAGGCGCAAGGGCTGAAAATTTTCAGACGCCCCTCGCCTGTCAAGACGATTTTAGATTTCAACTCTGAAATTCATCATCAGCCCTGCTACTTGACAGATTCGCAGGAAAATATCCGCTTTACGTTCCCAGCTTTCCCCTGCGAGCATTTGCCCGACTGCTGGCAGATCCGGCACCCACTGACCACTGATTGCCTCATCAATGGCTTGTCGCCAGCCTGCGATATTACGCTCATCAACGACTCGTAAATACTGATCCATCTCGCAAACATCCGGCAATGGGGTGGCAACCACAGGCTTGCCGCAGGCCAGATACTCTTTGAGCTTTAAGGGGTTAATATTTACGGTCAACGTATTGTAGAAATAGGGCAACAAGCAAGCTTCCCAACCTTTGACCACTGCGGGTAACTCTTCATACGCTACGGGGCCAGTAAAATAGACATTAGGTAGTTTTTTTAGGGCAGCGATGTTGTCCTGAATTGGGCCGGTAAAGACAAAGGAAACATAGGGCATGGCCTTTGCAATAGCCGCGATAAGCTCCTGATTATTGCGCTTATCAAAGTTCCCGAAATACCCAACGCGTGGTTTCGGAATATCTGTCAGACACGGGTGTTCCTGGACTGGCGGGGTCGAAAACAACTTGACGTCTACGCCGTGTCGCAGCAAATGCGTTGGATATTTATCCTGGAATTTTTCATAAAGCGGTTGCGACGAGCAGATGACGGTGTCAACGTGTTGCAAAAGCCGCTGCTCTAAATTCAGAATCAATTCCTGCTCCATCCCTGGCCATTCGCTGAAATCATCTACGCAATAATAAATGATTTTGCGCGCCTGTAACTTATCCACCACATCACACACCGTTGGCGTCGTAGTAATCAACGTAAAGTCATCGAATTTCTTTTTCTGGAGTTCCTGCGAAACATGGCGCAGTAAAGATCGCTGATTCCAATCAGCAAGCCATTGAGGACGGTGAAAAGGGGTCATCAGTGGAACGCAAACGTGCGGGGAATGCCCATTATGCCCGTTGTTTCCATTCGCCCCGTTAAGCTGACGCAAGCCCAGCATCGCCGATAGCTTGCGAACTCCTTTCACGGTGTCATGCACGGTAAATTGCGGTAGCCGGAGCCCAACGGTATTGACCCAAATCGTCGGATGTTGGTGCGTAAGGATTTGAAATAGATGCTGACAGCTTGAAGGATGCTCCCCCCAATCATCTGAAAAGACTAAGAATTTCACAGCTACGCCCTTTAAATGAGCACGCCTGCTGCGCCTCGTCTATGGCAATGGGAGGACTCGCCCTTTTGCTGGCGCGCGCTAGTCAATCCGAAAAAGCAACAACACTACGGAACCTATACGTTCAAATCGTAGAGATTTTCATAGTTCCGATACATCACACTTTTGTCGAATAACTCCTTGCAACGTTCATAGTTTTGTTGCCCGATTTGGGCACGCAAAACAGCGTCCGTCAGCAATTGTTGGAGCTTGTTCGCAAAAGCGGCTTCATCCACAGCTGGACACAGAAAAGATTTATTGGCCGAGGCAACCATCTCTTTAATGTCTCCCACCTCAGTTCCCACAATCGGGCACCCTGCTGCCATTGCTTCAAGTACAGAAATAGGCATCTGTTCCGTATCGGAAGAAATAGCAAAGACATCGAATTGTTTTACGATTTCTGCCGGATCGTCTTTATGACCGAGTAAGATCACTTTTTCGGATAAGTTATTGTTTTGTACTAACTGCAACAGAGATTGATACTCTGGCCCATTTCCTACGATTGCTAATATCGCATCAAGGTGTGTTGCCGCTTGTGTAAATGCGCGAATCAGACGCGGAATATTTTTTTCTTGGCGAAGCGTAGCAACCGTTCCGACAAGCAACTTCCCTTGATGCTTCGTCAGTTCTGGAATGAACGTCAAATTGTGTTCGTGAGAAAAAGAGCGCGAGTATTTATCTACATCAACTCCATTCGGGATATAACTTACACGACTTGCAGGAAATTTCCAAACTTGCTGGGCAATTCTTTCCAGAACGCGCGAAGGCACAACCACCTTTTGGGCATTAGATAAAAAGAGCCTGCGCGCGTAAATCCGTCGTGTTTTTTGTCTTACTACCTCTTCCGGTGCAAAGCCTTCTTCCCAATGGAAGTGCGGACACACCCGGCTCAGGGCATTGGCCAGACCCCATTCAATTGAACCCCAATTGTAGGTGAGCAGGACATCTGGCTTGAGCTGTTTGAGCAAGCGGGAAAATTGCTGCACGTTTTTCAGTAGGTTTTGCCGGAAGTTTTGGACTTCAAGATAAGTAACCGGCACACCGGGCTGCAATTTTGCCCGGCAGTCATAGCGACCATCCATCGCAATAATCGTGTGGCGATAGCGCTCGCCAAAATGATTGATCAAATCGCACGACCGAACCTCAGGGCCGCCCACCGCGAAGGTCGAAAATACGTGCAACAGATGCTGCGGCTTAGTCATGCTGTCTCTTTTGGTGAATCGCAATCCCGCGCTGAATGAACGCCTGCTCATCCTGAATCGGCATCCAGCCCAAATCGCGCTTGACGTCCGTGGTGTCGAAAGGCGCAACCAGTCCTCTTGATTTCAAATCCCGATAGCTGGGGAAGGGCGCATCGCGTCGGCCTGTTGCACGTTTGATAATCCACTTGCCGATTTCAATTAATTGCAGCTTCAACACGGATTGCGGATAAAACCGGACGGGTCTGCCAAGTGCTGTGGACAATGCTTTCATGTATTGCCGTGCCGAAGGCCGCTGATCTCCGACCAGATTGTAGGATTTGCCCTCAATGCCAGGAGCCTTCATCGCGCAGGCGATGGCACTGGCGCAATCTTCGACCAGGATGAAAGGCAATGGATTGCTGCCATCATTCCACCCAATCATGTGCCCTTCCTGATTGGCAAAGCCAATGCCGGAGTGAAATGGCATCCCGCCTTCACCGATCACTACGCCGGGGCGCAGAATCACGACAGGCAGATTTTGTTCTTTGTGCAATTTATTCAGGATGTCTTCACACGCCGCTTTGCCGCGTGAATACAAGGCGCGTGTTTCAGCACTGGGATCGTTTGGCGTGTTGCCGGTAATGCATTCTGACGCATCGCCGAGATACAGCGAAGCAATCGTGCCGATGTAAATCAATCGTTTGGTTTTGTGCCGCAAACAGGCTTCGGCAATCACGCGTGTGCCGTCCACCATCGAGCGTTTGATTTCTTCCCACGTCTCACCCCCACCCCCGTGCGCCAAGTGAATCACAACTGGCACATCGGCAACGGCAGCATCAATGACTTTTTCATTGGAGATGTCGCCGGCCACGACTTTGATGTTCGGATGATGAAAAATCTCTGGCAGCGTTCGAGTATTACGGGCAATAACTTTTACGCGCTGGTTTGTCGTCATCAATTGCCTGATCAAATGTGAGCCAATGAACCCCGTACCACCAATGACAACGACATCAAATTTTTCGGGGCTTGCAGGTTGTCCATTGGCAACTATGGCTGGTGAAATCGCTGTGGGCGTGGCAACCTTAGCCGTTACCTGCTCACACATTTTGATTACGTCTGCACCAGCCTTGCCATCAACAAATTGACCGTTATTATCTATCCCATCGTAAAAAGCTGCGACCGCTTCGTTAATGCTGACGATAAAAGGGTCAGTCTTAGGAACAAGCTTCAGTTGTGAAAGAACGTATCCGGCAGCACCTCTCAGGCTTTGTTTCGCCAGTTGACCTGTCATCCGTGCGCCCGTGCGAAGTGAATTGTAGAAATCCATTTCCTTAGTGCGCGTTTGCACCAGACAGCGTTCGTGCAGGAAATCCGCGTGAATCGTTCCGTCTTCGCAAATGGCCGTAATTTGCCAGGAGGGGAAGTCTTGCCCAACCGAGAGAAACAACTGTGCCGTTGCGCGTTCGCCGACTAAAGACACCTGCCACGTGTCATA
Source organism: Acidobacteriota bacterium (assembly GCA_018268995.1). Classification (GTDB taxonomy): domain Bacteria; phylum Acidobacteriota; class Blastocatellia; order RBC074; family RBC074; genus JAFDVL01. The sequence continues at coordinate 155,986 of JAFDVL010000038.1, read as the reverse complement.
AATTTCCACGCCTGGAGCCAATTGTTGATGGCCGGAAGTGAGCGTCGTGACTTGCGAGGCGTTGCCAATCAAATCGTAGATTTGTGAAAGGGGATGGACACCTTGTTCCAAAAACAGATTTTGCGGTAACTGAAACATCCAGTGACTGAATTGCTTGGCTCCGAGTTGACGCAGCGGCACATTCAAATGGCAGATGACGTGATGCAAATGCCCGACCTGATTGGAACGGATAATTTCTTTGAGCTGGGTAAAACTGGGACGAAAGGTCGAGTTGTGATTGATGCCAAGCTTGACGTTCTTTTCCTGCGCTGCCTGCAACAACGCTTCGCAATCCGCTGCGGAAACGGCCAATGGTTTTTCGACCATCACGTGCAAGCCCGCACGGAGCAACGGTTCGGCCACCTTGCGATGCAAATCCGGCGGCACCAGCACGTGAGCGACATCGCAGCTTTGACTGGCGATCAAATCGTCAATTGTCGAGAAAACTTGGGGAATGCCCCACTTTTTAGCGAGTGCCGTGGCGCGTTGCGCATTGGAATCACACACGGCAGCGATGTTGATATTTGGCAGTAGCTTTAAGGCTTCAATATGGAAGAGCGAAATGTATCCCGCACCGACAATACAGACGTTATGCACCTTTGACATTACTTAATCTTCAGCCTTTCGTCATGGATTTGGAGAAATGAATTCTATTGCGGCGGCGATTATATGTTGTGTGTATATGCTTGCAAAGTATTTCCATTCCTTTTACCTTTAACCCCCACTTTTGCGGTCAGCGAATACTTTGCGATGAATTTGTGGTGAAACTGTTATACTGCAGTGCCATTTTGCAGTCGAAGCCCCGTACAACGTGTTGTCATAACTTTGCATTACAAGGAGCAAACGTGCGAATTACAAAGGTTTATACGAAGACCGGGGATGCCGGAGAAACTTCGTTGGTTGGCGGTAAGCGGGTTAGCAAAGCTGATTTAAGAGTTGTGGCCTTCGGCGATGTTGATGAATTGAATTCCTTGCTTGGTGTTGCACGGACTTTCCTTACTCACCAGGAATTGGATGAAGTGTTGGGACGAATTCAAAATGAACTGTTTATTCTGGGAGCAGATTTAGCCAGCCCGATGGATGTATTTTTGCGGCGCATAGATGAAAGACTGGTTACCGATCTGGAGGGATTGATTGATAAGTTTCTGGCCGAATTGGAACCGCTTCAAGAGTTTATTTTGCCCAGCGGTTCTCAGGCCGGAGCGTTTTTACACTTGGCTCGTACCGTAGCGCGCCGGGCCGAACGCAGCGTGGTTGCACTCGCCGCAGAAAATACGATCAATCCGCAAGCCCTGATTTATTTGAATCGCATTTCGGACTTCCTTTTTGTTTTTGCACGGGCCGTCAATCGTCGGGCCGGAATCCCGGAGACGCTGGCAAATTTCAGTGCGCGAAAAAAGCAGTGAGCGAAAGGCAGTAGCAGTATGAAAGCGCTTTTATTGTTGGGGATTATGGTGATTGCGGTGCCCTTGGCATTTTTGTCACCCTATGTCGGCGTGCTGACTTTTATCTCGATGGCAATTACACGTCCGCATGAGTGGGCATACGTGCAATCGGCGCAATATTCGTTGATGGTCGGTGTGGCCACGGTGGCGGGCTATGTGGTCTTTGACATGATCAAGCGGCCCCCCAAAATTGGGGCCAACATCTTTATGTTGCTGGTTTGGTTGCAGACTTTGATGGGCACCTATTTCGGCTATAACGTGCCAAATGCGGAAATCAAATTTATCGAATTCACAAAGATCATCGTTATTGGTTTGTTGATTTCTGCATTGGCCGATAGTGAGCAGAAAGTCCGCTGGTTTTTGATCATGCTGGTTGTTTCGGTCAGTCTGGTAACCTTCAAGGACTTTGTTGGTAGCATCATCCACTTCGGCAATGTCAAACTTACCGGCCCTGGGGGGGCCTTTGAAGATAATAACGACTATGCGCTTCTGCTCGTCATGACTACGCCACTGGCTTACTATCTTGCCAAAGGTGAGAAACGTTGGTACTTGCGTTGGGGATTTTATGGCATTGGGGTAATGACTGCTACCACGATCTTGTTTACTTATTCGCGCGGTGGTTTCCTCGGTCTTTGTTTTGTTGCGTTGTTGATTGCTCTCAAAACCAAATATAAAGTGACTGGCCTTGCGATTCTAGCCCTTGCGGCTGCCTTATTTATTAGCTTTGGGCCTGACAAAGTCAAAGAGCGCATCAGCACGATTAAAGATGCACAGGAGCAGGATAGCTCGGCGCAGCAACGACTGCGTGCCTGGGAAGTGAGCTTTAATATCATCAAGGATTACCCCTGGGCTGGCATCGGCATGAAAAATATCCTGCTGATTTATGGCAAATATGGTGATCCGACAGATACACGAGTAGCCCATAATTCTTATTTACAGTGTGCTGTAGATGCTGGCGTTCCGGCATTGTTTTTCTTTTTGGCAATGTTGGGCGTGACGTATTTCAGGTTGCGGTTAGTGCGTCGTATCCTGAAAGCCCGGGCACCTGATAGTTTAACGATTAATTACACGCATGGATTAGAGATTGCCCTGGTTGGATATTGCGTGTCAGCCTTCTTTCTTAGTCAGTACACTTTTGAAGTTTTATATGTGATCGTGCCGCTTGCCACGGCTTTGAAAGCAACGGCACGCAATTATGAAAAAGAGGCAGAAGTCCAAAAAATAGTTGAGGCCGCTTCCCGCAATGTCGCTGACGATGGATTTGTTCCAGCTTCAGCCTGAGATTGCGTTGAGCGATAAATCACAACTGCGCCCCGTATGACAATCAAACTCTTCCGCGCTGAAGACGCCCGTTCCTGGCTGCAAGATGGAGCTTCAGGACAACAATGGGACCTGCTTTTTCAGCGATGCCCCTGGGCCTCGCCATTTCAGAGCCGTGCGTTTGCTGCGACCTGGTACAGTATCTATGCTGAGCGATACGAACCATTGATCGTTACTCAGGTGGCGACCGATGGAGAGTTAATCGGACTGCTTCTCCTGGCTATTGAAAAAAAAAACAATGCTTTGGTGGGAGCGGGAACACACCACGCGGAATATCAAGTCTGGTTATCGCGATCTGAAGCTGGTAATGAATTTATCCTCGCGGCGCTGGGACATCTGCAACTCGCCTTTCCGACGGCAGAACTTTACTTTAAATACCTGCCACCCGACACGCCGCTGAAATGGATCAAATCAGATCGCCTGCGCGGTAGCCATCTTGATCTACAGCCGTATCGGCGACCTTTGCTGCGAATCAGAGATGGTCGCGCCATTGCTGAATCCCTGAAAAAGAAGAGCAACAAAAGTCGTCTGAATCGGCTCAAGCAGGTTGGTGACCTTCGCTTCGAGCAAATTACTGACCCATCATTATTCGCGGCAATGTTTGATGAAATCATTGCTTACACAGATTTACGACAAGGCGCTGTGCATGACATCTTACCCTTTCGGATTGATGCCCTAAAGAAACCATTTCACCTGGCCCTGATGCAGCATCCTGAGTTGGTACACGTCACGGTCATGAAGGTTGGTGAAGTGCTGGTGTCAGCACATTTCGGGATTTGCAGTTCGGACGAAGTCACACTGTGGTTGTTTGCTCATTCGCCTTTTCAGGCCTTGCATTCACCGGGAAAATTTCATCTTCTGCTGTTAGGCGAAATGCTAGCAACGCAAGGGATAAAGACATTTGATCTAACACCGGGCGGCGATCCCTGGAAGGAACGATTTGCAACTGACCACGATCATGTGCATACTTTGCGCGTCGTTTTTGATAGCGGTAGTAGCCAAATCAAAAAAAGAAAAGCTCAACAGCGATTAGAATCACTTGCTAAGCGCGGTTTTCAATTCATTGGAATTGCTCCTCACCAAGTCAGGTCTTTGATTGGTAAGTTGCGGCGGGTAAGCCCTGTCAGCATCCCTAAGAAATTACTGCGGAAGGTCTGGGAGAAAACTGAGTTTCGCGTTTACGTCTACGACCCCGAAGATGTAAAGAAATTGCCCCATCCTCAGTTGATGTCCCGTGATGATCTATCTGCGCTGATTGCTTTTTCTCCGATGGCTGACTATCAAACGCAACAAGGTTTTTTTGAGCGAGCATTGCAGCAACTTGAAAGTGAGCAGCATTGCTATTCGCTGACCGAAAATGATTGCCTTGTGCATTATGGATGGCTAGGGCTACGCCAGCAAAAAGCCAAACTTTCGGAAGTCGGACAGGAATACATTTTTGACGAACCGGAAAATGCTGTGTTGTACGACTTCTTTACGCATCCGCAGGCACGCGGACGCGGACTATATCAACAGGCTCTTTACCAGATTTTGCACGACGTCGCGGAGCTACCAGACATCAAAAGAATTTACATCATGGTGCTGGCTGATAACGCCCCTTCGCGACATGTAATTGAAAAAGTCGGATTCACATACGAAAGCAGCCTCTTCCGACAAAAAAGACTAGGGAAAACCATCACCTGGTCAACCAAAAGCCTATAATTTTCATGGGCAACTACTAAACCAGCCTCACTACCGGAAAGCATCGTACAAGATTAACGATACGAAACCGCTATACCGAAAGGCAGGTTTACGCCGGCAATGACAATTAAGGATTTTGTTTTATTTATCGCCCGATCTCTCGGTCTGTTTGCGCTTATTCGGAGCTTTCGCTTACGGGGTCTTAAAATCCTGTGTTATCACGGGATTAGTCCGAACGGCACCGATGAAAGCAAATTTCGCTGCAAAGTTTTTACTAATACAGACACCTTTGCACGACGTCTCAACTGGCTGGTTCGCAAGGATTATCAGGTGCTGGATTTGAGCCGCGCTTTGGACCTGATGGAGCGCCGGAAGTTACCGCGCCGCGCTGTTGTGATTACTTTTGACGAGGGGTTTTATAGTTTTTACCAGACGGCTTTCGGGTTGTTGCGCGAACATCTTTTTCCCGCTACGGTTTTTGTTACCTCTTATTACGTCACCAAACAAAACCCGATTTTCCGATTGGCCGTGCAATACATGCTCTGGAAAACGTCGCGCACCCATTTTGATCTGTCTGAGGTAGATCGGCATTTGTCCGGCGAATATGATTGTCGCAATGAACAGGATAAAGAAAACCTGGCTTGGGAAGTCTTTCGTTATGCCGAGACGCAATTGGATGAAGATCAGCGCGTTGAGTTATGCCGCCGCCTGGGGGCATATTTGAATGTGGATTACGATCAAATTGTCCGTCGTCGCTTTTTGCATTTGATGACGCTGGAACAAATCCGGGAAATGCACGAAGCAGGCGTAGATATTCAACTGCACACCCATCGGCATCAATTCCCTCTCAAAGAAGAACGCGCCAAGCAGGAAATCATTGATAATCGTGCTGCCTTAGCCGATGTTGTCAGCCGTCCCATGATACATCTCGCCTATCCAAGCGGCCTCTGGTCTGATCAGGCTTTCGGCTGGCTGAAATCCGTCGGCGTGCAAAGCGCCATGACTTGTGAAATGGGAATGAACACGCTGGAAACGCCGCGCCTGGCAATGCGCCGGTTTATTGATAGCGAGAATATTTCACAACTGGAATTTGAAGCCGAAATGTCAGGCGTCGCAGATTTGTTGCGTGACGTCCGCTCCAGAGTCAAACACTGGCTTGGTCAGCCTGAAGAGACAATGGCCGATGTTCGCAGTCAGGTCACATAGGATTTTCTTACCCGTTAGCCACAAAAAGGCACCCCGCCCGCAAGGACTTTGCGACAATTTTAGCGTTTCCTAGTCGTCACACACGCCCCGGTGAATTTACAGAGGAAGTGAGAGCTGTAATGAAACTGGATCATCAGGAAACTACGCCGGAAGTCAGTGTTGTGATTTGCGCTTATAACGCGGCCCTCTTTATTTCTGAGACGTTGGAATCTGTTCTTGCCCAAACCTGCCAGAATTTTGAAATCATTGTTGTCAATGATGGCTCAACCGACAACACCGATCAGGTTGTGACGCCATATTTGGATCGCATCACGTATCTCAAACAACCGAATAGCGGCCCCGGTGCTGCGCGCAATACGGCTTTCAAATACGCACAAGGTCGTTATGTGGCCTTACTCGATAGCGACGATCAGTGGCTCCCGCATTATTTGGAAACAATGTTGTTGCGCCTGCAAGCCGAACCGGAAATAGATGTGTTGTATCCCAATGCGATTTTGTTTGGAACCGCTCAATGGGAAGGGAAGTTGTTTCAGGATGTGTGTCCCTCGACCGCGCCTGTGACATTGGAAAAATTTCTCGCGCGAGAGTGCAACGTTTTCATCTCGGCGATGTTCAAGCGCGAAATTCTGGATAAAGTCGGGTGGTTTGATGAGAGTTTGCGCGGTTCGGAAGACTTCGATTTATGGTTGCGCATGTTGCAGCGCGGTTATCGCTTTGATTTTTTGCGCGATCCTCTGGTGCGTTATCGCAAGCGTGCAGATTCTCTGTCCAGCAGTTCGACGCGTTTCTATCAAGATGTCTTGCGTGCTTTGTGCAAAGCGCTGGCTGCACCTCAGACCACGCCGGAACAAACCTGCCTGATTATGACGACAATTAGCAACGTTGAAGCTGAAATCGGACTGGTCACGCTGAAGCAGAAAATTCTGGCGCGGGACTTTTTGAGCGCAGTGCGAGACATCACAGATGTCATTGCCAATCGTCCGAGTTGGAAGCTGAAAATCATCGCTACTGCCTTGATCCTCTTTCCTGAATTCCTCGCCTGGGTCGTGACTAAACGAGATGCAAGTGGTAGCATCTCCTCGGAATCTGCTCTTCAGGCCTCACAGTTGTTGTACTACGGAGCAGAGCGAAAACCAATACCCTATTTAATGACAAAGCCCTCAAGCGAGTGAAGTTCGGATGTGTGGAATTGCAGGTGTATATAATTATGCGAATGAGCGCCTCATCAACGATGTAGTGCTCAAACAGATGACGGATGTGATTGCACATCGCGGCCCTGATGATGATGGTTTTTTGATCCAGGGACGAATTGGTCTTGGCCATCGCCGCCTTTCGATTATTGATGTTTCTGGTGGACACCAACCAATTTTCAATGAGGACGGCACCGTTGCGATTGTCTTCAACGGTGAGATTTATAATTACCAGGAACTTGCCCACCTTGTCGAATCACGCGGTCACAAATTACAAACCCGTTCTGATACCGAAACCATTGTTCATCTTTACGAGGAATTTGGCGAAAACGCTGTTGCAATGCTGCGCGGAATGTTCGCCTTTGCGATTTGGGATGCGCGCAAGCAAACCATGCTGCTGGCACGAGATCGGCTCGGCAAAAAGCCGCTATACTATGCCGATTACAAGGGGCGTCTGCTCTTTGGCTCTGAGGTGAAATGTATCATCGCCGACCCGGAAATTCCGCGCGATGTGAATCCTGAAGCGGTGGCCGACTACTTCTCTTTCTTGGCGATTCCAGCGCCGAAGTCCATCTTCAAACACGTCCGCAAATTACGGCCTGCGCATTATCTGGTCATCACGCCAAACGGTGTGCGCGAGCAGGAATATTGGGACATTGATTTCAGCCAAACCGAAGTTCGCAGCGAAGAAGAATGGCAAGAGCAATTGCTTGATGCCTTACGTGAGGCCGTTGACATTCGTTTGATGAGCGAAGTTCCGCTGGGTGCGTTTTTGTCGGGTGGCGTGGACTCTTCTTCGGTAGTAGCGATGATGTCGCAAATCACCAATCGCCCGGTCGTGACGGCTTCGATTGGTTTCACCTCGGAAGAGTTCAGCGAAGCCGCCGCAGCTAAGAAATTTGCCGAATACGTCAAGGCCGAGCATCACGAACGAATTGTGAATCCTGATGCGGTTTCGGTAGTCGAAAAGCTGGCGTATCACTACGACGAACCATTTGCTGATTCTTCTGCGGTGCCGACATTTTATGTTTCTCAAGTCGCGCGCGAATTCGTGACGGTCGCGCTTTCAGGCGATGGTGGTGACGAAAACTTTGCGGGTTATCGGCGCTACAAATTCGATGTTGCCGAAAATCGCGTGCGCGGCATGTTGCCTGCTTCGTTGCGCAAACCCGCATTTGGTGCAATGGCGGCGGTGTATCCACAATTGGATTGGTTGCCGCGTCCGTTGCGCGCAAAAGCGACGCTCCGCAATTTATCGCTTGATCCTGCTGAAGCGTATTTCCAATCTGTTTACGGCGCAGTTGCGCGCGAACGGGATGGGTTATTCGGCGCTGATTTGAAAGCACAGCTGAGCGATTACAACCCATTCGATTTGTTCCGGCATTATTACAATCGGGCGAAAACTGATGACCCGCTTTCGCGCGCGCAGTATGTGGACATGAAAACGTATCTGGTGGATGACATTCTGACCAAAGTGGATCGCGCCAGCATGGCGGTTTCGCTGGAGGTGCGTTGCCCGATTCTTGACCACAAGTTTATGGAATTAGCCGCGCGCATTCCTTCTGATTTGAAACTGCGCAATGGTACAGGCAAATACATTTTCAAGCAGGCAATTCGCAAAATCGTGCCGGAAGAAGTTTTGACGCGTCCGAAAATGGGCTTTTCCATTCCACTGGCAGAGTGGCTGCGTACTGATTTACGCGACCTGGCGCATAGCTTGTTATTTGATACGAAAGATGAATGGCTGAATCAGGAAACCGTCAAAAGTTTATGGGAGCGTCATCAAAATGGGACGCGCGATTTCGGGACACCCATCTGGACAATTTTAATGTTCCGATTGTGGCAAAGGAGGTTTCTGGCTTAGCGATTGGTTGTAAACCATGCGCAATTTCTGGCAACCAGCTAAAAGCCGCCAGCGAACCACTGCTATGCGCATTTTGACTTTTACCAAGTTGTACCCCAATGAACAGATGCCTCTGCATGGAATTTTTGTGGCGCGACGTGTGACAGCTTTAGCACACGATCACGGGCACCAGGTGGAAGTAATTGCGCCAGTGCCATATTTCCCCAAATTTCTTCCTGCTGGTGGAGAGTGGCAAAAATTGCAGCAGGTTCCACGATATGAAGAGCGGAATGGCGTAAGCGTTTATCATCCGCGCTATTTTAATCCTCCGAAAATCGGTATGACCCGATATGGAACCTGGATGGCTCAGGGCAGTATTTCCACGGTGGCCGCGCGCTTGCAAAATGGTTTTCCGTTCGACGTGATTGACGCCCATTTTGTTTACCCTGATGGTTTGGCTGCTGTGCAGATTGGACGAAAACTGAACCGTCCGGTTGTGGTTACTGCGCGAGGCTCAGATGTCACACGCAACAAACATCTGCCGCAGATCAGGCCGTTGCTTGGCGAGGTCATGCGTTCTGCCGCACAGCTGATTGCCGTTTCAGAAGAGTTACGCGACGATTTTATTGAGTTGGGGGCTGCGCCAGAAAAAATTCATGTGATCCCCAACGGCATTGATCCTGAAATTTTTTCCCCCATGCCGCGCGAGGTTGCCTGTCAGCAATTGGGATTGAATCCAAAGGATCGGTGGCTGGTTTCAGTTGGCAGATTGGATCACAACAAAGGGCAATGGGTAATTTTGGAAGCGTTACAAAAAATTGGACTAAAAGAGTTGCAGCGGCGTCAAATCAAGCTGGCATTGATCGGGCAAGGAGAAGACCGCGAGAAACTGGAACAAGTTTCGCGTTCATTCGGTCTCAATGATATAGTTCATTTCGCGGGGCAACTTAATCCCGAAAAAATTTGTATCTGGTACAACGCGGCTGAGGTTAAAATACTCGCCAGCCTCCGTGAGGGATCACCAAATGTTGTCCTTGAAGCGTTGGCTTGTGGTACGCCCGTGGTCGCCAGTCGGGCAGGGCGAAATGAGGTAGTAATTCGAGAAAAAGAACACGGTTTGCTTTTTCCTCTTGCAAACGCAGATGCCTTGCAAACAGTAATCCTACAAGCTCTTGACCACCAATGGAATCGGCAGCAGATTGCACTCTACGGTCGCCAACGCAATTGGACGACAGTTGCCAGAGAAGTTGAAAGTGTTCTCCGCTTGGCAATCAAAAATAATACAAACCCCAAATGAAGATTATTTATCATCACAGAACACGTGGCGAAGATGCGCAGGGAATTCATATCCAATCATTACAGGATGCGTGGTCTGAGCTTGGGCACGATGTTTATGAAGTCAGTTTAGGGCGCGCCCAAAGCGGTAAAGTCCAGCCTACCAATGGACATCAGAAGCATTCTGAAGGGCGCGGAGCACTAGGCAGTCTTGTCTACGAAGGGCTTTCTCTGGGCTACAATGTTTATGGTTTGCACAACTTGCAAAAAGCCATTAAAGAACACCACCCCGCACTGATTTACGAACGCTATTGCCTGAACTTAACGGCTGGCTCCCTCGCCGCCAAGAAGCACGATATCCCTTTTGTGTTGGAAGTGAATTCCCCCCTTGTTGATGAAATGTCCAAGGAAAGCGGCCTGATCGGGCGGAACGTGGCACAGCATTGTGAAAAATTAGTGCTGGATCGTGCCACTCGCGTGGTCGTGGTAACGGATGTTTTGCGTCAGCATTACGCAGCCCAAGGGTTTGACACGAGCAAATTCCAAGTCATTCATAACGGCATTGATCCCAAATTATTTCACCCCAATGTTGATGCCCGATTGGTGCGCGAATGCTATAACCTGGGTGGACGTTGTGTCATTGGTTTTGTTGGCTGGGCACGCCAATGGCATCGTTTGGATTTAATGGTAGATGCCTATTCCAAGCTGCCAGATCGGGATCGCTTTGCAATTTTAATTTGTGGGGATGGGCCTGCCATTGCCGGACTGCGCGAGCAGGCAAGGGAATTAGGCGTGGCCGATTCGGTTCATTTTTCGGGTGGTTTGGATCATCCTGAAATCCCCGCTCACATTGCCGCAATGGATATTGCCGTGCTGCCGAGTATTCCGGTTTATGCTTCGCCCATGAAGTTGTTTGAATACATGGCAATGGGCAAAGCTGTTTTGGTGCCAGACCAGCCAAACTTGCACGAAGTGATTGTCGAAGGCCAGAATGGCATGTTTATTCCGAAGAATGATCCTCACGGATTTGCCAAAGCCGTCACCGAATTGGCAATGAATCCTGCTTTGCAGCAACAGATCAGCCGTGGCGCACTGGAAACCATTCAGCGGGGCAAATATTTCTGGACAGAAAACGCCAAACGCGTCTTGCAAGGAGTTGGGTTGGGATAAGGAATTTATGCTATACACCTGAGTGCTTTTGGATTAAAGTTTCGCGCTTGTGCCCCTTCGACCTGCCCTACCACAAAATCAGTATTCTTCATTACTGACTACCGATGAAAGTGTTATGCCGCAATGAAAATCCTGCTTTTTTCGCACCGGACGCCTTATCCGCCTCATAAAGGGAATCAGATTCGGCCTTTTAATGTCTTGACGTCGCTGGTGGCGCGTGGGCACGAAGTCCATTTGCTGGCTTTTGCGGATGGGGAAGAGGAACTTAAAACCAAAACCAAGCTGGAAGAATATTGTGCGTCTGCTACTTTAATTTCGCTGGATCATTTGGGCGGAAAAATCCGAGCTTTGCTGAGCTTGCCAACGAACACTCCACCTTCAGTTGCTTATTTCAATTCACCTGCTATGCACCGGGAAGTGAAGCGTATTGTTGCCGATTATGGCATCGAAGCGATGGTTGTCTATTCGTCTACGATGTGCCAGTACGTGCCGCCGGATTTTATCAATCACACCGTTGTCGACATGGCTGATACTGATTCGGAAAAATGGCTGGATTATGCGCAGGAAAAAATGCCGCCGATGTCGTGGATTTACCAGATTGAAGGCACGCGGCTCCGACAATACGAATATTGGATTGTCCGCAATTTCGGCTACAGTTCCCTGCACACGCAGCGTGAAATCAATGTGCTGACGGAGCTGACCGCCGAAGATCACAAACGCCTAATTCCTATTACTAACGGCGTAGATTTAGAAAAATTTCGACCTGATGCCTTTCCTGCCTTTGCGCCGGAACGCTTGCCCGAAAACGAGCGCAGGTTTTTCACCGACCCAGATGCGCTGCGCATCGTCTTTACAGGTGCAATGGATTATTACCCGAATGCAGAAGCCTGCGTCTGGTTTGCAAACCAGATTTTTCCGACGATTCGCGCACAATATCCGAACGCTCAATTTTTAATCGTCGGCAGCAAACCTACGCCACAGGTGGTCGCCTTAAATGAATTGCCCGGCGTCCTGGCAACAGGTTTTGTGGACGATGTGCGGCCTTATTTAGCCGCCGCTAGAGTTTGTGTCATCCCGCTTCGGATCGCGCGTGGAGTGCAAAACAAAGCGCTTGAAGCGATGGCTTCAGGACGCGCCGTCATCGCCACGCCGGATGTCATCACAGGTGTTGGAGCCACAGCACCAGAGCATCTGTTGATGGCCCGCGATGAAAAAGAATTTGCCGAGGCCGTGTTGCAAGTCTTGAGTGATGACGCCTTGCGACTGCGATTGGAAAACGCCGCGCGCGATTTTGTCGAACGGGAATGCAGTTGGAACCCCTTGATGGCACGTTTTGCCGCATTGGTGGAAGACGTTGGGAAGAATCAGCCGAAGACAGGCGAAGAAGAAAATTTAGCCACAGATTCACACAGACTCACACAGATGATTTCTTAATCTGTGAAGATCGGTGTCAATCCGTGGCTAAAATCAATTCGCGTCAATTCGTGGCTCAATAAAAATATGATCGTCAGAACAAAAGCACCCTTACGAATCAGCTTTGCCGGAGGCGGCACCGATGTCCCGCCGTTTCCGCAACAGGAAGGTGGTTGCGTCTTAAGCTCGACCATCAATCGCTATGCCTATGGCACATTGCGCACGCGCGAAGATCAGGCCATTAACATCGAATCATTGGATTATGGGTTGTCCGTCAATTACAACCCGGAAGACTTGATGAGCTATGACGGTAAGCTGGATTTGGTAAAGGCCGCCATCTTAAAAATGGATGGTCGCGGCGAAACGGGCTTTGATGTTTTTATTCACAGCGACGCGCCGCCCGGCTCTGGCTTGGGATCATCTTCGGCGATGATGGTGGCGCTGGTTGGTTTGCTGAAAGAATTTAAGGGCTTGCCGCTGACTGATTATGATGTCGCCGAATTGGCCTACGTTATTGAACGCGAAGACCTCGGCATCAAAGGCGGATTGCAGGATCAATACGCGGCGGCCTTCGGTGGTTTTAATTACATCGAATTTTTGCCCGATCACGTGATTGTCAATCCGCTCAAGATTCGCCCGGCCATTGTGAACGAACTGCAATATAACCTGCTGCTGTGCTACACCGGATCATCGCGGTTGTCATCAAACATCATCGAAGATCAAGTCAAACGTTACGAGAGCGGTGAGAAGGACAGTCTGGATGCGTTGCGACAATTGAAAGCAATGACCATCGAAATGAAAAACGCGTTGCTGCGCAGCAAGCTGGATGATTTTGGGGATTTGCTGCATCACGAATGGCAGCAGAAGAAACGCATGTCGCATAAAATCTCGGCCCCGATCCTGGATGAAATTTACGACGAAGCCCGCAAAAACGGGGCGCTTGGCGGGAAAATCACGGGCGCAGGCGGGGGCGGATTTATGCTGCTCTATTGCCGTTTCGACAAAAAACATAAGGTCGCAGAACGGCTCAAGGAAATGGGCTGTACGATCACAGAATTCGCTTTTGAACCCTTTGGCTTGCAGACGTGGAGAGTCGCCAATGACTAAGTATTTACAACTCATCGAACAACGCACAAATGAAAGCATCGCCGTCAAACAGGCGTTGCTCGAAACCCAAGCTGATGTGATTGCCTCAGTGGCGACGCAATTGGTAGACGCCCTGCGCAATGGCAAAACTCTGTACCTCTGTGGCAATGGCGGCAGCGCTGGAGATGCGCAACACATTGCTGCCGAATTGGTAGGACGCTTTACCAAAGAACGTCGTGCCTTGCCTGCGGTTGCGTTGACCACAAATACCTCTGCGTTAACTGCACTTGGAAATGATTACGAATACAACATTGTCTTTTCACGTCAGCTCGAAGCTTTTGGCAAAGCGGGCGATGTGTTGATCGGCATTTCCACCAGTGGCAATTCGCCGAACGTTTTGCACGCACTCCAGACTGCCAAAGAATTGGGGATGGGGACGATTGGCTTAACGGGCGAGACTGGTGGCAAGACCAGAACCGTAGCAGATCATTGTATTTGTGTTCCTTCGCGCGACACCGCTCGCATTCAGGAATCGCACATCCTGATCGGGCATATTCTCTGCGAGATTGTGGAGTGTGAATTGTTTGGATAGCCTATCATTGAATTAAAGGTGATGGCTCGCAGCGGTGGCAGAAGCCCGACTGTGAAGGAGGGCGCAGAGGCATTGCGTAATACGCCCTCCTTCACAGTCGGGCTTCTGCCGTCATCTCTTACCTTACACCACTGCCGAATTAAACTTCCCCTCCGATTTACTTTTATTTTCCGCTCATATTGAGATTTTTTCCTGCTCGCTATTCAATATAATGAAATGGGCGAGGATGAAGGCAGGAGTTGCTGATAAAACATCAGAGATTGCATAAATTATGCTCAAAATTTTTCTTGTTGGAATGGGCGGTTTTCTTGGCTCGGTGGCGCGAGTGTTGTGCAGCAATTTTGTGCAGCAGGCCAGTGATAGCACTTTTCCTTTTGGGACGCTGGCTGTCAATGTGATCGGCTGTTTTGTGATTGGGGCTTTGTCGGAACTAGGCGAAGCCCGCGAAATTTTCTCTCCTGAAACGCGCTCCTTTATTTTCGTTGGCATCCTGGGCGGATTCACGACGTTTTCTTCCTTTGGCAATGAAACAATTAACTTGTTTCGCGGCGGGCTTCCGGTGTCTGCCGTAGGAAATATCGCGGCTCAATTGGTCATCGGGTTACTGGCTGTCTGGCTGGGACGGTTGTTGGCGCAGCAGCTCTGGGGATGAAATAAAACCCCTCGTCGCATCGTTCGCCGTAGCTCTTTCTTGACAGTCTTCTCCCCCCTTCCTAGAATGGCTGCTTATTTTGTCGTACCTGAAAAAGATTGGCGGAAAAGAATTTGCAGAGAGAAAAAGTGATGTCATCTATTCCTGCTTCCTCCCCGGCACGCACTGCGATGGCTTGTTTGGCAGCGATGGTCTTTCCTGGCCTCGGCCATTTCGTGCTGGGACGTTGGGGCAGGGGATTATTATTGGCAGGCAGCCTGACGGCGATGTTTGTATTGGGATTGGTGATGAAAGGGCATTTGTTCACGCCGGTTGGGGATGAAAAACTCACCTATGTTTTCACCCTGCTGAATATGGGGCTAGGGCTTCCATACTTTCTTTGCCTGGCGACGGGCTTTGGCTTGGAAGTGCAGGCCACCATCCAGACATTTGAATATGGCAACACGTTTTTAGCTGTCACCGGTGCCTTGAATTTTCTGGCGGCAATGGATGCTTTTGACATCGCCATTGGGAGGAAGCAATGACACATTTCACTGCGCTGGTTGTTTTTAGTGCGCTGGTCGGTATTGCCTTTGCTGCGCTTTCTTCTGAACATAACGACACACGAGAGCGTCTTATCTATGGTCTCAAGGTTTTCGGGTCCTTCGTGGGAATTGGGTATGGAATTGCCTGGGTGCTTTTCTTTTTGCCAAGATAATTTGTAATTCAATTCGTTAAGAATCGCGAAGGACGAAAGAGAAGTAAATTCAATCTTTCGTCCTTTTTTATTGCCTGTTTATGCAGTCACAAAAGGTCACATTGATGCTTGATTCCGTGCGCCGCCTGATTCGGCGGGGGGCGACGACGCGTGCCATGAATGTGCTGCATAAAGGTCGCCCGGCAGATGTCGCGCAGGTCTTGCATGGCCTCAATGAACTGGATCGGCATGCCGTGTTTGCCGCGCTTTCCCAGCACGACCGGGAACTTGCCGCCAATAGTTTAAGTGAGCTTGGCGTTGAGGAAGGCATTGAGCTGTTGGATACGCTTTCGCCTGAAGATATTGCTCAGGTGTTGCAGGAATTGCCGTCAGACGATGCGGCATTATTCTTGGAAAAATTCTCGGACGAATTGCGCGAACGGTTGCTGGATTTGATGAAAATCGAAGCCTCAACTGACGTGCAGGAATTACTGAGTTTCGCCGAATACACGGCAGGCCGCATCATGACGCCTGACGTCTTTGCGTTGACCGAAGACCTGACGG
This sequence comes from Acidobacteriota bacterium, assembly GCA_018268995.1. GTDB lineage: Bacteria > Acidobacteriota > Blastocatellia > RBC074 > RBC074 > JAFDVL01. Next base: position 139,835 of record JAFDVL010000038.1, on the reverse strand, counting down.
TGGGCGAAGCCGTTTCTGCTATTCAAAAGGCCAGCAGCGATATTGAACTCGTTTTCTATCTGTACATCGTTGATGACCGCAGCCATCTGGTTGGTGTTGTCAGCTTGCGGCAATTGTTGCTGGTGCCGCCTACAACGCCGCTCAAGAAAATCATGAGCACGGACGTGATCAGCGTTCGCACAGAAACCGATCAGGAAGAAGTGGCCCGCATCGTCGCGCGTTACAATTTGCTTGGCGTGCCGGTCGTGGATTCTGAAAACAAACTGGTTGGCGTGGTTACTGTAGACGATGTGCTGGACGTGATCCGCGAAGAAGCGACCGAAGACATTTATGCTTTGGCTGGTGTTAGTTCGGATGACAATGCCTTGAGCGCGCCTATTCGCTCGGTGAAGTTACGCCTGCCGTGGTTGCTGGTAAATTTGGCCACAGCAATTTTGGCTTCGACGGTGGTGCATTTGTTTGAAGGGACGATTGCCAGAGTGACCGTTTTAGCCGCGCTCATGCCTATCGTGGCCGGGATGGGCGGCAATGCCGCCACGCAAACGCTGGCAGTGATTGTGCGTGGTTTGGCACTGGGTGAAGTGACCTGGGAAAACAGCCGTCGCGTGATTTTTAAGGAAGCATTAGTTGCCCTTGCCAATGGTTTGGCTACAGGAATTGTCGCTGCCTTTATGGTTTGGTTGTGGTATGGGGCGAATACGAAAATGGCGATTATCGGTGGCATTATCGCGTTGGCGATGATCAATAATATGCTGATCGCCGGGATTGCTGGAACTGCGATTCCTCTAGTTCTCAAAAAACTGAAAGCTGACCCGGCTCTGGCTTCGACGGTTTTTGTCACGACGTGTACTGATATTGGTGGCTTTATGTCTTTCCTCGGCCTGGCCACACTGCTCTTAAAGTTTTTAGCGTAGCCATCCGCGAATCGCTCCTCAACACTATGGAATCAGCCTTTTTCATCGTTGGTGCTGCCATTATCCTGCTGTTTGTTGGCTGGGTCATCTTCAAATTCTTCTTCAAACTTTTGAAGCATTTTATCTTTGCCGTGATTTTGGCGGTTGTCGTCGCGATGTTCTGGTATCAGCCATTTTCCAGTACCAAAGACCCGAATATCGGCAAGTTTGCGTATGGGACTGTTTCCAGCAGCTTTCTTGGTGTCGTCGTGGCAGACGACAAACAGAATGGCAGTTGGATCGTCGAGAAAAGCGGCATGCGGATGAAATATCCGAAAAGCAAAGTGCTACTGAAAGATAAATAATTCACGTTATTCCACTCGTAACAAAACCTCATTGCTCATCTGTCCGCCGATCTTGATAACCATTGGATACACGCCCGGCGCTAATCTTCGTGGCAGCTTAATATTGATTTGATCCAGCCCCAGATACTCTGGCTGTGGCCCCGCGTACACGACTTCGACGGGCTGGTTATTTACTTCGACAGAAAGCGCATTGGTCGGGGCAGTGAACTCGTTTGTAACGCCGCCAGATGGTTGGCTTGCAAAACGCCAGCCCGTGCCGAAGAGTGAAATATAGACATCTCGATTTGGCTCTTGTTTGGCAAATCCAAAGTTGTACTGCACGCCATCAGGAGTCGAAACAACCGCCGCTTCGCCCTTGCCGCTTTGACTGGTTGTGAAGATGGCTGGCGCTACCTGCTGGATGGTAATCACGCTTTGCGAAACTTCACCATTGGCTGAGGTAATCATCACCGTCGCTTCGCCGAGTGCGATTTCTTCAGGTAGATAAAAATTCACCTGATCGTAGCTGCCATCCGCAACGCTGGAGGCAAAAAACAATGGGATGCGATGATATTCTCCCGCGCTATCTACGATCTCAACCGTCGTGCCGTTGTTTTGGAAAAGCGAGACTGACTGCTCAGACTGAAGTAGTGGTGCAGCCAGTTTGGTGCCGAAAGCGCTGCACAGTGATCCGGGAGCGATGGTCGGTAAATAGTGCGCTGAAGAGACCACTGCCAACTGCCCGGCAAGTTCCAAGTCCTCAGTCGTAAAATCTATGCTCGTTCGATTTTGCGCATCGGTAGAAGCAATCATCAGGCGTAACGGAACGTGGCGATTGCTTGCCAGTGACTCTGGCACCGTCCACTCAAATGCTGTTGTGCTGCCCGGCAATTGCGCCAGCACAGTCGGATATGTTGCGCCTCCATCAGTCGAAAGACGAAGTTCATATTTCGTGACAGCCGTTGGCATATCGGCTACCCAGGCGATTTTGGCGGGTTTCCCGATAGTTAGGCGTTGATTGTTGGTAGGGGTAAGCAAATGTACCTGCGGTGCCTGGCTGTCTGCCAATACAAGGAGGTCGAGTTTTGAACTCAATGTAGTACTTGTGGTGCTGCCAGTAAATCGAACCTGGAAGAGTTGCCCTGCTTGTGCGGTGGTGGGGGTAAACGTGAATTCATTCGACGCCGCATCCAAGCTGGCATTCGCCGGCAGGTTCGCCGCGGAGAGTTGGAAGGGCAAGCCATTTTCGTCGGTCTTTCGTAATGCGACCTTCAGAGTTTGTCCTACCTGCACGATTTGCGTTGAGGCATCTTCCAGCAATGTGCTGGCACTGTCTTTGTTGTTCCGTGGCGTAACCACTGCGCCTACCAAATCGGGCAAATATTCTGACAGAGTCAGACCTGTGTGCCCATACACTTTCGGAGCGTTGCCCCCGAATTGAAACGCACGAAAATTGATGAGTGCGCGATACGACGGAGCAACCGCTTGTCCGTCATTGATGTCACGATAAAACGCAACATCGCGGAAGAGCTGTCTTGCCGTAGCGCGAAAATCGGCGCGATGCGTGATGCGTGCTGCGGTGACGAGCACAGGCAAATTCAGCATCGCTAATTCATTGACGGGTGCTTCAAGCTGGCTTTCAGGTGCCCATGCCAAAGCTGCGCCAAAGGGTTGATACGTGCCATCCGATAGCTTTTTGCCGCCGCGTAAAACGGGTTGCGATCCTGTATTCCCCAGCAGCCAATCGGCGACGCGCACAATGAAATCGGCGACCCGCATGTCATTGGTTTCGCGCCAGTATTCGATGATGCCCAGTTGACAATATCCAGCCCACATAAAGGGCTGCGTGATTGGGCCGATGCCGGATGTTTCCGGGATAAACCAGCCTTTTTTGCCTGCTTTTTCTTCGGCCTGCATCAGCAAATACACGGCCTTGCGTCCTGCGTCCAGGTAACGCGCTTCGCCTGTGTAACGCCACGCCGCCATTAATCCCAACGCAGGCCAGCCGAGCCAGCGCGATTCATTCCACTTCAGGGCGTTGTCCGCTGTGAAGTCAAATTTGAGGAAGCGGGAAAGAGCTTCGCTGCCTTCGACCGCAGATTCATGCACTGCCTCATCGCCAGTCAAAGCCCAGTAAAGCCACATGCCTTCGATCCAGTTGTGCGTCAGCAACGGCAGGACATCAGAGCCGTGATCGCCTTTTTCGTAAAAGGCGACGCCGCGCATATTGTATGCGCCTTCGTTATCCCAGTAATCATTGGCGTGGTAGTGCCCCCAATCAGACCGATACCGTGCCATTTCGCTACCGACCTGAAACGCACGCGCGTCGCCAGTGCGCAGATATTCACGCAGCAGGATAAAGGGCAAATCGTAATGGGCATTGGCATAGCCCGCCCCCCAGGCCAAATCGCCGAAATTGCGCCAGCCAAGGTTCGCTCCCATCTCATCGCGCAGCCGATACTCATAGATGGATTGCGCCGGATTGTGCGAATTGGCATCGCTGTTTTCGACCGCGTAGCTGACGGCAAGATGTCGTTCGGTTCTGATCGCAGCTTCGGCCAGTTCAGGATCATTCGGGAATTGCTTGTTCCAATCGCGTTTTTCTACCAGCAGCGGACGAATCGCGCCCGTGCGAGCAAGATATGCCGGATCAATGCTCGCACGAAGCGTATTCGTCAGCGCAACAGCATTGCTGGTATTGCGCCCCAGGTAAAAATCCGTTGTTTTGGCTCGCGCCCCGTCAAACTGATAATCACATCCCAGATCAGGCAGCACATCAAAGCGCAGGCCGCTGGCATCGGCATTCAGCCCTTTGGGATAGTTTTCAGCGAATTCAGGAACCGCGATTTCAAAATTGCCAGCGTTCAGTTGTCCTGTGTTTTGCCGTGCGGCGGCTTGCGGGTACGCCGTTGCGGCTTCGGCCACGCGAACTTTGCTGTTGCCTGTCGCAATGGTGGGAACTAGGGCTGACAAGCTTCGCAGCAGAACGTGTTGCGTGTATGGCCCCTGTTGCAGGCGTGTTGCGCCAAATCCATATGTGCCTTCATTCATCAGCCGCAATCGTACACGCACAAAAGGCTGGTCGGCGTATATGTAATACCGCAGCGTAAAATTCAGTGTTGGCGCGGCAACCGTAGCTGTGCTAACAGTTTCGGTTGCGGTTTTTGGCAAGGTGAAATGACCAGTTTGTTTGATGATTACGCGTAAGGCGTTGGCTTCTTCGATGACAGTATTTCCTACGTTTGCAAAAGCGTTTGCCGCAGACACTGTGTCTGCTCGCAGGCAGTCGTTGACAACGTGATTTTGTGCAAGTGGTTCGGTGAAGGTGATGGTCTGTCCGTTGATTGATTTGATTGTCGCCACTTCCTGCTCAACTGTCAGGTCACGCAGCTTAGCTCCGGCAGGATGGTTGAATTTGAGCGGCGCGGTGAGTTTGAGCGTTCCGTAATCTGCCTCAGTGACGAGTAGTTCTTCCTGTTGCGGCGTGCCCTCGTCCAGCAAATAGCGATGATTGCCGCGCAATTGCTGATCCTGGCTCCAGACGGATGTCCAGCCTTTTTCCACGGGCCATTTCAGCGTTGCGCAATGCTCAAAACGCATTTTCATCCCCGGCGTCAACAGGCTGGTTTCATTCACGGTCAGGATGTCTGCTGCCGTTGGCTGCGTCACGACGATAGCCGAGCGCGAGAATAATCCCTGCACGGACATGGGCGCGGTCAATTGCTCAACGTTATCAATTTTAAAGCTGAGAATCAGGGAGGTGCCGTTGCGCGTGAACTCAATTTTGAGGCGGGATGACGCCAGACTGATTTTCTCGGTGGTCTGCGCCACACTGATCGGCGCAATAGCAGGCGCGACAATCCCAGAGTTCGTCAAGGTATAATTGCCCGAAACTTTTGGAGTGAAATCCAGTAAAAGCCACTTGATTGCTTTTGTTTCGTCTTTCGCTAGTCCTTGCCATCGGGCCAAAACACGGACTTGCATCGGAACCGCGTTGCCACTGGGATCAAGCAAAGCAAGTTTCGTGGTGTTGCGAATTTCCACTGCCTCGCTGAGTGGCACACCGATAGTGACAGGCAGCGCTGCCTGAGGGACTTGAATTGAGACTTTGAGGTCTGCCCCTTGTCCAAAGGCGAATGAGGGAAGAATGCAAATGACAAAGAGCCAAAGTCGTCTCAAAGAGACCGCGCGGTTTTTTCGGTAGTTCATAGCTGGTTCGGCTATGTCCCACAGACCAAAGGCAATTGGTACAGGAAAAGGCGGGCACAGGTCGTACCAAGCAGGAATTAGGGGGTGGCGTTAAGAGAAGTGCGGCCCAGAAAACGAAACAGGCATTGGCTCATTCAACAGGATGAACTGAGCAGATGGGATTGGAAGGCTTCGCTTTTTCGGCTGCGCTGCCCTTAACTGGCAACGCTACTGCAACGCCGTCAATGGCGGCGCTGTCGGTAGTTTTTCTCCACTTCGGTAGTCCAACCATCTCACTGGGAGATGTTGAATTTTGCGTCTCTGTCTTATGGCAGAGTTGCCTTTGTCGGTGGAACGTCAGGGCAAATTTCGTAGTTATTGTTGTAGTTATTAGGTGACAGACAGCTTTTTTTACACTAACATTGCGCGTCCGCCCCGCGTGTTTTTTCTAACAGAAATTAAGACGGCGTCATTGATGCCCCGTTTCAATGACGCCGCTACAGACGAGAAAAAACTCTAGCGGCACTAAGAGCACAGTGCTTTTAGGTCGCGGAAGTTTGATCGTCCGAAATCAAAAATCTGGTATTCCGAAAGAACTTTGGTTTGAAATTGTCGGCACCGCCAATTTGAGGGTGCCGACAGGGGAATATATTTATTCAAACTCACACACACCTGGAAACAAAACAAGCCGTGTGCCAACAAAGATCAAATGTAATCAGCATTTCTTTGTGACAGTCCCCCATCATTTTGTAACCGATAGAAAATAACCAGAGTTATCAGCCAGAAAGATTTTTACGATGGACTTATTTTGTTACTGAAGACTATGTGGGATGTGAAAATACAAGGCGAAAGTGACAAAAAACGGTATTTGCGTGGGACATAATTTGGCAATCTGACATAGTAGTAAGAAGAGGTGCTTGTGCAAGAAATCCGAATGGGGGAATTTACAATTAGTCAAAATCAAATCTGGCGTGGAGGGTTGATCTGTCTGGCGTTGGGGTGGCTTTATTTTGATGTCTTACGCCGTCTGACCAGCGATTGGTATAACGACGAGAATTATTCGCACGGGATGCTGGTGCCATTTATTGCGGGATACGCAATCTGGCAAAATCAAAACCAGTTGCGTGCCATCATTGCCAAGCCGATGACGTGGATTGGCGGCGGATTGATGGTTGGCGCTGTGCTGATGTTATGGGCGGGAACCGTAGGGGCAGAATTATTTATTACCCGTATTTCGTTTCTTTTTGCCATCATCAGTTTGATTCTTTATTTTGGCGGCAAAGATTGGTTGAAGCAGATGACGTTTCCCTTGCTGCTCTTGCTGCTGGCTATCCCGATTCCACTGCTGATTTTTAATCGCATTGCGTTTCCATTGCAGCTCATCGCGTCTGACTATGCTGCACGGGTTATTAACCTGATTGGGATTCCCGCGTTCCGCGAAGGGAATGTGATTGAACTGGCACAAATGAAACTGGAAGTTGTCGAAGCCTGTAGCGGTATTCGTTCCCTGATGTCCTTGGCCACGTTAGCCGTGACCTATGCCTATTTCACTGAATCGAAATGGTGGCGGCGCATTGCGCTAGTTGCTTCCGTTATCCCCATCGCGATTGTGACAAATGCGGCACGCGTGACGGTGACGGGAATTATGGCGCATTATCGCGGTGAAGAAGCGGCGCAAGGATTTCAGCATGCCTTTTCCGGCTGGCTGATGTTTATTGTAGCGATGATTTTATTGCTGGTGGTGGCGCAGGGCTTACGTCTGGCCTCACGATTTTTGCCCGCACGATGGAGGTAGCCTCGATGAATTCACGGATCAAATATTTTGCGATGCTGATTTTTATGCTGGCGGCGGCGGCCTATACCTCCTACCTCACGCAGGCGCGGGAGCGCGAAAATGTGCCGCAACGCGAGACTTTCGATCATTTTCCCGAACAGATCGGCGACTGGAAGATTTACAACACGCAAACGCTCGATCAACGTGTTTTGGGGTTGCTCGCGCCGGATGACTATATTTCGCGGACGTATGTGAATTCCGAAGGCCGCGCCGTATACCTGTTTATCGCGTATTACTTCTCACAACGCAGCGGCAAAACCTTGCACTCGCCGCAAAACTGTCTGCCCGGCGCAGGTTGGGAAATCATTCAGCGTGGACGGATGAACTTGCCCGACAACAGTTCTGCGACCCTCAATGATTTTACCATCGCCAAAGAAAATGCCCGGATGATTACCTATTACTGGTATCAGGGGCGCGGGCGCATGGTAGCCAGCGAATATTGGGACAAGGTTTATGGCGTGCAGGATGCCGTTTTCAAAAACCGGACAGATGCCGCACTCGTCCGCGTCATGGTGGATTCCAGTGACAAACCTGGCGTTGAAGAACCCCAGCGCAAAGCTGCCCTGGATTTTATCAATCAAATTCGCCCCGAACTCGCGCGCTTTATCCCGAATTAGTCAGGACATGCTACACTCTCGCTTTACCAAAATTTTTACGGTACAGAGTAAGCATGGAAGAAATCTTCGGCCCCAGCGGTCTCATCGCCAAACATCATCCCGATTATGAATATCGCCCCGGCCAGGTTGCGATGGCCAATGCTGTTGCCGCAGCGCTGAGCAAGAGCAGGCATTTGCTGGTTGAAGCGGGAACCGGAACAGGGAAAACACTCGCCTATTTGGTTCCGGCTATCGCGCTTGGGCGGCGCGTCATCATTTCCACCGGAACGAAAAACCTGCAAGAACAGCTTTTTTACAAAGACGTTCCCTTTTTGCAATCCATTCTGCCCAAGCCGTTTCGTGCGACATACCTCAAAGGTCGCTCAAACTATCTTTGCTTGTTGCGGCTACAACGATCTGAAATGAGTCCGGTTTTAGAAGGACTGGAAGAAGTAGATTATTTTGATGATGTGCGGCGTTGGGCGTATGAAACCAAGACGGGAGATCGCGCCGAACTCAAACACATGCCTGAAAACATTGGTTTCTGGCGGCATATTGATGCGCGGTCAGATATTTGTGTTGGCTCGAAATGTCCAAATTTTGATCCCTGCTTCATCACCAAAGCAAGACAGGCTGCGATTGAATCCGAAATCATCATCGTCAATCATCATTTGTTTTTCGCGGATTTAGCTTTGCGGGGTAGGGAATACGGTCAAGTGTTGCCTGATTACAGCGCCGTAATTTTTGACGAAGCGCATCAGTTGGAAGACGTGGCTTCGATGTATTTCGGCTCTCAGGTGTCGAGCTATCAAATTGACGATCTGGTCGGCGACATTTCGCGCTTGATGATTACCGATGTGCAGGCGGCAATTGAATTGACCAAAGCCTCAGCACGCGTGACCCGATTTGCCAGCCAGTTTTGGATGAGCTTTACCGGGCAGGATCGCGGGGCATCCTTGCCGATTACGCTGAATGGTGATGGACGTTTTGCGATTCGACAGCAGATGTTTGTGCGTAAAGAGCGCAACGGACAACTGACGCCCACGCCGGTCGGCGAACGCTTCACTGCACTCAAAAATGCCCTCGAACGCTTGCGCAGCGGACTGGAAGTTGTCAAAGATGCGCCGCCGGAAATGGACGCGATTTTGCGGCGTGTGGAGCAGGTTTTATTCGATCTGGAATTCATTATCCTCGGCGATGACCGCAATTTTATTTACTGGGCCGAGCGGCGCGGGCGCGGCGTATTTTTGCAGGCGACGCCGATAGATGTTTCCGGGTTGCTGAGCGACAAATTATTCAATCTTGATTCTGACAATGAGCATCGCATTGAATCGGTGATTCTGACTTCGGCGACCATGACCAGCGCGAATTCCTTTGAATTTATTCGTGATCGGCTGGGGATTGAGGCTTCGGATGAGTTAGTCGCCGACTCAAATTTCGATTATCAAAATCAGGCGATTATGTATTTGCCGCCCAACATGCCTGATCCGCGCGATGGTCGCTTTACCGAAGCCGCGGCGAACGAAATCGTCAAGATCATCAACGCTTCCAAAGGTCGGGCCTTTGTGCTTTGTACCAGCAATAGCTCAATGGATATGCTGCGCGATTTGGTCGCGGCGCAGGTAGACTTTCCCATTTTCAAACAAGGCGAAGGCTCGCGCACGGGGATTCTGGAAAAGTTTCGCAACACGCCCAATGCTGTGCTGTTTGCGACCAGCAGTTTTTGGCAAGGCGTAGATGTGCGCGGCGAAGCGTTGTCCTGTGTGATTATTGATAAGCTGCCTTTCGCCGTGCCCTCTGACCCTGTCGTTGCTGCGCGCCAACGTTTTATTGACGCTACAGGCGGCAGCAGTTTCAGCGATTACTCTGTGCCTTCCGCGATTATCACGTTGAAGCAAGGCTTAGGTCGTTTGATCCGCAGCACTACAGATCGCGGCGTTTTGTCTGTGCTTGACCCACGCCTGACGACGAAGGCTTATGGAAAAACTTTTCTCAACAGCCTGCCGCAATGCCGCATTACGCAGGACATCGCCGATGTCGAGCAATTTTTCGGCAACAACTAATCCTGGGAGCGCACGCGGCTCGCGTGCTGAAGCATAGAAAGCACCTCTACTGCGACGCCGACTATCCCTTACAAATGTTGGCACGCGAGCCGCGTGCGCTCTCAGGTTATAACCGCCTTACTGAAACCGCTGTTTGTAACTTGCTTGCAGCGACTTCGCTTTCTCACATTCACCCCGTTGTGCGGCAATCAGCACTTCCAACACTGCCTGTCGTCGCGTAACATCACGCCCACGTTTTGCCACGTCCTGTTCTGCCTGCGCCCACGCCAGCACATCCCGACAACCGCTCGAATCCATCACGACGCGCGGATTTGCCTGCAATTCTTTCTGGATTTCAGTGATGCGGTTTTCGACATCGGCGCGATCCACAGCAGTTGGCGCAAGCCTCAGGTAATTGTTTGCATGATTCATCGCCGGGATGAGTTGATCCTGCGACTCATACAGCAACGACAGATTGAAATTGAGGTTTGGCGAATTCGGCGCGAGCTGATTCGCCTGTTGCAACATCATCAACGCGCCGCTGACGTTTTGCTGCTGCACCATCGTTTTCGCTTGTGAGAAATAGCCCGCCACGTTGCTCGCCGCATTGCCAAAGTCAAAATCCTTCAGCAGGCTCGGCAGCATCGCCAGATTGAAGGCACGAATGATTTCGCGTGGATCAGCGGCAGACGCCGAAAACGTGCGCCCGCCCGTCATCGTCGCCAGATTGCCCAGATCACCCTGCGCCTGTTGGTTATTGCCAACATCAAAGCCAATCGTGCTGACAGGAATGTTGCTGGAACGAATTGCAGCCGCTGCCTGTGCCTGTTGATCGCGGCACGAATCGCCGCCATCGCTCATCAGCACGACCGTGCGTTGTTTGCCTCGCCCCTGTTTTTGCGCGTATTCAACCGCAGCCGCAGTCGCAATGTACATCGGTGTGCCGCCACCGGGTTGCAGCTTGTCAATTGCGGCGAGCAACACATTGACATCGCTGGTGAATCCCGCCGCGACGCGCATCGCCCCTGCACCACAACCGCCGTCGAAATTGAGCACTGCGATTTCGGTGGTTTTGCTGGCTTGTCGCGCTGCCCTCCGCGCCGCATCTTTTGCCTGATTGATTTTGTTGTTTTCGGCCATGCTGCCTGACGTATCAATCAGCAGCGCGATGGACGCGGCGATTTCGGGCTTCTTGCGATTCACCAGCGCGTCACATCGTTGCTGAATTTGCACGATTTGCTGGCGCTGCGGCAGGCATTTCGGCGCTTCCCTGTCGGCCTGAGTCAGCAGGTTTCTGGTTTGCTGAATCAAGGCCGCAACGCGGCTAGCATCTACGGGTTCGGTGTTCACCACCGTTTCTGCTTGCACAATGCTCGCTTCGGCCTGTTTGATGAGGTCGAGCGCCTGCCGTTCTTTCTTCTGCAACTCGGCGAGTACAGGAACGTTGGTGTTGATCCAATCGCTCATAAATTGCTCGCGTGGTGTGAGGCGCGAAATCTCGCCCACCAGGCGCGCGGCTTCTTTGTAATCGCATTTCTTCGTTGCGTCTTCGACCTGTTCGGTCAGCTTTGTGAATTTCTTTTTCGCTTCGAGTTCGGTGAGCAGCCGCTGCATTTGGTCACGCAGGCACGGCGGGATGTCTTGTGCGTTGGGGATTTGTTGCGCGCGGCGAATCGCATTGATTGCGCCGTCGAGGTCTTTGCGTTGAATGGCTTCCAGACCGGGACGCAACTCTTGCCGTGCGGCTTCCTGCGCGGCGGTTTGCTTGCGTAGAAGTTGCATATTCGTGGTCAGCCACGAAAGATTCGGCAAAAACTTTTCGGCCTCTTCGGCGAGTTGCAGGGCTTCTTTGTACCGGCAATTGTCGCGCTCTGCCTTCGCCCGTTCGATGATGTTTTCGACTGCGCGCTCGAAGCCCAATCGCACTTCGTCCAATCCAGCAGCCGTGTTCGGCGTCAGACCGCTGCATTGCTTTTGTACCTGCGCCAGGGCGGGCTGCGCGGCTTTCAGATCGCCTGCCGCAATCAACTGTCGGACTCCTGCGAGTAACGTTTGGCATTCCTGCAATTTTTGTGGATTGAGTTGATCGGGCTTCGGCGCTTTCTCCTCGTAAATAAGCTTGTGAATCCGCCGCAGCGCCAGGATCATTTCTTCATCCCAGGCCATCTTTTCCTTGTCTACCTGCGATCCGCCCAAGCCAAAAAGCCGCGTGAAATGTTCGGCGTCGGTCAGCGTCGTACCGCCCGGCCTGCCGACGAGACTGCTGATAAACAGCACGCCGAAGCCGTGATACCAAGGCCCCATCTTGTCGGCGGCTCCGGGTTCGCCGCGCAGATTTTCCAGCTTGGAGACGATTTGCGCGATTTCTCGCGCGTCTTTGTTGGCGGGGATGAAGACTTGCTGTGCGGTCAAAGCACGTCCTGTGTAGGTGACATTCTTGAGAAAATTATGCGCCGTCATCGTCGCCAGCGTGTAATTGCCGTTGGTCGCGCTCAGCGCCATGCGCATCACATCCGCTGGAGTCAATCGCCCCGGAGAGGCCAGGATTTGCTGGCGCAACTGGCTCTCGTAGCCTTGTGTCAACTTCGCATAGTAATTGTTGTACTGCACCGCCAAGTCTTCCGGCGGGCCTTGATGCCGAATGAGCGTGCCTAAATCGGCCTTTGAATTGAGCGCGGCAGCCAGATGTTGCGCCGCACCGCCCATGCCGGCAGTCGGGTCTTTCGGATCAAGTTGGCCGCCGCGAAACGCATCGCTCACCACGTCCACCAACGCATCGCGCATATTGCGGCGACGCTGGTTCTGTACGTCGGGCGGAACCCTGGGATCATTTACACCGAAAAAGGTGTCCGCAAGGCTTGGCTTGGGTTGTGCGAGCAGCGAGGCTACCGCAGCGCAGAAGACAGTGCAGACGATGCAGATGATGATGAGCTTTTTCATAACGTACCTCCGGCGATGGGGAGCATTTACTGCGGTGGCAACACGCCTCGTCCCGGTACTCGTTGTTGCGGTTGCGACGGCGTCAATCGCGCTTTGATTTTCTTGAATTCCTCGCTATCTACACGAAATTCGCGTCCGTCGGCGGGAAAGCTTTCGAGGTAGTCGGCCAGATAATCCGCGCGATCCATCAGCGGCGGATGCGTACTCAAAAACCTCGGCGGCTGTTTGCCACTGGCCTTGCTCATCTTCAGGAAGAATGAAGACGCATCGAGCGGCGAATAGCCGGCATTGAACATCAAGTGCGCGCCGTATTGATCGGCTTCTTTTTCTTCAAAGCGGCTGTAGGCACGAGCGAACAGGTTCAAGCCGATGTTCGCGCCGAGCGAAGCAAAGATTTGCGCCGTCGCATTTTGCGGATTGATCGCGCGCAACGCGGCATTGGCGATGCTTTGCATGTGGTAATTTTTGATGACTGCACGCGCGGAATGATGTCCGTAGTTGTGCGCAAGTTCGTGTGCGAGGACGCCTGCGAGTTGCGCTTCGTTGTCGGCAAAGGCGAGCAGGCCGGTGTAGACGATAATGTGACCGGGCGGCGTGACGGCATTGACCTCAGGCGAGTTGACGAGCGTGATTTGATAATTGAACGGCGAGCCGGGCGATTTGCTCAGCAACCGCGTCGTCAGGTTTTGCAAGTACGTTTGGATTTCAGCATCTACGACCTTCGGCGCATTCGCTGTCAGCGCAGCAAAGCCTTGTCCGCCGAGTTGCATCTCCCATTCAGGCGTGACTTGAAATGCCGTAACCATTTGGAAGCCCTGTGCAACTTCAATGCGTGATTCTTTGGTTTGGTAGTAATTTGCCTGCCGATTCCAATTGGTCAAAAACTGCTGCTGGCTGGCTTGCAGAATTTGCGTAATTTGCGCAGCCGTTTGCGGGTCAACGCTTGGCAAGGCTCTTTTGAAAGCCTTGTTTGCTTCGGCGAATAAGGAGACGTTGTAATACGCATAGCCTTGAAAGTAGGCAATGCGGCCATTGGCTGGAAACTGCTTGGTGGCTTGTTCCGCGAGCTTCAGACATTCGTCATAATTGCGCGAGAATCCGAAATAGGTTTGATAGAAATAGGTCGCCACCAATAATTCATGGCATTTGTCACAGCCCGGCGCGCGTTTGATTTCCTCTTTCAAGGCTTTCTCTGCGTCATCTAAATTTTTCTTCGCCGCCTTTTTGGCTCGGTCATCCTGCGAATTCAGGAATTGTAGCCCCTGCGTCCGCGCTTGTTGAATCTGCGCGTCAATGGTGCTGAGCGAGGTTTGTGCGAACGTGTTTGGCACAACCGCAAGCACTGTCACTATCAACAAGAATAAGAAAATGATTCTGAGCATGGCGTTTCTCCTGTGCCGTTTCCGGCGTTGCAACTGGGCGTCACGCCCAAGCTTCCATTCGCCTAATGGCGAGTGTGGAAAAACATTTCGCGGATTTTTTCGGGAGTAGCTCATGGTCTCAGGCAGAGCCGCGTGAGGCGATGAGAAGACTCCCAAATGATCCTCCTGCTTCAGGATTTAGGCAAGTGCGGAATGCACCAAAAAGGGGAATCATGTCAAGGCTTGTAGTGCTGACGAGCAATTTCTCGCCGATTGGAGGGACGCTGATCCTGATTTGCCGATAGTGGCGGAGGTGAAAGCTTGTTTGCTTCACCTCCCTTAATAATCAGGGTTGGCTGGAACGCTATCGGAATTGATTAATTGATTTGCACATTTACCGGCGTGCTGCGAAACGGTGCAAGACACGCATCTTTGGCTGGCGTGATGAAAGAATTGATCGTTGGGATTGTGCGCGGAACGATGCGATACAGTTCAATCCCTTTTTCTAACGGCTTTGAGACCAAATTGCCTGCGCGCGTAATCGTCCGGCTGATCCGCCCATCAAAAAGACCACCTTTTTCCAGCGGGCCTTCAAATACAAACTCGCTCGCTGTGGTATGCGCAAAATCAACCTTCAGCGGATCGGGAAATTTCACTTTGAAATTTAACGTTGGGGTAAATGCCAGTTTATGTTCTGGCGTAGCGATGGTTGAGATCAGCAAGGAGTCTGGTGGAATTGCCTGTCCTGCGGTTTGCACCTCAGGTGTCAGCACTGTGCTCATGAATTGGCTCGTTGTTTCCACTTTTGGACGAATCACCGTGCTTGATGGCAACGTGACTGTTGCGGCGTGAACTTTTGGCATTCGTAGACGGATTCGCTTTTTTTCGATTGTGCGTGTGCTTTGTAGGTTTGGCTGTTCCACAGAAAGCGCGCTTTCTGTGGTGACCTGCTGCTGGGCAAGAGGCGCGGCCTGATGGTCTCGTTCCTGGAAAAATGCGATGACTGCCCCGGTCGCAACTAAAAACAACATGGCCTGAATGGCGATGATCGGCAGCGGAACCGGGATCGAAGTGGTAAAAAAGCGTCGCCAGAAAGGCACCCGATTCATCTGCTGCCGATATGAAGCCAGAATGTGCTGATCCAGTGAAGCCGGAACGTTCGGCGGTTGCCACGCCTTCAGCACATCTGTTAATTCCGTTGATTCATTGGAAGAATTTGCGTTACGCATAAACTTTGTTACGATCATTTTGGCGGGAGCGTAAGCGTCTCGCTTGCCAGCCCTCTTGTTTGCCTACCAACTCTCAATGCGAGCAGTTGTTAACTGGCAAGCGAGGCGTTTACGCTCCCACAGTTTTATGAAGAACCCGCGCCAGCCTCATCTGTGACATACGGCGCGAGTCTTTGCCGTAGCTTTTCCCGTGCGCGATGCAATCTTGATTTCACCGTGCCAACATCGGCGCTTACGACTACCGCGATTTCTGCCAAACTTAATTCCTCATATTCAAACAGGATGACCGCTTCACGCTGGAGCGGCGGCAATTCTGCAATTGCCTGGCGGACAACGGTTGACAGTTCTGCGCCGATGACTTGCTTTAGCGGATTCCAGGATTCGTTTGTTTGCGGTTCGGCAGATAATTCATCCAGATTTGTTTCATTGTCAGAACGCCGCAAATGTTTGACCGCCTGATTGCGAGCTGCTGCGCAAAGATAAGTCTTCAAACTGGCGCGATTGCCATCAAAACGCGAGGGCTTTTTGATCAGACTCAAAAAGCAGTCGTGCGTAATTTCTTCAGCCAGTTCGATGGACTGCAATAACCGATACGCAAACCGAAAAACAACTGTGCGGTGGCGCTCATACAAGAGACGAAATGCTGTTTCGTCGCCGCGTGCCGCTGCGGTTAATAAATTTTCGTCTGTCATAAGCGAAGCTGTGCTGTCAGACGAAAACACCAGTAAGCCAGGTTGTTCAGTAATGATTTCCAATGCTGATCCTAACCCATTCATTTTGTGAGCCGCTTTGGTACTTCAGTGTAGCTCTGTTTACTTATTACGAGAAGGGAAGGAAAAGTTACGGCAGGCGTGAAAAAAAATCTGGCAAGCAGTTCTTTGTCAGTGGTCGCCAGTCATTTGTTTTTGTGCGCCAACGATTTGGGGGCAACACCCAATGACCAGCGACCACGGACGAATGACCGATCTAATGGTGTGCAGCCCGCACCTTGGTGGCGCTGTAATCCGCCCGTTGTCGGATTGCTTCCCATTCATAGACCTGTTGGGCGCGGCGATTTTCATAGGCGGAACTGAGCGCGGTAACAAGTTCATCATCAAACGCATCCGGTTGGTGATATTCACGGCGCATGCTTTCCATGATGGAAATGTATTCGTTGATTTCTTCGATTTCAGAATCTGAGAGGTGATCTATCTTAAAGGCGAGTTTTTCCCGGTTGGTCAGTTGCGTAGCCATAATTACCTCCATTGGCAAGCGCGGACCTTTCCGGTTGGGTGCGGGACGGTCAGCCTGCCGTCTTTGACATGCGCTGAGGCAGCGCAAGAGTTGCGGTTGTATACATCAAGTGTAGTTTTTGCTCCTTGTGTGTGCGTCTAAATTTTCTTGTCAAACTGGATTGCCTTTTCGTGTGAACGCCACAAATCATAATACAAAACCTCAGCTGAGGAAACTACAACTTCATCTCGCCACATCTTCGCTGCATTCTTGCCATCAAAAGATGACCTTCCCGGCCTCGTCGCGCGAGTCTTTATCATTGCTTTGTAAGAAGCGACAAATAGCCATTGTGTATTTTTCTAATGCACCTGGACGAGGGAAAACGCACCTGAAGCATTTCGCTAGAACACGCTATGAATGGTTTCGATTTATCCAATTATCAAGGCCGCAACAAAATCCTCTGGTGGCTGATCGGCTTAAGCGGGAGCGCCGCATTGCTTGCTAGTTTTCTGCAACTCAACGATTTATCGCAGACGCAGGCGTGGCAATCACTTTGTTTACTGATGATGATCGGTTTGGTCGGACGATTGGCTTTTGTCATGCCCAGCAGTTCAGGCGTCATGGCTCCCACAGATGCACTAATCTTTCTGGCGGCTTTCTCTTTGGGAACCCCTGTTGCCACGATTGGGGCTGCGTCCAATGGGTTCATAACCGCCTGGTTTACTGCGCGCAAAAGAACTGAGTGCTTTTATCAGGCGGGGACACAGGCCGTCGCGACATTTTTAGCTTCGACTCTATTTTATAAAGTCATCAACCATAATGCCCTGACACCGTTGCAGAATCTGACCACAAAGCTTCCTCCGCTGGAATTGTTTCTCACTGCGTCAGTGGCATTGATCGCCGTTTATTTCTTCAGCAATTCCGTTCTAACTGCCTTATTTCAGGCGTGGCGTCAAAATCATCCGACCGGACAGTTTTGGATTAATCATTATCTGTGGTCGGCGCTGCATATTTTCACGACCGGATTTATTACAACCATTGTTTTCATTCTTGTTCACGCCTCCAGCCCGTTGTACCTGCTGGCATTGGTGCCAATGATGCTGGCAAGTTTTGCCGCGTGCCGAACGTACTTTACGAGAGTTGAAGCTGCCTCGACCAATTTGGCCGAAGTGAATCGGCTGCATTTTGCGACGGTTGAAGCTTTGGCGACAGCGATTGACGCGAAAGATCAGGTGACACACGAACACGTTCGTCGCGTCCAAATTTATGCTGAAGGCTTGGGGCGTCTTTTCAACCTGCCTGAACTGGAAATCGAAGCACTGCGTGCAGGTGCGTTGTTGCACGATATTGGCAAGCTGGCCGTTCCTGATCACATTCTCAACAAACCGGGCAAATTAACGCCCGCAGAATTTGAGAAAATGAAGATTCACACGACCATCGGTGCCCGCATTTTGGAGCGTGTTGGGTTTCCTTATCCCGTGGTGCCGATTGTGCGCTATCACCACGAACGCTGGGATGGCAAAGGCTATCCTGAAGGCTTGAGCGGTACGAACATTCCGCTGACCGCGCGTATTCTGGCCGTCGTGGATTGCTTTGACGCCGTGCGTGAAGATCGGGCTTATCGTTGTGCTTTTTCCCGCGAAGATGCCTGTCAGCTGCTGCTTCAACAAAGTGGCAAACATTTTGACCCGGAAGTTGTCGAAACGTTCCTGCTGCATCTGGCTACATTTGAAGATCGAATTATCGCGGCTGGATTATCGCTTGAACCTGCGCAATCGAACTTGTTTTTGCCTGAAAACGCAGATGCCAATGCGGTTGCCGCAAACCGCGTGAGCGATCAGCCGGAGTATCTGGATCAAATTGCCGCCGCGCATCACGAAATGTCATCGCTCTATGAAATTGCGCGCACGTTCAGTACCTCTCTGAACTTGGAAGATACCGTTTCCATCTTTGCCAACAAGCTGAAATACGTCATCCCGTTTGAGACCTGTGCGATTTATCTTTACGACGAGCAAAAGCAACTAGCACGCGCTGAACATGTGACAGGCAAATTTGCTGACGCGTTTCTTGGCCGACAGGTGATGCCCGGCGATGGTGTGACGGGCTGGGTGCTGGCCAATCGCAAGATGTTTTGCAATGCGCATCCTGAATTGGATCTGGCCTCGTTGAATCTGGATGCAGATACCTTCAAAACGCTGGCGGTTGCGCCTTTGCTGAAGGGCGAACACTTGATTGGCTTGATTGCACTGTATTCTGAGAAACTGATGCGCTACAGCACGGATCACATTCGCATGCTGGAAACGATTTCCGGTCTGGCTGCCGATTCGATTTACAATGCGCTCCATCACGCTGAAACGCGCGAATTTGCATTGACTGATCCGTTGACCGGGATGCCAAATGCCCGCTCGCTGTTCTTCCAGTTTGCGCAGGAATCAAATCGCGCCAATCGGCAAGGCACCCCGCTTTCTGTCCTGATGATGGATTTGGATGGCTTCAAAAAAATCAATGACACCTATGGGCATCACGCAGGCAATGAGTTTTTGATTGGCATTGCACAAGTCATTGTCGCCGAGTTGCGAAGCTACGATTATCTGGCGCGATATGCCGGAGACGAATTTGTCGCGTTGTTGCCTGGTGCGACTGAAAGCGATGTCGAAGATTTAATGTGGCGTGTGCAACGCGCGGTCGAAGATTACACATTGCCGATTCATAATGGTCAGCGCGTGAATGCCGGTGTCAGCCTTGGCACCGCTCGCTACGGCATCGAAGCCGATTCGCTGGAACGCTTGCTGAAGATCGCCGACCGTCGCATGTACAAAAACAAACAGCTCCGCCGTCAGCACGAATTTCTGATGGAAGCTGGCGAGTTTGGCGACGCCGTGGCACAAGTGATTGCACGAAGTTAGTGATATGGCGGAAGCCTGACGGTCAAAGAGCGTTTTGTATTCATGCTCAGGCTTCCGACTTCCTTGTTTTTTTCGGTTTTAGCCGTAAAGATTGGTTGTGGAGACACAATCATGACTACGCAAAATGAAACACCGAAATTCACGAATCGTCTGATTCTTGAAACCAGCCCTTATTTAGTCCAGCACGCACATAACCCGGTAGATTGGTATCCGTGGGGCGAAGAAGCCTTTGTAAAAGCCCGGCAGGAAGACAAACCCATCCTGCTTTCGGTTGGCTATGCCGCCTGCCACTGGTGCCATGTGATGGCGCACGAATCGTTCGAGCATGAAGCCATTGCCAAGCTGATGAACGATCTATTTATCAACATCAAAGTTGACCGTGAAGAGCGCCCTGACATTGATTCAATTTACATGAACGCGGTGCAAATGATGACCGGGCATGGGGGCTGGCCGATGACGGTTTTCCTCACGCCCGAAGGCGTTCCGTTTTATGGCGGCACGTATTATCCGCCCGAAGATCGGCGCGGGATGCCGGGCTTTCCACGCGTGCTGATTTCGATTGCCGAAGCCTACAAAGAGCAGCGCGATCAAATCGCCAGCAATGCGCAAACCATCATCGAACAACTGAACAAGCTCAATGAATTTACGGCGACGGATGAACTGACATCTGACATTCTGAATAAGGCGGCCAGCGGGATTATGCGCACCTTCGATCCTGAAAATGGCGGGTTTGGCCGCGCGCCAAAATTCCCGCCTGCGATGGTGCTGAGTTTTTTGCTGCGCCAATCGCAACGCAGACACGATGATGATTTGCAATCGGCTGTCGAAATGACGCTCATCAAGATGGCGAACGGCGGCATGTATGATCAACTCGGTGGTGGCTTCCATCGTTACTCAGTAGACGAAAAATGGCTGATTCCGCATTTCGAGAAAATGCTGTACGACAATGCGTTGCTGAGCCGTATTTATCTGGATGCATGGCTGGTCACCGGACGCGTTTTTTATCAGCAAATCGCTACTGAGATTCTGGATTATGTTGCGCGTGAAATGTTGGATGCAAACGGTGGTTTTTACTCCTCGCAGGATGCCGACAGCGAAGGCGAAGAGGGCAAATTCTTTGTTTGGCGTCCAGAAGAAGTCGTTGCTTTGCTTGGCGAAGAAGACGCGCAACTTTTCAATCGTTACTTTGATGTCACGCCGCACGGCAATTTTGAGCACGCGATGAGCGCGCTGCACGTGGATACCGAACTCACCGCCGTTGCGAAGATCATGAACGTCACGCCCGAACGTCTTGCCGCTGCGATCACACGAGGCAAACAGATTTTGTTTGAAGTCCGAGAACAACGCATCAAACCTGCCCGCGATGAAAAAATTCTGACCGCGTGGAATGGTCTGATGCTACGCAGCTTTGCTGAAGCTGCGCGTGTGTTGAAGCGCGATGATTATTTGCAGATCGCCATTCGCAACGCTGAATTTTTGACCACACAACTCAAACGCGATGGCCGTTTGTTGCGCACGCACAAAGATGGCCAAAGCAAACTGAATGCGTACCAGGAAGACTATGCCAATTTGATTGACGGCTTGTTGTCATTGTATGAAGCGACGTTTGATGAACGTTGGTTTATCGCCGCGCGCGAGCTTGCCGACACGATGATTAATCAATTCTGGGATGAAACTGAAGGTGGCTTTTTCTTTACCAGCAACGATCACGAACAACTGATTTCCCGCGCGAAAGAGTCTTACGACAATGCTACGCCTGCGGGGAATTCGGTTGCTGCTTATGCGCTGCAACGTCTCGCACTTTTTACCAATGATGCAGGCTACCGTGATTACGCTGAACGAACATTGAAGCTCTTGGCCAATCAAATCTCGCGTTTTCCGAATGCCTTTGGACATCTGCTGTGCGCGCTGGATTTGTATTTAAGCGATGCCCCCGAAATCGCCATCATTGGCGACCAGAACGCCGCAGACACGAACGCGCTGATTGACGTCGTGTTCAGCCGCTACATTCCGAATAAAGTCGTCGCATGTGCTGCACCGAATGAATCATCTGCCATCTCTTTACTAGCGGCTCGCCCCCAAGTTGACTGCAAAGCGACGGCGTATGTGTGCCATAACTATGTTTGCGAAGCGCCTGTGACAGAAGTGGATAGACTACGGGATACTTTAAGCTAAAATAAACGCCCGAAACTATTGATGAGGAGGCATTCGATGATGAGCGCACAATCAAAACCTCACTACACTTTGGATGAGTATTTTGAGTTAGAAAGAACCTCAGAAGCGCGCTATGAATACTGGAATGGCGAAGTGTTTGATATGAGCGGCGTCAGCCATAAACACGCTTTGGTCGAAGTAAATCTGACCTTTTTGCTGACTTCGCTATTACGTGACAAACCTTGCCGTGTATTCCCCGCAAATATGCGGATCAAAGTCCCGATCATGCCGCCATATCGTTACGGCGATGTTTCAGTTGCTTGTGGAAAACCTGAGTATCAGGAAATCGGTGGTGTAGACGCTTTGACCAATCCCATTCTTATCATTGAGGTTCTCTCGCCCTCGACCGAAGCCTATGATCGCGGCGATAAATTCACCTATTACAAATCCATCCCTAGCTTGAAAGAATATTTGCTTGTTGCACAGCATCGTCCCCATATTACGCAATACGTCAAACAAGAGGATGGATCGTGGTCATACTGCGAAGTTAACGAACTCACCGCCATTCTGAAACTTCCCTCAATTGATTGTGAACTAGCCTTGGCGGAAGTGTATCGCGATGTTGAATTTCCGCTACAACCGCATCTCAGTCTTGTCCCAGAATCATGAATGAAAATGTGCCGATAGCAAATCAGGCGTGAGATTTGATCCAATCCCGAAAGGTTTGCGCGGCCTTTCGCTCGCCTTCGGTCAGGCCAATCATCAGAAATTCGTTGAGTGCTTCCATTGTCACAAACGGGAAGGCGCGACTGGTTGGCGATTCTTCGTAATTCCTTTCTGTGAGCAGCCAGATTTCTATCTGCCGATTGAAAATGCGCCAGATTTCCGGCACGCCCAGTCCCGCATAAATTGCAAAACGGTCAAGCGAAGAACTGGTCAAATCACTTTCGATCACGATGTCAGGTGGTGGGTCATGTTGCAGGTTGAGGTCTTCTTTGCCAATTACCGCAGCGGCATTTTGCACGTAAAAACTGTCATCCGGTTCTGCCCCCTTGTTCGTCATTTCGTCTTTTAGTGTAGACGTGCCAAGCGATTCAATGTCTATGTCAAGCTCATCGCTGATCGCATTTATCAATCGTCCGAGCACTTTGACGGGTTTTTCGTGGGCGGGCAACGGGGACATAATTTCCATCCTTCCCTGATTGTAGAAAACGCGTACCACCGACGATTCGCGCAAGTCGTACATCAATTGTTCATAGTCTTCCCACGCCACACCGTCCACGCGCAATGAAGCGCCAAGCGGGATATGCGCAATGGCTTCGAGATAATCAGTCGCAGTTGCAATGGGCATAAAAATGCAGCCTCCGTTCGTATGGATCGTACTACAGGTTCAGAAAGGATTAAAAGATCGGGAATCCCCGACGTTTTTTGCTCAGCCGCGAAATGTTTTTTCGTCCTTGCCATTAAAAGATTGTCGGGCCAGGATTTGGCAGTTCACTTTGGGCAAAAGGGGTGTGACATGATTCCTCAACGTATTGTCAAATGGTTTATTCTCGTAGTGATTGTGGCAGCCGTGATATTTCATCATAGCGCTCAGGCACACCAGCAACCTGCTCCCGCAGAGCCAAAGAACCTTCAGGTTTTCTCTGGACTCTCGCGTCCGCAAGTTATGCAGGTCATGGGCGATTGGGTAACGGCGCTCGGCGTAGATTGTAGCTATTGCCATCAGGCTTCGTTCGAGGCTGAGACGCCGCGCAAACAGATCGCCCGTCAGATGCAGCGCGAGTACGTTGCCGCGCTCAGGCATTCTGACGGCAGTGCCATCCGTTGTCAGGATTGTCATCAGGGCCGGGCGAACATGCTCAGCGTCCAGGCCAGCGCATACGGCAAATCATCGGCAGGGAATCCCGCCCTCCGAGCCTTGCGCGTCAAGCTCAAATCCGCAGGCGTCGTGCTGTGGCGAGCTTCGACAAAAGTCCGGTTCTTGCCCAAAGATCGTTTTATGGAAAGGATGCTGAGTTTCAATCAGGCGTTAGGTGTCAACTGTAGTTACTGCCACAAGAAAGGCGACTATGAATCGGAAACCCCACACAAACAAACGGCGCGTTTGATGATGAAAGAATTCAGCGCCAAATTAACCAAACCAGATGGTAAACCCGCCAGTTGCAGTGACTGTCATCAGGGATATGCGCGCCCGCTTGCACGTTTCAAATCGAAATAAAGGGGCAACGCGAATTCAGCCACTTCCTCCAACTTGATTTGTGAAATTTCTGGCTCAACACAACGCTAACCTATGCTATATTTTCGCCTGTAGTACAAACATAAAGCCAAATAAAACTCATCCTCGGCTACAAAATGTGTCCCTAATTTGCCGGAACGATGACACCTAAAAGCAGAAGCTGATTTAGCGATCTCTATAACAGAAAAGGGAACGGACGTTTATGAATAATTATGACTCAATCAAAACTGCGATTCTGAATAAGCAAAATATAATCGCTTATTACAAGAATCTAAAACGTGAGATGTGTCCTCATGTTTTAGGAACTAAAAAAGGGCGCGAACACGGTTTATTTTATCAATATGGTGGAGAGAGTAGTAGCGGGGCAATCATAGCAGGATCTGATAAAAATTGGAGATGTATCCCTATTGAGGGCTTAACAATTGTTACCATTTGTGATGGCGAGTGGCACACTGCTTATAACCATAGTAAATCAAATAGCTGTATTGATGTAATAGATGTGGAAGTTGAGTTTTGAATTAAATGGGGTTAGGAGAAAATACGTATGTTGCTGAGCAAGCTATCAGTAAAAAATTACTGTTGTTATGAGGACTTGGCAAACGTCCCCTGTCACCAATTGACGGTCTTCATCGGCGAAAATGACGCAGGTAAAAGCGTACTCCTTGATACAATTGAGATACTTCTTACGGATAGGCTTCCAAAACAAGGCGAATATTATCAAAAAAATGACACAGAACAGGCTGAAGAACTGACAATCATCGGAGAATTTGAACTTCAATCAGAAGATATTATCCCTGAAAAATATCTGTCTGAGGACAAAAAGCATGTAAAACTGACAAAGAAATTTGCCCTTACCGGACGCCCCTCTTGTTATGTTGAAGCTGTTGGTTTCAAAGACGAGCGCGTCTCGCGTTTCGCTGGGCTTAATGCTGGTGAGCAAAAAGAAGTTTTGGAAAGCACGGGGCAACAACCTGCGGCAAATGCAACCCTACGCACAGCTCAACTTAATACAGCAATTAGGAATAATCTATTTCCGAGAGAAGTGAAGAACATAGAGATACAATTTAGTGAGTTAAAACCATATTTGCCAAGATTTCAATATATTGCCTCTACAGATTATAAAAACCCGGACACCATAATTGAGAAAAATCTACAAGACGTCGTAGATCAAGCAATCAGAATTATTAATAGTGACACCGGGGAATCTCAATGGCACGAGCATCTACAAAAGGTTGAGAAAATAATTCGTAATGCTCTGCAAACCAAAGTGGATGAAATAAAGGAGATTCTCATTCAGGCAAACCCGAAGCTGAAAGATGTATCTCTTTCAACCGGAATAGATTTTTCTCGGAGCGTTACGGCAAAACGGTTGATGCTGGATACAGGAGATGGCTTACAGATGGTTGAGGCTTTTGGGGAAGGAACAAAGAAGAAGTTATGGATGGGCCTTCTTGATTGGATAAAAGGTCAAGAAGACGTTAGCAGAATTTCTGTTATACGCGTTTATGACGAGCCTGATGTAAACCTTGACTACGCAGCTGAACGGAAATTATTTTCGGATATTTTAGATACGACAAAGTGCTCAGAGTTTAGGACACAAGTATTTGTAGCAACCCATACAGTAACATTTATTGATCGAGCACCCGCTAAATCCGTGAACTTAATTAATGTTGATTCGACAGGAAAAAGAAGTATTCAGTATCTGGAAAGCGACGACTCCCTAAAAGACTTTCTTTCTGAGGTGGGTCGGTCGGTCGGCATCTCTAACTCAGCTCTTTTTTACGAGCGTGCATTTATTGTTGTAGAAGGGGAGTCAGAAGAGCAGTCGTTACCAATTTTTTACAGTAATGTGTATGGGCGCTCAATGATAGAAGATGGAATAGTACTCGTTAATCTCCGCACATGTGGAGCTTGGTCAAGCGTCTTGCGAATTCTTCAGAGTAACAAATCTCATATAACCGTAATGCTGCTTGATACAGATTGCAAAGATCCAAATTCATCAGGCTACATTACTAGCGATAAACTAGAAGAATTTGGGTATCCAAGAGACTGGCAAAATTCCAACTGCTTCTATATGGGAAACAAGGAATTTGAAGACGCATTTTCCACTTCAGATATTATTGCTATTTTGAATTCTCATTACCCAAGAGCGGATACAACGCTTTGGGAGGATCATCACGTCGATCAATTTCGTTTGCCAAATATAAAGTTTTCGACGCAACTTATGCAGGAGATACGATCTCAGGCAGAGAAACGGACGCGACCTGCTGCGCGT
Source organism: Acidobacteriota bacterium (assembly GCA_018268995.1). Taxonomy (GTDB): domain Bacteria; phylum Acidobacteriota; class Blastocatellia; order RBC074; family RBC074; genus JAFDVL01. The sequence goes on along the minus strand of JAFDVL010000038.1, from coordinate 113,622 downwards.
AAACCAGATTTTGCAGAGAAGTTGGCTTTGCATTGTTGTACTAATAAACAAATCCCGAATGCAATTCTTGAAGCTTTCAAATTAGCAAGAGCAAAATCTGGATGCCCAGGCGATGTGATTGAAAGTCCACCATCACAAGCAAACTCTGCCAGTTAGCCTTTCAAGTCATTTAGTTCCTGCCAATCTGAACGAACAAGCCTTGAATCTTTATATTTAAATTAGGCGTTTCGGCGATAGCATAAGTGGCTTGAGGCTATGCATTGCCGATAAAATCGGCGTGTATGGGAATCATCTCCGCAATCGTCAAATAGCCCTCCTTGTTGATTAACGGGCCGACTTTGATGGTGCTTCCGAATGGTGAAATCCGTTGGTAGAATTTTTCTCACTGCTTCTGTATCCATTCCCGCAACGCTTGCGCCGCCTTTCGTTCGCCCTCCGCCAAGCCGAGCAATAAAAATTCATTGAGTGCTTCGACCGTCAGAAAAGGGAACGCTGCGCTGTGCGGAGATTCTTCATAAGAAACGTCTGTCAGTCGCCAAATGTCTACGCGCCGATTGAAGACACGCCAAATTTCGGACACGCTGAGTCCGGCATAAATCGCAAATCGGTCGAGCGAAGAACTGGTTAAGTCGCTTTCGATCACGATGTCGGGTGGCGGATCGTGTTGCAAATCCAGATCATCTTTGCCGATGATGAGTGCCGCATTTTGCACATAAAAACAATCGTCCGGCTCGGCTCCTTTGTCTTTCAATTCTTTCTTGAGCGTAGAGGAACCAAGCGATTCTATGCTCCATAGGAGCGGCATCTGGCAAATTTCGCTCCTACGGAGCTGGGACAACATAGCGCGCTACAACTATAAATAGGCCGCTCCTACGGAGCTAAAAGCAAAGATCGCATTTCCAATACTTTCTGCGTGGATCGTACTACAGCTTTGGAACGGATGGGAAGATTGCGATTGGTCACGCTTTGCGGCGCACTTTCAGCAAAACAATTTTCGTCGAATGATTGAAGGGCGCAGGATCAGCCACAGATGAAGTGGGTTGCGGCGGAGCGTTGCCGATAAAATCTGCGGGCACGGGGATGATTTCCGCAATTGTTAGATAGCCATCCTCACATAACGCGTTGATTTGTTCCAAATAATCCGCGCCGGAATAAAACAGCGCGTTGTTGATTGCTACCAGATGGCCGTCGTTATTAATGAGCGGGCGCACTTTGTTGATGACGCGGGTGTAGCTGTCGGCCAGATTGACGACGCCTTTTTTCGTGGCGGAATAAATTGGCGGATCAAGAAAAACGCAATCGAAGCGTTCCTCGGCGGCTTTCATCCGATTGATTTGTGGCCAGAAATCTCCGGCCTGAAAATCCTTTTTATTGATGGGGAACCCGTTCAGCGTGTAGGACGTTTTGGCGACGTTCAGGAAGTTGCGGTTCAGATCCAACTGCACGACGCGCGTGGCTCCACCGGCCTGGGCTGCAACGCCGAGACTGCCTGTGTAGGCGAAGGTGTTGAGAACGGTTTTGCCTGCCAGATTTTCTTTGGCCCATTGCCGCACGTTGCGTGTATCCAGATAAAAGCTGGCGTCCCGATTCAGCATTGGATCAATCGCGTACCAGACGCCGTTCTCACGGATTTTGCGATCTGCGGCGGTGCCGTACACAAGGCTGCCGCGCTTTTCTTCGGACGAAGGGCTGTTGCGGGTTTTGACGATAATGGCCTGAATCCACGGCAGGCGCGAGGGCAAAAATTCCTGTGCTGCACGCACCGCAGCAAAACCGTTTGCCGGTTGATCCGCGTAGTTATGAAGGACGATGGTTTTGCCATAAAGGTCTACGACCAAATTGGGATTGCCCTCGGTAAAACCGTTGAAGAGACGAAAAGCGGTTTCGTGGCGTTCGTCGAACAAGGCGGCGCGGAAGGCGATAGCGTTTTCAAGTAATGTTTCAATTCGTTCAGATTTCATGGTGGTCGTCATCATAGAGGAGCAAGCAAGAAAGCGCACCCATGCAGCAAAAATTTTAATTTCGCTTGTGAGCATTTTGTGATTGGAAATCCGCGTTAGTTCATGCAGGAAGAGCAGGGAGTACAAGCTTTCGCTTGGCTTTCGATGCCGTAATAAAAAACGCATGACGAGTTGATTGATGCCCAGCTTTTCGGTTTGCCGATCAACGCCAGGCTGAAGCCTGAACTGCATGCAATTATCTGAGGAGAACACTATGATCCATCACATTTCACTTGATGCAAAGAATCCAAAACACGTGGCCACTGTGCTGGCAGAAATTATGGGCGGTCAAGTTGTGCCTGCGCCGCCGAACTTCCGGCCAGATTCCTGGTTCCTGCTGACTGGGGATCAATACGGAACTTTGATCGAAGTCCTGCCGCTTGGCACAGAGATGATGCCGGATGATGTCGAAGCGGGCTTTCATCAGGGATCAAGCGCGCCGTACGTCCCAACCCATGCCTATATTTCTGTTCAGGTCAGTGCTGAAACCTTATCGCAGATCGGCGAACGCGAAGGATGGTTTGTGCGCATTTGTGATCGCGGGCCATTTGATCTGGTCGAATTCTGGATCGAAAACCGCCAGTTGATTGAATTCGCGCCGCCGGAAATGACCGCGAAATATTTGAACCTGCTGACCAATCCAAAAGCGCTTCAGGCAGCAATGGCAGATTTGGCCGAAACGCAGGGATAGTGCGAAAAGCGCGAAGCGTTTGGAGTGCGTGTGACTTGTCACCGCTTTGGATTGCGATTCAAACAAAAGCGGTAAGAACTTACCGCACTCCAAACGCTTCGCGCAGAAATTAGCTGTGGGCTGCTTGCGCGAGCGGGAATAGAGAAAACGTTTTCATCACGCGCAATAACTCGGCTACGCTCCAAGCCTGGGCAATGCAGCCACGCGGCGTGTGCGGCGGTTCGGCGTCAAAGATTTCGGCGACTTGTCCAAGTCCCGCTTCACGCAAATGCACATTGAATCCGTCCAGTAATTGTTGTGCTTTCGCACGCCCACTTTCCCCGTACACTTTCAGATAAGCTGTGATGAATGGCCCCATCAACCAGGCCCAAACTGTGCCTTGATGGTATGCACCGTCGCGTTCCAGAATGCCGCCTTGATACCGTGGGATGTAATGCGGATCGCTTGGTGCAAGGCTGCGTAACCCGACAGGCGTGAGCAGGTCGCGTTCGACAACGGCTAGCACCTGTTTTGCTCTTTCACCCACCAGCAACGTGTGCGGCAGGCTGAGGGCAAAGATTTGATTTGGGCGAATTGCCGCATCACGCTGCTCGCCGTTGATTCCGTCGTAGAGGCAGCCAGTCGCTTCGTTCCAGAACTTTTGATTGAAACTGGCAAACGCGCGGGCGGCCATTTCTGCATAACGACTGGCCGGTTCTTCCTCCTGAAATCGCAGCGCAAACTCTTTCATCACGCACAGCGCGTTGTACCACAGCGCTTGAATTTCGACGGGCTTGCCGTGCCGTGGCGTCACGACCCAATCGCCGATTTTTGCGTCCATCCATGTCAGTTGCACGCCGGGTTCGCCTGCGTTGAGAAGTCCATCGGCGTCTACGCGAATGCCATAACGCGTACCGCGCACATGCCAATCAAGAATGTCATTCAGCACCGCATAAAAATTTGCGCGCACGAATTCGTAATCGTTCGTGTGTTCGGCCCAGGCGCGAATGGCCTCAAAGAACCAGAGTGTGGCGTCCACGGTGTTGTATTCCGGTTCCTCGCCCGCGTCAGGAAAGCGATTGGGCAGCATTCCACGATCTACGTGCTCGGCAAATTCCAGCAGAATGCTTTTGGCCAGGTCGGCTCGCCCAGTTGCCAGCGTCAATCCCGGCAGCGCAATCATCGTGTCGCGCCCCCAATCGCTGAACCAGTGATAACCCGCAATGATGGTTTTTTGCGTGCCGCGTGCGACGACGAATTGATCCGCAGCTGCCGTCAAAAATTTCGTGAACTCATCGGTTGCTGGCGCAGCCGTCAGGACAGTCTTTCTGCGTTTCAGTTCTTTGCGTTGTAGCTCTGCAACCCGGGCAATGTCGTGCGCTTGTGTGGAAGCGATGAGAACCGCACGTGTCCGTGATTTAAGCGCGAATTGGAAGCTCGCCGGATTCAATAAATCTTCCTGAAAATCCAACCCGCGCGCTTGTTCCGCCTGATATTCAAAGTTGCGATACCAATAACCCGTTGCCGCAACCTCACAGGCGTTGTGGGCAAAGTACAACTCCGGCAAGTCGGCATAAGGTTTGATTGAAACCAGGTCTGCATCCATTTTTAGCTGTGCATTGAGTGCCGCATTTTCGTGCGTTGTGCTGTGATAATCACGAAAGGCGATAAGCGGACGCACTTCGAGCGAAACGTTCTGACGCCCGATTTTATTGGCTTTGTACTGAATGATGGTGCTGTTTTCGCCGTGCAGCATAAAGACGGATTTTTCAATCTCAACGCCTGCGACTTCGTACGTGAAAATCGGGAACGGATCAAGCCGAAAGCGTTTCAGGTATTGATGCCCCTGCGGATGAATCGCGCCGGGATATTGATTGACCGACAGATCGTATCGTTCGCCCTCGATGACTAAGGTTTCTTCGAGTTTGGATAACAACACCAACCTGCCGACGGGTGGCTTTGTCGCAGCAATCAGCAAACCGTGATAGCGGCGTGTGTTGAGGCCCGAAATCGTAGACGACGCGAACCCGCCGAGGCCATTGGTTTCGAGCCATTCGCGTTGGTTGGCTTGCGTGAGATCGCGGCAGATTTCCTGTGTACATTCGATCATAAATTTCTACTCTCAGGTTTTCTCAATGCAGTTTCGGCCAGTTTTCATTGCCCTTACGAACGTTGCCCGGCACGTCCTGTTCCCACATCTTCTGCACCGACTTGTTGTAGTTCAAGTACAACTTGCCATCCACAATCTTCCACGCATCGGGATCAATCCCTGCCGTGTAGCCTTGGCTGACAGCCCACGCACAGTAGCCGCCAAATTGCGGCGCATATTTCAGTGAATTTTTCGCAAACGCATCTCGATTCGCGGCGCTGGCGAACTGCCACTTTGCGCCCAGCCATTCGTATTGAAATTCGCTGCGGCCTTTGACTGGGCGGCCTTCGGTAAAGTACGCCACCGCGTCGTAGCCTTTGATGGCAACGCCGAAAATGGTTTTGTTGATTGGGTCAACTTTTCCAAACCGTGCACTCGCGGCAAATGCGGCAGCGACCATCACCGCCAGTAAAACAATCGTCATCGCAAAATTTACTACTCGCATATATTCCCTCTTTCTTGTTTATGGACACACTTCGACCAAAAACAAAGCGCAGGGAAAACAGGTGTCAAGAGTGCAAACTTTAGTTTGGCTTTTCGTTACCTTAATCAAGCTGAAGCTTGAACTCTTGACACCTCTTTCCCTCCACGCCTGTCTTTTTGTGAATCGTCACGTATGTGATTGATTATTCCCCGCTTTGTTGGATGAGTTTGGCGACCAAACCCGTCCATCCGGTTTGATGGCTGGCTCCGACGCCGGAGCCGTTGTCGCCGTGAAAATACTCATAAAACAGCAGCAAATCGCGCCAATGCGGATCGTGCTGGAACTTCGCCGATGCCCCGTGGACAGCGCGCGTCCCGTCGCCGTTGCGCAAAAAGATATGCGTCAACCGGCGCGACAGTTCGCTGGCCACGTCCCACAACGAACCGACTTGTCCCGATCCGGTTGGGCATTCGACTTTGTATTCGTTGCCGAGGTAGTGATGAAACTTTTGCAGCGATTCGATCAGCAGATAATTCACCGGAAACCAAATCGGGCCGCGCCAATTCGAGTTGCCGCCAAATAGTCCTGACGTGGATTCGCCCGGCTCGTAATCTACGCGATGCGCTTCGCCGTTGACATCAAGGATATAGGGCTTTTCCCGATGTACCTGCGACAACGCGCGAATGCCGTACGGCGAGAGAAATTCGTCTTCGTGCAGCATCACGCGCAACACTCGGCGCAATTGCTCCTGATTCACAATGGACATCAGCAATCGTTCGCCCATCCCCATTGCGCACATCGAAGCCACATTGCTGGTCAGATCAGGCCGATGCTCGATGAACCAATCCATGCGCCGTTTGAAATTGGGCAGGAGATTCAGCATCTCCGGCTCAATCGTTTCGACTGCGAAGAGGGGAATCAGTCCGACCATCGAACGCACTTTCATCGGAAACATCTCTCCATCCTGCGTGTGCAACACGTCGTAAAAGAAACCGTCCCCTTCATTCCACAACGAAACGTGCTCGTGTCCACGGTCATTCATTGCTTTGGCGATGTACAGGAAATGTTCCCAGAATTTGCTCGCCACGTCTTCATACGCCGGATCGTGTTGCGCCAGTTCAAGCGCAATCGCCATCAGGTTCAGCGCATACATCGCCATCCAGCTTGTGCCGTCGGATTGTTCGATGTGGCCGCCAGTCGGCAACGGACGCGAACGATCAAACACGCCGATGTTGTCCAGGCCTAAAAAACCGCCCTGAAAAATGTTGTTGCCTTCGGCGTCTTTGCGATTGACCCACCAGTTGAAATTGAGCAAGAGCTTGTGAAAGACGCGCTGCAAAAACTTGATGTCGCCTTCGCCGCGCCGTTTCTTTTCGATCTTGTAGACGCGCCACGCCGCCCACGCATGCACAGGCGGGTTCACATCGCCAAACGCCCATTCGTAGGCAGGCAATTGCCCGTTCGGATGCATGTACCATTCGCGCAACATCAGGATGAGCTGCTCTTTCGCAAACTCTGAATCCACCAGCGCGAGCGGCAAACAATGAAACGCCAAATCCCACGCGGCGTACCACGGATACTCCCATTTGTCGGGCATCGAAATCACATCGGCGTTGTACAAATGTTTCCACTCGTTGTTGCGCCCGGCGTGACGTTCGCGCGGCGGCGGTGGTTGATTCGGATCGCCTTGCAGCCAGTCTTCGACCACGTAATGATAGAACTGCTTTGACCACAACATTCCGGCGAACGCCTGCCGCATCACGTTGCGATTGTCGTCGCACACATCAGCAGGAATCACCGTGTCATAAAATTCATCTGCTTCACGCTGGCGTTGCTGGAAGATCGCATCAAAATCAACGAATGGCGCGCGATTCGCTTCGTGCGCGAGTCGTAAGCGAATCGTTTTCGTCGCGCCTGCTTCGACTGCGACGACGTAATGCGCGGAGGCTTTTGTGCCTTTCTGCTCCGGGTTCACTGCATTGGTTGCACCGTTCACCACGTAATCATTGATGCCGTCTTTGTAATAGCCATTTGCTTCGTGGCCATACAGTCGGCGCGCGTTGGTTTCGTTGTCGGTGAAAAGCAATTCCGGCCCGCCATCGCAATACAGAAACCGTTCGCCAAACACGTGATGGAGAATTTCGACCGCCCTATTATGGGTGCTATTGGCTCTGAGCGATGGCTTTGGGTTCCCTTTGCCATTGCCCCAGCTCCAGCGATTGCGAAACCAGAGCGTCGGCAAAACGTGCAACGAAGCTGCTGCCGGCCCACGATTGGCAATCGTGATCTGGATCAGAATGTCTTCGACATCGGCTTTCGCGTATTCGACGAACACATCGAAGTAGCGGTCGTCATCGAACACGCCCGTGTCCATCAATTCATATTCGCCTTCGTGTTTGCTGCGGTGGCGATTGCGTTCGATTAATTCGGCATACGGGAATTCAGCCTGCGGATACTTGTACAGGTATTTCATGTACGAATGCGTCGGAGTCGAATCGAGGTAGAAGTAATACTCTTTGACATCTTCGCCGTGATTGCCTTCGCTTCCCGTCAAGCCAAACAATCGCTCTTTCAAAATCGGATCGCGCCCGTTCCACAAGGCGACGGCGAAGCACAGATTTTGTTTGCGGTCAGAAATGCCCGCCAGACCATCTTCGTTCCAGCGATAGGCTTTCGAGCGCGCGTGATCGTGCGGCAGATAATCCCACGCTTCACCGTGGCGGCTGTAATCTTCGCGCACCGTGCCCCAGGCGCGTTCACTCAGGTATGGCCCCCAACGCTTCCAGTGTTTCTGGCGGTCATTTGATTCTTGTAAGCGAATTTCTTCTGCGGTCATTTTTTCACCCTGGGTACGCACGCATCCTGCGTGCCGATATGTTCCCTGAGTACACTTGCATCAAACTACAGCACGCAGGATGCGTGCGTACCCAGAGACGAAAATTCAAAACAATTTCATTGCCACTGCCTGATGCCAGGCTTGGGCGCGCAACATTTGCTGAACGTATATTTCATCATTCGGGACGGCGGTCTTGCCGCATGCAGGGCAAGAATAGAACTCGTCGAGAATCCCGGCAAGCAAATCTTCTTCGCTTAACAAGTCGGCCCGCGTCAATGTGTAATCTGAAGTCACCGGATGAAACTGCATTTCGATGCCACAGTCGGGGCAATACATTTTCTCGCGCATATTCAACCTCGGTACGGTACGAGGAGCGGTAGCGACACGGTGATTGCCAGCTCGCTACCGCTCCTCGTACTGTACCCGTTACCTCTCAATCAATTGCATCACGTGTCCATCGGGATCACGCACCAGAAAGCTTTTGGCAAAACTCATTTCACCATTCGGCAATGCAATCACGCCCGAAGAAATGAGCGCATATTTACTCATCAAGATATTACGTTCGATAGCTGTCGCATCGCGCGTCAGGAGCTTCGTTTGCCAGTGCAGAAGATCGTTGGCGCGAATATCCACAGGCGTTGCCCGACCATCGCGCGGCGCAAGGTATTCTAAAAACTCGATGCCTGGCCCGCCCTCGGCACGCAGCGCCGTGATGCGCAACCGCGCGCCAAAGACGTTATTCAATCGCTCCTGCTCAATGCCGTAGTTTTCGCTCTCGCCTGCCACTTTCATTCCCAGCACATCACGATAAAACCTCAAGCTTGCGTCTGTATCACTTACGACAATCGCCGTGTGATCTATGCCGAGGAACAATTGGTTTGGATTCGTTGCGGCAAGTTTGTGCCACTTTGGATTTCCCTTGTCCGCCGGAAATTCAAGGATTTCCAGCGCGTGTCCGTCGGGGTCTTTGAAGTAAAAGGCTTTGATGCCGCCCGCATTTTTGTTCCAATCGGGCAGGCGTTGCGGCCCCGTCGAAGCGTGCGTGACTTTGTGTTTCCGCAGCCATTGATAGGCTTTGTCCATATCACTGACGATGATGGCGATGTGCTGAAACGAATGATCGTTGCTGCGCGCATCTGCTGAGATTGATCTACCTTTGGGCGCGAGATATTCGGTCAATTCAATGAACTCGTTGCCGAGCCGCAGCCGCACAATCCGCATTCGCACGCCGAAGACGCCTTGCAGGTGTTCGTACTCGGTGCCGGTCACTTCGATGTCGGAGATTTTCTCGAACGACAAGACTTGCTGAAAGAACTCCACCGAGCGATCTGCGTCGGACACTGTGAAGCCTGGAGCATCCACGGCGATCACCTGCGCTAAAGCGGCGGGCGCGCTCACCAGAAGTTGCCACAGCAGCGCGAGCAGGAACGTAGCGCGCCACGTTGCGATGCGTTGTCGTTGTTTCGACCAAGACTGTTTCATAATGTTGCCTCAAACCCAAACTGCAGCGCTGCCGCCAAATTTTTGCGGCTGGCTGTCGGTTACTTAATCCACGAAGCGTGGTTGAAAATTCCCGTCGGGTGAAGTTTTCTTGTGGAGGGAAGCCAAAGGCGAGGCCGATCAATTAAGGCTTTGGTGATGCTGTCAGCGTCGCCAGCCAGATGTCGGCTTCCGTACTGGCGAGACTGTAATAAATTGTGCGATTGTCCGGTGCGAGTGCGCAGTATTCAGCGGCATTGCCAGCGGCTGGGGCAAATACCTCGTGCGTCGTTTTGCGCTGTAAATCTGCCCCATAAATCTTTCCGGCTCGCGTAAACAGCAAACGTTGACTGTCGTTGAGCCAGACCGGATAGTCAGCGTTCTCCGCGATGATTGTCAATTGTGGCGCGGCGTCCGGGGAGGCCAACAAATAGACCACCACCGACGATGCTTGTGTGCCGGAACGAAACTTCAAACACGCTAGTTTTTTTCCATCCGGCGACCAATCCCAAACACCTAAACCGACTTCCAGCGTCCCCGCGATGCTGATGGGTTGCGGCGTTTGCTGTTCCCATTGTTGGCGCACATCAAACAGGAAAGAGCCTTGCCCGTAGAAGTAATATGCCAACGTGTGTCCATTCGGAGACCAAGTCGGAAAGACCGCGCGTCCCGTTCTCACGAAAGTAAGTTGTTCGAGTGCCCCATTGCCCGTGGGCGCGACCGCCCAGATTTCATTTTTGCCGTCACGATCAGAAAAAAACGCGATGCGCTTGCCGTCGGGCGACCAGCGCGGCACACGGTCTTTGGCGACATCGTTAGTCAGTTGGCGCAAACCGGTTCCATCCGTGCGAATGATGTAAATATCCTCCTGCGGGCTGCCGGAAGAACTATAGGCCAGCCATTGCCCATCGGGTGACACACTGGGGTGCGTGGCGAACCCCGTGCCGTGCGTGATGAAGACGGGCGTGCCGCGCAACGTGGTGCTGACCGGATCGAAAGCGAGCGATTGCAAGCGGCGCTGTTTGGTACGCTGGACATAAGCCAGATGGCGACCGTCACGTGCGATGCTCAGGTGTAGCATATCCGTGGCGGGCGTCGTGGCGGGTTCGGGCGCTCCTAACACGTTCCCTGAATTCTCGTCGAGGGCAACGCGCCAGAGGTTCATACTGCCGCTGCGGTCGCTAATAAAATATAGATATTTGCCATCCGCCGACCAGCAGGGATTCCAATCAATCGCCGGATCGTTCGTGACTCTGACGGGCGCACCGCCGCTAGCCGCAATCGTCCACAGATCGGCGCGGTCGCTCCAGAACGCGATGCGCTTCCCCGCAGGCGACCACGCGGGTTGCGCAGCGTCCTGCCCGGTCACCAAACGTTTCTCTCCACTCGCCACGCGCACCGCCCAAAGTTGGCTGTTCGCGCGGCCTTCGACAGTGGTTATGCTAACCGTGCCATAAGCGATTTCTGCGCCATCGGCTGACCAGGTTGGATTGAATCCTTCGTGGCTGACTTTCCTGACGGCTCGACTTGCCAGCTCCAATACGAACAAACCGCCGCCCTCGCGTGAGGAGCGAAACGCGACCTGTTTTCCATCGGGCGCAAAGGCTGGTTGCGTGTCGTCTCCTGGCGCATCTTTGGTCAGGTTCACCCGCTCGCGTTGACCGATGGTTTGCTGCCACAAATCCCAGTTGCCTGCTTCCTGGCTGGCATAAATCAGCGTTTGCCCATCCGGCGACAGCGTGGGGAAATACTCAGTACCCGCGAGGTCGGTTTGGGGTGTGAAGGAAATGTCACGCGGCAAAACGGTCACGGTCGTGCGATTGGCTTCAGCGGCTGGGCGGTTCGTGCGCCACCACCAAGCCCCGCCTATCACGAGCAGCAATAATGCCGCACTGCTGAGCAGTAAACGCCGCCGCGCTGCATTCGCTTTCGGTACGGCCACCGCCCTATCGTGCGAGGCCGAATCGCGTTGCAATCGTTTCAGGGCAGCGCGCAAATCGGCTGCCGTCTGGTAACGCAGATCACGATCTTTTTCCAACATGCGTTCGATGATGGCGGCGAATTCGGACGGCAGATGAGTGATGGTTTTCGTCAGTGACGGCGGCGCAAGATTGAGAATCGCGTTGTAGGTCGCGGCTTCGCTATCGCCTTTGAACGGCTGCATGCCTGCGAGCAATTCATACAGCACAACACCGAGGCTGAAAATATCGGTGCGCTGATCTACGATTTGTCCGAGCGCCTGTTCGGGCGACATATAACTGATCGTACCCATCACCTTGCCCGGCTCGGTGAATTGCGGAGTGTGGAGTGCGACTGGCGGATGGCTCGTTTCTGTCAGTTTCGCCAACCCAAAATCCAGCACCTTCACGTAACCATCAGGACGAATCATCACGTTTTCGGGTTTGATGTCGCGGTGGATGATGCCGGCGGTGTGCGCCGCGCTCAACGCATCAGCCATTTGCAGCGCGATCTCAGCGACCTGCGTCGGCGGCAGTGGGCCAGGTTGCAAAAGCTGGCGCAGCGTTTGGCCTTCGACATATTCCGTTGCTATGAAATGTGTACCTGCGGCTTCGCCTACATCATAAATCGTCAGTAGATTCGGATGATTCAACGCCGAAGCCGCTTGTGCTTCTGTTTTGAAGCGGCTCACGCGCTCGGCATCCTGCGTGTACTGCGTCGGCAACAGCTTGAGCGCGACGTTGCGTTGTAACCGCGTGTCGCGCGCCAAATACACGCGCCCCATCCCGCCTGCGCCGAGCAGCGAAAGAATTTGATAGTGACTGATTTGTTTGCCGAGCGCCGAAGGGGTTTGTTGTTGCTGCGCCAGTATCTCCGCCGCAACATCCATGGCCCGGCGCGCCAGATAATCTTTGGCAGGTTCCATTCCGGCCAGAAACTTTTCCACTTCGGCGCGCAACTCAAGGTCAGCGCCACAGGCTTGGTCGAGGAAAGCTGCGCGGTATTCGGGAGCCAGTTCCAACGCTTCATCAAAGAGCTGACAGATGCGCTGATAGCGTTCAGAAGTCATGCGGTCAATTGCTGATGTAACCAGATTTGGGCGACACGCCAATCACGCCGCACAGTGCTGACAGAAACTTTCAGAACTTCGGCGGCTTCCTCCAAACTCAACCCGCCAAAGAAGCGCAACTCGACAATGCGGGACTGTCGCGCGTCCAGTTGTTCCAGGCGAGACAAGGCGTCATCCAACGCGACTAGGTCGGGGCTTTTCTGCGTACTGATGTGGGCGACTTCAGAGAGTGAAACCTGAATGCCTTTGCCGCCGCGTTTCGCCCGCTGTTGTTCGCGCGCGAATTGCACCAGGATTTGCCGCATCAAATGCGCCGAGATGCCAAAAAAATGGGCGCGGTTTTGCCACTCGACTTGCTGCGCGTCAATCAAGCGCAGATACGCTTCATTGACCAGCGCCGTCGTTTGCAGCAGGTGTCCTTGCCGTTCGCCGGCCAGATAGTGATGCGCCAACCGATGCAGTTCCTGATGCACTAACGGGATGAGTTGTGTCAGCGCGCCCTGATTGCCCTGATTCCACGCCACGAGCAGTTGCGTGATGTTGGGAGGAAGAGGAGGTTCCATAGAACTTGTAATTGTTTGTTTCGTGCGCCCCGCCGCTACTCTACCACATCCCGATAAGCTCAGCCAAAAGCCGACCCGCCCACTCAGGGTCATTCAGTTTTTGGAGCAATAGACCGCCGATGACGCGGATGTGGCGGATAGGCGCGGATGGTGTGCGACTTGAGCCGCGCTGATCCGCTTGATCCGCCTCATCCGCGGTCTATTTGCCTTCTCTCTCTGAAAACTAAATGACCCTGCCCGCCCACTTTTTTTACTTTTTTTTCTTCGCCCTGAACACTTTTTCTGACGAATGACACATGCCCCAGTGAAAAGCAAAATTTGAATCAACCCGCGGCAGGCGGCAGGCCTGTCACCGAAAACCCAAGGAGGATATGTTATGAAGCCAACGACCAAACTACTACTGTTTTGCCTGGGCTTGTTTGTCTGCTTGCCCGCACTGGCCTTGTATGCGCCGCTGCGCCGGGCCGTCGCGGCCCAAATGGGCTTGGCCGCAGCTACCCAAAAACAATCACCGGACACTGCTTCGTCGCGGCGCACAACGGTGTCGCGCGCGACGCAAACAACCGAAGACTCGTTGTGGCAACCGCTCGCCGCGCCAACTGTCGAAGCCGTCACTGAGCAGACGCAACGCACTGCCAGCCAGCGCCTGATGCAATTGAATCAAGAAGCGCTGCAACGCTTGCTGGCCAGCGCGCCACAGGAGTTTTCCGAACGCTCGCGCCAAGCGCCGCTCGTGTTGACGCTGCCGTTGCCGGATGGAACGCTCGCGCGCTTCAAAGTGGTGGAATCCACGATCATGACGTCCGATCTGGCCGCGCGCTTGCCGCAGATCAAAACCTATCAGGGACAGGGGCTGGATGACCCGGCGCTGACCGCGCGCTTTGATTGGTCGCCCCAGGGATTGCACGGGATTATTCTGTCCGGCAGCGAAGCCTTTTTCATCGAACCCCAAACCGCAGGTAACACCAGCCGCTACCTCACCTACGACGCGAGTAGTGTTGAGCAGGAAAGAGGCCGCGTGGCCTGTGGGGTGCGTGAAACCGCGACTGCCTTGAAAAAACAAGCAACGGTTGAATTCGCAGGCAGGGCAACGCCTGAAGTGACAGCGGGCGCGCAGCTTCGCACCTATCGTACGGCCATCACGACGACCGGCGAATGGACGCAAGTCTACGGGCAGGGAAACGTGAATACTGCCGCGACAGCCATTGTCACGATCATGAATCAGATCAACGCGATTTTTGAAAGAGAAATCGCCGTCCGGTTCGTTGTGATCAACAACCAGGGACTCATCTACACCGACGCAGCGACGGATCCGTTTGCCAACGTCTCTTCCGGGGAGGAATTGGAAAAGACGCAACAAACGCTGGATCAAGCCATCGGCAATGCGAACTACGACATTGGTCATTTGTTCGGTACGACCCAGGGATTTTCCGGGCTGGCAGGATTGGGCGTCGTTTGTAACGCGCCACGCAAAGGCCAAGGGCTTTCGCTGATGGGCGGTCAGCTTACACATCCGATCAACGTGCTGGGATTAGCGCACGAAATCGGGCATCAATTCAATGCTAACCATTCCTATAACGGGACGACTGACGGCTGTAACTCACGCTCTGATCAGGCGTCGTGGGAACCGGGGAGCGGCTCCACCATTATGAGTTATGTAGGGTCGTGCGGCGCGGAGAATTTGCAACAGTCTACCGATCCGTTTTTCCACATCGGCAGCCTGGAAGCGATGTCGGCCTTCATCACGAATAATACCTGCGCCAATCTGGTAGCGACGGGCAACAATCCACCGACCGTGAATGCTGGAGCGAATTACACGATCCCCAAAGAAACGCCGTTTACATTGACTGCGACAGGCAATGATCCCGATGGCGATGCGGTCACGTATTCGTGGGAGCAATTGGATTTGGGCGCGGCTGGCCCACCCAACACGGATGATGGGCAAACGCGCCCGCTCTTCCGTTCGTTTGCGCCGACCGCGAATCCGGCTCGCACCCTTCCGCAAATGCAATATGTGTTGGCGGGCAATTTGCCGCTGACGTATCAGGCCAATGGAAGAACCTTTCTGGTCGGCGAATCTTACGCGACGACGACGCGCACGATGAACTTTCGTGTGACGGCGCGCGACAATCGTGCGAATGGCGGCGGCGTCAATTCGGGCGCGATGCAAATCAATGTGCGCAGCGAGGCCGGGCCATTGGTCGTGACCGCTCCGGCAGCCGACGTGCGCTTAGCGCCGGGTTCCGCCCAAACCGTGACGTGGAATGTGGCGAATACCAACGCCGCGCCGATCAATACTGAGAATGTGCGCCTCACACTTTCAACCGATGGCGGCGTGACCTTCCCAACTGTGCTGGCCGAAAGCGTCCCGAACAACGGACAAGCACAAATCACGCTGCCGACGGTTGCGCCGACGGCGACGGCTCGCATCAAGGTCGAAGCCGTCGGCAATGTCTTCTTCAATGTCTCGCCGGGCTTTGCGATTGGCGGCGCTTGCGCCACGTTCACGCTGGGGCCGGCGACCTTGCCGGATGCGCCCGTCTTTATGGAATATGAAGCGCAGACTCTGACCACCGAAGGCGGCGTTGCGCCATATAAATACAAAGTCACTGCCGGCGCTTTGCCCAGAGGCATATTGTTGTCCGAAGCCGGACAGCTTACCGGTGTGCCGCAGGATGCCGGAACGTTCACTTTCACCATCACCGCATCAGACGCGGCGCAATGCAGCGGCACAAAAGCCTACGTGCTGAAAGTCCTGCCGGAAGCGACCATCGCGGATACAGGCGTAACAGCGCCGCCACCGGGTCTCAATGGAGCGCGCAACGCCGTCAGCGAAACGGCTGGCAAGCCGGTCGAATTTTTCGTGACGCTGTCCGCGCCAAGTAACGAACCCGTTTCAATCTTCTATGCGACGGAAGATGGCAGCGCCAAAGCTGGGGTGAATTATCAAGCCAACTCCGGGTCGCTGATCTTTGCGCCGGGCGAAACGCAGAAGCGTGTGAATGTCCTCGTCTTCGGCGCGACATCGGGCGGTAGTTCGACGCAGGCTTTCTTCATGAACCTGTCCGAACCCGTCAACACGTTGTTGTCCGACAAACACGGAGCCTGCGCGATTATCAAAGAAAACAACGACAATTGCCCCACCATCGTTTTCAATACGCCGTCATTGCTGGACGCCAGAGTGCATGAAAACTATGACATGAAGATTCAGGCCAGTGGCAGCGAAGGCATTCGCTTCAATCTGGCGGGCGGCTGTTTGCCTGCCGGGTTGAGTATGGATGCCAATGGACGGATTACCGGACAACCGATCCAAGCTGGGAACTTCAATTTCCGCCTCGCCGCGATAGACAAGGAAGGCTGTTTCGCCGTGCGCGAGTTTGCGCTCAAGATCGGCGAGCCATCCGCGTGCATTGTCGGATTCAGCCCGACCGCCGGGCAAGTCGGCGACAAAGTCACATTGCTGGGCGTGCGCTTCACCAATGTCAGGGAAGTGAGCTTTGGCAATCGTCCCGCACAGTTCGCCGTGAAGTCCGAGAACGAGATTGTCGCCACCGTTCCGTCGGGAGCCACGACCAATCTGTTGCGTGTTACCACCAACAACGGAACGGCGAACAGCCTTCAGCCTTTCACGTTGCTGAATACCGCGCCCGTCGCAACCAGTCAGCAATACACAACGCTGCGCAATCACCCGCTCAGCAAACGGTTGCGGGGCAATGATGCCGACGGCAATCAACTACGGTTTGAGATTGTCCGGCTCGAAGCCTCCACGCGCGGCACGGTGATCTTGACCAATGCGAGCACCGGAGCCTTTACCTACACGCCGCCCCTCGGCTACGTGGGAGAGGATGCGTTTTTCTATCGCATCTTTGATGGAGCATTGGCCTCAGGCTTAGGGAAAATCACGGTCAAGGTGATTGGCGCGCCGCGCATTACCAAAGTCGGTGTGCAGGGCTTTGGCGCACAACGCCAACTGATTGTGATCGGCGAATACTTCGACCCCGACGCCATCGTGCTGGTGAACGGGCAGAAGTTGGCGACGCGCAATGACCGCTTTACGCCAGACACGCGCCTGGTCGCATTTCTGGAAGCTGGATTGATCAAGCCGGGAATGGTGACGATTCAGGTGCGCAACCCGGATGGCAGCCGCTCCGCAGAGTTTCCGTTCAAGCTGCCACGTCGGTAAGATGCGATGACTGATGGGGTGCAGGCGCGATACCTGCACCCCATTTTTTGCGCTCAGCTCAGCCTCCCAAACGTTCCAACAAATGATCGCCCACACGCAGCGCATTGGCCATAATCGTCAACGCCGGATTCACCGCCGCGCTTGAACAGAAAAAGCTGCCATCCACGACATACAAATTGTCCACGTCATGCGCTTTGCAATTGGCGTCGAGCGCGGAGGTTTTCGGATCATGGCCGAAGCGAATCGTGCCGTTTTGATGCGCTACGCCCGCAAGCGGAATACGTTCGGCCAAAAATAAATTGCGCGCGAACAAGCCCTGATGACAGTCGTGTCCGTGCATTTCGCATTTGGTTTGCTGCTTCATCAGGCTTTGCAGCTTGGCTTGCAAGCGTTGGTGGGCGGCGACGTTGTTCGGTGTGTACGACAAAACAATATTGCCGTCACGATCCAGTGTCACGCGATTGCTCGGATCGGGCAAGTCTTCGGACGTGAGCCAAAAATCGAGCGAATGCTTTGCCATCAAATCCAGCGTAAAGCCCGGCGCAATCGCAGGCGCTCCGGCAGACAACGCCACGCCGTCGAGTTTGCCAACGAATGAGATATGCCCCATCGGAAAGTCCCATTCGGGCGAGCCGAAATAAAAATCATTCAGTGCCAGCGTCTTCTGAAACACCGTCGGATTTGGGCATTTCGACACCGCCAGCATCACTGAATTTACGTGCCCCATGTAATGTCGCCCGACGACATCGCTTGCATTTGCCAGCCCGTTCGGATGCTTGTCATTCACAGATTTCAAGAGCAATGCTGCTGAGTTAATTGCGCCTGCCGAAACAACAACGACATTTGCTGAATACACTTCATATGAGCCATCGCGTTCGACACAGACTTTGCTGACTTCGCGGCCTGATGCGCTCGTTTCCAACTTCACGACTTTGGCATTCGTGAACAGCGTCACGTTTGGATATTCTAGCGCTGGTTCGACCGCACAGGTATGCGCATCCGACTTGGCGTTGATAAGGCACGGATAACCATCACACGTCGCACAGCGAATGCACTTACTACGCGGGTTATTTTCTTTCAGCAGAATGCCAAGCGGCACGTGAAACGGCTGGCAGCCTTGCCGCGCAAAATCTTCGCTCAGATGCTGCATACGTGGTTCGTGGCTGACGGCTGGATGCGGGTACGGCGCGCTGGCCCACGGCTCAGTCGGGTCTTCACCGCGCGTACCGTGGACGTGATACATCTGTTCGGCTTCGGTGTAATACGGCTCTAAGTCCTGATACGAAATCGGCCACGCAGGCGAGATGCCGTCGTAGTGGCGCAGTTCGCCGAAATCGCGTTCACGGAACCGAAACAACGCCGCACCATAGAACTTTGTATTGCCGCCGACGTAATAATTCGTGTGCGGATGCAGCGGTTTGCCGTTCTTGTCGTGCCAGACTTCTTTCGTGTTGTATTTGCCTTCGACATTGACGGCGCGTGATTCCCAATTGTCTTTTTCGCGCGGGACAAAACCGCCACGTTCCAGCAATAAAATCTTTTTGCCTGATGGTGCCAGTTTGTGCGCCAGCGTGCCGCCGCCTGCGCCCGTGCCGATGATGATGACGTCATAGTGGTTTTGCATTGGGGGTAACTCCTCAAAAAATGTACGACAGGCGGCCCGCCTGTCAGCGTTTGGAAAACGTAAAATCCGTGACAGGCAGGCTGCCTGTCGTACATTCCAACTCTCGGCGGTATAATCCGCACGCTCGCCAATTTATTCCCTCGACGAATGGGGAATAAACGCCTGCCGCCAAGAGATATAAGCAGCGTAAAGGAGACCCGTATGACGCTGATGGAAACCTTGCAATTGTTCACTGCCGCCCCTTCCGCTACGCGCACTCCCAAACTGGAATTGCGCGAAGGCCGATATTTATTGCGGTTTGCGCAAACTGCGCTGGATTTGGATGCCGCGCTGAAGTTGCGTTTTGAGGTTTTCAATCTGGAACTCGGCGAAGGGTTGCAGTCGTCGTTTTTGACGGGGCGCGACCGCGACGAATTTGACGCGCAATGCCATCACTTGATGGTCGAAGACACGGAGGCAGGCAATGTCATTGGAACGTACCGCATACAAACAAATGAAATGGCGAGTGCTGGGAATGGTTTTTACTCCGCAGGCGAATTTGATCTTTCGCATCTGCCGAATGATGTTGTTTTGAATTCGCTGGAGCTTGGCCGCGCCTGCATTGCGCCCGCGCATCGGCATTCGAGCGTGTTGTTTTTGCTGTGGAAAGGCATCGCGGCATACACACTGCAAACGCGCAAACGCTATTTGTTTGGGTGCTGTTCGTTAACGAGTCAGGATGCGAATGAAGGCTGGGACGTGATGAATCAATTGCTGCTCAGCGGACACGTTCACGGGGATTGGTTGGTTCCGCCACAGCCTGGCTTTGAATGCGACATCGAAGATGACGATCTGCCGCTGCCCATCGCGAAAATCCCGAAACTGTTTCGCACCTATTTGCGCTTCGGGGCGAAAGTTTGTTCGCCCCCGACGATGGATCGCCAATTCAAAACGATTGATTACTTTGTAATTCTGGATTGTCAGCAACTCAGTCCAGCTGCGTACCAGATGTTTTTCCAATTTTAGTCGTGAGAAACGCGAAGCGCCTGGGAGCGCAAGCGTCCCGCTTGCTCAGGCTTTTGTAAAAAAAACTTCGCTTGGGAACGAATTCCTTTCGCAAGCTTTAGCAAGCGGGACGCTTGCGCTCCCAGGCGCTTCGCGTCTTCAGGAGGCGTAGCCTTGCAACCATTCTCCGTCATCACCAAAGCCATCGCTTTTTCCCTTGCCACCATTGGCTTCTATTTGTTTTGGCTGCTCTTTGCACCCTTTGTGTATTTCTTCCTCCGACCCAAACGACAATGGCGTAATTTCATTTTTCGCAATTGGGCCAGGACGATTGTGAAGATTCTGGGAATAAAAATTCACACGAACGCGATTGTACCTGCGACACCGTTTTTTCTGGTGTCCAATCATCTGAGCTATATAGACATCATTGTTCTGGCTTCTCAGCTTGATTGTGTGTTCATTGCCAAACGTGAAATTAAAAGCTGGCCGGTGTTCGGTTTGCTCAGCCGCAGCATGGATACGATTTTTATTGATCGTACGCGGGCTGCGGATATTCCCCGCGTCAATGCCCTGATTGTGGAAACTTTGCAGAGCCAACAAAACATCGTGGTCTTTCCCGAAGGAACCAGCACGGCGGGGACAGAAGTGTGGCCCTTCAAGCCCAGTTTGCTGGAACCTGCCGCTCGTGGGAACTTTCCCGTGGCCTATGCCAGCATCAGCTATCGCACACCGCCGGGGGACGTGCCCGCGCATTTGTCGGTGTGTTGGTGGGGGAAGATGACGTTGATGCCGCATCTGCTGGGCATCTTTCGCTTGTCCGCAATTGAAGCGACCCTGACGTTTGGCGAGGAAACTTTGCAGGGAACAGATCGTAAGGAATTAGCGAAACGGCTACACGAAGCGGTCACAACAATTTTTATGCCATCAACGGAACCCGATACAGTACCGCGCGCGGTGGCAAGCGGGTGGAACTTGGTAAATTGACCAAACTCGCTACTGCTCGGCGTATCGCACCAAACTGGAGGTCGAATGCAATCCACAGACGCAACCATCAATCCTTCCACTGAAATCCTGATTGCCGAAAACATCAAAGTGCTGCGCGAGGCGCAAAAACTGCTCGAACGAATGGATGACCGTCTGTATACCAAGATAGATTCGCCGACTTTCACCAGCAGCATCGGCGCACAGTTACGACATTGCCTCGACTTTTATCAGTGCTTTTTGCTGGGCGTCAAAAATGGAAAAGTGGATTATGACCAGCGCGAACGCGACGAACTGACCGAGCAACAGCGCACGCATGCAATTGAACGCATCACGATGACAACAGAAATGCTCTGGAAGCTATCGCTGACAGAAGAGCAGGCGATGCTGTGGGTAAAGCAGGATTCGCCCTATTGGAGCACGTCTTCGTTGCGCCGCGAATTACAATTTTTACTCAGCCATTTGGTGCATCATCAGGCATTGGTTGCCGTGATGTTGCGGCTGCAAGGTTTTGCGCCGGACGAAGAGATCGGCGTTGCCCCTGCCACCCTTGCCCATCGCAGGGAACGCAATCTGTTCGGTGTGTTGCGGCAACGACAGCCGCGTTTATCTGTTGTGTTGTAGGTCAGATTCATTATCATCCCCGCCGATGACCACTTCTTCGACAGCCAGAAGCAAAACACGCCGCCGTTGGTGGTGGTTGCTTGTGGGGTATGTGCTGCTGCTGCTGGCTTCGCATCTGGTGCGCTGGCAACAGCGTGGTGCTGAAACGGTCACGCCAACGCAGCACGCTGTGGTGCAAGCTGTTGACGGAGATCAACTCATCAATCAGCCTGTCAATCTTGCTTATCAAACGTTTCAATCTGCTGCTGACAAACCTGTGATCATCTTGTTGCACGGCAGTCCGGGGCAGAGCGGCGATTTCGCACGCCTCGCCCCTGTGCTTGCCCGCGACTATCGCTTGATCGCGCCCGATTTGCCGGGGTTTGGCGCTTCGACACGCGATGTGCCGGATTATTCCATTCGTGCCCACGCGCGATATGTGCTGGCCTTGCTGGATCAATTGCACATTCAACATGCACACCTTGTTGGCTTCAGTATGGGTGGCGGGGTGGCGCTGAATCTGGCAGACATCGCACCAGAACGAATCGCTTCGATCACGATGCTGTCGGCGATTGGCGTACAGGAAATGGAGTTGCTCGGCGAATACCATTTGAATCACACGATTCACGGCGCACAGCTTGCCGGATTGTGGGGACTCTACGAGCTAACGCCGCATTTTGGACGCTTCGATGGCGGAATGTTGAGTCTGGAATATGCACGCAATTTTTACGATTCCGATCAGCGACCATTGCGCGAGTTTCTGCAACGCTACGATGGCCCGATGCAAATCATTCACGGGGAGCGGGATTTTTTAGTCCCTGCCGAAGCCGCCCGCGAACATTATCGCCTTGTGCCGCAAAGCGAACTGTATCTACTCGACAGCGATCATTTTATGGTCTTCCGCCAGGATTCGCCGCTGGTGCCGCTGCTCCAGAATTTTGTGGTACGGGTCGAACGCGGCGAGGCGAAAACACGCGCCAATGCTGAGCCTGCACGATTCGCGCAAGCTGCGCTCCCGTTTGATCCTGCTCATTTGCCGAAAGCGATGGGCGTCGCGGCAATGGTGCTGTTATTGCTCATCATCGTTGCGACGTTCATCACCGAAGACCTGACGACGATCAGCGTCGGCGTGATGGTAGCCCAAGGGCGCGTCGGTTTTTTATTCGGCACTATTGCCTGTTTTCTCGGCATTTTTATTGGCGATATGTTGCTGTACCTGGCAGGGCGATACCTTGGCCGTCCTGCCGTAGCCCGCGCGCCACTGAATTGGTTTGTCAGTGAAAAGGCCGTCGAGAAAAGCTCGGCGTGGTTTGCGCGGCAGGGCGTCAAAGTGATTTTTGTCAGCCGCTTTGTGCCTGGAGCACGCTTGCCCACGTACTTTGCTGCCGGACTGCTACACACAAAATTCTGGTGGTTTACAATTTACTTTGCGATTGCGTGTGCGGTCTGGACGCCGTTGCTGGTTGGATTGTCAGCTTTGCTGGGCGAAGAATTCATCAAACGCGTGTATTTCGGGCAGCAACATTTTCTGCTGAAAGCGTTGCTGGTCAGCGTTGTGTTGCTGTTGCTTATCAAGCTGTTGCTGCGGTTATCCACGTGGCGCGGGCGGCGCATGGTACTAGGGCAATGGCGGCGCTTGACGCGCTGGGAATTCTGGCCGATGTGGGCATTTTATCCGCCCGTTATTTGCTATCTCGCATATCTCGCGCTCAAACATCGGAGTCTGACGTTATTCACTGCGTGCAATCCTGCGATTCCGGCCAGTGGCTTTGTTGGCGAATCGAAAGCGCAAATCCTGAATGGCTTTCGCGATGCCGAAGAATTTATCCCACGCTTCCAACTTCTTCCTGCGTCTTCCGATTCTGATGAACGCATTGCACAAGCGCAGCAGTTTTTACAATCCCAGCAACTTCGCTATCCAATCATCCTCAAGCCCGATGCCGGAGAGCGAGGCAATAATGTGCGTGTGATTCGCGCTGACAGCGAATTGGAGCAGTATTTTCGCACCTTCGCGCACGACACAATTATTCAGGAATATGTGGTCGGCGCAGAGTTCGGCGTATTTTATTACCGCTTCCCAGACAAGCCGCACGGACAGATTTTCTCAATCACCGAAAAGAAATTTCCGGTCGTGATCGGCGATGGAAAAAGCACATTGGAAGAATTGATTCTGAACGATGAACGGGCTGTTTGTATGGGGCAGTTTTACTGCGACAAGCAAGGCGAGCAGTTGTACGATGTGCCCGCAGCAGGCACGCGGATTCAACTCGTCGAAATCGGCGCGCATTCCAAAGGCACCATCTTTCTGGATGGCACGCATTACAAAACCGATGCCCTTGAGGCGGCGATAGATCGCCTTGCCCAGCGCTTTGCGGGGTTTTATTTTGGACGCTTTGATTTGCGCGTGCCGTCGCTGGAAGCGCTGCAACAGGGCCGCGATTTCAAGGTCATCGAACTCAACGGTGTGACCTCAGAAGCGACGAGCATTTATGATCCGAAAAACAGCGTTTTCGACGCTTACCGGGTGCTCTTTCAGCAATGGCAAATCGCTTTTGAAATCGGTCGGCAAAATTACCAGCGCGGCGCAAAAATTACTTCTCCAGGGGATTTGCTCCGAATCCTTTTTGCCAATTTCCGCAACCGCTAAACGGGGTGAGATTGGATAAAAGCGGAGGCCATTTCCACGGGTCTGATGGCCCGGATTATCTCTAAAACCCTTCACCTGTGAGCGGCTACTGGCAAGTTTGTTGCCAGGCTGGCAACCGCTGGAAGGGATTTGACAGCGTCGGAAACTATTGCTATTGTGCGCCGTGAGCGGATAACCAAAGATTAATGAATTTGAGATAGAAACGTCGTTGCCAGGTGTGGAAACTGAGATGCCGATTTTTCCGGCTTTAAATCGGCAGGCGGAGAGTTCCTCTCAATCGAAACACATGACACGGCGGAGATGAGATGGACGACAGGTCAATTCGCTAACTTTGAACCGAAAAAGCAAAGCAGTAGTGGTCAGCCTAAGCCCCGATGGTAGATCCCCCCGGTGCTATCAATCATCCTTGATGTAACTGGTTTGAATCTGTCAGGTTTTGCCTGTTCAAGCAAGGAAGGCTAGTTCATGTGACTAGCTGACAGCACACCTATTCCGACACCATCTGGGAAGGATTCATCCTTCCACTTTCCCCAAGCACAGGCGTGCTTTTCTTGTGTCGTTCCGGCACAACGGGCTGTTCGTGTCTGGCGGAGTAATTCTCCTTACCACCTAACACTTCCGTGCTTTTCCGGTCATCGCGTGATCTGGGTTGCAAGACCTTTTGTCCCAATAGGAACCGGAATGCAAGTGACTCCCGCAAAGTCTGATACACAAAGTGACTCCCTTCAGTGGAGTGCCTTGTTGCGTCAACTGCACACGACCGTCAGCGCGCATAAATGGCTGGCGCTGGTGTTGTTGTGCGGAATTGTGGTGACAGGGATGAGTCTAACTTTCTTGACGGCACCTGTTTATCAATCTTCCATCAAAGTTCTGGTGTCGCGCGAACGCGTAGACCCACGCATCAGTGCGGGTTCTGTCAGTGGTGATTTGCCGCGCCCGGAAATTGCCGAGGAAGAATTCAACTCAGAGCTGGAAATCATTCGCAGTCGTGAAGTGATCGAAGCTGTGGTGAAGGAATTGAAACTTGCGCAAGAGGCTGAACCCGCACCCAGTCGCCTTGATCGCGTGCGAAAACTTTATCGGAAATGGCTGCGGATACCGGAAACATCGCCATTGGAACGAACCATCAGGGAAGTGACAGAACGCCTAGATGCCGTATCCATCAGAAAGTCGCGCATCATCCTTGTGACCTATCAGGATACGAACCCGGAGCAAGCCGCGCTGGTGCTGAATACGCTTTATCAAAAATACGCGGAACACCATCTGAAGCTGCATGGAAACGAGGAAGCTGCCGGAGTGTTTGAGCGTGAAGCCGCCACGTTTCGGGAGAAGCTGGAAGCTGCCACCGAAGCTGTAAAACGCTTTGATGGGAACAACGGTATTGTGGACGCTGCCGCACAGAAAGACATTTTGCTGCGGCAATATTACGAGGCCCAAAACCAGGCGAATGCGGCACAAACCGAACGTGTTGAACTGACGCAACGGCTGGATGCTCTGCAACAGCAACTAGCCGCCCAGCCAGAGAAGCTGGAAACAGGCACGATCACCCGCTACACGCTGGCTCTCGATAAGATGAAAGAGGAATTGCTGGCGCTGGAATTACAACGTACCCAACTGCTTCAAAAATATCAGCCCGGAGCGCGTTATATCCGTGAGATCGAGCAGCGAATCGCCCAGGCCAGAGAAGCAGTCAAGCGCGAAGAAGCCAATCCACCGCAGGAACGTTCCTTTGCCCTGAACGATATTCATCGCCGTTTGCAGAATGATGTTTTAAGTACTCAGGCCAATCTGGCTGCCGTGCAGGAACGACAACAACGGCTTTCCACACTGGTGGCGCAGTATCGTGCTCGCGTGTTGGATGTAGATCGGTGGGCGTTTGAAAAAGCTGAACTGGAACGGCTCCGCTCCATCAACGAAGAGGCCTGGCTGTTGTATCAGAAAAAGGCGCAGGAGGCGGGGATCACCAAAGCGCTGAATCAGCATAAGGTTGTCAATGTCAGCTTAGCTGAATCGGCACACGCGGCGACGCGTCCGATCAGCCCGAAACCGCTGGTGAATTTGGGTGTGCTTGTGGTGATGGGATTGGTCGTCGCACTTGCCGGGACCATCCTGGCCGAACGATTGAGTCCGCGTTTGCGCAGTGAAGCGCAAATTCGGCATCGGTATAAAAGTCGCGTGTTGGCACGGTTGCCCGACGTCGCCCGCTCCTGAGTTGAGGTGAAATCATGGCGGAAGAGGTTGAAAATCGGCTTTTAGCCCTGGCTTTGCGTGATCTGGATGTGGATCAGTGCATAGAGGAATGGTTTGGAACATTTACCCCTCTATCGGTCACCACGTCGCCACCGCGCCTGATGCAAATGGTTTTGCCGCGACCCAGCCTTCCGACCCATCCGCGCCTGTTGCCGCGCGAATTGCGCGAAGAGTTACTGGAACTTTGTGCTGAACTGGTGCCGCTGGCGAAGGCGCAAAAATTGCAGACTCTGCTGATCTGCGGGGTTGAGCCGGGCGTTGGGGCTAGCTTCGTTGCCACGCATTTGAGCCGGATTCTGGCGGAAATCAGTCGGCTCAGAATTGCGATCCTGACCGTCGGTCGGGCTGAGGAGCCGGGCCAACGCATGGCGCGCAATTTGGCAATGCGGCGTGCCTTTGATTACCTGCTGTTTCGGACCGAGCGCCCTAACCTGATGGAAATTGCTTCGGCGCAAGGGCCGATTACTTTGCCCGAATTGCTTGGCGGCACAGCGGCGACCGCTGCTTTGCAACAGCTTCAGCAGGAGTTTGACTTCATTGTCATAGATGCCCCCGCCGTGGCCTGGTATGCAGAGGTTGCCTTGCTTGCGGCTCGCGCGGATGGGGTGGTGCTGGTGGCTGAACAAAACGTGACTTCGTTGCGCCAGATGGATTGTGCCCATCAGCGGTTAGGTCGTGCGCAGGCCAATGTTTTGGGAGTTGTTTTGAATCGGCAACCTGTTCGCCTGTCACGCAACACAGACCATCGGCAGCCGTGACTGGCGATGGTCCGACAGGGAATCTTGCTGCGCGAGGATTGAGCCGCGCGGTCTGAACGTTTTTTTTCGTTTACACAATTAGTTTTTGTATCTCTGGTCAAATTGCAGAATTCTGATCTCAGGAGAAGTGTTGCCTGCGATGCCCGTTTGACCTTCCGACAGGATACGAAAGCTGTCTCAAGGGCAATTATCAGGAGGTAAAGTTGTGACCCGAACGGTCAGATCATCGCTGGTGTTTTCACAGCGTGTGATCGATCTGGTAGCGCTGGGCATTGCATTTGTCATGTCAGCAGCGCTGGCCTCACCTGGATCAGTTCAAAGCGTTAGTCAGTCGGTACTATCGCGGGAACCGCACGTTTTTCTTTCATTAACGATCTTGCTTGCCAGCTGGAGCGTTTGCCTCTCTTCGCTCTGGCTCTATCGTTCCAAACGGCTTGCGCATTGGCAGGATGAACTTCTCGAAGTCATTAAAGCTGTCAGCCTGTGCGCACTGATTCTTTCGACCGCCGAATTACTTCTTGAATGGCAAACCGTCAATCGGTGGGTGCTTTTGTGTTTCTGGTTGCTGGCTTCGGTGTTGCTGTTTCTGGTGCGCCTGTCGAAGCAATCTGTTTTACAGCAGTTTCGTCTGCACGGACGCAATCTGCGGCGGGCTGTGATTGTTGGCACCGGGCCCCGCGCCCAGCAATTGGCCGAAATGATCCAGCAGCATGCCGAATTGGGCTATGTGCTGATCGGCTTTATTGACAATGTGAAACAGCCCGGCGTTATTGGCACGCTGGATCAGATGCCTGAAATTTTGCGCGACAACGTTGTGGATGAAATGATGATCGCGCTGCCCATCAAGACGTTTTACGAAGAGATGGAAAATATCGTGCAAGTGGCCGCCGAGCAGGGGATCACGGTACGACTGCATTCCGATTTTTTCACCGTCAACCTGACGCGCGCGGTTGCCGAACAATTAGACGACCAACCGATGCTTTCGCTTTACACCGGGCCTGCCTATGGTTGGGGATTTCGCTGCAAACAGCTGATGGATTTTGCTGGCGCGCTAGTCTTGCTGGTTTTTCTGGCACCTTTGCTGTGCCTGATTGCTGTGCTGGTCAAGCTGACCTCGCGCGGCCCTGTCTTTTTTACGCAGGAACGCTTAGGTCACAACAAACATCCATTTCGCATGTACAAATTCCGCACGATGGTGGTGAATGCGGATCAGCTGCAATCGCAACTGGAAGATCGCAATGAAGCGGGTGGGCCGGTCTTTAAAATCAAAGATGATCCCCGCGTAACGCCGCTCGGAAAATTCCTACGCAAAACCAGCCTGGACGAATTGCCACAACTCTTCAACGTGCTGCTCGGAGACCTTTCGCTGGTTGGCCCGCGTCCATTGCCGCGCCGCGATTTTGAACGGTTCGATGAATACTGGTTCAATCGCCGCTTCTCGGTCAAGCCAGGCATCACCTGCATCTGGCAGGTTTCTGGCCGCAGCAATACAAATTTTGATCAATGGATCAAACAGGATTTGGAATACATAGATCAATGGTCGCTCGCCCTGGATGTGAAAATCCTGCTGAAAACCATTCCGGCAGTGTTACGTGGCACAGGCGCAATGTGAAGAACGAATGAATTCGATTGAGCGAAACAACCTATCGCCTTCTACGCTCTCGCCGCGCGGGACAATCTTATTTTGGGGAACGGCGCTTGGTTGCGCATTGGCACTGGGCGCAGTGCTGATTCGGGTTTTGAGCATGCCGAAAGCCTGGGGCGCATTAGCTTGCCTGGCGATTTGCGGATTGTGTGGCCTGATCGTCTGGACGCATCTGAAATTGCCTATCGTGCCCGCATTGCGGTTGGCCTTGCTGGCAAGTTTCTGGTTTCGTCTGGAAATCAATTTGTTCGCTATCAAAAAACAAGGGCACGAAACGCCTGTGGGGATTGTGATTTCACTCATGCTGTTGTTGTCCTTGCTGTTGCTGGTGAATCACCTTTATGAAGGCTGGCGGGGCAGGGAACAAGGGGGTGTGTTTCCCTTCAGTTTTTCCGCTGTGTCGGTGTTGCTGGCGATGTTTTGCGGCTTGTCAGTGTTGCAGGGCGTGGAAACGATGCTGGGAATTTATGGGCTGTGGGGCTTGGTATCCGAGGTACTGATTTGTTACGTCGCGGCGGCGTATTTCACCTCGACCACAAGTATGCGGCAAATCGTGCTGTGTTTCGCGGGAGCCATCTTGCTGAATGCAGTGCTGGGGATTCTGCAATATTTCGACCTTTTCGGCGGCTGGGAATTGCTTGGTTCGACAACAGGCGAGCGTGAAATGAAATTGCCGGGGATGGAAGTTTCCCGCGCTTCGGGGCTATGCGAATCGCCGAACACGTTTGGCTGGATTCTGGTTAGTCTGAGCCCGTTGATGATTGCGCCGGTACTGATTGCCAAGGCGCAGTTTAAGAAATGGGAACGGCAATTCTGTGTGGCTGCTTTTTTTCTGGGGATTGTCGCCCTCATCCTGACCTTCTCGCGTGGCAGTTGGATCGCGTTTCTTTGCACCATGCCTGTGCTGGTCGGCTTTGTGCTGATCGCGCAGCCCGCAGCGGAACGAGGACGCCTGATCGTCCGTCTGGCGGGGGCGCTGCTCGCGCTGGTTTTGTTTAGCCTGCCGTTTCTGAATCCGTTGCTGGCGCGGGCATTTGGCGAAGATGATGGAGCCGCTGAATCACGGTTACCGTTGATGGATGTCGCGATGGAAATGATTAAAGCCAATCCGTTGTTAGGCGTTGGGATGGGCAGTTATGAAGCGGTGATGCGACGTTATGATTTCACCGCAGATTTCATCTCTGACTCTTTCCCTTATCCGGTGCATAACCTGTACCTGCACGTTGCAGCAGAGGCCGGACTTCCGGCGTTGCTTTGTTTGTTGACGCTGGTTGGCATTGCGCTGTGGCGTGGATGGCAGGCGTGGCGCAGTGGGCCACCGTTGCCGCGCGCCATCGCTTGCGGGGCCATCATCGGAATGCTGGCCTATCTGATTACCGCGCTGAAAGAACCCAGTTCGTTTGATTCCGGGCAGATTCGGATACTGTTTTTGTTATGCGGGTTTTTGCTCGCGGCAAAACGGGCAATCTCTTTCCCGATATCTGATCCTGCAACAGCGACGACAAGCGGGGAACAGGAATCAGGATTTAGTGGGCAGTGAAAAGTGAATGGCATGAGTGTGAGCGAAACAAAAAATCATTCAACCCTGACCGCACGCGCTGCGTGGTTGGTGTGGTCTGGGATGGTAAATCTGGCGAATAGCGTGCTGCTATGGATGGTGCTGGCACGTTGGCGCGATGCGGCGGAAGTCGGGCGCTTCACGATTGCAATGAGCGTCTACCTGATTTTCTCCGGCCTTTGTACGCTTGGGTTAGGGCCATATCTGGTCAGCGAATTTACGCGCCGCAAATCGAACCAATCGCATTTATCCTTCGCCGCCAGCGCCGCAGTTTTTTTGTCACTCTGTGCGGCTGGATTTGCAGTGCTGATGTGTGCTACGGGGTTCTTTGTCAGCGCGGCAGGTGAAGTTCGCCTGACGATTGCATTGCTCAGCCTGGCGTTATTGCCAACTGGATTGATCGTCATTGCGGAAGCCGTTTTTATTGCCAATGGCAAAACGCGTGTTGTGGCCCTGGCGAACACGATTGAGAACGCCTTGCGCACCGTGCTTCCGTTGTTGCTTGTGTTACGGGGAAGCGGTCTGACCATGATCGCCCTGGCATTTGTCGGCGCGCGACTGGCGGCGTGTCTGGTGTATGCCGTGGCCACCCGTGACAGGTGGTTATCCTTGCGATTGGCGCGCCAACACGAAGTTTTGGCACTCAGCCGTGTCACACCAACATTTGCGGGCATTACGATTCTTTCATCTATTCATTGGCAGATGGCGGCACTGTTGCTTGGCAAATTCGGCAGCGAAGTTGCAGCCGCACAGTACGGCGTGGCTTCGCGCTTCCTGGTGCCAGTCGCCGTTCTGCTAACCAGTTACACCAGCGTAATTCAACCCGAAGCGACGCGGCGGGCAACGGTGTCGCCCACTTCGCTGGGGGCATTTTTATCTCAGGTGCTGCGATCTGTACTTGTGCTAGCGCTGCCGTTTGTCGTGGGCACATGGTTGCTCGCGCGCGAGGCATTAACGTGGCTGTTCGGCATACAGTATGGCGATTCGGCTATGGTATTGGGATTGTTAGGGGCGAGCGCATTGCCGCTGAGTCTGGTGATGATTGTCGCCCGTGGATTAGTTGCGACCGGTCAGCAGCGCGTTGATTTGTTCGGCAATTTTACTGCTGTTGTGACGTGTTGCCTGTTTGGCTGGATGCTGATTCCACAGTACGGCGCGAATGGTGCCGCCGCCGCACATTTGCTTTCCATGATCGTGCTGGCAGCCGTTGAAATCGGCTACGTCACACGCCAACTTTTCAAACTCGAAATCGGAAGCGCCTTGCTGCAATGTTCTGTGCCTTTGCTGCTCATGGCGTTGGTTGTGTGGGGCGTACGTCCCTGGGGATTGTGGAGCGCAATGCTTCTGGGCGCAGTTGTGTATTTCGCCCTGTGGGGCGGAATCGTGGAAATCAAAAGGCAAATCACAAAAGGCAAAAGGCAAAAGTGGGAAGCAGAAGAAGATTTTTCCATGTGAAAAATGGAATGCCGCCTTTGGATGTAAATCGAGCTTATGTCGCATTCAGAAAATCAAACTGTTACTTCGCCGCCAGCTCCCGGATTTTTGCGGGCCGCCGCAATTGCATCGCAGCCTCGCATCTTGATGCTGGGGGCACATCAGACGCAGACGTTGGGTGGCATCAGCGCGGTGATTCAGGAATTGTTGCAGGCTTCGCTCACGACTGAGTTTTCATTTCGGCATATCGCTTCGCAGCGGGATGATTTTCGCCGCTTCGGCAAATTTCTCCTGACGCTGACCGCGCTTGGGCAATTTGTGCTGGCGCTGGTTTGGTGGCGTCCGCAACTGGTGTACATCCACGTTGGCAGCAATGCCAGCCTGTATCGCAAAGCGGTTTTTTTGGTGTTGGCGCGTCTCTGGCGGCAAACGATTCTGACGCATTTTCATGCGGGCGATTTCGATTATTACTACGACCGCCAGTCGCGCCTTGGGCAAGGTTGGATTCGGTGTGGGCTGCGGCAAAGCCACAAGTTGATTGCCGTTTCGCAGGCTTCCGCCGTACGGTTGCGCGACCTGTTGCCCAACGCGCAAATTGTGGTGATTCCCAACGGCATTGATACGGCAGCGTTTGCTGCGATGCGTGTCGCCCGTGATTCGTTTGTACGAGTGTTGTTTGTTGGCGCAATGGGCAAGCTCAAAGGCGAACGCGATTTGTTGCAAGCGGCGCAAGCGGTGGTTGCACGCGATGTGCCGTTGCGGCTTTCGCTTTTGGGACATGGCGCGGAGGCGACCTCTGCACTGGCGCAGACCTTTCATTTAAACTCGCACCTTGAACACCTCGGCCCTGTTGCCCAGCACGAACGCTATCCGTTTTTTCATCGTGCAGACATCTTCGTTTTACCAAGCTATGGCGAAGGAATGCCGATGGCGGTGCTGGAAGCAATGGCAGCCGGATTGCCGGTGATTGCTACGCGGGTGGGCGGGATTCCTGAATTGATTGACGATGGTGTAGAGGGCTTTTTGCTTGCACCGGGCGATGTTCAGACCTTAGCCCATCGGATTGAATTGCTGGCGACAGATGAAGCCTTGCGGCGACAAATGGGCGAACGCGCGCGGATGAAGGCGCAGCAATTCGACCGGGGCGCAATGATCGCGCAACTCACACAAAACATTCGCAGCTTACTGACAGGAAAACGATGAAGAAATCACACACAATTCTTATTGGATTCTGCGCATTTGCCTTTCGCCTGTGGGTCGGATGGTATGCGTTGTTGCACCCCGAAGCGGCTGGGAATCCCGATGCTGTTGGCTATCACCAATTGGCAGCGGCATTGACCCACGGCCAATTCCCCAGCTTGTTTCGCACGCCGGGGTATCCGTTGTTTCTGGCTATGCTGGGAGCAACTTCCGCCGATCACATTGCGGCGGCGCTGATTGCTCAGATGCTGCTTGATTCGCTGACGGCGGTGTTGTTGGCCGCGATTACCTTGCGTCTGTTTGGCAACGAACGGGCTGCCTTACTGGCTGGGATGTTTTATGCTTTTTGCCCGGTGATGGCTCGTTTGTGTGCCTATATTCTGAGCGAACCGCTGGCGATATTTTTGATCGTTGCGGCGGTTTATCTGGCGTTGGGCGCGCGTTCACGATGGAGCATTGCCTTACAGATTGCCTGTTGGTTTGCGGCGACGATGGCGCGCCCCTCATTTGTGCTGTTGCCACTGATGGTCGGGGGCTTGGTGTTGCTGCATCCGCAATTCCGCGCTGTCTGGAAGTCGCAAGTGGCGGTTGTGGGAATGTACCTGCTGTTGGTGTTGTCGTGGGTTGGATTCAATTACGTTCGTGCCGGGCAAGCCATTCTCAGCACGAATCCACAGGTTTCGTATTACATCTATGAGCCGCCGATGGTTCGACTGGTGGATCAATTGTCGTGGCCCCAGTACATCCGTCTGGCCGTGCTGAATCCGCCTGAATATGACCGACAATTTGCTGTGCAGGAAAAAGCCATCGCGCATCAGGTCGTCGCGGATGTGCCGCCGCCAGATAATCTGTGGTTTATGAAAGACGATTTGCACGCCATTCAGGAAACGGGCGCGAAAGCCGGAGCCTTAATTGATGGGCGGGGGCTGACCGTTCTCGGCATTCATTTGGTCGGGGTCGTGCAGTCAATGCGACCCGTTTGGAATTCTGCCAATGCGATCAATCGCGCATTGGATGCGCTTCGTATTTTGCTGTTGCCGCTTGCGATCTGGTTGTTGGCAAAGCGGCGACAATGGTGGTTGCTCGGCCTGTTGCTGGTTTGGACGGCCTATGCGTTGTTGCCACCGGGGCCAGTGGGCGCGTGGCGCTTTCGTTCGCTGGCCGAGCCTGTCTTTAGTCTGACGCTGGCGGTTGCGCTGGCATCCATGACTTCGATTTTGTCCGCACAATGGTCACGGAAAATACAGGAGGATGAAATTGTCAGCTGATTTGTTTTTCAAACGCTCCATGAAAACCGTTGGCGCGCCGTTTTCGCGCGGATGGGCCAAAGCACGCCAGACGCGTAAAAACGATGTCGCGCAAGTCTTGATCCTGGCCTATCACCGCGTCGTCGCCAGCATTGCCGAAGCCGAGCGCAACTCGATTTATGGACTGGTGATTTCGACGGAAAGCTTCGCGCGTCATTTGGAAATCGTGCGATCAAGCTATGACATCCTGTCATTGGATGAAGCGCTGCTGGCGCTGCGGGGAGGGCGTTCGCTGGATCGCCCCGCTGCCGTCATTACCTTTGATGATGGGTATCGCGATGTGTATGACAACGCGTGGCCTGTGCTTCGGCAAATGGGATTGCCTGCCACCGTCTATGTACCGACCGCATTGATGGGGAGCGGTCAAATATTAGATCACGACAGATTGTACTGGCTGTCGTTGCAGGCGCGCGCAGCAGGAATTGACCTGCGACAACCTTTGCACAATGCCGGAATCACGCCGCAACAAAGCGCCCGCATCCTCTCCGCGCGGCACATGGCGCAGGTTGCCGATGCGCTGAATTATCACCCATTGCCGATGCGGCAGGCGATTTTACGGTGTCTCGAAGCCGCTTTGCCTGAGGCTGCCAGTCATTACCCCGCGAGTTATGAACTTATGTCGTGGGAAATGATTCGAGAAATGGCCGACGGCGGCATCAGTTTTGGCGCGCATTCGGATCGGCATTTGATTCTAACGCTTGAAGACGGTGCCACCAGCGAACAGGAAATCCACCGCAGTAAACAAGTGTTGGAAGCGCAACTCCGGCGTCCGGTCTGGCACTTTGCTTATCCAAACGGATATTGCAATCCGCTTATCCAGGCGATGGTCAGACGCGCCGGGTTTGCGTCAGCGGTGACGACCAAACGCTCAATTGCGCAACGCGGAGATGACGTGATGACGCTACCACGCATTAGCCTTTGCGAAGAATCAACGCGTGGCATTACGGGCACATATTCAGAAGCTGTGGCGCATTTGCGTCTGGCTGCATAACAACCTGAGAGCAACTGTACTTTCAGGAATTACTACCGAAAAAGGAGTGGAATCCATGAGTGCTGTATTAATTACCGGTTCAGCCGGATTGATCGGTTCCGAAGCGACGTTGTTTTTTGCCAACCTTGGTTTTGATGTCATCGGCATTGATAACAACATGCGACAGGTATTTTTCGGCGCAGATGCTTCGACCGAATGGCAACGACAATTCCTGACCAACAACCTGGGCAAACGCTATCGTCATTACAATCTGGATATACGCGACAGTGTGGCAATCGCCGATGTCGTGAAAAAATATGGGAACGACTTACGGCTTGTCATTCACACTGCCGCACAACCTTCGCACGATTGGGCGGCGCGCGATCCGCATACGGATTTTGGCGTGAACGCAGAAGGCACGCTGAATATGCTGGAAGCGGTGCGCAAACACGCGCCCGAAGCACCTTTCATCTTTACCTCAACCAATAAAGTTTACGGCGACACTCCGAATCGGTTGCCGCTGATTGAACTGGAAAACCGTTGGGAAATTGATCCTTCGCACACGTATGCCAACGGCATTCGCGAAGATATGTCCGTTGATCAGACGCTGCACAGTTTGTTTGGGGCCTCAAAGGTCGCGGCAGACGTGCTGGTGCAGGAATACGGGCGCTACTTCGGAATGAAGACGGTTTGCTTTCGCGGCGGGTGCCTGACCGGGCCGAATCATTCGGGCACGCAATTGCATGGCTTTCTGGCGTATCTGATGCGTTGTGCGGCGACAAACACGCCGTATCACGTGTTTGGGTATCAGGGAAAACAAGTCCGCGACAATATCCACAGCGCGGATTTGATTGCGGCATTCTATGAGTTTTTTAAGGCTCCCCGCAGCGGCGAAGTCTACAACATTGGTGGCAGTCGCTTCAGCAATTGCTCTATGCTCGAAGCCATTCATCTCTGTGAAGAAATCAGTGGAAAAGCGATGGAGTGGCGCTATCAGGATCAAAATCGCACAGGTGATCACAT
This sequence comes from Acidobacteriota bacterium, assembly GCA_018268995.1. Lineage (GTDB taxonomy): Bacteria > Acidobacteriota > Blastocatellia > RBC074 > RBC074 > JAFDVL01. The sequence goes on along the minus strand of JAFDVL010000038.1, from coordinate 77,306 downwards.
CTGGTGGGTGAGCGATGTCAGCAAGTTTCAGTCGCACTATCCGAATTGGCAATTGCGCTATGACGTGCCTGCGATCCTGCGTGAAATCTATGAGGTCGGTCTTGAACGCTGGAAGCCCCGCGTGCAAACGGCTGGCGCGAGCGCCGCAGGCCTGGGAGCGCAGGCGTCCCGCCTGCTGAGCACTGAAGAGGAGCCGCGCTTTGAGAAAAGTGACAACCTACCGGCCATAGCAGGCGAGACGCCTGCGCTCCCAGGCGTCACAAAAAAGAACGTGCTGGGCATTGGCATTGATGCGGTGGATTATGCCGAAACCGTTGAGCAGATCGTCGGGGCCGCCAAAGCGAAAACGCCGTTTGCGCTTTCTGCGTTGGCCGTCCACGGCGTGATGACGGGTGTGTTGGATCGCGCGCATCGGTATCGGCTGAATCATTTCGATTTGCTGGTGCCGGATGGTCAGCCGGTGCGCTGGGCCTTGAATTTATTGCATCGGGCAGAACTTCGTGACCGGGTTTATGGCCCGAACCTGATGCTCAAGGTTTGTGAAAAAGCCGCTGCTGAAGGTTTGCCGATTTACCTTTATGGCAGTCGAACCGAAGTGCTGAATCAATTGACAACCAATCTGCGCCGACAATTCCCCACGCTGGAAATTGCCGGGATGCAACCATCCCGCTTTCGGCAGTTAACCGCCGAAGAAAAGCAGGAGGTCGCCAACGAAATCAAAGCCAGTGGCGCTGCGATCACGTTTGTCGGACTGGGTTGTCCACGGCAGGAAGTCTGGGCGTATGAATATCGGGATGCGTTGCAGATGCCGTTGCTGGCCGTAGGGGCGGCCTTCGATTTTCACGCGGGAGCAATGCCGCAAGCGCCGCCAGGACTGCAAAAGTATGGGTTGGAATGGTTCTATCGTTTGTTGCACGAACCGCGCCGATTATGGCGTCGCTATGTGTTGCTGAATCCGGCATACCTCAGTTTGTTGTTGTTGCAGCTGACAAAGCTTAAGAAGTTCAGTCTGACAGAAGGCTTACCCCCGACACAGGAACTGCGACACGGATAATCAATATGCTGCTTGAATATGCAACCACGACGATAGCGCCTTCAGCGTTGATCGCAGAGATCAGTTCGACGATTAATGAAGACTTGGCGGAAGAATGGCGAGCGCTTTGTGCTGAGGGGCCTTGCGATCAGCCGTTTTTTCGACCGGAATGGATCACTGCTTACGGGCGGGCCTTTGCGCCAGAGAAAAAGCTGTTGGTGCTGACTGTGCGCAGCGCCGGACATTTGCGCGCCGTGCTGCCGTTGCTGGAAGAACGTGCTTCGTTACACGGGGTGCCTGTCAGAAAATTGCGCAGTGCGGCGAATGCACATTCCTGTCGCTTCGATGTCATTCACGGCGCGGTGGATCGTGAGGACGCCGTGCAGTCTTGCTGGAACCTGCTCAAGCGGACGAGCGGCTGGGATGTGATCGAATTGGAAGACGTTCCCGCAGGAGGCGCAGGTGAATCGTTGTTGCGACTGGCGGCAGCCGATGGCTTTCACTGCGGCCAATGGTCGCGCCCGCCCGGTTCCTATCTTGCTTTGCCGGAAGCCGCGAACTGCGATGATGTTTTGCCGACGCTGGTCAGCAGCAAGCTGCGCAAATCACTGCGCTATTATCAGCGCAAACTCGAAAGTCAGGGCACCTTGCAATTTCGGCGCATCGCCGAGAACGACCTGACTTCTCTGGAACAGTTTTATCAGTTGGAACACGCCGGATGGAAAGGTCGCGCGGGGACGGCCATTGCCTGCGATGCGGCGACGCGCCAATTTTATGATGACGTTGCACACGTCGCGACTCAGCACGGGTATTTTTCGCTTTACTCACTGGAACTCAATCAACGCCCGATTGCGATGCAATATTGCCTGAACGATGGCGGTCGCCTGTATTTGCTGAAACCGGCGTTTGACGAAGCGTTTAGTGCCTACTCACCGGGACACCTCATCACGTATGAAGTTTTGCGTGACCTGATTTCACGCGGGTTTCGTGAATACGATTTCCTTTCGCCTCATTCCGAATGGAAGGGACGCTGGGCGCAAACTTTGCGCGCTCAGTCAACTTGCTACGTCTTTCGACGTGGATTGGTGGGCACGCTGTTACACACCTGGAAATTTCAGGTGGCACAAACAGCGCGGCAGTTGAAAGGCAAATGGAAACAGGATGATCGTTGAATTATATGATCGGTTACGAAAGGTAATTCAAAAGCGCGGATGGAAAGGCACACTGAAACTGATCGGCTGGAAAATCGGATATTTCAATAAATACTGGTTTTCGCCAACGCAGTACCGAGAGCGGCGGCTGGATCGTGAATATGACTTTAAGTTTGGCGTGGATACAGATGGCATCCTTGATCTGAGAGAACTGGGCGTTGATAGTCCCAACATTGCGCACGCGACCTGGTATGAACAAACCAAGCCAGCGGCCTTTGACGAACTGATGAAGCATTTGCGCGTTCGATTTCAGGATTTCACCTTCATTGATTTCGGATCGGGCAAAGGACGCGCGGTGTTTTTGGCTTCGGAATATCCATTTCGCAAAATTATTGGAGTTGAGTTTGCCCGACCGCTGCACGAAATTGCAGAGCAGAATCTGGCGTATTACTACAGCCCAACACAAAAATGCGAAACGATTGAACTGTATTGCCAGGATGTGACCGACTTCACGATTCCGCCTGAACCATCGGTGTATTACTTCTACAACCCCTTCGATGCAGAGGTCATGAGGAAAGTGCTGGAGAACATCACGCAATCGTTGCGCATCACCCCGCGCCCCGTGTTTATTTTGTATTGCAACTCCCGGCTGCGCGAATTGATGCAGCAGTATGGCTTCATCGAGATTGCCTCTTCAGTTTGGTACAGCGTGTTGCGCAACGATCTTCCGACGAGCAGCAAAATTCAGGTGGTACAGTCACGATGAAAGAAGATCAGAAATCTCAATGAACGATTTGCGACTCGAAATTCGGCACGGCATACCGGCATTGCACGCGTTGGCCGAGGATTGGCGCACGCTTTATCGCGCCACGCATGCCGTCCCGTTTTTGTCTTGGGAGTGGGCGGTAACGTGGCAGAAATGGTTTGGCACAAGCAAAGAGCCGTATTTGCTTTGTGTGTATGCGGGTCAGGAATTGGTCGGCTTGCTGGCGCTTGTCCGCGAATCGCAACAGCGGTTACGACGATTCGCGTTTTTGGGCAGCGGGTTTGGTGGCGCGGATTACTTGGATGTGTTGACCTTGCCGGGCGCAGAAACCCAGGTAGCAGAACTGCTCCGCGAACATCTGATGGCAGCGAACAATTTTGACTTGCTGGAATTGGATGATCTGGCCGCTGACTCCATTGCGGCGACGCATTTCGGCACAACGCAAATGCACGGCTTCGCTTGTCCTGCTACCGTGCGTTATCAATGCCCGCAAATTCAATTGCAACCAGATTGGAACGCTGTGCTCAAGCGCAGCCGTCGCGCCGACAACTTCAAAAGAAGATTGCGACAAGTAAGTGCGCGTGCGGGCTTTGCCCATCACGTCGTGACTGACGTTGCCGATGCCGTACCTGCGTTCGAGCGATTCCTGCGCCTGCACGATGCGCGTTGGGTCAATGCAGGTGGGTCGGAAATGACCGGACACGACCGTCTGACGGGATTTCATCGCGAGTTGGTTGTGCGCCTGGCCGAGGCCGGATTGCTGCGGTTTGATGAACTGTGGGTCGAAGGCGAATGCCGCGCTTCGATTTATGGGCTGGAACACGGTCGCCGCTATTATTTTTACAACTCCGGCTATGACCAGGCGTGGCGTAGCGCGAGCGTTGGGCTGGTTTTATTGGGGCTTTCGATTAAGTCTGCTGTCGAACGCGGCATTGAGGTTTACGATTTTTTGCGCGGCACCGAGGAGTATAAGTTCGATTGGGCTGACACGACGCGCGCGACTGTGATGTTGCGCCTTGCGCCCAAACATCCGCGCGCTGCGTTGTTGCTGGCCTATGAACGAACGCGCGAAACCCTGCAACAAGGCGTGCGTGATTCGCTGCCAGATTGGGTGTTGCTTCCCGTGCAACGCGCGCGACGTGCCTGGAAGCGCGCTCAGGCATTCAAAGCCGCATAAGATTATTCACGGAGAACCGATGCGCATTGTCTTACTTGATTTCCTTTTTTATCCCTACTCTGTCCCGTTGGCGAATGCGTTGGCGGAACATGCCGATGTCACGCTGATGCTGCCAGATAAAGCTTCGGAGGCGCACAAACAGGCACTGCGGCCTGCGGTCAAGCTCTGGGAATTTCACCCGTACCGCATCCGCTATCCAACGAACCTACTGACCATCGGCAAAATTCTGCGCAAGATTTCCGCCTTAAATCCAGCTGTCGTACATCAGATTTTTGGTTTTGAATGGATGGAATTTGCCTTGCCCCTGTTGCGGCGTCCTCTGGTCACGACAGTTCACGATGCACAAATTCATCCCGGCGATCACGAAAGTTCCAGCTTCGGTCAAAGTATGGAATGGAAATGCGCGACACAGGTCATCGTCCACGCCGAAGCCGTCAAACGGCAATTGATCGTAGATCACCACGTCGCCACAAACAAAGTCCACGTCATCCCGCACGGCACGTATGATTTTTATTTACGCTGGGCGAATAAACAGATTGTCGAGCAGGAAAATACGATTCTGTTTTTCGGGCGCATCTGGGATTACAAAGGGCTGCAATATTTGATCGAAGCCGAACCACTGATTTCGGCACGTGTCCCGAACGTCCGCATCGTCATTGCCGGACGCGGCGATGATTTCAGCAAATACGAGCGAATGATGAAGAATCGTGACCGCTTTGAAGTCCTGAACTATCGCATCCCGGATGAGGATGTTGCGCGCTTGTTTCAGGAGGCGAGCCTTGTCGTTTGCCCCTACGTCGAAGCGTCGCAAAGCGGTGTGCTGGCGATTGCCAATGCCTTCGGAAAACCGGTTGTAGCGACGAATGTGGGCGGGATTCCTGAAATGATCGAGGAAGGGAAGACCGGCTTGCTCGTGCCTCCGCGTGATGCGCGCAGTTTGGCTGACGCCATCGCGTCGTTGTTAGAAAATCAAGCTCTGAGAAAAAAGATGAATCAAAACGCGCTCGCCAAATCCCGCACAGAATTATCGTGGGCAAGCATCGCGGCGCGCACGACGCAGGTGTATCAGCAGGCACTTGGCGCACACCCTTCGCGCGCACAGGCAATCACCCCTGTGCGTGCCATTCGCTAACCTGCGTGAAGTGGCTTTGATTTTCCAAATTATTCAGCCTCATTTTCAAATTCTCACTTTGACCGGTGACGGACAGCGCTTTCTGTTCGCAGTAGATGAAGCCACTGGACTGCCGCCGTTCACGGTCGTGCTGAACTGGATGGCGGAAGGGAAGAAGTAGCGCGGATCGTCTGTCAGCATGGGAACGCGGAGCGCCTGGGAGCGCAGGCATCCTTGCCTGCTGTTTGCGCGCGCAAGCAGTGCAAACAAACGTCGGGAGAAAATACGCTAAAGATAAAGTAGCTGCCTTGCGAGGCGTGCGCATCGCTTTGCTCGCGCAGCAGGCAAGGATGCCTGCGCTCCCAGGCGCTTCGCGTTCATTTCGATATTTCTTATCTTTAGGCAGGCAACAATCCTTTGATTTCTTTCACGACCTTTTGCACCTCGTCTTGGTCGGCCAGCGCAATCATAAAAAACTTATAGCCTTCCGAAATGCAAATCACGCCGTTGGCAAAGAACCAGATGCCGTTTAGCAGCGGATTCGCGCCAAGAATTAGGCTGAGCGGCAGGCTTGTGACCGTCGCGCCGGAAAATGCGGCACCGATCAACGTTGCACCTGCGGCAACACTGAAAGCACCGAGTAGCGGCGCACCGACGTACTTGGTCATGTTGCGTTGGAATTCAATGCTGGCGCGTTCGGCTTCGTCAATTTCGCCTTTGGCTAACTTGGCTTCCTGATCTTTGATGTAATCGTTGTATTTCTCGGTCAACTGCCGCAACCCGTACACAGGTAACGCGCTATTGAAAAATAAATCGTTGATCGCACCCGCGCCGAGAATCGTTGCGCCAAGTGTCGGGAACGCTGAACCCGCGCGAATGCCTGCGATCATCGAAAGCGTGACGACCGCTGTCTTGCCGGGATTTTCTTTGACCCAGACGCGGGCTTTGTCAAAGCCTGTCAATGCAGCCTCGGCCACGCGGGCGCTGCTGGCGCTGAAGTTGTAGGCCTGCTCGGCGCGTTTGTAATATCCGGCTGCGCTGCCAAAGACATCTTTCGCGGTTTCTTCGGCATTCTTGGCAAAATCGCTGGCGACGGATTGCGCGGCTTCGGCAGTGGCGCGTGCGGTTTCGCCTGCCTGCCCAGTTGTGGCTTTGAATTTTTCGCTCACGCCGAATTGCTCATCTACTTTGTTGGCTTGTTCGCGTGCTGTGTTGACCGCATCGCTGGCGATTTCGACGCCTTTGCGCGCCACATCTGAAGCGGTTTTCAATCCTTCATCCAGTTTGTCCTTCAACTTGAATTTTTCGTCGAGTTCCTGCGACTTGCGGCGGGCGGCATCAAATAATTCGTTAAGCGTTGGCATTTTTACTTCCTTTCCGAAAAGCGCAGGCGATTCCGCCTGCGAACGGTTGTACGCAACCCAAACTAACGAAGTTCGCGCGGATTTTCAAACCCGGAATTGACGTGTGCCTGCACATCCATACAATCCTAAGCTTTAGCCTTATGAAAATAATTTTAGAAACCGAACGATTGCTGCTGCGCGAACTTACGCCGGACGATTTTGACGCGATGTTTGCTATCTTTGGCGATGCCGAAACCATGTTGTATTACCCGCAAGCTTACAGCCGCGAAATGTTGGAAGCTGCTATCCAACGGCAATTCGATAGCTATGCCGAAAATGGCTATGGGCTGTGGGCAATGATTCTGAAGCGCGAAAATAAATTCATTGGCGATTGTGGACTGCTCCATCAGGAAGTGGACGGCGTGTTGGAGTTGGAAGTCGGCTATCATGTCAATCGCCAATACTGGGGACAAGGCTTTGCGCCCGAAGCCGCGAAGGCGTGTTTTGACTACGGCCTCAACACACTCGGCAGAAAACGTATGATTTCCATGATTCGCCCGGAGAATCTGCCATCGCGTCGTGTTGCTGAAAAGAATGGATTGCGAATTGAGAAGGAAGTTTTCTGGCGCGGCTTTCAGCATTATGTATATGCCATCGAGCGGGCGTAAAATCGCCGCCGGAATATCTTGCCGGAGTTTTGCGTTATACTGTCGGTTCTTTCAATGTCCAGCAAACGTCCCGTTTGCTGATGATAGAAAAGGAATTTGTTATGAAGTTACAGCAAACTGGAAGTTTGCTATACATTTTCTGAGGAACGACTATGAAAAAAATCATGACCCTTGTTACGCTCCTCGCATTCGTTGTCTTGCTTGGCAATAGCAATGTTTTTGCTAACGGAACCACGCAGGATAAAAAGGAGAAGAAGAAAGTGAAAAAAGAAATTGCTACAGTTGCAGGCGGTTGCTTCTGGTGTATTGAAGCACCCTTTGACGAACTTGTCGGCGTTGAAAAGGCTGTCTCCGGCTATTCCGGCGGCCACGTCAAAAATCCAACCTACGAACAGGTCAGTGCCAAAAACACCGGCCACGCCGAAGTGGTTCAAATTACCTTTGACCCCAGCGTCATTTCATACCGGGAAATCCTCGAAGTTCTTTTTACGCTGCATGACCCGACGACCCTGAATCGGCAAGGCAACGACATCGGCCCGCAATATCGCTCTGCGATTTTCTATCATTCGCCGGAACAGAAAGAAATTGCCGAAAAGTTCATTGCGGAGCTAACCGCCGCAAAGGTTTACAAAGACCCCATCGTGACGGAAGTGGCAAAGTTCACAGAATTCTATTCCGCCGAAGCCTATCATCAGGAGTATTACGTCAATAACCCAAACCAGGGCTATTGCAGCTATGTCATCGCTCCGAAGATCAAAAAGTTTCGCCAGAAATTCGCAGCTAAATTGAAGGTCAATCAGGCGAAGGGCCAATAACACGGACGGAGAGTACGATGATTACCAAAATCGAACTCACGAATTTCAAAAGTCACGCGCACACGGTCATCGAACCGGGGCGCGTGACTGCGTTTGTAGGGCCGAATGGTTGCGGGAAAAGTTCTTTTCTTGAGGCTGTCAATTCACTAATCGGCCTCTTGAGTTCAGATATTGAGAGCGCTTTTGGTGATGAGGAGCGCCTTTATGAGCGTACTAGAAGAAGAACTGGAGGATTCAAAATTTCTCTTGCAGGATCATTTGATAACTCTAGTTGGCAAATATCCTTCGATAATGATTTTGATATAAGTTACTCCGATTTAGAAATATCTGGAGTAATGTTTATTCACGGAACAAATGAAAGTAGATTCCAATGGAACTTAAATAGTCAGTCTGAGACGCTCTCTTCCTTTCCAACAAAGGCCAGAGTTTTGGATCTCATACAAGACGCAGAAAAAGCCCCAGATTTCATAAAGCTCGCGGGTGAAATAGGAGAATCATTCTATGTCAAGGCGAACTATGACGACCTCGTGGCCCCTTCAGATGCGAAAAAAATATCCCCCACAGGTAAAGGTTTAGCCTCTGTCGTTGCGCGACAAATGACAGAATTTGATGAACAGCATAAAGATTTGGAAAGTTTGCTTTGTGGGATTGTTCCTGCTGTAAAAAGGATCAGAGTACGTCCGGCTGAAATAGTCCGCGACGAGATTGAAACCATTAAGTATGAAGGGGGAATAATTCCGCTACCTAGAAAAAGAACAGTTAATGGACATGAATTAATTTTTGACACAGTGAGTGGAGAAAAAATCCCTGCTAGATTTATGAGCGAAGGTACTATTTTGATTTTGGGGATATTGACTATTTTGACTCGGAATCTTCGCTGTAAAACCTTCCTTATAGATGATATTGAAGCGGGGCTTCATCCACTTGCCCAGCGTCAACTCATGAAAACACTCAAAGATTTTGCTGAGAAACATGATCGTCAAATCATTCTTACCAGTCATTCGCCTTACATTATTGATGAACTGGATGCCAAAGATGTCTGGGTTATGGCATTAGACAAGGAAGGCGTCAGCCACGCTAAACGTCTGAGCGATCATCCTGACGCCGATAAAGTTCTTTCGGTTTTGACAACCGGAGAGTTTGCCAGCGCATACGACGAAGAATGGGTTGTTGGCGATACGAAACCAGCGGAGTTGATACATGGTTGAGTTTGTAATTGTGGCGGAAGACCGAAGCGATGCTGCGATTGCGCGTGATCTTGCTGATCGTGTCTTTTACGAAGATGGGCCAGCCTGGATGAGAGAAACTGACCTGGGTTGGTTTAATGAAAATATTTTGCCGGGTTTGAGAATGTGGGATGGCTTAGAGTCAGGAACGGAATTTACCCGATGGGATAAGTTGAAAGACCTAAGCAAACGATTTCCCAAATTGAAATTTCTGGTTAGCCCTGTGGGAAAAGGCAAGAAATACGATTATGGCCCAGCGCGGCGAGCGATCCAGCTTGCAGCACTTTTGCGAAGCGAAGCGAAAGAAAGTATTCCTGATGCCATCGTTTTAATTCGTGATCTTGATAGTCAGGAAGAACGCCGACAAAGTTTGATGGATGCGAGAGATCATGAGAAAACCAGCATGAAGGTTGTGCTGGCAACGCCGAATTGCAAATACGAAGCATGGGTCTTGAATGGTTTCTATCCTGCTGATGAACGAGAAAAAAGCGAGCTTGAAAGAGTGGTGCAAGAGTTGGGCTTCGATCTTTGTTCGCAAGCTGAACGACTCCGGTTTTCCTCTGGCACTTCGTGTAGCGAACGTAATCCCAAAGAGATTGTTAGTTGCCTAACGAATGATGATTACGACCGCGAGAAACAATGTTGGTTAGAAACATCGCTAGCAATTCTTCGCCAGCGCGGTGAAAATACTTACCTACGACACTATCTTGATGAAGTGCAGGAAAGGCTCTTACCTCTCCTGTTACAATAAAAATCGAATCCTCTATGTACTATCAACCCAGCGAAGGTTACGCGATCACCCTGCGTTTGAAATTGGCCAATAAACCCGGCGTCCTTGGACAGGTTACATCTGCGATTGGGCAGGCGGGCGGGAACATTGGCGCGATTGATATTGTCGAGGTTGGCAACAACCAACTTGTTCGCGACATCACCGTGGCGGCGGGCAATGACGCGACGGCAAAGAAACTTGTTGAGATCGTCAAAGCGTTGCCGAATGTCACGTTCATTCATATTTCAGATCGCACGTTTTTACTGCACATTGGCGGCAAGATCGAAGTCAAAAGCAAGATTCCGATTCAGACTCGCGCTGATCTTTCGCGTGCCTACACGCCCGGAGTGGCGCGCGTTTGCACGGCGATTGCCGAAGACCCCAGCAAAGTTTTTAGCCTGACGATCAAACGGAACACGATTGCGGTTGTGACCGATGGTACGGCAGTGCTGGGTTTAGGAGATATTGGCCCAGAGGCGGCGATGCCGGTGATGGAAGGCAAGGCGATGCTCTTCAAGGAATTCGCGGGGATTGATGCGTTTCCGATTTGCCTCGATACCAAAGACGTAGACGAAATCGTCCGCACGGTCAAAGCGATTGCGCCCGGATTTGGCGGCATCAATCTGGAAGATATTTCTGCGCCGCGATGTTTTGAAGTCGAAGCGCGCCTTAAGAAAGAACTGGATATTCCGGTCTTCCACGATGATCAGCACGGGACAGCCGTGGTGGTGTTGGCGGCGCTCATCAATGCCTTGAAAGTTGTGGGCAAAGAGATGAATGAAATCAAGGTGGTGGTGTCAGGCACGGGAGCGGCGGGCACGGCCTGCACGAAGATGTTATTGCAGGCAGGTGTGCGCAACATCATTGGATGCGATCTTTTTGGTGCGGTGTATCGGGGGCGCACTGAAGCCATGAACGAGGCTTTGCACTGGTATGCCGAGCACACAAATCCTGACAATTTGCAGGGCAAGTTAAGCGATGTGATTGATGGTGCGGATGTATTCATCGGCGTCTCGGCTCCGAATGTTTTGTCGGTCGAATCCGTGCAGAAAATGGCGCGCGATGCAATTGTCTTTGCGCTGGCGAATCCGATGCCGGAAATTATGCCGGAAGATGCCGCGCTTTATGCCAAAGTTGTCGCTACCGGGCGCTCTGACTATCCGAATCAAATCAACAACGTGTTATGCTTTCCGGGCATCTTTCGCGGTGCCTTGGATTGCCGCGCGACAGACATCAATGAAGAAATGAAAATGGCGGCGGCGTATGCGATTGCAGCGACGATTAACGACGCGGAATTGCAGCCCGATTACATCATCCCTTCGGTTTTTAATCGGCGCGTGGTTGGATTAGTTGCGGCAGCGGTAAAAGAAGCGGCACGCAAATCCGGCGTCGCCCGACGAGAGAAAAACGCTGGCGCGGAGATTTGATTATCACTACCAGAAAAACTATGTATTGCCCGAAATGCGGAACTGAGATTCCTGATGCCTCGACCTTTTGCCTGAAATGTGGAAACAAGGTCATTGACCCGGAACAAATCTTACGCAGTCATAAAACCAGTAATATTCTTTTCATTACCACGATTGCGGTCGTCATTCTGGGGATTGCCGCGTTGTATTTATTGCTCCGAAATCACGACTCTGACGAAGCGAAACTTGCGGCGAATCGCCCTTCGCCTACGCCTTCGCTTTCGCCCAGTCCGTCACCTTCCCCTTCGCCCAGCCCGTCGCCATCGCCGATTACAGATATTCACTCGGTCAACTTCAAAAAGATGAGCTACAAATTAGGTGACGCCACCGTGCGAGGCAGCGATGAAACGGTGCAGGTGACATACGGCGACTTGGACGGCGATGGCATGGACGAAGCGGCGGTCAGTTTAATCTACACCGCAGGCGGCAGCGGTTCGTTTTCCAAAGGATTTGTGTACGCGGCCAAAGATGGCAAATTGCAACGCCTGGCTGAAGTAGACGGCGGCGATAAGGCGAATGGCGGAATCATCAAAGCCCAGATTAACGATGGGAAATTTGAAGTCGAACGTTGCCGCGTTAACGAAGCTGACAATAGCCTGAGCATCGAAACGACAATCTACCAACTTACCGACGCTCGCCTGACACAGGTTGGCAAAAAGACGCGTCCGACGACGACTTGTTTGTAGCCTTGCACGCCCACAAAATGAGAGTTTTCATCGCCATTGAACTCCCTGCTGCTGTCAAAACTTCTCTGGCTGCCTTACAGACTGAAGTGAGAAAAGCTCGCGCCGATGTCAGTTGGGCGAAACCGGAGAATTTGCATTTGACGCTGAAATTTCTCGGTGAAGTTGACGCGCAGCAAATTCCCGCGATTACCAACGCCTGTGTGGATGCAGTGTTGGGCGTTCCTCCGTTTTCGATCAGCATCAAAGATGTCGGCGGATTTCCAAACCTGAAACAGCCGCGCGTGTTGTGGGTCGGAATTGCAGATGGACTTTCTGAATTAAGAACACTGCACCAAAAGCTGGATACTAATTTACAGTCACTTGGATTTGAGAAGGAATCGCGCGCGTTCAATCCGCATCTGACTCTGGGGCGCGTCAAGTCTCTGCAAAATCTTACGGCAGCCACCGCTAAGTTGCTGACCTATCCATTGCCTGATCTATTGTTTCAGGCGAACGAACTGGTTGTAATGCAAAGCCAGTTGCATTCAGCAGGCGCAATTTACACGCCGTTGGCGAAATGCTTGCTGCAATAAATATGCAGCAGTTTTTAAGACAGGCAAGATATACGGGCAGGTGTAGGGACGGGAACACAACCTCCGTGGCGCGAAGCCCTGGGAGCGCAGGCCTCCTTGCCTGCTCCAGCGCCGGGGTTGGGTTGCTACCGTGCAATCGCGCCGCACACACTGCATAGCAGGCAAGGAGGCCTGCGCTCCCAGGGCTTCGCGCGGCTGAAGTTTATTTCCGAAGTTTATAGAGTTTGTGTTAGGGCGGGGCAAGTGGGTGGCAGATACGCGACCAGGCGGTTTGCGTTACTGTCTTCAGGCGATTGGCTGATTTGGTTACGTGCTTCTGCCTTGTTTTTGAATTTTTGTGTCCTGTTTGGCAAATAATCTTATGTCTGAAATTGCAAAAACTCCTGCACCACCTTATTACGCCGTCATCTTTACGAATCTTCGCACCGAAGGCGATCACGGCTATGAAGCAATGGCTGAGCGAATGGTCGAACTGGGCGCAACGATGCCAGGCTTTCTGGGCATTGAATCCGTGCGCGACGGCCTGGGCATCACGATTTCGTATTGGGAAAGCGAAGAGGCGATTCGTAACTGGCATCAACAAGCGGAACACAAATTGGCACAGCAAAAGGGCTACGAAACCTGGTATCAATCGTTCAAATTGCGCGTGTGCAAAGTCGAGCGCGATTACGGGTTTGAAAAGGGCAGGCAATGAGTTCATACCACCTTGTACAATTGAATATTGGGCGGATGCTCGCGCCGTTGGATGATCCGGCGATGGCGGGCTTTGTCACGCGGCTGGAAGAAATCAACGCCCTGGCCGAACGCAGTCCTGGTTTTGTCTGGCGATTGCAAAGCGAAGAAGGCGATGCGACCAGCATCCGGCCTTTTGACGACGAACGCATCCTCGTCAATATGTCGGTTTGGGAATCCATTGAATCGCTGAGGGAATATGCCTTTCGCAGCGCGCACAGCGAATTGCTGAAGCAACGACGGCAATGGTTCGAGAAATTCGAGCGCGCATATTCTGTCCTGTGGTGGGTTGAAGCGGGCTATCTTCCGACTGTCGAAGAAGCCAAACAACGGCTCGAACATTTGCAGCAACACGGCGAAACGCCCGCTGCGTTTACTTTTCAAAAAACGTTTCCTCCGCCCAATAACCGCAATGAATGACACGCTAAATTTGCATCCTCCCGCAGTGCTTCAATCCCTTGTCGCTGCTACGCGGGCGATGGGCTTTACGATGGCTTCCGATGAATTGACGGGGTCGTTGTTGCGCACTTTGGCGGCGACGAAACCAGCGGGCAATTTACTCGAACTGGGCACCGGCACAGGTTTGGCAACGGCCTGGATGCTGGATGGGATGGATGCCCAATCTACCTTGCACACCGTAGATCAGGATGAATCGCTGGTGGCGGTGGCGCAAAAGTATTTGGCAAGTGATTCACGAGTAACATTCGCAGCAATGGATGGTGCGGCGTTTATCGAATCTTTGCTGGTTCAGCAGAAAACGTTTGATTTGATTTTTGCGGACACGTGGCCGGGCAAATTCTGGTTGCTGGAAGAAACCTTGTCGTTGCTGAAAATCGGCGGGTTGTATGTGATTGATGATTTGTTGCCGCAACCCAACTGGCCGGAAGAACATCCGCCAAAAGTAGCGCAGCTGATTGCCGCGCTCGAACAGCGACCAGATTTGCGCCTGACGAAACTTAACTGGTCTACGGGGCTGATCCTTGCGGTCAGAACTCATTGAATCTGCCATGCACGAAGATTTATCGAACTATCACGTACCGATCAGCGATTTTTTGGCGGCCCCGCAAACAAAAGAAGCGTGGGCGCAATTTCGTCTGAGCGAGGCGCAAATCGAATTTTTTCATCAGCGCGGCTACCTCGCTGGCATTCAATTGCTGAATGATGCGCAAGTCGAAACCTTGCGTCAGGAACTCGGCGAATTAGTTGATCCGCAGCACCCGCAGCATCATTTGTTCTACGAATTTCACTCGAACGAATCCGCTGATCCGGCGAAGGTTTTATTTCACGCACTAGGGGCATGGCGCATTACGCCGGGCTTTCACGATCTGCTCTGGCATCCACAATTTGTGATGGCAGCGTCGCAATTGCTCGGCGGCGCAGTGCGTTTCTGGCACGATCAATTATTTTGCAAACCCGCTTATCACGGTGGTGGCGTGGCGTGGCATCAGGATTATTCCTATTGGACGCGCACACAGCCCCTGGCGCATTTGACGTGTTGGGTTGGATTGGATGACGCAAGTCGAGACAACGGCTGTTTGCAATATATTCCGGGATCGCATCGCTGGCCGGATTTGCCGATCACAGGTCTGGCGGGCGATATGGATGCGATCCAATCAGTTCTGAGCGCAGAACAAAAAGCTGCTTTTCAGCCCGTCGCCGTTGAACTGAAAAAAGGCCAATGCTCCTTTCATCATCCGCGCCTGATTCACGGGTCGTACGCCAATGCAACAGCGCGTCAACGCCGCGCGACAGTCATCAATGTCTTTCGTGACGGCGTGCGTTCGGCTGCAAATGAGCCATTACTCGAAGGAGTGCCAGTGATTCCTGCTGGTGAGCCGATGGGCGGGCAATTTTTTCCTTTGCTGTTTGATCCAGCCGCTATCTGAATAATTTTGTGGCATCTGTCTCGGCTTGAGATTGGATCAGTGGGCCTTTATCTTTTCAGTTTTTGCAATCTATGCCTTATCGCACAATTAGAATTTCTGAACCGCAATTCGAGCACGATCACTTGCGCTTTCTGACCTTTAAAAGTCCGGCGCTGAAGGGGCGCGGCGACGTTTCGCTCTTCGTTCCACCACAAATCGAAGCATCACAGAATCCCGCGCTGGTGTTGTTGTTGCACGGCGTGTATGGCAGCCACTGGTCATGGGCGATGATGGGCGGCGTACATCGGATTGCGATGCAAATGATCGAACAAAACCTGCTGCGTCCGCTGGTGATTGCGATGCCTTCGGATGGATTGTGGGGCGATGGCAGCGGCTATGTGAAGCACGAAGTTGCAGATTATGACCGATGGATTATTGACGATGTGGTTGGTTGCGTGACCGAAAATATTCCGGCCTTACGCCCTCAATCATCATTGTTCATCGGCGGGCTTTCAATGGGCGGATTTGGCGCGCTGCGGCTCGGCGCAAAGTACGCCTCACGCTTTGCGGGCATTTCTGCACATTCGGCCATCACGCATTATTCGCAACTCAAAAATTTTGTCGAAGAGCCATTGGATTGTTACACGGACTGCAATAGCGAGGACGAATTGAGCCTTGTTTATTGGCTTCAACAAAACAAAGAATCTCTGCCTGCGCTGCGATTTGATTGCGGAAAAAATGATTTGCTGATAGAAGCAAATCGTCAACTTCACTCAGAATTGACTACACTCAACATTCCGCATCATTACTTCGAGTTTGCCGGTGAACATAATTGGGATTATTGGCGCGAACACGTGCGGGATACATTACTGTTTTTTGAAGAACAACTTTAATTATCCATAACTGCACCTATGAAAGATCCATATCAACTACTCCCTGAAGACATTGAACCACCGCCTCCAACCTTTGCGGGGGCACTGAAGCGCATTGGGCCGGGCATGATCCTGGCGGCGTCTATTGTTGGCTCCGGTGAATTGATTGCCACGACAAATCTGGGCGCGCAAATCGGCTATGTCGGTTTGTGGATCATTCTGTTGAGTTGCTTTATCAAACCAGCGATTCAGGCGGAATTGGGCCGATTCACGATTGCCAGCGGCGAAACCGGACTGGCCGGGCTCAATCGCGTGCCGGGGCCACGCTTCAAACTCAACTGGGTTGTCATTGCGTGGTTTATCATGACGATGATTACGCTGATGCAACTGGGCGCAATGTTTGGTGGCGTCGCACAGGTGATGAACCTGTTGATTCCTGCGATCTCGGTGCCGATGTGGGTGGTGATTTTGATGGTCCTGACGTTGTTTTTGTTGTTGGGTGGAGGCTATGAACGCATTGAAGGCATCGCGGTGATCAAGGTCGCACTTTTCACCATGCTGACCTTGTTGTCGGCATTATTGTTGACCCGCATGCCGCAATATTTTTCATGGACAGCCGCCGCCGAAGGGCTGAAATTCAAAATGCCGGCAGAGGGCTTTTCACAAGCGGTCGCCGTGTTTGGCATCGTTGGCGTTGGGGCTTCGGAATTGTTTATGTATCCGTACTGGTGCGTCGAAAAAGGCTATGCCCGTTTTGCCGGAAAATATGATGGATCACCCGCCTGGACGGCGCGTGCGCGCGGTTGGGTAAAGGTGATGCACGTGGACATTCTGGCTTCGATGTTGATTTACACGGTGGCGACGATTGCATTCTTTTTGCTTGGTGCGGGCGTGTTGCACGGAATGGGCATGGTGCCGGGGAACAACGAAACCAAAATGATCACCACGTTGTCGAATATCTATACCCAAACGTTTGGCGACTGGGCGGTGTGGTTGTTTTATGCGGGCGCGATTGCCACGTTGTACGGGACTATTTTCGCCGCGACTGCCGCAAATTCGCGGGTCTTTGCCGATATGATCCGCTTAACCGGAGCTTTCAAAAATGATGATTACGCCACGCGCGTGAAGTTTCGCAATGGCTATATCGTTGTCTCGCTGATTATTCCCGTGTGTTTGTATTTCTTCTTTCAGGCACCCGTCAAAATGGTGCTGGCCGGAGGCATTGCCCAATCATTGATGTTGCCTATCATTGGCATTGGCGCGCTTTTCCTTCATCATCGCTACATTCCGAAAGAATTAAGGCCATCGAAGCTGGTGACAATCGCCTTGTGGATTTGCACAATTATTATCGCCTGCCTGATGGCCTACTGGATTCGGACGAAATTTTAGTTCAGCATTATTTCAGCACTTCAAAAACTTCCAGCGCGTGAGGAATCTTGCCAAAGGGGGCAGAGACCTGCACGCCCTGCACATAAGGTCGTACTTCTTCAAGCATCTCCTGTGCAATTTTGACGCCTTCTTTTAAGGCTGTTGCACCATCCTCGCATTTGCGCATGCGCTCCAGGATTTCTGGCGGCACGTCTACGCCAGGGACTTCGTTGTTGAGGAATTCGGCATTGCGATAACTCGTCAGCGGCCAGATACCGGGCACGATTGGAATGCGGCAATGTTCGATGCGTTTGAGGAAATGCTTCAATTGCTTCACATCAAAGACGGGCTGCGTGATGGCGTATTCGGCTCCGGCTTCGACCTTCCATTCAAAGCGGCGGATTTCGTGATCCAGATCAAGTGCGCCGGGATTCACGCCAACGCCGATGAAAAACGAGGTCGGCTTGCCAATCGGATTGCCGCCGGGATCAAGCCCGTGGTTCAGGCGATTTACCAGATTCGTCAAGCCAATTGAGTCAATATCAAACACCGCAGTGGCGTCTGGGTACGGCCCCATCTTCGGCGGGTCACCCGTGATGATCAGGAAATTGCGCAAGCCCAACGCCGCCGCGCCGAGCAGATCTGACAGCATGCCAAGCAGATTGCGATCACGACAGCAATAATGTGTGACGGCCTCCATCCCTACTTGCTGTTCGATCAACAAGGAAACAGCGAGCGCCCCCATCCGCGTTTGCGCGCGCGGGCCATCGGGAACATTGATGGCATCAACGCCCGCTTCTTTCAGCATCCGCACGCCTTCCAACATTTTCGCCGGATCAATGCCTTTGGGCGGGACGATTTCGACGGTCGTGATGAATTGGTTATTGGCGACTTTGTGGGCGAGTTTAGAACGTTCCGCAAGCGGGACAGGTTCGACCTGAGCGGCTTTTTCTTCAACTGTGATCGGGCTGACAGTGCGGCGTCCAGGGCTTAAAGCACGTACCGCATCTACGATCAGCTTGATGTGATCGGGCGTAGTGCCGCAGCAACCGCCAACGAATTTTGTGCCGGAATTGATGAGCCGTTTGGAGAATTTTGCCATGTACTCTGGCGAGGCCATGTACATCTGGCGTCCATGCACATCGCGCGGATTGCCTGCATTGGGTTGTGCCGACAAGCGACGCGTCGTGAGCGGGCGAATCTTTTCAATCGCCGCCAGAATCGCATTTGGCCCGACGGAGCAATTCAATCCCAATACATCCATGCCTTCGGTGTCGAGCAGCTTATCAAGTCTTGTGGTGATGACTTCCAGTGGGGTTCCGTAGGCTGTCAGCAACTGATCGTTGATCGTCATTTGCGCGAAAATCGGAACGTCAGCAATTTCGCGGATAGCTTTGATGGCCTGTTCAATTTCGGCCAGGTCGTGAAACGTTTCTAAGACGAAGCAATCTACTCCGCCTTCGAGCAAGGCCAGTGCTTGTTCGCGGAAAATTTCTTTTGCTTCTTCGACTGATGTCGGACCATAGGGTTCAATTCGCACGCCGAGCGGAGAAATTGCGCCTGCAATAAACGCATCGTGTCGTGCCCCAGAATCAATGGCCTTGCGCGCCAGCTTGGCGGCTGCAACGTTGATTTCAGCCAAGCGATCATCCAGACCTTGTTGTGCGAGTTTCAGGCGTGACGCTCCGAACGTGTTGGTCTCGATGATTTCAGCTCCGGCTTTTAGATATTCGCGGTGAATGTCGGTAATTAACTCCGGGCTAGACAAATTCAATTCGTCATACGAACGATTGATGTACACGCCCTTGTGATAAATCATCGTCCCCATCGCGCCATCAAATACGCGAACGCGGTCTTCTTGCAGGAAATCACGAAAGTTGCTCATAAAGAAATGTACAACAGGCAGCCTGCCTGTTGATGATTCTGAGTGTTTGGCAATAGGCAATCTGCCTGTCGCACATGAAAAATGCCTCGCACGTCAATCACGTGGAGGCAACCGGCCTTTTAGCAGTTTTGTCAGTGGAGCAAGTCGCCATAAATCGCCACATACAGATTGTTGAAGAACTGAATCTAAAGTTTTACACAGACACTGTCAAGCACACAGTTTTCCCCTTTATTTCTGCGTTGCAGTTGTTTCAAGTGCGGCAAGCTTTTTTTCCAACTCACGGACCGTCCGTGCCATCTCCCCTAAACGACGATAAGCTGCTGTCGAACGCAACCAGTCTTTATTATCAAAGCCCGGAATCCCCGAAATGATTTTGCCGGGCGGGATGTCATGACTCGTTGCGCTTTTCGCCGTCAACACGACGTCATCGCCAATGTGTAAATGGCCTGCGACGCCAACTTGTCCGGCCAGGATTACGCGCTTGCCGATATGCGAACTGCCCGCCAATCCAACCTGCGCACAGAGCAGGGAATCCTCGTCAATTGTGCAGGAATGCCCAATCTGTACAAGGTTATCAATTTTGACGCCGCGTTTGATGCGCGTTTCGCCGACCGAAGCACAATCAATCGTTGTGCCCGCGCCGATTTCGACATCGTCTTCGATCACAACGCGTCCGGTTTGCGGAATCTTGAGCCAGCTTTTGTCTTCGGCCTTGGCAAAGCCGAATCCATCAGAGCCGACGACCACATTGTTGTGAAGAATGACGCGCTGTCCGACTTCAGCAAAGGCTCGCAACGCCACGCCGGAATGAATCACCGATTGCGCGCCGATGCGCACGTGATCGTAGACGGTGACGTTAGGATGAATCGTGACCTGGCTTTCGATCACGCAATGTGCGCCGATCACCGCACACGCACCGATATGTGCGTCTGATGCGACTTGTGCTGTAGGATCAATCACTGCTGACGGATGAATCAATGGCTTTACTGCTGGTTCAGGGTGAAACAATCGCAACGCGCGCGTGTAGGCCAAATACGGGTCTTTCGTGCGCAACACGGCGATGTCGGTACGCTCTATGGGCGCATCCTGCGATAGGTAAATCGCTGAGGCGCGCGTCTCTTTGACTTGTGGAGTATAGCGTGGATTCGAGAGAAAAGTGACGTGTCCAGCTTCAGCTTCGGCTAATCCAGCGGCTCCGACGATGTCAGTGTCAGCATTACCGTTTTCAATCGTCGCGCCAGTTTGTTGTGCGAGTTCGGAAAGTTTCATGACGCGGAACAGTATACACTGCGCGGGCGGTTTTACCGCAAAGGCGCGAAGAGGCAAAGACGCAAAGAAGCGTAACAACGCTAGCCCTTTGAGCCTTTGCCTATTTGAATCCTCACAGTAAATTCTTGATTGCTGGTAGAAATGAAAATGGCGGAGACAGAAGGATTCGAACCTTCGGTAAGGCTTTACACCCTACAACGGTTTAGCAAACCGCCGCCTTAAGCCACTCGGCCATGTCTCCGCACGGCGGGCATAAGTATATTCGACAAGACTTGTCTGTCAAGGCGCATTCTGTGGCTTTTCTTCTTTGTTGTTGCGGGGGCATAATCGCGACGAGGAGAAGAGCCATGAAATTTGTCTGGATGATATATGGATTATTGATGCTCAGCACCTGCGCCTTCGCCCAGGCGCACACGCCTGCGCTGACTGATCCTGTGCGCAAAGCGATTTTGGACTCACTACGAAAACCCGTGGAGAAAGAACTACGACAGAGCGTCAAATTCAAAGTGGATCATTTCAAGGTGCAGGGGGACTGGGCTTTCCTGCGCGGCGTGCCGCAACAACCTGACGGCAAACCAATTGATTACCGCAAAACGCCGTATCAGCAGGCGATCAAAGACGGTGTTTTTGATGATTGGTTCTGCGCGTTGCTGCAAAAACGGAAAGGCGTTTGGCAGGTCGTACAATATGCTATCGGCGCAACCGACGTACCGTGGGACGGGTGGGATAAGCAATTCAAAGCACCTTCATCAATATTTCAATCTGACTGATAAGTTGCATTGCCCTCGCAGTCTAATGCCATACTTACCTCACACCATTTGCAGTTCGGCAGAGACGGACGCTATGATGGCGGCCTCTTTACGTGGGCAAGCGGTAACTCCACCTACCATCAACTGAAACGAAAACCGAGCAAGCCTTTATGATTCCAACCTTGTTGTTGCAAACAGGAACAGCACGACTGGTCACGATTGATTATGTCGTGTTGGCGCTGTACTTCATTATTATTTTCGCGATTGGTTGGTATTTTTCGCGCAAGGAACGCACCTCAACCGATTACTTTTTAGCGGGGCGCGATGTTGCCTGGTGGGCGATTGGCGCGTCCCTGTTTTCCTCGAACATTGGCAGTGAGCATTTTATTGGCTTGGCAGGGAGCGGCGCGGCAACCGGCATGGCGGCTGGGCATTTTGAGTGGCTTGCCTCAATGATTGTCCTGATTCTGGGCTGGGTATTCGTACCATTTTATTTGCGCTCGAACGTTTACACCATGCCGGAGTTTTTGGAGCGCCGTTACAGCAGCGCATGCCGCACTTATCTGGCAAGCATTTCATTGATTGCATACATCTTTACCAAAATTGCGGTTTCGATTTTTGCTGGTGCCATTGTGCTCAAGGCTGTTCTGGGTTGGGGAATGGTGGAAAGCTCGATTGCGCTGTTGCTGGCAACGGGGGTTTACACCATTGCCGGAGGCTTGGCTGCCGTGATTTACACCGAAGTGATTCAGACATTAATTCTAGTCGTTGGCGCGTTAATTCTGATGTTTATTGGCCTCAATCAAGTCGGCGGCTGGGAAGCGCTGCAAGCAAAAGTTCCGGCTGATTTCTTTCATATGATGAAACCTTCGACACACAAAGATTTCCCCTGGACCGGAATTTTCTTCGGCGCGCCTCTCCTTGGAATTTGGTATTGGTGTACGGATCAAGTCATCGTCCAACGAGTGCTTGCCGCGAAGAACATTGCGCACGCGAAGGCCGGAACTGTGATGGCCGGATTCCTGAAAGTCCTGCCCGTTTTTATGCTGATTGTTCCCGGAATGATTGCGCGCGCGCTTTATCCGCAGGAAATGGCGGAGGATTCTAATGCGGCGTTTCCCCTGCTGGTTGTGCGATTAATGCCCGCAGGTTTGCAAGGCGTGATGGTCGCTGCCATGTTGGCGGCGTTGATGGCAAGTAAGGCATCCGTTTTTAACTCCAGTGCGACCATTTTTACGATGGATTTTTATAAGCGATTCAAGCCTCAGGCAAGCGAGAACCAACTGGTGAATTTTGGTCGCATCGCAACCGTGATTATGGTTTTACTGAGCCTCGCCTGGATTCCTTTTATGGGGCGTATCAGTGGACAACTCTGGGTGTATTTGCAAAGCGTACAAGCCTATATCTCTCCGCCCATCGCCGTCGTTTTCCTGCTGGGAATTTGCTGGAAGCGCATCAACGCGCAGGGGGCGCTCACATCTTTATTAGTCGGGTTTGTTTTGGGGGCTTTGCGTTTCATCTTAGAAGTTTATTTTGCCGGAGAAGCGCTGACTGGCTTTTTAGGTTGGTTTGTGGGGATGAATTTTCTGCATTTTGCGGTTCTAATCTTTGCTGTGTGTGTGGTGATTTTGATTGGTGTTAGTTTACTGACGCCTGCTCCTGCGCCGCAGAAAGTTGCTGGCTTAACCTTCCAGACAGTGGCAGAAAAAGTTTGGCTGGGTGAAGTTGAAAGTCAAAGCATTCTGGCTGCACCACTGGAAGCTGAAACCGCCACGCAAAAATGGCTGCCATCGGCTTTTGCTATTGTGTTAATCATCACGATAATTTCGCTCTGGATTTATTTTGCGTGAAATGAAACTGCAATGTTTAGCTCCTCAAATCACGGATGACGAAGTTCGCAAACTGTTTACGAACCGTTGGCGGCAGTTCAGACTGGGCCGTTTTTTGTTCGATACAAGTTTTTATTTCCCCTATCACTTGTTTCGCGTGCGGGTTCAAAATGGAAAGCGTGACGCAACGCAGTTTTTGGCGATTGATGCTGTAACAGGCAATCTGGATTTGTATCGCTTTGATTCTGCGCCCACGGATGAGGATTTTCTGGAAGTGGAAACTCCTCAGTTTGGACCTATGAGGTTGAGTGAAGACGAGGCTTTTATGCGCTTGCAGGAAAAAGTACAGCGTAGCGTATATCAACAAGGTTTCTTTCAGATTGCTGACCTGCGCATTACGGGTAAGCAGATCGCGCTTTATTATTTTCCTTATCAGGCCGGTTTTTATCAGCGAAGCAATCAACTAAAAATTGAAGTTGTTGACCTTATCCGGGGGCGCTTTGAAGGTGCAAAAGTGCGCGAAATGGTTGAGAGCTGCTTGGTTCAGGACTCTGAGCGAAAGCAATAAAGCCGTGATTGTTCCCCTTGCCTAAGACTTTTGGCCAATTCTTGCTCTGTAGATTTTTCCACAAGTTTTCCACCGTCCCTTTCTTAACACCCCGCAATCCTGATTTAACTGAGAGTTAACTTCCAGCAAATCTTTGTAATAGATTGATTTGAAAATCGTTAGTCTATTTCAAGCGCGTGATAATTTTATTGCATGTTGGTGAATTTTTAGTAAGATATGCCCGCTTGGTGCCTTTGTGCATAGTTGTTTTTACGATTATCTTGCGAGATTAAGTAAGAAGGGAAAACTTGGCTTGACGCCGTAGAAAGTTTTCTCAGACAAAAAGAACTATCCTAAACGTGCCCCCCATCTCCTCACGGTAAGGCCTACGCCTTAGCCATCTTTGAAAGAAAAACTGATGCGCACCCTCACATTACGACTAATTATCTGTTTTCTTTTGGCGACACAGGCTGTTGCAACGCCGCTCACTTATGAGCAATTGGCGCAACAGGTCAATCAAGGCCAGCAACAGACCACTGCCAAGAAAAGCGACTCTCAGCAAGCTACGGGGAAAATCCCGGAAGGCGGCGATAAGCCTGACTTTGTTCGCCTGACTGATGGCCGGATTGTTCCGTATGGGCCAGGAATTGTCTGTTCGGAAGAATGTTTACAGTCAGATGCACTGGCATTAAGCGATGAAGCTGTGCCGCGCCTTACTCCCAACGTTTTTAGGCCCTGGTTATTAGCAATTCCGGCAATCGTTGGGGGTGTAGTAATCTGCGCTGTCTTATGTCGTGGTGGCGATTCCCCGACAAATGTGTCCTCCGCGACTCCGCCTGTTATTAATCCCCCTGTGCCACCCGTGACAGATGTTCCAGAACCTGCAACCCTGGTCTTGTTGGGTGTTGGTCTGGCAATGATGGCACGGCATGGATTTGGCAGAAAAAAATCTTCTGATCGCTAAGCTCCCCTCCCTTAATTTCCCCCTTGTTTCCGCCGCTCCCCCTGGCTCCAAAATCTCCCGCAACCCATCATCAATTGCACTCATCTAATGCGTGTTATATTTGACTTGCTTTAGTCAAAACCATTCGTCAGTATTGACCGGGCAGGTATTACATTGTGGGGGTAGCAAATGATGAAATGCAGGAAAATTTTAGCGGCAGTGTTACTAAGCCTGAGTGTAAGTGGGGGTTGGGCGCAAGATGACCTCCCCAGTTGGGACCGTGCCGTTTCTCTCTATAAGCAGAATCAGTTTCGTGAAGCTATCGGCGAGTTCAAAAAAGTCCTTGAAGAAGTGCCGAACCACGCGGATAGCTGGAAGTACATCGGACTGTCACATTATCAATTAAAGGAGTACGATCAGGCGCTGGCTCCATTGAATAAAACCCTCGAACTCAAAAAAGCGGAAGGGAAGAGTAACACGGAAGCCTTACTTGCATTGGGGCGTTGCCACTTGGCGCTGAATCACTATGATCAGGCCTTGCCTTATCTGGAAACCTTGACCAAACAGCAGCCCGATGTTGCCTTAGGCTTTTACTTGTTGGGCTTCGCCTATGCCAATCTCAAGCGCACAAATGACGCAGTATCGGCGTTGAAAACCTCACTTAAACTTGATCCGAAAGATTCAGATACCTGGTATTACCTGGGGGTTTTGCAATTTCGATCCGGAAATTTGGATGGCTCAATTGAAGCCTTACGTGGCGGCGTCACGGCATCTCCAACAAATATTGAACTGCTGACTTTATTAGCTGAAACCCTGGTGCGCCGCGGGTTGGCAGAGGCGGATCTCACCAAAGCGAATGCCTTGTATGATGAAGCGATCAAGAGTGCCGTTAAATTGAAAACCTTGCGGGACGACGCCGCTTCGACGGAGTTGCTGGGGCGGATTTATCTCGCCGCGAAAAAGTATACGAGCGCTGAGTTGACGCTCTCGCGGGCCATGACGATGACCAAGGAACCTTCAGCCACGTTGTATTTCAACCTGGGTCTGGCGCACGCGCAAAATAAATCCTGGAATCGCGCAGCAGAAATGCTTTTGCAGGCGAATCGCCTGAATCCCGCAGACATTAATACGCTGAATTATCTGGGGTTTGTCTATGAAAATCAGCGCAAGTATTCGCTGGCGTTGGACGCGTACAATCGTGCTTATGAAGCCAGCGGGCGGAGCAATACGGAGGTTAAAGAAGCCATTGAGCGGGTAATGCCGATGGTCAAGCCGCAGTAAGCGCTTCGCATGACTCCTTCTTGCTTTTTCGCAGAGGCGCTGGTACATTGCCCGACCATAGACCCTATATCCTTCTTTTTAACCCATTTAGATATGTTCTTAAATCATCGAAATAAATTGGTGCTCACAGCAGGCAGTGTGTTGACGGCGTTGGTATTTGGAATGGGTGGCTGCAAAAGCGATTTATTAGGTGAGGCTGCCATTGTAATTCCTGAGCGAATGGAAGTTCGTAATTCGATTTCTCGTGTCTCGAAGACAATCGGTGAACTCAAACGCGGTGACGAGGTCACTATCGTAGAGCGAACGACCCAGGCAGAGACAGCATACGTCCGAATTAAAGCCCCGGGCGGATTAGAAGGCTGGTCAGATGCGCGTAATCTGGCGAAGAAAATCAATTTAGAAAAATCCCAGGAACTAGCCTCCACGATTGCCGGGATGTCCACCCAGGCGGAGTGTCGGGCGCGCGCTTCCATCAAGGTTCGGTTGACGCCAATCCGTGCAAATGACGACAACCTGATTGCCCTGTTTCCCAAAGATACACTCTTTGAAGTCGTAGACCGCGAAAACCAGCCCAAAGCCACCACACAAACAAGCGCTGGCGATGAAGACAAAGATGACGCCAAAGGCGCGAAATACGAGGTCTGGTATAAAGTCCGGCTGAAAGATAATGCGATTGTTCCTGCTGGGTATATTTATGGTGGCTCTGTCGAACTGGAAGTCCCGCAGGAAATTGCCTATTTCGTCCATCCCACTCGCAAAATCGTTGGTTGGCAAAAGCTTGGCACCGTTAAAGATGATCGCGGGCAGGACAACTATCATTACGCTATTTTCCAAAAGGCGTATAACAATGCAGATGAAAAAAGCGACTTTGATTATTTCCAGGTTGTCGGCTTTGATCCTAAAAATAAATCCGTGAGCTATTACAACGTCCAGCGTAAAGAAGTGCGTGGTGTGTTTCCGGTTTCGACCAAAATCGAATCGAATCGAACTACATTTGAATTTAAAGCTCTGGATAGCAGCAACAATGAACAATCCGCGCAGTATGCGGTAGATATTGATGCGCGCGGTCACCTGAAAATGTCACACCTCAATGAGGCGGCCATCACATCCAAAAAATAATTGTTGCTGGGGCCGCATTCTTTCTTCTCGCTTTAGACCCACTTAACTTGACCCGCTGTCATTCCTGTTTTACCCTTGCCTCTAATTCAGCGGAAGATGAAATACGAACTACATAACTACATATTGAGTAACTGGGATTACGCCACCCCATTATATAGGTGGCTATGAAACAGATCGGAACCAGTTCGCAGTCCATCAAACTTGCGAAAATTTATATTTGCTAGGATGAAATGCTTTTGCAGGTGAGCTTGGCTTTGGCCCTAAAGCCGGACTATCCCTCACCTGGGTAATCCCATTTCTTTTCAAGAAAGGCAGGCGTATGTCGAAACCAACCCATACTTATTTCCAGCGCTTCTTTATACTAAGCGTCTTAATGCTTTTATTAGGCAGCGTGCAAACCTATTGTGTTCTGGCACAATCAGCTGTGGCCGGTGCTCTCGGTGGTGGCGTTTCTGATCAGACAGGAGCCGTGATCTCGAATGCCACGGTGACGATCAAAAATACAGGTACAAACAAAGAAGAAACCAGCACCACCAATGCGGATGGCAATTTTCGTTTTAATAACTTACAGCCGGGCATTTATACCGTCACGGTTGCGGCTTCAGGATTTTCCACCTTTAAGAAAGACGTTACCGTTGAAGTCGGACGGCTCAGTAATGTTGAAGCAAAACTGACTGTTGGTGCCGCCGAGGCCACCGTAACCGTCGTGGCGGAAGCCTCACTGGTGAATACCGAATCAAAAGAATTTGCCAGCAACATTAACCAGACGGCGATTAATGAATTGCCGATCAATGGTCGTCGGTGGTCAAATTTTGCAATCCTCACGCCGGGATCAGTCCCGGATGGAAGCTTCGGATTGGTCAGTTTTCGTGGAATTTCAGGGCTTCTGAATAACAATACAATTGATGGCGGCGATAATAATCAGGCGTTCTTTTCCGAAGAGCGCGGACGTACGCGCATTAGTTATTCAGTCAGCCAATCGGCGATTCGTGAATTTCAAGTGAATACCTCGAACTACTCGGCTGAATATGGCCGTGCCGCTGGCGGTGTGACCAATGCCGTGACCAAGAGCGGAACCAATGAATTGCGTGGAGATGCGTTTTATTACCAGCGCAATAATGAGTGGGGAGCACGCAATCCGCGTGCGTTCCAATCCGTGTTGGTGAATGGCGTGGCAACGCAGGTTGGGATCAAACCCGAAGATGTGCGCCATCAATTTGGGGGCACGATTGGCGGCCCCATCGTCAAAGATAAATTCTTCTTTTTCTTCAGCTACGATCAGCAAAAACGGAATTTCCCCGGATTAGCGATCTTTGATTCCCCCACTTATCTAAATACGGTAAATCGCACTACGTTGACGGCTGCGCCACGCAATTTGACGACGGGACAGATTGACGATGCGGTGAACTTCCTGAACTCTTTAACGGGACCGGTTCCGCGTCGTGGCGATCAACGTTTGATCCTGCCCAAAATTGACTGGCAGGTGAATAGCAAGAACACTTTCACGGTTACCTACAATCGTTTACGCTGGGATTCACCCGCAGGCATTCAAACGCAGGCTACCAACACGCGTGGCAAAGCCAGTTTCGGCGACGATTTTGTGAAAATTGACTGGGGCACTGCGCGATTGGTCTCGACCGTGACCCCGCGTCTTGTTAATGAGTTCCGCTTCCAATATGCACGTGATTTTGAGTTCCAAATCAGCCAGCCTGCGGCGGCGGGCGAACCGCGAACCGCATTGAATGGCAGTTCGCCGGAAGTCTTTTTGACCAATGGCTTGACCTTCGGGAAACCGAATTTTCTGGAACGGCCTTCTTACCCGGATGAACGGCGGAAGCAATTTACCGATAACGTTACCTATTCCATTGGCGCGAACACGTTGAAATTTGGAGTGGATTTTAATTTGGTGAATGAAAAGCTGGGCAACCTACGCAATGAAAGCGGCGGATATTCTTACAACAATATCAACGATTTCATCATAGATTATGTGAACTGGAAAACGCCGCTTGCGGCAACTGTTACCTGTGTCAACAGTACACGGACACGTGGCAAATGCTACACCGGGAATTACGTGCAAGGCTTCGGGCCACTGGGCGCGACTTTTGACACGACCGACTACAACGCTTATGCACAGTACGATTGGAAATTCATGCCGCGTGTCACCATCAATCTGGGGTTACGTTGGGAATATCAGGCATTACCTGAACCTCAATTGCCGAATTCCAGCACTGCCGTGATTCCCAATACCAATCTGACGATTGGTCAGGCCACTTCCTTTATGCCGAATCGCAAAAACAATTTTGGCCCTCGGTCAGGATTTGCGATTGATTTGACGGGGGATGGCAAGACCTCGATCCGTGGCGGCTACGGGTTATATTTTGGGCGTATTATTAACTCCACAATTTACAATGCGTTAGTGAATACGGGAAATCCTGGCGGTCAGGCGCAAGTGACCCTGGCTCCAGCGTCGGCGACCTCTCCGATTTTCCCAAATGTGCTGGCGTCGGCTCCTACTGGTTCCGGTGCAATTCAGTATTTCTCACCGACCTTTAATGCACCAAAGATTCATCAGGCCGACTTTATTTTTGAGCGGCAAGTCATGCGCAATACAACGGTTTCAGCCTCCTATCTGCTGAGCCTGGGACGTCGGCTGCCAACCTTTTTTGATCGTAATCTGAACGCCCCGACCAGCACCTACACTTACCAGATTTCTGGTGGGCCGTTTAATGGACAAACCGTGACTGTTCCGGCCTTTCGTGGTGCGCGCCCGTTGGCTTCAGCAGGATTCACGCAACAAATCAGCGAAATTGCCAGCACTGTCAAATCGGAATACAACGCGTTGGTCTTACAGGCCAATCGTCGTTTTTCAGGCGGCTTACAATTCCTGGCAAATTACACCTTCTCCAAGGCGGTTGACGATAATCAACGTTCGGCAACCTTCACCGAAAACAACGTTCCCTTTAATGTTTTCGATCCGACTGCGGAGCGTGGACGGTCGAACTTTGATGTTCGTCACAAGTTCGTCATCAGTTTGGTCTATCAACCACGCGTGAAGCTGGGCAATCGTGCCGCAACTTTGATTGCGGATGGTTGGTCTATCGCGCCGATTTATCAGTACTACACAGGACGTCCGTATGATGGTGGTATCAGCGGAAATATGCCTGCGGTAGGTGGCGTAAGTGGAACGTTGGGCGGCATTAACGGTTCGGGTGGCGCATCACGCTTGCCGTTGATTCAACGTAATAACTACACTGGGCCAAGTATCCAGAATGTGGATTTGCGGCTCTCACGTCGCTTCCACTTCAACGAGAGAA
The DNA here is from genome assembly GCA_018268995.1 of Acidobacteriota bacterium. Classification (GTDB taxonomy): domain Bacteria; phylum Acidobacteriota; class Blastocatellia; order RBC074; family RBC074; genus JAFDVL01. The sequence goes on along the minus strand of JAFDVL010000038.1, from coordinate 46,750 downwards.
TCAATTTTGAATTCCTGGGCGAAGCGTTCAATATTTTCAATCGGACGCACTTTACACAGGTCAACACGACTCTCTACAACATTAGCACAGCCACGACTCCGGCGACTTTGAATTACAACACTGCCTTTGGCACTGTCACAGAAGCGGGCGGGACGTTATATCGCGAGCGTCAAATTCAACTTGGGCTTCGTATGCAGTTCTAACGAAACCTGATTGGCAAAAAAAATCAGCGGCAGTGGAGGGGAATTCCATTGCCGCTTTTTTCTGTTTTGTGCTTAATTCTTATTCGCCGCCTTCCGGCCCATAAAACATTACCCAAACTGCAAAATCAGCAGTGAAATCTTCAAAGCGATGCTCTTTGCCCGCAGGTACAAAGAGCAAATCGCCCGCCTGAAAATCGCGTCGCGTTTCCCCATTAAAGAAAACCCCGCTGCCACGCACGACCACGTAGACTTCATCGCGTGTGTGCGGTGTTTGCGGGTCGTGTCCCTGGGGCGCATATATCTCAACCTGCAAGCTTCCGTGCTCAAACAGCGTGACAAAACGCGCGCCGCCAGCAGCTTCAAGCTGATGTAAAGCCGCTGCCAAATGAATGTGAGCTTTGTCGCCGTCCTCTTGTTCTATCATCGCATCCGTAAATTCAATACTCATCTGATGAACGCTCGTATTGTTTGAGCTTTGCATTGAGCGTGGAGGCTGGAATGCCCAACAGCATTGCCGCTTTGTTTTGCCTGCCGCCAGCAATCGCCAACGCCTGTTGGATCAGGCGTTGTTCATAATTGCGCATCTCTTCCCACAAATTAATGCCTTTTTCCAGGTCGGGCCAGCTTGTTGGCCCGAAAGAACTGGCTTCCATCGCAATCTTCATGGCCAGTTTTTGCAATGCTTCAATTTTGCAATGGAGCGTTCCGTCGGTGGTTGCTTGAAGATTTGTTTCCATACAGCTTTTTTGTGACGCAAGTGATTTGTCGCGAAGACCGCTTATTCTTCTGCCAGCGGACGAATGTAGTTTGTTGCATATGCTGGCGGTGCAAGCGAAGAACGCAAATCTGGTGCATCAATGGGATTCTCTGCATGCAAATGGAGCGGGATAACACCTGCCCAGACAGGCAACTCCATATCTTCTTCGTCATCCAGCGGCGGCCCTGTGCGGACTTTGGCTGAGACCTCTTCCAGCGGCAAAACCAACACGGATGTTGCTTTCATTTCCTGTTCATTGGGCCAGCGCACGTCGTCCCAGCGACCAGCAATAACCTGTTCCGTGAAGGCTTTAAGCGCTGCCATCTTTTCTTCAGCGTCTTCGACCAATTTGGCACGCCCAAAAATCATGACCGAGCGATAATTGAAGGAATGATGAAATGCGGTGCGCGCCAACACCAATCCGTCAATCAACGTCACCGTCACACAAACCTCGATTCCTTCGGCCAACGAACGCAGCATCCGGCTGGCAGCAGAGCCGTGAATGTAAAGCTGATCGCCAATGCGCCCGTAGCCCGTCGGAACCACAAACGGTTGCCCGTCTACGACAAATCCGACGTGGCAAATAAACGCTTCGTCGAGAATTTTATAGACAGTTGTGCGATCAAATACCCCACGCTTTGGCAGGCGTTTCAGCGTGGTTTTCGCTGTTGGGCTAAATTGTTCCATGATTACCTCGTTGAAATAGTGGGTTCGCTTTTGGGGAAACGAAGCTCCATAAAAATGGTTCCCGCGACTGGATTGAAGCGATAGGGCGCAATCTCGCGGAAGCCGAAAGATTGGTAAAGCCGTTGCGCTGCTGTCATCGAAGGCAGCGTATCCAGCCGCATCGCACTGTAGCCAAGATTTTCAGCTTCCGCGATGATGGTGGTGACCAATAACTGGCCGATTTTTAGATGGCGAAATGACGGTTTGACATAAAGGCGTTTCATCTCGCAGTTTTGCGCATCAAGCTTTCGCAGGGCAACACAGCCAACGACTTGACTGGCTTCGCGCGCCAGCAATAAACAACCATCCGGTGCGTTATATTGTTTGGCCAGCGTTCTTAGCTCTTCGTCAAAATTCTGAAAGCACAAATCAACGCCTAACACGGCAGCGTATTCTTCAAACAGCTCGCGCGCTGTGAGGAAATGCTCGTTCGTTTCAGCCCGAATTATTTGCGACATAATTTCTCTACCGTAGCTTTCGGAGTAACCTTTATCCCATCAATATTCCTTGCAACACGGTTACGGCTTCGCCCGCCAGCACGACGCGGTTTTGCAGCAAACGCGCGTATACAAATCCGCCGCGCGCCGAAGCCTGATAGCCCGTCATTTCCGTTTTGGTCAGCCGCCCGCTCCAATATGGCGCAAGGCTGCAATGGGCCGCGCCTGTCACCGGGTCTTCGTTGATGCCAAAAGCAGGGACAAAATAACGCGAAACAAAATCGCAATCGGTCGTTTGCGCGCGTGCCGTGATGATAATTCCGGCATCCGTTTCCTTCTTTAATTGCTCAAAATTCGGGCGGGCGTTGCGCACCGCATCTTCTGTGTCCAGCTCAAATAAATAATTCACCTCTTTCGCTTCGCCATTGCGATCAGCCGTGCGTCCGACAAAACGGGGTTGCAGGCCAACGGCTTCGAGGATGCCCTGAGCGATGATCGTTTCTTCAATCGGAATTGCGGGCAAATTCATTTCAATGCGGGCACCATTGCGTTGCGCGGTAAGCAGGCCACTCAAGGTATGAAAACGCGCGGTCTCGTCCTGTTTCAATTTTCCCGTTTCCCAAAGCGCGTGAGCACTCGCGAGCGTTGCGTGACCGCAAAGCGGCACTTCGGTTGTAGGCGTGAACCATCGTAATCCGAAGCCATCTTCACGGCGCACCACAAATGCAGTTTCGGATAAGTTCATTTCGGCGGCGACGGCCTGCATCCATTCGGCGTCGCGTGGCTCCTCCAGCAAACAAACCGCCGCTGGATTGCCTTTGAAGGGCACATCCGTGAACGCATCAATTTGTAATAATGTCATTGGCATTCTTCCTTTTCCTTTCGCTGGTTACATCAATGCTCGGCGGCCTTCGGCGATAAGAATGCCGCGATGCGTTTTCCACCTGGATAGCTGCGTTTTGATGATTGCCCCCAATCGCTTCACTGCAAGTTCGATTTGCGCTGCATCGGTCATTGTGAAGCTCAGCCGCATCAGATGGCATTGGGGCTGGCTGGCATAGAATCGCTCGCCAGGGCTGAATATAACGCCTTGTTTGGCGGCTTCGAGCAGAATCTGGCTCGCGTTCAGCGATTCCGGCAAACGAATCCAAATCGTCATTCCCCCTTCCGGCTTGTTCCATTCGGCTTCAGCGGGGAAATATTTTTCGAGCGCTTCTAACATGACATCACGTCGTTCCGCATAAATCTTTTTTGCCCGTCTGACGTGTTTGTTTAGTAACCCCTGCCGAGCAAATTCGTAAATCGCCGCCTGCGATAACATGCTGGCATGCACATCGGAGCGTTGTTTGAGCGCATTCAGATGCTCAATCAACGGGCGTGGCGCAACCATCCAGCCAACGCGCAAACCCGGAAATCCGACTTTGGAAAAGCTGCTGATGTAAATCACCAAACCGTATTTGTCGAGCGCCTTGAGCGGCAAGACGTCCGCGCCGTCATAGCGCAATTCGCGGTAAATATCGTCTTCGATAATCGGTACGCGATGTCGTGCGGCAAGTTCAATCAATTGCCGACGCGCGCCAATATCCATTGCCGTCCCCGTTGGGTTTTGAAATGTTGGCACGGTGTAAATCAGTTTCGGGCGGCGTTGCGTCAGGATGTCTTCGAGCACGTCAAGATCAATGCCGCGTTGATTGACAGGCACGCTCAGGAATTTGGAATTCGCGCCGCAGAAAACGCTGATGGCACCGGGAAACGTCGGATTTTCGATGACGACCTCATCGCCTGGGCGCACCAGAATCCGTGAGATCAAATCCAGCGATTGCTGGCACCCGTTCGTAATCAACACTTCATCCGGCGTCACCTGAATGCCCAGCAATGCCATCTGTGCCGCAAGATGTTTTTGTAAGGGCTGATACCCGCCGCTCAGCCCCAGTTGTAGCAGGGTCTGACCTTCTTTCCGAAAAGCGCGATTCAGCGATAACCGAAAATCCTCCAACGGAAATAGTTCGCTTTGTGGCAAGCCGTGCGAAAGCGAAATCGTGTCTTTCTGCGACTGAATATTCATGAAGTTGCTGAATGACGATTCGCGCGATTGATCTGTCAGCACCGCATTCCACGACATCGGGAATGTTGCAACGCGTTCTTCTCGGATCGCGCCCAGAATTGGCACATCGTTGACAAACGTCCCTTGTCCAACGTGGGAGCGAATGATGCCTTCAGCCGTCAGTTCTTCGTACGCTGCTGTAATCGTATTGCGGTTGACGCCGAGTTTTTTGGCCAGTTCCCGATTGGCGGGCAAACGGTCGCCTGCTTTCAAAACGCCACGCCGAATCATCTCGCGCATTTGCGTGACGATTTGTGCGTAGAGCGGTAAAGGGCTTTCACGGTTGAGTTCGATGAGCATAAGTCCCTCGTTTGCACTGGGCCAATTCTGGCTAGAAAATGCCTAGACTTGCTAAGCCAATTCATTGAAGCGGTGCATCCAAATCGTTTCCGGCGGCAATTCGGTGAAGCCGTATTTGCGATACAACTCCTGCGCGTCTTTGGTGCCGAGCAGCCAGCGCCGTAAGCCCTGCAACTCCGGGTGTGATGTAACGACTTCCATCATCCATTTCGACAAGCCCAGTCCGCGAAATGACTCCAGCACAAACACATCGCATAGCCACGCAAACGTCGCATAGTCCGTCACCACGCGACATCCGCCGACTTGTTTTTGTTCTTTGTAAATCCCAAAGACGAGCGAATTGTCGAGAGATTGCTGCACTAATTCTTTCGTTCGCCCTTGTGCCCAATACGATTCATGTGCCAGGAAGTGATGCACTGTGTCCACATCCAGTCGTGCGGGATCGGTACTAATGACGAACTCGCCTTGTTGCCATTCGTGTTTCATAAGTCTCCTGATTGGATTGCTGACAGGTGGCATTCTAGGTGGGAAAATGGTTTTGTGAAGAGCCAATTTTAGAGTCGTTTGGCTCAGCCATTTGCTTTCGGTACGGTACGAGGAGCGGTAGCGACTTGGTAACATGCAAGCTGAACCAAGTCGCTACCGCTCCTCGTACCGTACCGTCGGTTTTTCTCTCCCCCACGAAAGAAGGGCTTGGCAGAATATAAATTCTGCTATGATATGCCGCTTCATAACGCAGGCAATGTACGACAGGCGGCTCGCCTGTCACCGACTTTGAACTTATAAAACACACGCGACAGGCAAGCTGCCTGTCGTACATTTTTTGAGGAGTGCAAATAACAACAATGAACGCAGCGGAATCGAACCCTACCCCCACAGAAGCTGAATCCACGACAGAGTCTGCAACGAAATCGAATTTTATTCGCGACATTATGATCGCCGACATTGAATCCGGCAAACACGGCGGACGCATCCAAACACGCTTTCCACCCGAACCAAACGGCTATTTGCATATCGGTCACGCCAAAGCGATTTGCTTGGATTTCGGCTTGGCGAAAGAGTTCGGCGGCAAAACCAATCTGCGCTTTGACGACACGAATCCTTCCAAGGAAGACACCGAATATGTCGAAGCGATCAAGGCGGACGTGCAATGGCTTGGCTTCCAATGGGACGGTTTGTTTTACGCTTCGGATTATTTTCAGCAGTTGTATGACTGGGCGGTGCAACTCATCAAAGCGGACAAGGCGTATGTTTGCGATCTGACGGCGGATCAGACTCGTGAATATCGCGGCACGTTGACCGAACCCGGCAAAGATAGCCCGTATCGCAATCGCTCGGTGGAAGAAAATCTCGACCTGTTCGAGCGCATGAAAAACGGCGAATTCCCGGATGGCTCGCGGACGCTGCGCGCGAAGATTGACATGGCTTCGTCGAATCTGAACTTCCGCGACCCGGTGATGTATCGCATCCTGCACATGGAACATCATCAGACGGGCAATGAATGGTGCATCTATCCGATGTACGACTACGCGCACGGGCAATCGGATTCGATTGAGCAGGTCACGCATTCGATGTGTACGCTGGAATTCGACAACAATCGCCCGCTGTACAATTGGTTCATCGAACAACTCGGCATCTTCCCGTCGCAGCAGTATGAATTTGATCGTTTGAATCTGACCTACACGATTATGAGCAAGCGCAAACTGCTCAAGCTCGTGCAGGACAAACTGGTGAATGGTTGGGACGATCCGCGAATGCCAACGCTGTCGGGAATGCGGCGGCGCGGCTACACGCCCGAAGCGATTCGCAATTTCTGTGCAAGCCTCGGCGTGTCGAAAACGAACGGCACGACGCAATTGCAACAGCTTGAATACTACGTGCGCGAAGACCTGAACAAACATTCGTTGCGCGTGGCAGCGGTGCTGAAGCCGCTGAAAGTTATGCTGACGAATTACCCTGACGACTTGGTCGAAGAGATGGATGCCGTCAACAATCCCGAAGACGCTTCGGCAGGCACGCGCAAAGTTCCGTTCTCGAAAACGTTGTACATCGAACAGGACGATTTCCGCGAAGTGCCGCCGCCGAAATTCTATCGCCTCTCGCCGGGCAAAGAGGTGCGGTTGCGCTACGGCTACATCATCAAATGCGAAGAAGTCATCAAAGATGCAGACGGCAACATCGTCGAATTGCGCTGCACCTACGACCCCGAAACCCGCAGCGGCGGCCCCAGCACACGCAAAGTCAAAGCCACAATCCACTGGGTTTCCGCCGCCCACGCGCTCGACGCCGAAGTGCGGATGTACGACACGCTCTTCACGAAAGAAAATCCCGAAGAGGTCGAAGAAGGCCAGGACTTCACCGCGAACCTGAATCCGAATTCGCTGGAAGTTTTGACAAGTAAAGTCGAGCCGAGCTTGCTGGACGCGGTTGCCGGAGATCGTTATCAGTTCGAGCGGATGGGCTATTTCTGTGTTGATCCTAACACTGCGCCGGGCAAGCTGGTGTTCAATAAGACGATTGGACTGAAGGACACGTGGGCGAAGATTGAGCAGCGTGGGAAGTAGTGCGACAATCAAGGCAAGAGGTGAATTTATGAGCGCAACCATCACATTACCGCCAGAAGTGGAACAGAAACTGGCGCACAAAGCAGCAGCGAAAGGAATGGGCATAGAGCAATTCGCAGTGGATGTTCTGCGACGTGTTGCCGAGATGACCACAGTGAATGAATTGTTTGCTGAGGGGCTGAATGGCTCATCCACAAACGATTCGCCTCATCCGAATCAACGCTGGTTGCAATTGCATCGAGAGGGCTATCGCGGACAGTGGGTTGTGCTTGATGAAGGCAATTTGATTTCACACGGCGACGATGGCGAAGCTGTAATAAAAACGGCTCGCGCACGAGGCGTCACTGAGCCATTCCTTGCGTTTATTCCTACCGAAGACTTGCCTTTTGCGGGATTCTAAACAAGGTGGTTCCGATGGCGTTTGAATTAACTTACACCGAGGTTGTTTCTTACCCTGAAAAAGACGGCGGCATTTTGCTCTACGTTGTTTTGAGTTGCGGAGAGTTTCGTGCCACCGCAGAGGCGGTGGTTGATTCAGGCGGCGCGGTTTGTCTGTTTAGCCGAGAGCTTGGTGTTGCATTGGGATTGGATGTTGAAGCCGGTATCCCCGAACGCTTGTCTTCGTTGGGCGGCCCGATTGATTGTTTCGGTCATGAAGTCACGTTGGAAACGGCTGGCCTAACCTTCCAAAGCATCGTTTATTTTGCCAAGTATCCCAATTTGCTCCGCAACATTCTCGGCAGGCAAGGCTGGTTGCGGAATCTGAAACTTGGTTTAGTGGATTACGAAAACAAATTATATCTCGGCAAGTACGAATAACTCATTCCACTATTGCCCAAATGAAATAGAGGAAAGCCCTATGATTTTGAAATGGCTAGATGTCCTGAAGTATGCGCGCAATGGCAATCCTGAGCCGGATCGAAAGGTCGTCAAAACCGAAGAAGAATGGGAAGCCCAACTCACGCCAAATCAATACATCGTGACGCGGCAAAAAGGCACGGAGCGACCATTCAGCTCCGAGATGTGCAGCTTGTTTGAGCCGGGGCTGTATGCCTGTGTGTGTTGTGACACGTTGCTGTTTGATGCCAGCGAGAAGTTTGAGAGCGGCACGGGCTGGCCTTCGTTCACGCAGCCGATCAAAGAAAATGCGATTGCATATCACGCCGACCATTCGCACGGAATGATCCGCGTCGAAACGGTCTGCAACACGTGCGACGCCCATTTGGGGCACGTATTTCCTGATGGCCCTGCGCCGAGCGGGTTGCGGTACTGTATGAATGCGATTGCGCTCAAAAAGGTCAAAGCGGATTAGCAGCCAACGCTGCGGCGGTGAAATGAATGCCGATAGAAAAGCACAACCTGCTGCGAAAAGTCCTGCTGTGGTTGGGCGGATGGGGCCTGGTGTCATTGTTCTTTTCGTCGCGCGCGTCTGTGTCGTCTTCCGGCATGGGCGAAATGGGCGAGTCATTTGTAGAGGTGCTGCGGCAATCTGCGACGCAATGGTATACGTGGGGTGTGCTGTCGCTGGCCATCATTTGGGTGGATCGCAAATTCGCCCGTCGAGCTTCGCTGGCACAACGTCTCGCGCTGCATCTCCCGCTGAGCTTCGTTATCACGTTGCTGTACTTTGTTTTGACCGCGTTGCTTGAATCACTTTTGCACAGTGACTTTGCGGCGGGGCATATGCGCGATCCGATGGTTTCGGCGCTGAGTTTGCGCGGGTTGTTGGGCGGCGCATTTCAATGGAATTATCTGGTGTATTGGGTGATTGCCGGAGGCTGGCTCGCGTGGGATTTTTATCGCGAATCTGCCGAGCGCAGAATCGAAGCGGCAGAGTTGGCCTTGAAAACTTCGCAGCTTGAGCAATCGCTGACCGCATCACGCCTGCTGAATCTCAAATCACAACTCCATCCGCATTTTCTCTTCAATGCGCTGAACACGATTTCTGCGTTTGTCGAAAGCGACCCACGCACGGCACGGCGCATGATCGAACATCTGGGCGACTTGTTACGCTTTTCGCTGGAGCAGTCAGAGACACAGGAAACGACGCTCGAAGCCGAATTGCAGGCGCTGAATTATTATCTGGCGATTCAGCGGATGCGGTTTGATGATCGGTTGCGTGTTGACCTCAACATTTCGCCTGAAACATTGCCTGCCATTGTGCCAAGTCTGATCCTGCAACCGCTCGTCGAAAACGTCATTCAGCATGCCGTCGCGCATGCCACACGTCCTGTAAATTTGACCATTCAAGCAGAAAAGCGCGGTGATCAATTGCGGCTGGAAATTCGAGATGATGGCCCCGGATTGCCCGCACATTGGAACGGTGCGCAACAGGCGGGAATCGGCCTCAGCAACACGCGGCAACGACTGGCACAACTCTATCCCGGCGCGCATGACTTCACGCTCAAAAATGGTATGGTGGGCGCGCACGCCGAAATTACGCTGCCCTTTCGCACATAAGCCATATGCCAAAAATTCGCACGCTGATTGTGGATGACGAAAAACCAGCGCGTCGCCGGTTGCGCGAACTGCTGGAAAAACAAGCTGTCATTGACATCATTGGCGAATGCACAAATGGCGAAGCCGCTGTCGAGCAAATCCGCGCGACTGTGCCTGAGTTGTTGTTTCTCGACATTCAAATGCCGGGGTTGAATGGCTTTGGTGTCGTCAATCAAATCAGCGTCGCGCGAATGCCGGTTACGATTTTTGTGACTGCGTTTGATCAGTACGCGCTCAAAGCATTCGAGGTCAGCGCGCTGGATTATTTGCTGAAGCCGTTTAGCGACGAACGATTTGAACGAAGTTTGGAACGCGCGCTTGATTTTATCAGCACAAGACAACGCGGCGATTTGAATGACCGAATGTTGGCGTTGCTGGATCGTATGCAACCGGATCAAGTAGTAAACACAACCAGCTATCTGGAACGCCTGGCGATCAAACAAAGCGGGCGCGTGATTTTCCTGCGAGTGGAGGAAATCGCGTGGATCGAAGCGGCGGGCGTGTATGTTGAGATTCACGCGGGCAAAAATTCCTGGTTGCATCGCGTGTCGTTGAGCGAATTGGAAGCGCGCCTTGACCCGCAATTATTCCTGCGCATCCATCGCTCGACCATTGTGAATCTGCGCCACATCAAAGAACTGCAACCGCATTCGCACGGTGATTTTCTGGTGGTGTTGCAGGATGGACAGCAATTAAAACTCAGCCGAAATTACCGTGCGAAAGTTGAATCCTGCCTCGGACAGTCGTTATAACCCTTCCGTTTCATTCCTCCCCAATCCCACTCGCAACAGCAGCGCGCGTCTCGCAACAACGCGATTGCGCCTTTGTCGCTGAAGCAGTTTTATCTCGGAAAACTTTTTTCCAGGAGAAGCACATGAACAAATTCCATCTGACACTGACCGCAACTTTCTTGCTGACATTCACGTCGTTCGCACAAGCGCAATCGCTGACGGCGGATGCCAAGGCTGCGTGGGCAAATATCAGCGGCAACATCGTCAAGGCAGCTGAAAAAATGCCTGCCGAAGAATATGCGTTTCGACCTGCAACCGGCGTGCGGTCATACGGCGAATTGATTGGACACATCGCGGATGCGAACATCGCCTTTTGCGCTCCGCTGCATCCCGAAAAACGAACGCCGTCAGGCGCGGAGAAAAACTTGAAGGATAAAGCGGCACTCGTAAATGCGCTCAAAGATTCGGTCGCGTATTGCTCGGCGGCATACGATCAATTGACGGATGCGCAGGCGGCAGAAATGGTGAAGCTGTTCGGACGCGACAAGGCCAAGCTGTCCGTCGCGCATCAGAACATCGCGCACGACAACGAACATTACGGCAATCTCGTGACGTATCTGCGGATCAAAGGCATCGTGCCGCCATCCAGTGAACCGCGTCAGACTTCGGCGCTGCCCAAAATCTATTACGATCAGGCGCACGGGCAGATGGACATGATTGCGCCCGCAAATGAAATGCTTCGTCGGCTCAACCTTGAGGTAACCAGTTCCAAACAACCCCTCACAACACAAGCATTGCAAGGACATCGCCTCGTGTACCTGCGCGCGCCATCGGGAACATTCACCGACGACGAGAAAAATGCGTTGATTGGCTTTGTGAAAAGCGGCGGCGCACTGTTCCTTGTGCTGGACGAGGAGAACCGCCAGAGTTTGGCGACAACAGGTGTTAACGACATCATCACGCCATTCAGATTGAAGCTGACACCGGATACGCCGTACGTTCACAACTGCGGCGGCATTGCCAAGTCGGGCGAGATTAACTCGGCTGACCGCGAAATCCCCTACAGCGGCGGACGTGCAGTCGAAGGCGGAACGCCTTTCGCCTATCAGTTGGATAAGGACGGCAAACCCGCGCAAGCCTTTGCGGCCTATCAGAAATTCGACAATGGCGGACGCATCCTTGTGATGGGCGAAGGTATGGCGTCGCTATTTCTCGGCAAGCCCGAAGGCGTGCGCTTGACGGGTAAAGATCGCGATCCACAAGGAACGGTCTATTGGGGTAAGGATAGCCAGGTGTTTATGGCTGAAGTCTTTACCTGGCTGATCAGAAAATAATAAACAATGCTTGCTTGGCTTGATCGGAGCACTCGCGTTCTTTGCTGGGGTGGTTGATTTATCTGTTAGGATTCGCTAGGCTTTTCTTACTTTGCCCATGTTCGCCCTCGCCTGAATTTTTGTGCGGAATGTGTTTTGACATTCTGTACTGACATTTCAAGGAGGAAACATGAATCCTAACGCAATCAAGAAATTGCCGATTCTTACTTTACTATTCAGTTTGGCGCTGACGCTTACGCCGACGGTTTGGGGGCAACGCGCCAACACTCAATCCACCAGCGTCCGCAGCGGTAACCTGCAATCCATCCCCAGCGGATCGAAGATGAAGTTTCGCGGTGTCGTGATGGGGCGCGATGCCGATTCGCTCACAATCCGTGATCGCAACCGCACCGATTATCAAGTGCTCTTAACCGATCAAACGAGCATCAAAACCTACGGCGGTTTTCTGCGTTTCGGCAAGAAATACGCCGTGGCCGACATCCTGCGCGGACTGATTGTCGAAGTCGAAGGACGAGGCAATGCACAAGGCCAGCTCGCGGCAGAGAAGGTTCGTTTTGAAGAATCTGATATGCGCGCGGCAGTCACGACTGATACGCGTGTCAAACCTGTCGAAGAGAATCAGGAACGGATCGCTGGGCAGATAGATGAATTGCACGCTATCGCCGCTGAGGCCAGAACCGAAGTGAAAGTGGCCAATGAACGCATCTCGGCGCTGGACGATTATGATGTGCAACAAACTGTGACTGTGAACTTTCGGGTCAACAGCGCGTTGCTTTCACCTGAGGCAAAACAACAACTCGATACGCTGGCGCAAACGGCGCTGGCTGCCAAGTGGTATATGATTGAGGTTGCAGGTCACACCGATTCCACTGGCAATGAGGCGAAGAATTTTGTCCTGAGCCAGCAACGTGCGGATGCTGTCATGCAATATTTGGCTGTGCATCACAAAATCCCCGCACGGCGTTTTGTCTCTCCCCTTGGATACGGCAAAACAGAAGCAGTTGCGGATAACCAGAGTGCTGCCGGGCGGGCACAAAATCGGCGTGTGGAAGTGAAGATGTTGCTGAATCGCGGGCTGAGTCGGCAACCCGCAGCGGCTTCTTCTTCGATCAGACAAGAGTAAGCACCTTGACTGACCTGAGCGGATGGATTTACTGCTAATCGCTCAGGTTATTCCCTGCACAAACTTGACTCACATCAACTGCGTTGCGTGTTTCAGCCGCGCCACTGTCCGATCTTTACCAATTACTTCGACCACTGAAAATAATCCTGGGCCAACGGACTGCCCCGTCAATGCAGTGCGCGTGGCATTCGTCAGCAACCCTACTTTTACGCCCTTTTCTTCCGCAGTTTTTCTAAGCAAGGCTTCAATGCCGTCGTGCGTGAAATCATCCAGCGTCGCAAAGGCTTCCGCCAGTTGCGGCAGCAAATCTTTCAGGGCGGCGTCTTTTTGCAGATTCTTTTTCACTGCGACTTCGTCAAATTCAAAACTGATGTCATCCACGAAGTACGGGCGACCGTGATTGGTGAAATCCTTCACCGTGCGTGCCCGTTCGCGCAGCAGCGTCAGCGTGTGATCGAACCAAACTTTCTGCTCGCTTTCATACGCATCGCGCCACAAACCGCTTTGTTGTAACTCCGCTTTGACGAATGGGAGCAGCGTTTCCAGCGGAATGGTTTTGATGTATTCGGCGTTCATCCAGAGCGCTTTTTGATCTGTCCAGTTGCGCGCGTCGCCCTGAGTAAAATTGAATACCGCGTTTGCCTTGTTGATGCCTGCGAGCGAGAAGGATTGAATCAACTCTTCGCGCGAGAAAATTTCGCGGTCGCCGTATTCATTGAAATCGGGCGACCAGCCAAGCAATGCCAGGAAGTTCAAAAATGCGTCAGGAATAAAGCCCGCATCGCGATATGTCGTGATGCTGACAATTTCGCCGTGTTTGCGTTTGGATAATTTGCCTTTGTCAGGTGCCATAATCAGCGGCAAATGTCCGAACCTCGGTACGGGCTTGCCGAGCGCCTGATAGAGCAACACCTGTTTGTGCGTATTCGATAAATGATCCTGCCCGCGAATGACGTGTGTGATTGCCATTTCGATGTCATCGCAAACGACACTGAGGTTGTAAAGCGGATGCCCGTCAGAACGTAGCAATACTAAATCTTCGATGTCCTTGTAATCACGTTCCTGTAAGCCGAACACTTCATCTTCAAATTGTGTTTTGCCTTCTTCTAGGACTTTAAAGCGGATGACAAATGGTTCACCTGCTGCTGCTCGCGCATCGGATTCCTCGCGGGACAGCGTGCGATACGCATTGACAGGCTTTTCCTGTTTTGCCGCTTCGGCAACGCGTTGTTTGATCGTTGCATCATCACGCTCGGCTTTGGGCGTAAAGTCTCGATAGGCAAAACCATTTTCAAGCAATTGCAATGCTGCGGCCCGGTGTTTTTCGTAATTATCGGATTGAAAAAACGGGCCTTCGTCATAGTTCAGCCCCAGCCATTCCATTCCTTCCAGAATGCCGCGCACCATTGCTTCATCATTGCGCAACGTGTCGGTGTCCTCAATGCGCAGCACAAAGACACCCTTATTTTTGCGCGCAAACAACCAATTGAATAAGGCAGTACGCGCCCCGCCAACGTGCAAATAGCCCGTGGGAGATGGCGCGAAACGAACACGAATTTGAGACATAGTTTGTTCTTTCCTGGTTACTTGGCCACGAATTAACACGAATTGACACGAATATTTTTTAGCCACAGATTCACACAGATTGTCACAGATTATTTTTCTGCCAGTGAAATCTGCGTGAATCTGTGAAATCTGTGGCTCATAAAAGTTGTCTTGATTCGTGCCAATTCGTGTTAATTCGTGGCGAACGAAAAAAGCGAATTCTCAAGCCCTGCGGTGTCACTTGTCAATCAACAACGGATTCTTCAAACTACGAGCAATGAAATTGCAATCCATCCTTTTCGCACTGTTCCTTTCGCTCCAGTCGGTTTGGGCTGCGGATGGTATTACGTTTACCGACGTTGCCAAAGCTGCCGGACTGAACTTCGTCAACAAATCTTCCAAAGATAAAAAGTACATTGTCGAAAGCATGAGCGGTGGCACTGCGTTTTTTGATTTCGACAACGACGGCAAGCTGGATATTTATTTGGTCAATTCCCACAGCGTCGAAGATTTGCGAAAGAGCGCTCCGCGCCCGCCTGCTGCGCTCTATCGGAATCTTGGCAATGGCAAGTTTGAAGATGTGGCGGCGAAAGCGGGCGTGGCTGATCCCGGTTGGGCAATGGGCGTCAGTGTCGCGGATTATGACAACGACGGCTGGGATGATTTGTTCGTGACATGTTTTGGTTCGTGCAAACTCTATCGCAACCTGGGCAACGGCAAGTTTGAGGATGTGTCGGGTAAAGCTGGATTCACGAGCAAACGCTTTTTTACGGGCGCATCGTGGGGCGATTATGACCGCGATGGCAAGCTGGATTTGTACGTTTCGGCCTATGTTGATTTTGATGTTGAGCATTTACCCGAATTCGGTAAAGGACAAACCTGCCGCTACCGCAATCTGGAAGTACAATGCGGGCCGCGTGGGCTGCCCGGTGCGGCAGATGTGCTGTATCACAACAACGGCGATGGCACGTTTACCGACGTCACCGCTAAAGCCAAAGTGGAAGACAAAAGTCTTTATTACGGCTTGGGCGTGAAATGGACGGATTTTGACGATGACGGATGGCCGGATATTTTTGTGGCAAACGATGCCACGCCGAACTACGCCTATCGTAACAATCACGATGGAACATTCACCGAAGTCGGTTTTGCGCTTGGCCTGGCGGTTGACGAAAACGGTCTTGAGCAGGGGTGTATGGGCATTACGATTGGCGATTATGATCGGGATGGTCGGTTGGACTTGGTCGTGACGAACTTCGCGGAGCAATACAACACGTTCTATCGTAAAGGCGCAGACGGAAATTTTACCGATGTCACAACGGCCACAAAAACGGCGTCCTCCAGTCTGCCAATGGTCGGATGGGGCACGCGCTTGTTTGATTATGACAATGACGGGTGGCTGGATTTGCTGGTGATTAATGGGCACGTTTACCCGCAACTGGAAGGCGCATTCCCTGGCGCGCAATATCCACAACGTAAATTATTCTACCGCAACTTACGCAATGGCACGTTTGAAGAAATTGCGTCGCAACTCGGCCCAGCGCTGATGGAACGGCGTGTTTCACGTGGTTCGGCGTGGGGCGATTATGACGAAGATGGTGACCTTGACATCATCGTGAACGAAATTGACGGCGCGCCGATGCTGCTGCGCAATGACGGCGGCAACAAGGCGGGGAACTGGCTGCTGCTCAAGTTGCAAGGGACGAAATCCAATCGGAATGCCGTGGGAGCACGCGTGAGGCTGAAGGCGGATGGCTTAACGCAGGTGCAGGAAATCTGCGCGGGGGATAGTTATCTTTCGCACTCAGACTGGCGGTTGCATTTTGGATTGGGAAATGCGAAAACTATTGACGAAATTGAGATTCGATGGCCGAGCGGTAAAACCGAGAAAAAAGCAAAATTAGCAATTAATCAGGCACTCACATTTACTGAATAGAGTTCACTTAAATCTGTAACCAACGTTACTCAACCGAAAAACTGGAGGGATATGAAAAAAATCATTGTCATAGTTGTGTTTGTTTTCACTGTGATGCTGACCGTCTTCGCTGCCGGCGCGACGGAAGAAGAACAGTATCAGGAACGCATGAAACGCACTGGCGGCTACATGCGAATGCTTCGTGAGAATTTCAAAACCAACAATCGCAGCAAAGTGATCAGTGCTGCGCAGGAACTGGAAAGCATCTTCAAACAGGAACATAAATTCTGGACGAAGCGCGGTACGGCGGATGCTGCCAAACTGTCACAGGAAGCCCGTGAGTCTGCCAAAGCGATTGTTGTTGCATCCCGCAAAGGCGAAGACGATCAGGCCGCCGTTGCGCTGAAGAACCTCACAAATTCCTGTACTGCCTGCCATCTTGCCCATCGGGAATTTACCAGTGGCTGTAGCGGCAGAATCAAGTAATCTTTGTACTGCCAGCAAGAGGGAGAATCTTTCTCCCTCTTTACATTTCACACTCATCCTCAGGAAAGAAAATGCGTCCGTATTTCATCGGAATTTTTATTAGCCTCACGTTGGTTCTGAGCTTTGCTGCTTGCGAGCGAAAGGCCAGCGCACCGACCCAAAATGGTGATCTCAAGCGCTACGAGCTAAAAGGGAAAATCGTAGAAGTGGATAAAGAGAAAAAGCGCGTCAAGGTGGAGCATGAAGAGATCAAAGGCTTCATGGCGGCGATGACGATGTGGTTTGCGGTGAAAGATGATGCCAATTTTGGCAAGGCGGAAGTCGGTGATCAGCTTGTTGCCACGCTTGTCTACAATTCTGCTGACAATCGCTCCTGGCTCGAAGCGCTGAACGTGACGAAGGCGGCGAAGCCATAGGCTTGGTGCTGCGAGCCATAGCGAAGGCTTTTATCCTACCTCTTATTTCCTTAACTCCTGGCCTCCTCAATGGATTCTTGGATTCCTCACACGCTTTCCAGTTTATTGACGAACGCCTATGGGTTATAAGGTGAAGGCAAGAACGTATTAAATGCTTGCTAATGGTTAGCTCTGTGATGAATATCGAGCCGCATATCTACAATGAACTATGTTCTTACACTCTTGCGCACGCCGCTCCCTCGTTTATTCATCAGCATGTCGTGGATGCAATTCATGCACAAACCTGCACGGCATGTGACAGGCCACTCAAATTGGCTTTTGCACTTGTCGGACTCTACTTGCACATTGAGAAAGAATTTACTGGCAAGCAGGTCCAATTGGTTCACACAAAACTTGCGCGGCGCAAGCAATCGTGGCCAGTTTTTCTGCTTCCGCAAAGTCGCGGAGCCATCACCATCAAGGACGTGATCGCAGCACCGGCAGGCGCGGCGCGCGATAGAATGATTCATCAGTGGTGCCTTTCTGTTTGGGAGGCGTTTTGCGATCAACGACCCGCTATCATAAAACTACTCACCGAGCATCAGATCCTCTAAAAAATGATCACGGGGAAGCGGAAGTGTTGAGCAAAAGGGGTAAGGGCTGAACACTTGCTCAGTTAATCGCGATGTTAGAATGCTTGCCCAAAGCTGATATGCCAGCGGACACGCGGCGCATTGTAATCAGGATGAAAGTTTCGATTTAAGCCTGTCCCGTTATACGGATCACTTGCCAAATATCCCAAATCCAATCGCAATGGCCCCAGCGGCGTTTTTACGCGAATGCCCAAGCCCACGCTGTGCGTAAAATTCTTCGGCGCAAGGTCATCAATTTTCAAAAAGACATTGCCCATATCGTAAAAACCGACCAGGCTGATTTGCCGATACACGGGCTGGCGAAGTTCTGCATTGAGGATGACCAGTGCATTGCCGCCCACCAGTTGAAAAATCGGATTGCTGCCTGCTGCGGTCGGCGCATTCTGGCAATCCTTGACGATTTTCTTGGTCGCATCATTCGGATCGGGCACGACCTGCAAGCAATTTCTTGGCCCGGCCAATTCAAAATTGTAACCACGTAGCGTGGTCGAGCCACCGCTGAAAAATCGCTCGGTAATCGGAATCAACTTGCGGTCTCTGTCGGTGGGATTCGGCGGTAGAATTTTGTCTACCGGAGTGCCGATGTTGGCTGATAACCCAAGGCGTAAGTTGGTTGCGATTACGCCACTGCCAAACTTGCTGGGAAGCGTTCGATAGGCCTGATTTTCCGTGAAAAAACGAAAGAATTGGCCGTTGCCCCCCAGTGAGCGCAGGGCAATCGTGGCGTCTGCTGTGTGATACCTACCTTTCGTTGCATCAAACGGATTATCGCGACCGTCATACGCAAACGAACCCGAAAGCCGCGAAAGTCGAATTGGGCGATCTCGGCGATCCAATTGCAACAGCGGGTCATTCAAATCCAGCGCCGGACTCGAACCCGTAGATGGTGGTCTAACGTTCACCGCATCGTAGTTGTAGCGAAATAGCAGCAAGGATCGTTGGCCGAGTTGCTTTTCGACTTGCAGTAATCCGGTGAAGCGTGTCGCATCAAATGCCGGACGCTTTTGTTGCTGCACGAGCAATGAAAACAACAGCGGCGTGGAATAATTGAATGGGCGTGGATCGGTGTAAGAAAGTTGCCCCAGCAAGTTGCGCGGGCTGGCGCGTAACCGCAGGCTGGCGGTCGTCAATCGTCCCAAAATGTTAGGATCGGAAATTTCAAAAATGCCGCGCGGGCCTTCGTCTGATTGGTATCCCGCACCGTAAACCAATGTGCGCGATTTTCCTTCCTCCACATCCACAAAAACATTGCGTTTGACTTCGCCCGTGCTGGTTTCTTCGCCCAGCGTTTCCATCCGAATTTGCACGCGACGAAATGCGCCGGAGCCGTATAAATCCTGCTCACTGCGCGACAGGTCATCATTTTTGAGAATGTCACCTTCATCAAACCGCAGGTAATTGCGGACGCGCCCCCCAATCGTGCGACGGCGTAATCCGACTTCGTTGATGAAAATGCGATTGATAAAGACGCGCGGGCCTTCGGTCACCTCGTAAATTACACGCATTTGCTCGCTGCCCATTTCATAGGTGCGCGCAATCACCGAAGCCGTGGCATAGCCTTCATCGTAATATTGCTGCAAGACTTCGTTCGCTTCGATCTTGATCCGGCTGATGGAAAACGGCTCTCCGTTGTTGATCGTTACTTTGCCACGCAACTTATCGGAAGTGAAAAGCGTGTTGCCACGAAAGGCAATGTCGCCGATATGGGAACGTGGCCCTTCGACAACACGGAAAATGATTTTGAGCTGATCATTGTCTTCGCTGACGGCACGATTGATGGCGGCCATTCGCGCGCGGCGATAGCCCTGATCCCGCAGCTGCGACAAAATCAGTTCTGCATCACGACGCAACGCCTGTTCGCTGGTAATGCCACGTGTGTATCGTGTCGTCAAAATAGGTATGGGGAAGAGCGCCGCTTTTTGGGTTTGTAAATTTGGCTCAAGCTCAAGCAGCGAAATGTTGTTGGTGCCTTCAACGCGAATATCCGTCACCCGGTAGCGTTGGCCTGGCTCAACCTGAAACGTCAAATCTGCGCGTTCGCTGTTGAGATCGGGCATGGGCGGCGGCGTGACTTCCGCAAAAAAATAGCCTTCTTCCTGCAAGTGCTCACGAATGCGGCGCGCGCTATCATCCAGCGATGCTTCGTCAACGCCACCTTCGCGCATCAGGGGCAGGATTTGGCGCAACTTCTTTTCCGTCACGACCGCACCTTCAACCTTGATGGTGGAGGCGGGGCCGGAACTGATCGGCAGGTTTACCGACACGGTATTTTTCGTGCTGTCATAGCTGATGTCTGCCGGGCCGACTTTGGCTGCGAAGTAATTTTTTTGCAGGTGCATTTGCAGCAATTGCTGTGTGTCGGCATTCATGGCCGAGCGCACGAACGTCTCGCCGACTTTGCTTTTCAGTGCCAGACGCAACGTGGCTTCAGGCAGTTTGGAATTTCCAGTCAAATTCAACGCCGCGATTTTGGCCGACGCGCCGGGGGTGACGTTATACGTGATGTCAACGATTGTCCCCGTTTCATCAAGCTTTATTTTCGGCTCGATAGCGGCTTGATAGTAGCCGCGATCTCGAAAAGTTTCGGCCAGCAGGTCGCCACCACGATTCAAATTGACTTCTGAATATTTCAGCCCGCGATCCAGCTCCGATAATTTTGCGCGCAATTCTTCTACCGTGATTTCTGGGACGAGTCCGGTGAAATTGACATCCCCAACACGCAACTGTGGGGTGATCAGAAATGAAACTACGACCGTGCCTGTGTTGTTAATTCGCGCTTCGGCCCGCGCATTGGCAACGCGCCCGGATTCAAATAACGCCAACAGCGAACGGCGCACTTCTACGGCTGAATAGGGATTGCCTTCGCGCACACGCACTAGCCCGCGCAAATCATCTGTACCCAGTCGAGCCGCCGCGCCTTCATACGTGATGCGAACTTCGGCTACGTTTTTGCCGAGATAGGTTTCAAGGCTCTGCGCAGAAACAGAAACAGCGAGAAGGAGGGAAAGGGCGAAAGAGAGAAAGAGGGAAGGAGAGAAAGAGGGAAGGAGGGAAGGAGAGACAGAGAGAAGGGGAGACACACGGATAAATCCTCTCTGTCTCCCTCTCTCTCTTTCTCTCTTTCGCTTTGTCTGTCTCTCCTTCATTCTCTCTGTCTCCGCTAGAATCTTTTTCGCAATCGCACGTCTAAGCCGAAGGTGCCATCCTGCGCGCGCGATGCGACGAACGACAATTTATCGCTGGCCTGATACTCAATCAAAATCACCTGATCCTGGTTTGACGCAATGTTCGTGGAGTAGGTAATAGACAAATCTTTTGTGATGCGCCGACCAACGGTGACACGCGCTGTCGGATCAGTTCCGCGCCCTGTCAGCAACGGATCAACTGAAAACCGATTCAGTCCAAACAATCGGCTGGTGACATTGGATTCCACCGTACGTGAGGCGCGATTCGCGATAAATGATGCCGCTGTGTTGAGCGACGTTTGCGCTAAGGCTTGCGAACTGGAACTGCTGGACAGGCGATCTTCATTTTGCAACCGACCTGTGGCAACCAGATTGTAGACTTCGGGTTCGGGCAACGACGGCTCCGAGCGCAAGCGGAAGCGCGGTTGATTCAACGGCCCCGTAAAGTTTGCAATGATGCGATAGCCTTTGATGTCAGCTTCGGCTTCGATGTTCAATTGCCCCGCGCGTTTTTCCACGCCCGGAAATTCAACTGTGCCCGCGTTCGTGATGCGGAACCGTTGATTGAAAATGTTGTCCACAATGCCGCGCATTACCGTGATGCGACCGCCGACCGTGGGGTCGTCAATCGGGCCGCGCAGCCGTAAATTCAGGCTTCCCGTGACATCAATCAACTTGGTGCGTAAATTCAGCGTTTCATTTGCGACAACCCGAATATCCATTTGCGTCGGAGGAATCGCGTTGCCTTCTGATGCCGCGCCGCCGATGGATGGATTGCCGAATTCTTCCGTGACGCGTTCGATGAACTCAAACAAGTCTACGTCCGTAAGGTATTCGGTGCGGCGCACATTGACGACGCCGCTCAGCAATTGAAATTCGCGCGAGCCTTGTAATTCCAGGTCGCCATCCAGCGTCGCCCGTGCATCGCGCGGATAATCCACGCGCACGCCTTCGGGCTTGATCTGAAATCGCCAGCGATTTGGTTTGAATCCAACGAACGACGCGCCGCCCGTCGCACGAATCTTGCCTGTGCCAACATCTGCTTCAAACGAGGCCAGCTGCGCCTGATCTGCGGTAAAAAGCAGCCGTCCGCGCGCGCGATTCATCCCCACCGGAAAACCGGGAATGCGCAGGCTGCCATCTTGCAACGTTGCTGTGCCGCTGAATCTGGGTTGCTTGAAACTGCCGCGCGCTTCGCCTTCCAGCTTAACCAAACCATCGGCGAATACGTCTTTGACGAAGGATTGAATCAACTTCAGATTCACATCCCCATTGACTGACAATGTGTTCTTGCCGCTTTCGCTTAACGCCAGCGTGCCTTTGACGATGACGTTTGTATTGCTGCCAGAAAGTTTGATGGAGCCGAGATCAACCTGATCGGCGCTGACCTTGAGGGTGAACGGTGTTTGTGCGGTCAGGCGATAATCGGTGACATCGAAATAAAGCTGTGAGAATTCGGTTTCAATCCGCAACGGATCATCCTTGCCCGCCAGATTGCCTGCAATTCTCACCTGGCCTGAAGTCTTGCCACCTGCTTGCAATTCGCTGACGGAGGCAAGGTCAAGAACGCGCGCAACTTCGAGGTCTTTGAAATTCAGCGCCATCGTAATCGGCATTTCCGGTTTGCTGAAATCAATCTCGCCTGCACCTGTGTGACTTTGGCTGAGTGCTTCACCTTTGAGGTCGAGCTTGGCAATACTGTTTTGCCCACTGATTGTCAGCGTTGCGTTGCGGATCGGTTCGTTTTTGTAAATGATTTCGTTGCTGGTTGCGCTGGCTTCCAGACGGTCAAAAATGTGGCCTTTCTTTTCATCCAGCACGAACTCTGCTGCTTCCGCTTCCAGCTTGATGTTCACACGACCGGAAAGCGGAATACGTGGTTCGTTTTCATCCAGTGCGATGTTGACCCATTCGTTCAGGTCAATTCCTTCGCCCTGCAACTTTGCTTTATAGCCTTTGGTTTTGGTGTCAACGGTGAAATTTCCCGCCAACGAACTTGTGCCGGTGCGCAGATTCAAATCGGTCAATTCAATGCGCGATCCGTCCAGCGTTAGTTTACTTGTGAAGTTATCGAAGGTTTTGGTGCCGTATTTGCCGTTCGCAATTTTGAATTCAGCCGTGCCTCGCATGGCTTCCGGCAGCCCTGTGATTTCGGCCTGACCCGTCGCAAAACCTGCAACTTCGACCGGCACAGACAAGGCTGCGTGCAAGGCCGAGCCGAGCGAAAATCCTTTCAGTTTTGTTTTGACTGCAATGCCATTTTCGACATTGAACGGAACATCCACCGCGAATTCCGCCTGTCCATTATCAGGCTGCGTCAGCAAACCATTTTCCACTTTGAGCGCATCGCCCGCGTAGGTCAGATCGCCCGCAATCGCCCCCAGCGGTTCATCGTGCCAGTTGACCGCATCCAGGTTGAAGCGACCGCTGATCTGCGGTTTTTCCAGTGAACCAGTGACGCGACCGTTGAAGCTGAGTTTATTGGTCAGCTGAATTTCCTGCTCCGTGAATTCTTTGATGGCGTCGGGGTTCAGGTCTTTTGTCAGGTTGAGCACCAATGATTGCAATTCTGCGGCGTCATCAGCATTCATCGCGACATTGAGCGCGCCCGTTTTGTCCCAGCCGATGTCGCCATCCACTGTGATTTTCGTCGCGCCGGTTTGAATCAGGGTGTTGTTGATTTTCAGCCGACGCCCGGACGCTACGGCATTCAGTTCGCCCGTGATGGGCAACCCTTCCAAGGGCCCTGCGCCTTCGGTTCCTTCCTGATTGATCGTCGAGCCTTTGAACTTCAAATTCGCGGTGCCTTCGGCGGTTTTGTAATCGAATCCATTCCAGGCCAGATTGACGTTGCCGTCAGCCGTGCCGCGCAAGGGCAGCCGTTTGCCAGCGCTGACCGCAGACGCCTGGTCAAGATTGAGCGCCGCCAGATCGGCTTTGACCTCGCTAGAGCCTTTGCCGTCAATGCGCACGCGCGCGTTGCCAGTGGCTTTGCCGCCGAAAACTGCGCCGCTGAAATTCGGCACGATGACCTCAGTGTTGGTTGCCGTCACATCACCCGTAATATTGCCGATGTTTACGTCAGCAGTGACCAGATGTTCGACCTGTGCTTTGCCTGTGACTTTGAATTTGCTGAGATCGTCAACGCGAAAGTTAGCCTTCGCGTTCGAGAAACTAATGCCAGAGGCTTTGACATCTGGCCCCGCGACATCGCTTGCTTTGAAATTGAACAGCCAGGAAAAGTCGTCGCCGTTGCCTGCCAATCGCCCTGCCACAACGGCGCGATTGACTTTGAATCCGGCAGCGTCGAGTCTTTGAAATAAGACCTCTTCGTTGGCCTCAAATTCAGCGCCTTTGCCTTTCCCGTCGAACTTGAGATGAATGCCTTCGATGCGTACGTCACGTGCGGTCAGATTGTCGCTGAGCAATTTGCCATCAGCCTGATATTCGACGCCTTGGCCGACGATTTTGCCTTCAAACCGTGCCGTGCCATTGATGCGCGTGTCAGGCACAAAAACGCGCGTGACCTCGCCCATTTTCACTTCGGCCTTGGCGTCAAGCGTGTAATCCAGCTTGTCCCAATCCTTCATCTCGCCCTTCATTTCGGCGTGCAGGAGTGGGGAAGTCGTCGTGAATGATTCAATCTTTGCCCCGGATTCATTCGCGAGCGAATTCAATTTGAAGCTGATGTCATTGGTTTCGCGTCCGTCGAGTGTGAAGTGACAGTTGTCTGCGTTGGCAAGGATGCGAAAGAGTTTGTCGCGATCTGGCGTGATTTTGATTCCCAGATTGCGCGCTGCACCATCGAGCTTGCGCAACGTGTCCACGTAAAAAATCTCAGCACGATTGATCTCAACGTTGGCCGCAGCATAGTTGAATTCAATGTTTTCGATTTCCTGCTCCGCGCTCTTTTTGAATTCCAGCTTTGAGAGGTTCGAGATGCCTTTTTCATCCACCTTGTACCAGAACTTCAGCCCGTCAATCTTCAGGTTTTGCAGGCTGATCTCGGTTGGTGTGTTAAGCCTGAATAAATCTCGAAAACGCACGGTGCCATTCAATTGGTCGAAGGTCGCGAACGGTTCTTTCTCGTCTTTGGCAAAGAGCTTGACGTCTTTTAATTCGACGCTCAATCCGCGCACCGAGGGATTGATGCCGCCGATTTCCGCGCGAATGCCATATTCGGCCAGCGCGGTTTTGAGCTGTCCAACGACCCATTGATCAAAACGACCCGACTTTACCCAGATGAAAGTTGCCAGTGCCACAATGGCAAGCACGGAGACGAAGCTGATGGCGATAATGGCTAGGGTTCTTCGCTGAAAAAATTTCCGCATAGCAAATTCTGCTTTTCAAGAACTGGTGAGATGAAGGGGGTAGGAATTCGTGCCAGATCAGATCAATTCATCCAGCGCCAACTGAAACTCTTGCGCCATTCCGGGATGTCCGTGGCGATTGGCGACAGCAATCCCTTGCTCATACGCCGTGCGTGCTTCGTCCGTTCTTCCCAGTCGTTCCAATGCCTGCGCCAGCTTGCCATACGCATTGCCTTGATCGTTTGCCTGTTGCAGATAGGTCTGCAACTCTGCCGCTGCTTCTGAATAGCGTTCAAGTTTTAGCAATTCATTGGCCAGACCAAAGCGGACGGCTGTGTTCGTTGGGTCACTGGCGAGCATCTTTTGAAAGACGGCGATTCTTGACTCTGCCATGAAATTTAGGTCCTCTCTGCACAATTCGATTTTCGATGATAGGGGGGCAGGATAGCACGCGTCAAGCGGGTTACCTGGCTGTTTTGCGTGGACGCTTCGGAAGTGCTGAAGAGATTTGGGGGAAGTTGGCAGCGCGCAGCCAGTCCACCTAAAATTTCGGTAAAATTTTCTCCTCCCCCTTGATAGCCTTCCCGCTGGATTGTTAGAGTGCGCGCCGTCTCAAGGACAGTCAGCAACAAAAGCTAAAGCAAGCCATTTGGGTTGTCAGCCAGACTTGAGGCGGTTCCTTCGTCAATTCATCGCACACTTCAGGGGTGACTCTTTGGATGTTGAAGTTTGAGCACCTGTGGGGAGTTCTTGATGTCATCACGCATTCGTCTGACAACTCAGATCAAGGTGCAACCACACGCCGATAAACAAGGGTGTTGCGCTGCTCCCCCCCCCGCAATGACTGTGCCACTAACCGCTTAATTCATCACAAACTTTCCGTAGGCCACAGAGATTTTTCTGTTGGGGCCGAACTGTGTCTGCGGTTGAGGGCAGCAATGCTATCAACCGTATCTGATTTTTGTCTGTTTTCTGTTGGAGGTCTAAATGCCGTTTTCTTTCCCTCGTTTGCGTAAAGCGCATCTCGTTGCTTTGGGTGTTATCGCGTTGGCAGGGGGGACTACGCTCGCGGTTACCAGCTTCGGTTGGTTCAAGGTCTCTCCCGCGGCTAAGCCTGCTACAAGCCTGCCCGCACAAACCAAAGTGAAGGCCAACCCGCTCGGCAAAGGCTATCTGCAACGAAAGGGCATCTGGCCACAGTTGCGTTCCGCGTTGGATGCGTATGGGGATCGCTTAGAGAAGCCTGGGAAAGAACGCTTCATTGCCGTTGGCGCTTTGAGCAACACGAATCTTTCCATCAACGACAAAATCCCCGTCCGCTTGATTGCCGAATTCCCGGACAAACTCCGTCTGGAAAAACAAACCAACGGAAAAATTGAGACGACCATTTTCGATGGAAAAACGAAATTCAAGTTGGGCGGGGCTATCAAAAAAGAAGAAGATGATGAGCTTGAATCGCTCGTCTTGGATTCCATTGAGCATTTTCTAGCAGGGCAGATGCAGGGGCAAATAATTCGTTTCCTGGGAGAGCGGTTCCGTCTGGACGATAGCAAATCACCCCGCTACACAGGCCCGTTCTATTCATGAAAAGGTCAACTGAATAAGTCTTCTCCTCGCTATTGCTTTCCTACCGCCAGACACACTTGTTCCTACTTCGCCCCATGGGGCGCGCGCCATTGTTTTTCTCAACTACTTTGGGTTAATCGGTGATAGATGGTTGCGGCACTCTTGCGAGTAACTCCGCATAATGTTCGCCTACTTTCTCTAATACCCGTTGCCAATCGGCGGAGATGGGATGCATTGGATCAAAACCCAGCGGATGGCTTAAAGGTCTTGCATCCTTGCCTTCCTGTCGGTGCTCGACAATCGCTTGATAAATCGCTTCCGATTGTTCGGCGGCTAGGCGGGCAATGTCGGCTTTGACCTTCTTTCCTTTCAGTCCGCTCCCATACAACGCCGGGCGTTTGGCGAGCGGCGGTTCCGCCGAAGGGGTTTTGCGTCCGGTACGGCGGCGCGCCATTAACCGCACAGGCGAGCGTTTGTCCTGGGTACGTTTGGGCTTCTGGTAGAGAAAATCCTCTGCTTTGGTCAACAAATGCCAGACTAACTCCGCCAGCTTGCGTGCCACGGCCACGACCGCCACATTGTGCCCACGCTTCTGGCTGACGCGCTGAAACAAGGCCCGCAGTGGCCCCGGGGCTTTGCGCAAATGTTCTGCCGCTTCTACCGCTAACCACCGGGCATCACTGCGGCCAGTTTTCGTAATGCGTCCGTGCCGCGCTTTGGTGTCACCCGATTGATAGGTGGAAGGCACCAGGCCAAAATACGAACCCAGTTGTTTGGCATAGCTGAAACGTTTGATGTCGCCAATGGCAGCTAAGAGTCCGGCTCCAACCACGAGCGAAACGCCGGGAATCGAGAGCAGCCGATCCAGTTGTTTACGCACATGCGGACGCTCGACGACAATGGCTGCAATCACACCTTCCACCTCCTGAAGATGTTGTTCCAACCGATCCAGTTCGATCAGAATCGCCCGCAGACGTAAGCGGTCAAGACGGTCACATTGTTCATCGGTGGCTTCACACAACTGCTCCAGCCATTGCCTGCCGCCTGTCCCAAAGAGATCTTCAAACTCATAGGCCAGCAAATTGCGATGCAGGATCGAAGGTACCGTGTTCTTGAGTTCCGTGCGCCGATCTACTAAAGAACGACGATCACTAAAGAGATGGCGTAATGCTTCCGTGTCAGGATCAGGCAACCACACGAGGGGCAGATAACCGGCTCGTGCGAGTTCGGCCAAAACACGAGCGTCAATCTTATCGGTTTTGATTTTGGCCGACGCAATCATCTTGGTACGGATCGGATTGGAGGTCAGAATTTTGGCAGGTGATTGCTGCAAGAGCCGTGTAATGGCATTGGAATTGGTCGTCACTTCCAGTGCAATCGTATCGAACTCGGTGAGTTCGGCGCGTAACAACTGAATATTCTCGCGGGTGGTGGGGAAGCGTAATGCTGCAATCTGTTGTCCGTCAGCATTCAGGGTTACGAGTTGGGATTCACGCTTAGCGAGATCAAGACCGATCCAGCGGAGCGCCGTATCCCCAGCCGCACGTGGTGGTAGAAAAGACATGGGATACTCCTGTTTTGAAAAGCCTTTGGATTGGTAGAGCCGAATACATCGGGAAGCCACCTGCGCTTCGCCTGGCAGAAGAGTGCAAACTTAATTGCGACGCCGAAGCGAGCGACACACATTGATGCGATCTCTGGGATCAAAAAGGCGCGTGCGGCGGGGACATTCACTTATGACCACAGGCTCCTAGCCTATACGCGTAGTCGAACGTACCCGCTGCGACTCGTTCAGGTATGAAGCAAGTCTCACAGCGCATCCCGATGCCTTCCCAACAAGAATGCAACACTTCCTACTGATGCGTCCACCTGCAACAAGTAAAGATTCAGGGAGGAAAGCAAACTGGAAGTAACTGTGACACTGGCAATCACGGTCTTTTCATACCATTTATGACGGAGCCGGGCATCGGGTGCGGCGCTCGATCAACAATGGAGCAAGCAATTGGTGGCAGGTCTATGGCATCGGCGGCGAAGTGGTGGCCGAATATGCAGCAGGCGCGAATCCGAATATGCCGTTGAAAGAATACGGCTATCGGCAAGGGGAATTGCTGATCGTTGGTGATGCGGGCGCAGGTTGTGTGACGCGATGGCTCGTCACCGATCAAGTCGGCACGCCGCGCATTCTGGCGGATGCGACGGGAAGTTTGGCGGGCATTAGTCGGCACGATTACTTGCCGTTTGGGGAGGAATTGACGGCGGGTTATGGCGGACGCACGAATGCACAAGGCTACACGGGCGATTGTGTGCGTGACAAATTTGTAGGCTATGAACGCGATGCGGAAACAGGATTGGACTATGCCGAAGCCCGGTATCATGGTTCTGTTTATGGGCGCTTTACCTCAGTAGACCCGGCAATGGGCAGCGCTCGAAAATCCATGCCACAGTCTTGGAATCGGTATACCTATGTGATGAATCAACCCTTGTCTTTGATTGATCCGACGGGGGAATTCTGGGTTGGCAAAAACCTGGCGGGAGGAGGATCACACCTATTCCGTGTAGAGGGTTCAGGTAAGCAGGCAACCCCGGATGAGCGAAAATATTGGGAAGGCGAAGGATACACCGTTTATGAAGACGGCGCAATTATTGGATTTGAGGGTGGAGGCACATTTGAGGAGCGTCTCTGGAACTGGGAGCCACAGGTTGTATTAGGAGCGGATGGTGAAAAACGTACTCTCCGCTCAATCCTTGGGGCTCAATTGTCAGGTGAAATGCTTTTACTGTACGCACGTGCTGGCATTGAAGGAAGAGGCCTCCTTGTTGACTTAGCGATTGATAGGTTTTTTCCTGAAGAAGAAGATGCGCCTCCACCTGTTGGGGCAGCGATGACAATGGGAAATATTACTGATGCTGGGAGCGAAGCGTCTACAGTAGAAACGCTTCGTCCAGGCAATCTTGAACCAACACATGAAGTCAGGGCAAATGCACGCCTCAAAAATTTGATAACAGATATTGAGCAAAATGGTATACAAGAACCTATAAAATATGCTGAGCATAACGGCACAAAATATGTTGTTGATGGACACCACAGATTGGCTGCAGCATCTCACTTGGGTTTAAATGAAGTCCCTGCACAAAGGGTTCAATTACCCCATAAGGGATATAAAGACACTGTCGATCTAACAAAAGTTACTTGGGGACGATTTCGCAAAGCACTTCGTTGGCTTAAAAGGTTGTGACATGGCTACTTGGCAATATGATTTATCTCTTATTCCTTGCTCCAAAGTATTGGAGCAGTATGGTAGTGTTCCTCAGAACATAGAGTATGAGGACTTTAATAGGGTCAAATGGTGGGAAGGCGGTTCTTTACCTTCTAATATTTTGACTACCTTAGATACTTTTTTCCCTCGAATTACGCATTGGCACAAAAATACTCAAGGCTGGGGAAGGGAAGATTCCGATTTTATTGAGATCACATTCACGAATGAAGACCTTTCAGATATTTTCATTCGTATAGATGTGAGAAACATTAACTTGAATTTCTTAAAAAAGATAACTGAGCTTGCAAAAAACTGTAATTGCTTTTTGGTATCTATGGAGTGGCTAAAGATTATTACACCGAATGTCAGCCTTTTGCTTGAAGATATAAAGGATTCCGCAGCAAACCGCTTCGCTAAAAATCCAGATGAGTTTTTTGATGAGCTAGCGCGAAGTAAAACATTGCATTGATGCAATATCGCTACAGACTTGCTGCTGGATTGCCTTGAAACTGTTGCTATTAGATCCTCTGATAAAAGGCTAAACGTCCATCATCCCGTCGCTGCATTTTCGCGCTCATGCTTATGCCCTGCGCGGAGGAATTTGCGCTGACAGAAACGATTCAGATAGCGGTTTGGCCTCAGCTTTGCTGCTAAGCGATTGCAACAGGGGTTGAAGTAGGGGCAGATCTCGATGCCATCCGCGAAGCTAGCGATGGAGCCTCTGTCAAAGACCTAGCCGAAATCTTTCACCTCAATCGCGCCGAACAAAAAACAACTCACACGCTTACTGAGTACGCTACAAGGCACGGGCATTATCAATCGCTATGGCCGGGATTATTCTCTTGAAAAAGAAATTGTAAATTATGATATCCGTTACTGATATAGCCAAAGATTTTGATACTCTCCAGGCGAGTGATTTTGATGACAATATTGTTGATTCAAATGGCATGGAGCGATTAAGGCAACTTACAGGCGAACTTAGTCTGCTTAGCCTAAAAGAGAAAGACATTTCATTAGAAATAATGTTCAAGCTTATGGAACGTCTAGCAGATAGTGATTTGGGTTCGCCTGGGCCATTGGTTCATACGATTGAAAAGATACCAGATTATGAACAGGCGCTTTTTAAGTCGGTTGGGAGAAAACCAACACCTCTAAATCTATGGATGCTTAATCGAGTATTAAATACTTCACTTAGCGAAGCAGCGCGACAACGACTGTTATCAATGCTGCAAGATTCTTTGTCACATCCACTTGCATCAACAAGTGCCAAAGAAGAAGCCCAAACGTTTCTTGATTTCCAAAATAAGCGTTCTGCCTAGTTTGGGGCCACAGGAGAGTTTTCAAATCACGCCCAGTTCGCGCAACGCATCCAATTCGTTCGGCTTGTTCCACAACCACTCCACGCGGAACCAGAACCCCCGGATCAGTTCGGAGCGAAAGATATTTTCTTCTGCCAGGCTCATCGTGTGATAGAGCTTGTCATCGCCCAGTTGGTAAAATTCGGCGTGCTGTCGTTCGGGATCAATCAGCCAGTATTCTTTGACGCCCGACACTTCGTACTCAAAATACTTGTCGCCGCGATCTGTTCTTCCCGTACCGGGCGAAACGACTTCGACCGCGACATCAGCGGCTCCGGCCAGGTAGTTTTTCTCGAACAGGCTTTCCCGCTCTTTCGAGACAATATCGGGTTCGCGCCCGCGATTCAGGGCTTCCAGTTTCATCGTAAAGGGAGCTTGCACGATCTTCCCCAAATCATACTTGGCGTTGTAAAGATTCCAGAGGCAAGTCAGGAAGCTCGTGATTTCCTGATGTTTTAAGGACGGGTTCGACAGCATCACAATTTCTCCATCTACCCATTCGTGATAGCCACTCTCGCTTTCCCCTTTGAGATACTCTTCAAATGTGACTTTGCGCGGGGCTCTTTTCGGCAGTGTTTCAGGAGCGACGGTTTCTTCCAACCTGGTTGCCATAGATACATCTCCAATTTAAGCGGGCCAATGCAACGGTTGCGTCATTGTGCAGGGGAGGGCAGGCGCAGTAGATTGCTTCTGCGCAGTTGGTCTGCCTTTTGCGCATTTTGCCAGGAAATGAGCAAGTTCTGTACTTCTCCGCATTGACAAGGCAGCCACTTCAGTAATAGCTTTGCAATTTCAAGTACTGGTCAAACCATCTTCTTACCCCGTCAGAATCTGATTCATCGTTTGAGGGACTTATGCGGCAATTAGGGACGATTAAAATTACTGTCAAGCTTGCGATTGTGTTGGCACTTGGTGCAGCGATTGTTTTCGCTGCGCAGCAACCGGCAGATGTTTTCAAGCAAAAGGTCGCGCCGATTTTCGAGCAGAATTGCGTGATGTGCCACGGCGAGAAAATCCAACGCTCCGGCCTTGACCTGCGCACGGAGCAGGCGATTATGAAAGGCGGCAAGCGCGGCGCTACGGTCGTTCCCGGCAAGCCGGAGGAAAGCTTGCTCTACAAGCTGATCACGCACAAAGAAGAACCCGCAATGCCGATGGGCGATAAGCTTTCGGATGCGGATATTGCCGCTATCGCCGAATGGATCAAAGGAATTGCGCCAGACACCAAAGCTTCGGCAGATGCAATTCCGACGCGCAATGCCGGGTATGCCATCACCGCCAAAGATCGGCAATGGTGGTCATTCGTCAAACCTGTGCGCCCGGCAGTTCCGACTGTCAAAAATTCTAAGTGGGTGCGCAATGAAATAGATGCGTTTGTCTTGAGCAAACTGGAAGCGAACGGCTTGCAACCTTCAGCCCCCGCCGATGCGCGCACGCTGATTCGGCGCGTGTACTACGATTTGATCGGCTTGCCGCCGTCACCCGAAGAGGTCGAAGCGTTCGTTAAGAATTCATCAAATGCGGCTTACGAAAAGATTGTGGACAAGTTGCTCAGCAGCCAACATTACGGCGAGCGTTGGGGGCGGCATTGGCTTGATCTCGCGCGCTATGCTGATTCGGGCGGCTACGAATTTGATTATGATCGTCCGCACGCCTGGCATTATCGGGATTGGGTCATCAAAGCCTTCAATAACGATATGCCGTACAATCAATTCATTCTCGAACAACTTGCCAACGATCAACTCAAACCCGGCGATGCTGAAGCTTTGATTCCCACGGCGTTTGCGCGACTTGGCCCAACGCAAGACAACGCCAACACAGAAGAAGGTCGCGCCGATGAATTGAGCGACATTCACGACGACATGGTGGCGACGACTTCGTCCGTGTTTATGGGCTTAACGGTCGGCTGCGCGCGCTGTCACGATCACAAATATGATCCGCTTCCGACGAAGGATTATTACCGGATGGTCGCGGTGTTCAGCGCGTCCGAGCGCGTCGAAAAACCGCTGGCGACCGAAGCCGAAATCGCGCGCGTCAAGGAACTCAACCGCGCCATAGACGAGAAGATGCGTCCGTTCCGGCAGCAATTGTCGGCGCTGGAAAAACCCTTACGCGAACGGTTAATGAACGAAAAGATCGAGTTTCATTTCCAGCTTGCGGAAAAGACGAACAGCTTCGGCGACAAGACCAAAGAACAATACCGCGCCGAACTAGTCGCGCGCTTGACGAAGGAAATTAATATCCAAAGCGAAGACATTGACGAAATTATCTCGCCGGAACAACAAGCCATTCGCAAACAACTGCTCAAACAAATCGAAGACCTGAACAAAACGCGCCCGCGTCCCGCCGATGCCGCAATGGGCATGGGCGACAAAAAAGACCCCGGCAAAATGCACGTCTACCTGCGTGGCAATTGGCGCACGAAAGGCGATGAAGTCCAGCCCGGCTTGCCGACCGTGCTATCCGACGGCAAAGATTTGAGTCCGGTCAATCGCCGCAAGCAATTGGCTGAATTCATTGCCAGTCCCGATAATCCGCTGACGGCTCGCGTCGCTGTCAATCGCATCTGGAAATATCATTTCGGCAATGGCATCGTGAAAACCACCAGCGATTTCGGTTTGACCGGAGATCGTCCGAGCCATCCTGAATTGCTGGATTGGTTGGCGGTTGAATTTATGCAGCCAACGGCACCTGCCAAAACTCCGCAATCCGCGTCCTGGAGTTGGAAGCGAATGCACAAGCTGATGCTGATGTCGAATACTTATCGCCAAGCCAGTCAGTTCAATGAACAGGCTGCTGCGAAAGATTCCGAAAACCGATTGCTGTGGCGGATGAACCCACATCGTCTGGAAGCCGAAGCCATTCGCGACAGCATGCTGGTCGTCAGCAACAAACTGAACAAACAAATGTATGGCCCCGGCATTTACCCGCGAATTGATCCCGACATTGTCAATACAGGGTCACGCCCGCGCTGGCCTCTGGATGCAAAAGACAACGATGAAACCTTTCGGCGCAGCATTTACATTTTCGTCAAACGTTCGGTGTTGCTGCCGCTGGTCGAAGTCTTTGATTGCCCCGTCACCGTCGTTTCTGCGCCGAACCGTGCCACCTCAACCGTTTCGCCGCAGGCACTCGCTTTGATGAATAATGAATTCGTGCTGGAACAGGCGAAATTCTTTGCGGAGCGTGTGACCGCCGAAGCGGGTGCCGACACCAATCAGCAAATTGTTCGCGCGTTTCAACTGGCACTGAATCGCAAACCAAGCGCCAAGGAACAGGATTGGGTGCGGAGCTTCCTCAAGGCGCAAACGGCTGGATACGCAGAACGCAAGAACGAGCGCCCTGATGCCGCCGCATTGCGGGATTTCTGCCACGCGATCCTGAATTTGAATGAGTTCCTATATGTGGATTAGCAGCCTCGTAAAGCATCAGGCGATCAACGCCTTCGATGAAAAGACGCGCACGATGTATTTTCCTGAG
Source organism: Acidobacteriota bacterium (assembly GCA_018268995.1). Classification (GTDB taxonomy): domain Bacteria; phylum Acidobacteriota; class Blastocatellia; order RBC074; family RBC074; genus JAFDVL01. The sequence continues at coordinate 11,825 of JAFDVL010000038.1, read as the reverse complement.
CCGATCAGCTACTACGTTGCGAACGGCACAACCACGCAAAAAGTCGTGGATGCCTTCAAAAGCGTCGGGGTGAAATTTGCCAGTGCTGAAGAAATCGGACGCGACAAAAATATCTACAAGTCCAACCTCTTCGACATTGGCCCTCGCATGGGCTTTGCCTACAAGATGTTCGATGGCGGCAAGCAATTTGTCGTTCGCGGCGGCTATGGGCTATACATCTCGAACACGCCGATGCGCACATTGTTAGTTCCATTCTTCGGGCTGCCTCCTTTCCGTGCGAATTTCAGCTATAACCCAAACAGCGCGGCGCAAAGCCCGGATGGCATTGGCAACTATTTGCTGCGCGTTCCGCAAACGATTATTGCGGGACAAAATAGTGTGAATGTCGTGGATGCCGTGAACCCTATCGGCATCGGGGTGGGGCAGGCAGTCGCGGGAATGGCAGAGAATCAAAAAAATCTGCGCATTCACGAATGGAACCTGACGCTGGAAAAACAAATCGGCACGTCGTCCGTGGTTCGATTAAATTACACTGGTAAGCACGGCATCAATTCTGACCAGCAATTCAATATCAACCCGCAGGCGAATGATTACATCTGGTACGAAACGCAACGGCGCGCGACTCCAACCGGAACGTTAGCCAACGTGGCGCGACGCGTTCTTGATCAGACTGCTTACACAAACATCATCATTTATCAGAAGACGGGTTACATCAATACCAGCATGTGGTCGCTGGAATTTGAGCGCCGCTTTAGCAAAGGATTGGGCTTCCAGGCGTTTTACACCATGACGAATGCCTTGCGGATGGCGGGCAATGCCTTCCGCGATGACACAGGGACTGTTCCTTCCATTTTCCTGCCGGGCACAGTGCCGACGGATCTCAATGAACTCAATCGCTTCCTGTTCTACGACCGTGATACGGCTGTTCCCAAACATCGTATTCGCGCCAATTGGAATTATGACCTGCCGTTTGGCAAAGGCCGCTGGTTAGGGAAAAACGCGAATGACTTTGTGAATGCTGTGGTCGGTGGCTGGAAGATGGTCGGGAAGGTTTCATTCCTGAACACTTGGTATGCCCGTCCGACAGGGCAATGGGGTGAGTTCGGCAACTTTGAGGTTTATGGCAAGAAGTATAAAATCACAGATTGTCGCGCGACACCCGCAAACGCCACCCAAAAATCACAGGAGCGTTGTACCGATGGGTATTTGTGGTTCAATGGCTACATTCCAAAACGCTTGATCAACAGCACGAATGCCGCTGGGATGCGCAATGGCGTGTTTGGCTTGCCCGCCGATTACAAGCCCGCACGAAAACCGATTAACCCGTCACCGTTGTTTGGGCAACCTGTCAGCACGGACACCAACGTTGTGAATGATTACGACACCAACGTGGTTTACATCCCGCTGACCAACACCAATGCAGCTGCGACCTGTGCGGGCACAGACAGAACAAAATGGATCAACTGTCAACGCGTCGCCAAAGATACAGGCATCCATCCGTGGCGCAATCAGTATCACAGGGGGCCGTTCAACTGGAATTTAGACGCTTCGTTGATGAAGTTCTTTACCTTGCGCGAGCGGCTGATTCTGCGCGTCAATCTGGACGTCTTCAACGTGCTGAACACGCAAGGACTGAATGCGCCCAGTGCTGAAGGAATTGCCAGCCTGGGTAGTTCTTACGGCGGCAGCGGATTCCGTCCACGCCAGTTGCAGGGCACGATCCGTCTGGAATGGTAAAAAAGTGAAGGGGTGGCTTGTCTGCCTGAACTTTATTTCAATTGGCATCCTGTTTGTCTTATTATCTGAGCAGGCAGGATGCCTCTCTTACATTTACTCGTATGAAAAAACAAAGTTCACTTCCGATTCTGAACCCGCAGCCGATGTCGCGCCGCGAATTGATTTTTAAGGCTGGAGCCGGCTTTTCCGGCCTGGCGTTATCTTCCTTGCTTGACCAGGATGGGTTGCTGGCTGCGACGCCAGATGCCAAAAACAGCAATAACCCGCTTGCACCCAAGCCCGCGCATTTCCCGGCCAAAGCGAAATCCGTCATCTTCCTGTTTATGTACGGCGGGCCGAGTCAGGTGGACTTATTTGATCCCAAGCCGATGCTGACGAAGTACCACGGCAAGCCGTTGCCGACGTCAGAGAAGATCGAAACTTTCAATAAAAACGGCAACCTGATGGCATCACCGTACAAATTCAAAAAGTACGGTCAAAGCGGTCTGGATATTTCTGAACTCTATTCCAATCTTGGTTCCGTCGCCGATGATCTTTGTGTCATCAAATCAATGTATTGCCTGAGCAACAATCACTCGCCCGCGATTTTCCAAATGAACAGCGGCAATATTCGCCCCGGCAATCCGAGCCTGGGTTCGTGGGTGACGTACGGCCTCGGCACTGAGAATCAAAACCTGCCTGCGTACATCGTGATGTACGACTGGCGCGGCGGCCCGATTGGCGGTGCTCCGAACTGGTCGTCAGGGTTTATGCCCGCAGCCTATCAAGGCACATCATTTCGCCCCGGCGCGACGCCCATCGTAGATTTGAATCCGCCGAAATGGGTTGATCCGCATTTGCAGCGACAGGAAGTGGATTTCATTCAAAAGCTCAATCAGGAACACCGCGAACGCCACGGACAAAACAGCGACCTGGATGCGCGCATTGCTTCATACGAACTCGCGTTCCAGATGCAGACCCACGCGCCCGAAGCCGTAGACTTGTCGAAAGAATCCGAAACGACCAAGAAGCTGTACGGCATCGGCGAGAAGCACACCGACTTTTTCGGCAAACAATGCCTGGTCGCCCGTCGCTTAGTCGAGCGCGGCGTCCGCTTCATCCAGCTCTACCACGGCGGCGGACATCAACAGGAATCGTGGGACGCGCATTTCGGCCTTGACGAAAACCATCGCCTGCATTGCAAAGAAACCGACGTGCCGATGACCGGCTTGATCAAAGATTTGAAAGCGCGCGGCCTGTTGGATTCGACCTTGATCGTCTGGGGCGGAGAATTCGGACGCATGCCCATGTCCCAGAGCGGCATCGGACGCGATCACAACAACTACGGCTTTTCGATGTGGCTGGCAGGCGGCGGCATCAAAGGCGGACAATCGCTCGGCGAAACCGATGATTTCGGTTTGAAAGCCGCGATTGACCCCTACTCCGTCTACGATTTGCACGCCACACTTCTGCATGCAATGGGCCTGGATCATCGGAAACTCACGTACTACTTCGGCGGACGCAATCAGCAATTGACGAACTTTGGCGGCGATCCGATTTTGAAGGTCTTTGCGTGAAATGAGTGCCAATTTTGAGTACGCCGAGGACGGCATCACAGTGCTTGTGCCGAATATTCATGCCTGGGTCTGTCCTGTAAATGGGGAAGCCGCATTCATGCCAGAAACAGCGGATGAGTTATTCAAGACTGTAAGCAAGTTATTGGCGACGGAATTTCATTGTTAGAATCTCTTTTCAGTATTTAGTCTGTTTGCCTCGGCAGGTTCATAGAATTTGTATCCTTAGACTAGGCTCCATACCGACCCCACTTCCTTAAAATCAATATTTACGACCTTCTGGGTAGAGGTGTTTCATGTCTTATACCAAAGTGAAATCCTTTGGAAAAAAGCAAAAGCAGGTTTTGGCATACATTTACCTTAATCAGGGACTTGTCGTTGAGAGTTCTGCACTCAAGATAGTTGTGTCAGCTTTAAGCTCTAAAGCCTTGGTAGAGGTTCAAGCTGATCGCGCGATTATTACTGAGTTCGGGAAAAAAGTAGTTGAAGCCGAATTGCTAGAATATGTGGAGTCGCCGACGAAGTCTCTGAACGAGTTGCAGGCGCTGCTTTTTCAGCAGGAAAACCCTGTAGAAAATAAACTGAGCAAACCTGAGATAAAGTTTCTGCAATTCATTAGCGAGTTGCCTCGCTCTTTAAGCAAAGTCAAAAAAGCCGAACATATAATTCCCACACTCAAAAAGCGCGACTTTCTTGAAATAAATGGTGATGAGCTAAGGATAACACCGCTAGGACAAGAGGCTTTAGAACAAGCAGTTAACTTCTCCAATAAAATTTTCGCACAAAAAGAACTCGAAGCAATATTTTTAGTAGAAAATAAATTGAGCAAACTTGAGATAAAGTTTCTGCAATTCATTAGTGCTTCTCCTCGTTCCTTAAGCAAAGTCAAAAAAGCCAAACATATAATTCCCGCACTCAAAGAGCGCGACTTTCTTGAAATAAATGGCGATGAGCTAAGGATCACGTCTCTAGGACAAGAGGCTTTAGGACAAGCGCCCAATCACTCTAATAACAATTTTGCGCAGAAAGAACTTGAAGCGACATTTATATCAGATGCAAAAATTCAAAAACAGTCCAGATGGAAGAGCAAAGGCGAAGAGTATCTTGCACTTTATAAGCAAGACCTTACTTATCAAGCAATTGGCGAATTAAAAGGGATATCAAGGGAAAGAGTCCGCCAAATACTAGATAAAACACCTGGTTTCCATGCGTACCTAGAAGAACTTGAGCAAGCAAAAATAATTGCGGAAAAAGAGAAAGAGGAACTTGCTGAGCGGAAATGGAAAGAAAATAGCCTAGCTTCAAAGTTTCCTGAACGGGTAGCTGAATTATGGGACTATGAAAAAAATGGAAATCTGAGACCTGAAGATGTGCCTGCTAGCAGTACATATCAGGAAATTTGGCTTAAATGTCCAGAAGATGGCTTTTCTTGGAAAAAGAAGGCAAGAGAAATAGCCTTTTATAGTTGGGAAAGAGTGGGGACAAGCGGCTGCCCTGCTTGTGCTGGGAAAACAAAAAAGCCTGAAAAGCGATCATCATTAGCAGCAAGTTATTTGAGATATGTTATTGAGTATTGGGATTATGAGAAGAATGGGCACCTCGGCCTAGACCCTGAGAAACTCACAACTGGAAGTAACAAGAGGGCTTGGTTTAAATGTCCTCAGGATGGGAATGAATGGCAATCAATAATTGCCGCAACGGTTAATCAGCAATGGTCTAATGACAATGCCGGATGCAGGGTTTGTAATGGTACACATCTTAGAAAGGCTGGAGCTTGGGGAAAGGCCGATAAGTTAATTGAGGTATTTCCGAATGAAGTTGCCAAGTATTGGAATTATGGTCGAAATAGTGCATTGAAACTTGATCCGTCAAGAATCACTACCGGATCAGCAAAAAAGGCTTGGTTTCAGTGCCCACTCGATAATTTCGAATGGCAAGCAAGCATTTCAGCAATTGCCAACGGTTCATGGAAGCAGGGGCGAAGTGGGTGTCCAATTTGTGGAAGAGGATGGACGATTGAGTCCATTCTCCAGTTTGTTGCGAGTCTTGAGCATTACATTCCAAATCTAACGCAATCCGAGAGGTACAAAATATTTGAGCAGGCAGGTGTTTTAGGGACAAAAAATGCTGAAGGGCTAAAAATTGTAAAGGACGTCATCAAGGGGAAGCTCAAAGGGCAGAAACTTCATGATGTATTACAAGGCAAAAAATCCGAATTATTAGACAATACCGCTGACGTAGCAGACACTATTGATGCAAACGCCGAATTAAAAGAGGTTGGCTTTGACACGCATGGTATTCTCTCGCCCCCTTCTCAAAACCCAGAAAATACGGTTGATTCAATCGAAGTAGAGTCTGCCGACCTACCTACCATCCGCGTGCAAAAGAGTCTGGAGTTTTTGAGCAGCAATATTGTTGCTTCATCAGATGACGAAGCCATTGAGTTTTTCATTGCTTCAAGAAGAAATCGAATCTGGGCCGAAGTTTTCGAAAACCAATCCGCTGTTAATGCATTATTGAATTTTTCAGATGATGGTTACGGTCGGCAGGTCAGAGATCAATTTCTTGATGAATATAATCAAGCTAATGATATGCAAATCCCGCTTGGCTGGTCATTCCGTATAGACGGGAAAGTCACCCCACCGAATCTAATGCAAAAGGTTGCGGCGGTCCGTCTAAGAAATCAGAAACGGATGCTAAATCTGTCACTGACAGGAACCGGAAAGACCATTGGTGGGATTTTAGGTAGCCGCATCATTGATGCCAATTTGACTGTGATTGTTTGCCCGCTCGACACGATCAATAACTGGCACGCTGAAATAAAGCACGTTTTCCCTGACAGCAAAGTCACGATTAAGAGCTTCAACCCTTATTGGATCAATGTCGGAGAAGGACATCACTACATAATCTTGAACCATGAAATGTTCCAGCAGCCTTCAACTGCAAGCGATATTCGACAGTTGCTAGAGCGTTACAAAATAGACCTGATCATTGTTGATGAAATTCACCGCTGCAAACAGCGAAGTGATGACCCCTCAAAAAGAAGACAAATGGTTCTGGCTCTGATCACAAATGCCGCTGAAATAAATCCTGATTTGCATGTTCTAGGAATGAGCGCCACCCCAATTATCAACAACCTCAGAGAAGGAAAAAGTTTGGTTGAGTTAGTGACGGGAATTGAGCGCTCAGATTTAGGAGAGAAAGCTACAATTAATAATTGCATGAGGCTTCATCAGGCATTTGTAAGCTTCGGCATCCGCTCAAGAGTAAAGCCGAAAATCAAAATTAACCGCATTACTATTCCTGTTGATTGCACCGACCTGGTTGATGAGATTCGTGAAAACGGGACTTCCGTTTTGAAGATGGAACAAATTCTTACCAGCGCCAGAATTCCAATCATCCTCTCCGAAATTCGCCCTAAAACAATTGTCTACACACATTATGTAGACGGGATCGTCGAGCAATTGAAACAAGCAATTGAGGCTGAAGGATGGTCTGTCGGATTTCATATGGGAGGCGACAAAAGCGGACGTGAAAGCTTCATTAACGGTTCGACAGATGTTCTTATCGCCAGTAGCGCGATGGCTGTAGGTGTTGACGGGTTTCAAAAGGTTTGTGATCGGTTGATTCTAAATATTCCGCCTTGGACAAGTGCAGAGCTTGAGCAATTGGAAGGGCGGTTGAACCGTCAGGGCCAAGTTCACGAATCACTAACCATTATTTTTCCTGTAACTTTCGGTGAAGATGGCGATGAGCGATGGAGTTGGGATGAGGGGCGATTAGCGCGATTACAAAATAAGCAGACAATTGCCGACGCTGCTGTTGATGGGGTGATGCCAGAAGGTCAATTACGAACTGAAGCGCAAGCCTTCCGAGATTTGAGAGGGTGGCTAGATAGACTGAAAGTTGGTGAGCAACGGTCAATCGTGCGGCCCCGGATTTTTGTGCCTTTGCCTGATAGCAATGTAACTGATGTCAAACGCCGAAATGCGAAGTACGGAGATTTTAGCCGAATGAATGCGCGTTGGAACAGCAGCTATAGTTCGACAACCTATCAAAGGCTGCAAAAGAACCCTGAAGAATGGATGCAATATCACACTCTCTATCAAGAAGCGCGCAAAACTTGGGAGATTATTCCGTATCAAGAAACAATTAAATGGTTGGAAAAACGCTCGAATTTAGTTGTTGGCGACTTCGGCTGTGGCGAAGCTTTGATTTCCAAATCCCTTGCAGATAAACATACTATCCATAACTTTGATTTCATTGCGATAAATGAATCTGTTATTGAATGTGATTTTTCAAGTACACCGTTGGAAGATGCTTGCTTGGATGTCGCAATTTTCAATCTTTCACTCATGGGGCGAAACATTGCCGATTACATACGCGAGGCAAACAGGACACTGAAGCTTGATGGGCAATTATTGCTTTACGAACTGGAATCCCATTTCAAGGATTTGGAGGGATTCATTAGAGGCTTGGCTATAGCGGGATTTGATATTATTGAGAACCGAGCTGATTGGAAATTTAGGTTCATTCGTGCGATAAAGTCGGCTGAAAGAATAAAAGACAGCATAACGATTTCGTTGTGACTCGCAGCAGCCTTTACCAATAAGGTTTGTACAATGGATAAAACCTCAAGTTATCGAGAAATAGTCCGACAAATCATTCTGGATTACGCCAAAGATAAGCCGCGCAACAGCGAAGTAGAAACGGAAGTGTTGATGGATACAGAGCGCGATCATTACAAGGTGATGGATGTCGGCTTTGAGGGCTTGAGTCGCGTATATGGTTCGATCATTCACCTGGACATCATCAACGGCAAGATTTGGATTCAATATGATGGCACGAATCGCCCGGTCGCTACGGCGTTGCTGAATGCGGGCGTGCCGCGCGAAGACATTGTGCTAGGCTTTCATCCAGCGAGATTGCGGCAGTACACGGATTTTGCTGTGGCATAGCGCGAAGCGTTAGAACGCCATGAGTTGCCTAAAGATCACGCAATTCTTTTTGTAGTGTGCGTCCCTCGCGTACCAATTTTAAGAACTGCTTGCGTCGTTGATACAGAATCAGCAATGCCCGCAGCCAGCCGCGCAAATCGTATGCTTCTTCGACCCAGCGCAAGCCTGCATAGCCGCACAGCGCGACGACCGGAATCGCGAGCAACGCAACTTCCCAATTCTGCCAAAAGAAGATGCCTGTTGCGATGATCAGCCACGTCAACGGCATCAGCACAATAGCTGCCAAAATCTTGACGGTAGATCGTCCTTCGTCTGGCCCGTGCGTGCGAAAAAAATAGGCCAGCACTTCGCAGATCAAATAGGTAGGTGCGTGCAGCATCAATCCCAGCCACGCAAATGGAAAGAGCAAAAAAAGTAGCCCAGCACGCCACGCCAGCCCCCAGAGTTGGCGGCGAGAATGTTTGGAAATTTGAAGCAAATCCGGGGTCAAGCCCAAGGCTCGCAGGTTTTGCTCGTGCTTTTGTAATCGCGTTTCTAATTGTTGCAGTCGCTCTGGCATCTGCAATTGCTTTAGCCGCCTTCCCAAAATCAATTGCGTGCGCGTTCTGAATTCTTCCAACAATGACCGCTGAAAACGCAGCGTACGATAACCGGAAGAAACGATGGTTTCTGCTTTGGCTACGGCATCCTGCTCTTCGATGTCTGTGAAATTCAATGTGACGGTGCGTAAGGCTTCTGCGATGCGATTGGTGAGTTCGTGTACCTGCTCGTGCTTCGGCTCGCCATTCGGCTCGGTTTCGGGCGACGTGATTTCCAATGGTTCGCCAAATTGCAGCAACGTTTCGCCGCGAAATGGCGTGCGCGAGGTGTAATACAATCCGGCGGGAATAATCAGGAGTTTCTGGAGCGATGTCTGGTCAGGAGCTTTGACGGACAATACGCCTAAAGCAATTCGCGCCGCCCCCGTTTTAATGGGTTGGAGCGATGGTGCGCGATGCGAAATTCCTTCCGGGAACAAGGCGATGCAGCGACCGCGCTGGAGCAATTCGTGACAAGCGGCAAAGGTCAATTGATTGTTGGCCAGGTTCGCGTTTTGATCTATGCGCCGGTACAGCGGCAATGCTTCGACCACGCGCAACATCCAACCGATCACTGGCAGGTCAAACAAGGTGGATTTGGCCAGAAAAGATACGCGTCGGGGCAATGCGCAAAAGACCATTGCCGGATCAATCAATCCATTCGGATGATTCAGCACGAAGATCAGCGGCCCTTGCGAAGGAACAATGCGAGCATTACTGATTTGAATGCGATAAAAAAACAGCCGCAGCGCAATGCTGATCACCAGATGAACGAAACGTCTGACGAGCGAGCCTTTTTGCTGCGTGATCATTTCGCTTAATCGCAAAGTTCTGACTTCCACCATATGACTATCATTGCAAACTGCTTGGCTCGCTGTAAAATGACGGTCTGCACATTTTGTTTGTTGGTCGGGCCGACGAAATCCCATGAAAAGATTTGTCCCATTATTGATTTTGCTGGTGGGCCTGCTGCTGGGCGGCTATGGCATCTTTTCCTCTGCCGCCAGTGCGCAACAATCGCGCCGGACGCTGACACGAAATGATGTGGTTGCGCGTTTTCAGCAACGTCTGGAACGTGGCGATGTGCAGCTTGAGTTTGCTGAAACGACGGGCTACTTAGCCTCTGTGCTGAAATTGTTGGAAGTGCCAATTTCTTCGCAAACACTGGTGTTTTCTAAAACCAGTTTGCAGTCGAATCATATTTCGCCCACCAATCCCCGCGCGATTTATTTCAATGATAATGTCTATGTCGGCTGGATTCGCGGGGCTGAGTTGATTGAGATTGCTGCATACGATCCGCTGCTTGGCGCAGAGCTTTATGTGCTCGAACAAAAGAAATCCGAACAACCGCGCTTTCAACTTGGCATTGGTTGTTCCGGTTGCCATGTGGCGGGTAACACGCGTTTTGTGCCGGGCGTCCTGATGCGTTCGATTTATGCTGCCTCCACAGGCAGCGGCGTTGGCGAAGCGCGTTCATTCATCACGGATCATACTTCGCCTTTTACCGAACGTTGGGGCGGGTGGTACGTGACCGGCACGCACGGCGCAACAAAGCATCTGGGCAATATGTTTTTTTCGGGCGACACTGATTTGGATGATCCCGCTGCCTTAACAGGAGGAAATCTCAAAAGTCTTGATGCCAAAGTTGACCTGAGGGGGTATCTGTCGCCGCACAGCGACATTGTGGCAATGATGGTGATGTCGCATCAGACACAGGGACAAAATCTGATTTCCTGGTTGGGGCAGGAGACGCGTATTGCCTTGAAGGAGCAAGAAGAATTGGATAAAGCAGCGCAGCGACCTACGGGGGAATGGGATGCGAGCACAAAATTCCGCATCAACTACGCGGTGGATGAATTGCTGAAATATTTATTGTTTGCGAATGAGGCCGCATTTGAAGCGCCGATCACTGGAACGAACAATTTCGCGCAGGAATTTGCGGCACTTGGTCACAAAGATAAACAAGGCCGTTCGTTCCGCGATTTTGATTTGCAGCGCCGCCTGTTTCGTTACCCATGCAGTTACCTGATTTACACTGCGGCATTTGACCAGCTTCCAAAAACTGCGCTGGATTTGCTGTATCGCAAATTGTGGCTGGTTTTATCAGGGCAAAATCAGGAGAAGGCTTTTGCCTCGCTCACAACCACAGATCGCAAAGCCATTTTGGAAATTCTTTGCGACACGAAAAAGAACTTGCCGGATTACTTTCACACTTCAAAACGAGACACAGAATGAACAACTACTCCGCATCACTTCGCACCATACTAACAATCATTGTTTGCAGTCTATTTTCGCTGACGGGCTTTGCCCAAAAAGCTGCCAAGAATGATCCTGACAAAAAAGAATGGCGACAGCTTTTCAATGGCAAAGACTTGAAAGACTGGATGCCGAAAATCAGAGGCTATGCGCTGAATGACAATTTCGGCAATACCTTTCGCGTCGCCAATGGCATGATGCAGGTCGGCTACGAAAAATACGGCCAGTTCAATGAGCGCTTTGGGCATATTTTTTACAAAGAGCCGTTCTCTTATTACATCATTGCGGTGGAATACCACTTCATTGGCGATCAATGTCCAGGGGGGCCAGGTTGGGCAACACGCAACAGTGGCATTATGCTGCACAGCCCTCATCCAAACACGATGGGCAAAGATCAGGACTTTCCGATTTCCATCGAAATGCAATTGCTTGGCGGATTAGGCAAAGGGCCACGCACGACCGCAAACCTTTGCACACCAGGGACAAATGTAGAGATGGATGGCAAACTGTTTACGCCGCATTGCCTCAACTCCAAATCGAAAACGTACGATGGTGATCAATGGGTGCGCGTTGAAGTCGAAGTGCGGGGCGGGGAAGGCATCAAGCACTTTGTGAATGGCGAGTTAGTGTTGTCCTACGAAAAACCGCAAATGGGTGGCGGGAACGTCAGCGGCCACGATCCGAAAATTTTGGAAAACGGCAAACTGCTGACCGAAGGCTACATTTCATTGCAAAGCGAAAGC
>JAFDVL010000037.1 GCA_018268995.1 Acidobacteriota bacterium | reverse complement strand
CTTCGTGTGGCTTCGTGGAAGAAAACAAAATGGGAGGCCTCGTAGCATTGTCAATGCGGAGAACGAAGATTCAGATTGGCAAAATCCAGATGAGCCGCGTTTTCACGATGCGGCATCGTCACCTTTGAAGGTTTCGCTCCTTACAGAGCCGAGGCCATAAAGTTATTTGTCTTGGGCAGCGTCATTGCTGAGCTTTGCTGCCTTGAGTTCTTTTGCGCTGAGTTGTCGTTTGCTCAGAATCCAGTAGTGGCGTTTGTGCGGGCCGCCCCAGCCATAATACTCAATTTTTTTCAGTTTCGGGTTATAAGGGAAGCACTCAAACCATTCCGGCCTTTTGTGTCCCGCCGCCTGTAATTCCACATCGCTACGCGAGGCCGCTGCTAACTCTGCCAGGTACCAAATCCCGTTCAGCTTGATGTGATATTGATCGCCGCTGAGCGGAATACAGGTGACAGGCAACGCCGCAAGTTGCGCCCGCACTTTTTTCTTCCTGGCGACAGCGCCTTTCCAACACAGCAAGCCCGTGCGCGGGTGAACGTACAAGCCTTCTACCGGGCGATCAGGCCGCCATCCTGTGAGTTCATAGATTTTGCCGTCCTCACCCATCGAACAATGCAGGCTTACAATGCCCTGCACATGCTCAAAAATGTGTCGGCCAATGGTTTTGCGAAAATCTAAATGCTCGCACATCTCGCTGTACACTTTGTCCCACGGACGCCCTACATTGCTGCGCAAATAGCGTAATAGAGGGCCGATCAAATCGGAAAAACACTTGCCGGCTGATTTTCCCCCACCTTGCCAATGCATTGAGTATTTTTCGCGTTTAGGCAAATCGTCATACTCATTATTTTCATCATACCGACGAATCCGTTGGCCTGTTTTGACAGAACCTAATGTCTTCCAATATTTATGTCGTGGACGTTCGATCACGACTTTTGACATATCTGATCGCATAAACTTCTTTCCTTTGGTTATGCGAGAGATGTCACTGCTTTAGCGCCATCCCTCGCATAAGTTCACTTAGTCGAGAAACACCACCGACGAACTGTGTGGCGCAAGGTTTTCTGTGTTCATCAACACGCGATGCCATCCGTCCAGGACAATCGTCTTGTGATCGGGATGCCAGACACGGCCTTTGACGTACACCGCAGCGTTGCGCACCATCGTTCGCCAGCCCCAATTGATTGCTGCCGGATTGGCTTCAATCAGTTTTTGGTAATCCTTCACCAATAAACCGTTCGGATGCTTCCGGCATACCAGCACCTGCTCGCCACCGTTGCGGTACAGGAACTGGCACATATGCGGTTTGCTGCCGCTGCCGCGACTGATGGGTTCGTTGCGATGAACCAGCTTTTCGTCCACTGCCACATCTGTGGCAGGAACAAAAAACCATTCCCCTTGCCGCACAAACGCTTCGTTGCGACGACGCAACTGATTCTTGCGCCGCTTGACCTTGCGCTGTACCACCGCCTGCACTTCCGCCGGTTGTAACGCTTCCAGCGCTGCCGTGACGTTGGTCACGCTGCCGCCTGGCACGGCACACACAAACCAGTGCCGTTCGTCATGCCCGCAAAGAAACTTGTCTTTGCGACCATCACGTCGCGCGAGCAACAGCAAATGACGCAGGTCAGGTTGCAGGTCTACGACTTCGTACTCGACTGGTTGCTGAGGATCGAAGTTAATGACGAAAACTTCGCCTTTGGTATCTGACTGAATATCAATGCCCGATGCGCGTCGCCGACCCCACCGTGGTTGCGGTGGAAGCTCATCAAATTTCAAACGCGCACCCATCAATCCGAAATGCTTCTGTAACAATCCAATATCCATAAACTGAATTTCTCCAAATGGAAAAAATTGTTGGATTGGCACGAATGCTTTCGGTGCTCATACGATCACTCTGAAATTACATTCGTACCGTTTCTACGGCCCAGAACCCTCAATGCTGGGTCGCTGGAATTTCGTGGTGATGTTTTGTAATTTCATAACTGTTCCTTTCTTTCTTGCCTGATTTCTTGATTTAGCGGCTGTGCCGGTGCGATGTGCGGGGAGTCATAGACTCCCCGCACTGTTTGCCTTTGGGTTACGCCCGTTGTTCGATCAATGTTTTCTCAATAGCCCAGTCGTTCACGGCTGGGGAAAGAGCAGGGAATGATTGAGAAGGGCGCTTTGAGCGTCCTTCTCTACAGGCTTAAGCCGAGTGGATAAGCCCGCTGAATCGGGCTTTGATCTCTTTTTTGCTGCTTACCCAGCCGTGAACGACTGGGCTATTCAAGCACAACAGAATTTCCAAATACGCTCTTACGTTACGGAAAGGCACCGCCTTTTCGCACATCACTGCGGCGGAGCCGATCAGCAGTTTTCGTTATGCCAGTTTCGCTTGCAATGCCTACATTGTTTGGCGCGTGGCGTACGCAACGGCAATCCGCAATATGGGCAAGGCGTTTCCTCCTTCGGAGGAATGAGGTCCGGCTTTTGCATTGCAAGCGGAATACCTACTTCGTCCAACCATTTCTTACTGTCTGCTAAGCCCCAACCTGTGATAGCTCGAAGTTCTTTGACAGCAGTTATCGGTTGCTCCGAATTGATAAGTCGCAAAAGACGCTCTTCATCGGCGGCAGACAAATTCGGTGAGGGCAGTGATCTCATAGATTTACCCCTTCACACACACGACCTGCCGCAACGTATGCACAATTTCGACCAGGTCGCGTTGCGCGTTCATTACGTCCTCAATGTTTTTGTAGGCCGCAGGCGTTTCGTCAATCACATCTTCATCCTTGCGACATTCAATGCCTTCCGTAGCCTTCGCGTGATCCGCTGTCGTGAATCTGCGCTTGGCTTCGTTGCGTGACATCGCACGACCTGCGCCGTGGCTGCACGAATGGAAGCTTTCTGGATTGCCGAGGCCGCGCACGATGTACGAACGCGCGCCCATCGAACCCGGAATGATGCCGTAATCGCCGAGCGCGGCTCGCACTGCGCCTTTGCGCGTCACCAACACTTCTTCGCCGTAGTGAACCTCACGCGAGACATAATTGTGATGGCAGTTGACGACTTGCAATTCGGCTTTGAAGGGCTTCACTTCGCCGCTGTCTGCGACGGCGTCAATCATTTGTTCCATCATCAGCTTGCGGTTGTACATCGCAAAATCCTGCGCCCAACTGACGGCATGAACGTAGTCATCAAAATGCTCCGTGCCTTCTTCAAAGTACGCAAGGTCTTTGTCCGGCAGGTTGGCGATGTGACGACGCATATCGCTTTTCGCCATTTCAATGAAGAACGTCCCGATGCGATTGCCCACGCCGCGTGAGCCGCTGTGCAACATAAACCACACGTTGTCGCTTTCATCGAGGCAGACTTCGATGAAGTGATTCCCCGTGCCGAGCGTGCCGAGATGATTGATTGTGTTGCCGCGATCCAGCTTCGGAAACTTTTCGCAAATTTCCTTGTAGCCAATTTCCAACTGCGCCCAGACGCCTTTCTGCCGCTTCGGAATATCGCCCCAACCACCCTTGTCGCGCCGTCCGCCGTGATCGGTACGCCCGTGCGGAATCGCTTGCTCAATCGCCTTACGAATCTTGCGCAGGTTGTCCGGCAAATCATTTGCCGTGAGCGAAGTCTTCATTGCAGCGACCCCGCAACCAATGTCGACCCCGACGGCAGCAGGAATGATCGCAGCCTTCGTCGCAATCACGCTTCCGACTGTGGCACCGATGCCGAGATGGACGTCTGGCATGGCGGCGACCCATTTGAAAACAATCGGCAGCTTGGCGATGTTTTGGAGTTGGCGTTTGGCTTCGTCTTCCATCTTGACGCCTTTAACCCACGCTTTGATGGGTACGCCGTGCTCAGACACAATTTCTTGATAAAGGTTCTTGGTCATAATATTTCCATTTCCTAAACGGGAAATTTTTTCCGCAACTTGTTTACGTCGCAGAGCGCCTCTGCTATTTCAGGTTCTTCAATTGAGCGACGAAATACAGCCCGCAACGCATCCCAAAGTAAATGGGCTGCTTTGAATCGCTCGCTGTCCTCTGAATCCATAGAACCATCATCAGTAGGGCTAAGTACCAAAGGAGCAGCAGAATGTTTGAAATCGCAGCAGAGATCATAAATTGCCTTTGCCTCAGACTCATCCACAAAACTTACTAGCTGAGGTAATCGCTTTGTCACCTCTGCTTTGTTTCTGCCCGGTTGATTTGTGCAGATTAGCGACTCCAACGCCGCGTGAAGCAAAATGTGTCTAGGCTCTAAAAGCCAGATATGTGCTGCGGTGTCAAAGTAGATCAATGCCCGGACGATCCTTCGGTACTGCGGTTCGTCAAGGAAGAACTGATGATGCTGTCCCCAAAGTTCGGTCATTTGCTTTGCATCATCCTCAACAAGTGTTAGCTTGTGTCGCGGGGCTGTTACGTAGGCTCTTCCGCGAAACCCAGCGTCCACACGCACGAAGTGATATGGCTCTCCTGACTCAGGGTATACAGTCCGAACCCAAGCGCCACTTGACGGTATTGGAGTTGGCCTGACAATTCTTGACAAGACTATTGCTTGATATATCAACTGCTCAGCAGCTTTCACCCGCTCATCTTCATCATTATTTGTCCCTTCTATCGAAACAAAGAGGCGATGCGTGAATGGCCCCCAATCCATGTTCTGCTTAGCGTCTAGCCGAGGGTTTTTATCTAGCACATCACTAAGCCAGTCATCGTTGATGACTTCCTGTATCCATACCTCATCTCCAATATGAGCTTCCTTGACAACTTGTGAATGATACTCAAGATGAAATAAACAAGAGGTTTCGACTTTCATGAAAAATTGTCTCTCTTCTTGATAAAACTTATGCTCGCGGTCGGACTCGAACCGACAACCGTCTTGCGACGTTCGGATAGTTTGGATAACGCGATTCCCTTGCTTGTTTGTCCCCGCCTGACGAATCAGGCCGCTATAGGTTCTGCCTCAACCTCTATCCGTGACCACCGGCACATATTCGTTTTTGGTGCGCCTCTTCCGTTTCGGCTAGGCGAGCGTATTGTGCATCAGGTGGTTCGCGTTGGTGCAAATGTTTTTGTTTTCAGTCGCCAACGGCGACGAACAATATAGCCCAGCGAGCATCGCTGGGTAGCTTGCGAATGTAGATACCGACGCTGAAGGCGTCGAACAAATCGCCATAAATGTGTTGCTCGCCTACAGCGAGCGATGAATCGTCACTCACCTTCCCAGCGATGCTCGCTGGGCTATATTGTTTGTCATCTTCGATGACTTGAAATCTGTCTCGCGTTTCGCGGTCTGCTCTCGAAACGCAAAACTCGAAACCCGAAACTATTCATAATCCATCAGCGAACCGTACATCTTCCTCGGTCGTTGGCAACAATCCTTGAAACCAACGGTCTGATCCGCACGGGCATAATTCTTTGCGTGCGATTTCTTGCGCGGGCTTGCGCTTGCGTGGTTTGACGTAATCGTCGGGGACGCGCGCGCGTTTGCGTTTCGGTTTATTGAAAGGACTCTTCGTCGAAATTAAATTTGGTTGCCATAGTTACCTCCGGTCGAAAGAAACAGCGACGAGGCTGCCTCCGCGTTTGTCCCAGCGGGACGATTGAATTTAGGCAGGTCATTTATGGCCTGTGAGAGGTAGCCGGTATTTGATCGCGTCCCAGCGGGACGATTGAATCCCTCACGCGCAATCAATCGTCGCTCACGCGACGCAAAATCTTCTGCCTTCACAACAGGCCATAAATGACCTGCCTAAACTCAGATGCCACTCTGTGGCAAAAGAACAACAGCGCGACAAGGGGCGTCGAAAGACTTGCTCTACCCATTGAGCTACTGCCCCATAAATTTGGAGGGGCAGACAAGAGTCGAACTTGCAACGATGTACTTCCAACTGCATTCGCGCCGAAGTGAAAATGCGACGACAAGAATTTGACGAAACAACGTTTCGCGCTCTACTACTGAGCTACTGCCCCGCAAGATTGTTGGAGCAGGCGGGAGTTGCACCCGCGACCTCGACACTTAAAAGGTGATGTAGTTCCATCGGCATTCGTCGCAAAATTAAATGGCGACAAAATCGGTGAGAGTTCTCCCCCGGAAGTTGAGTGGAGGAGGCGGGGATCGAACCCGCTGATACCAATGTACTCCCGACCAGCATTCGCCAGATAGACTGTAGAGCAAACATCTTGTTTGCTCCTCCGAAACGAATACGTCGGCGCTGCAATCAAGATGATTGCAGTACATTTCTATTTTCAAAGATCAATGCAAAAGGCCGACAAGAAATTGCTGAGACACAGGTTCATTTTGGAGATGATGTAGTCACAGCAGCATTCGGCCTCAATTTAGTTTCGCGTTTCGCGTTTTGGGTTTCGCGGATCACTCGAAACTCGAAACCCAAAACTCGAAACTAAACCGTTACGTTTTCAATTACGCCAATCCAGTGTTCGGCGTTCAAGCGGCCTGCCGCGAACTCGGCGATGACCTCGAACACTTGATCCGAGAAGCCGCCGATGTTCATCACGTCTACGCGCTCTTTGGCTTGCGACGTGGCATTCGGTTGAATGTCAATGCACACCAAACGAGCGTTCGTGTTACGCGACTTAAACTTCGCCCATTCCAACATCGTCTTCGTCGCGCTGCCGCCGAAACGACCGTAGTAATCTGTATCAATCCACGATTCGTTATCCGAAACATAGACGATCAAATCACCGTTCGCCTTGCGCTTGTTCAGCTCTGCCAACGGCGCACTGCAATTGGTTCCGCCCGAAGGCAGGTTTGCCAGCTTCTGCGCGTTCGTCATCACGCTGTCACGCGGATTCAAACGGCACGGCACAACATCGTCCGAGAACGGAATGACTTCGGCATTCGGGTTCTTGCGCAGGATTGCCGCCGCGACCAAAGCCGCTACGTCAATGCAACGCACCTTGCTGGTTGCGCCCTTGCGGTAACCCGTCACCGACGATTGCATCGAACCCGAAACGTCGGGGAAGACATAGACCTTCCCGTCAATCGTGGGAACGTTGCTGATCGCAATTTCCATCGCGTCCTGCAACGCTTCGCGCACGATCATCGGCACGTCGTTGCTGGCGTTCGTGTACGCCGTCATCAACTGGTACGGGAACACGCGCGCCTTCTTGATGGCTTGTTCGTCACGCAAGCGGTTTGCAATCAATTCGGGCAATCCCGGTTGACCGAACACGTCGTGACGAACAAAGGTGTTCAGGTTCATCCGCGTCATTTGCCACGGCGCGGTACGGGCGATCTGCGTCCATTCGGCTTTGCTCAAATCCAGCGAAGTCAACATCTGGAACGGCACATTCGGCATTTCCAAACGATCACCTTGCTTGAAGTTTTCATACTGCTTCACCAACGCAGGCAATTCGTCGGCGTTGATATCACGACCGATGAAGTAACCGAACAACGCTTCACGGCTCTTGTTTGTCGGCTTCGGGTGAATCATCTTCACGATGTCCGCGAACGACGGAGCCGCACCAATCGAGGCCTTGAAGATCGCTTCGTCATCGCGCGCGTCGAACCATTCGCGGATCAACCGCTTCGGGGCCGAACCGAGCGACTTCCGACCGACCACACCCGAACGCAAAATCTGCACGAAGTTGCGCAGCATCTTGCCGTTGTCAATCACACGCGGGAAGATGGCTTCCAACAATTTCACATCGCGCACAGCTAATATTGCGCACAACAACGCAGGCATGTCCTTCATAAAACCACGCTGCCGCGCATAGATCGCCGTCTTGGCAATGAACTCCGGCTCGATGGTTTGGCACAATTCAATGACCTTCGCCAATTGCTCATCGGCGTCGGCGTAGAAGGTCGTATTCAAACAGCCAGTCGCCGCGTACTGCGCTAATTGATGCTTTGGCGTGAAGGCGTAGGCTTGACCGCGCGCTTCGTTCACGGCATCGGTCTTCGGCAACAACTTGCCAGCAATCGTCTGAAATAAGTTCTTGTTTGCCATAACGCGTGATCTCCCGTTGAAAATGTACGACAGGCGGCTCGCCTGTCATTCTTTATCCGTTCTGAAATTGCAAGACAGGCGAGCCGCCTGTCATACATTTGCGGTCGGAGGTGAGGAACTTGCTGATTCCCAATGGCTGAGGCCGTTGCTTTCTCCGACGCTGATAGATAGTGCGAGACGCGTGCCAAAGCGGGGCTTATTATAATGCGAGTGTGTAAAGTGCTGATATGAAAGAAGATTCTTCGGAGGGGCGAGAAAGGGGGAATATAAAAGATGGGAAAGTTAGAGGAATTAATAATAAGAATTTAGATTTTATTCTAGGATCGGTGTACTGCAAACATCTTGTTTGCAGCTTCCCTAAATTCTCTGTTCCACTATTTCAGAGCTGCAAACAAGATGTTTGCAGTACACCAAATTTAGTTTGTAGATAGATTGAACCGCTTCATCATATTTCGCAGGCTGAAGCGGGAAATGCCAAGTTCCTTCGCGGCGCGCGAAATATTCCAGCCGGTTTTTTCCAGCACATTGCTGATGATGGATCGTTGTGTTTCGTCCAGTAGTTGTGCCAGCGTTCTGTTGGCCAGGTCAGGGGCGGATACGTTTACGGAGGGAGTTTTCAGTTTATTGATATTGGTGGAGAGATGATGCGGCGCGACTCTGGAGCCGGAAGGCAACAGGGCGGCAACGCGGTGCAACTCACTTTCCAATTCGCGAGCATTGCCCGGCCAGTCATACTGTTCCAGGGCGATGATCGTCGCAGGCATCAGCATAATATCTTCTTTCTGCATCTCGGCGCTGTAATGGCGCAAAAAGTGGTTGGCCAGTAGGGCGATCTCTTCGCGCCGTTCGCGCAGCGGGGGCAGATGAAAGCGAATGACATTTAGTCGGTAGTATAAATCGGCCCGAAACCGCCCGGATTCAACCATTTTTTCCAGATCACAATTGGTTGCTGCGATCAGCCGCACATCAACAAAACTGGGCGTTGCTTCGCCAACTTTCTGGACTTCGCCGGATTGAATGAAACGCAGGAGTTTGGGTTGCATTTCTAATGCAAAGTCTCCGATTTCATCCAGAAACAATGTGCCATTTGCCGCTGCTCCAACCACGCCGGAAAAGCTGTTATTGGCTCCGGTAAATGCGCCGCGCCGATACCCGAAAATTTGCGATTCCAGCAGTTCGCGCGGGGCCGCTGCGCAATTGAAAGGCACAAACGGCTTGTTCGCTCGTTGACTGAGCAAATGAATACCGTGGGCTACCAATTCTTTTCCTGTGCCGGATTCACCTGTGATCAGCACGTTGATATTGCTTTGGCTTAAGCGATGGGCCTGCTCAACAATCTGACGCATTGCTGCGCTGCAATAAATCAGGTCGGCCATCGGCAACAGCTCATTTTGTTTCGATGTGGAAGCGATAGCGCTTAAATCAGATAAGGAACTGATTTGCGTTAGGATGGTGCGCAGATGCCAGACGAATAATTCCAGCATCGAATCAGTTAGTTCGGACGTGTTGCGTTTCAGATATAACCAGCAGACCTGATTCTGGTGGAGAGAAATTTTACTGATGTATTCCTCCGCTCTTTTCTTATCTGCCACGAGTCGTGACGACAATTCGTGCGCTTGTCTGGCGTTACAGCCCTTATACGCCAGCGGCACAAAATGCTGTTCGTCTTCCTGCCGAAATACGACAATGGGGGCGACTGAGAAATCATCGTGTAACAAGCGCGTGAATTCGGGCAAGGCGATGTCTGCGTTTCGCAGGGATTCCGTCAGCGATTTCAGACAATCAACCAGACGTGTGGTTAATGCGGGAACGGGTGTGGCCAGTGCGGGTTGATTTGCAACCTGCTGTAATGCCTGCGTTGTTCGCTCCAGCATGGGATGGGCCGCCACAATCTGAAATGTCTGATGCGCCAAATTGAAATATTTTTCTGCTCGTTCGGTATTGCCCAGGGCTTCGTAACTTAATCCGATGTGGTAACGCATTCTGGCACAGCGATACGGCTCTTCGACGACTTCCCAAATGGAGCAGGCTTGTTTGAAGCGTCGAATACATTCCAGAAAATCCTGCTCGTGCCGAGCCAGATACCCCGCGACTTCCCACAAATGACCCAGGACATATAGGCTATCAAGCTTTTCAATTTTTTCTTTGATTGAAAGAAATAGTGATTGAGCAGTTTGGAATTCGCCTTGTGCCAGCAATGCTTCGATCAGGTATAGCTCGGCTTCGGCCTGCGCATATGGGTCAGAGGATTGTTGGGCTACGACCAGGCTTTCCTCAAACGCCTGTTGGGCGGCGGCAAACTGTTCCTGCAATAACAAATGGCGGCCATAGGTGCGCAGCGCGTGGGCCTTATTGAAACTCACCCGCATCTGCGTCAGCATTTCGAGGCTTTGCTGTAACAGTTCTTCGGCTTTGGTGAAGTCTCCCTGAATCGAGTGACATTCGCCCAGCGTTTCCAGCGTGCTCGCCACAATCAAATTGATTTCGCAGGATTGAGCTTCTTTCAAGGCCGCTTGCAACGTTGCTTTGGCTTGAGGGATTTTGCCGAGGCGGAGCAGGTTGAAACCAAGATTGGAGCGGGCGTTTGCAATCAGCCGTGGATTTCGGGCGCGAATTAGTTGTGGTAATGCGCGTTCCAACAGGACTTTGGCTTCGCGCATCTTGCCTTGCAACGAAACCACTGCGGCCAGATTGACATCCAGACTGCCGCGTAAAAGCGGTGCATCTTTTTCGCAAACGGCATCAATCGCGGTGATCAGGGCGCGCCGCGCTTCATCCCACTTGCCTTCCAACGTGCAAATAATGCCGAAATTGTTGTACGCCTGCGCGATGATCTCCGGGGCGATGCCAGTGGGGGGTTGCAGGATGGGCTCTAAATAAGTTTGTGCAATATGTAATTCGCCGAGCTTGCGAAACAGCACGCTCATCAGGATCAAGCACTGATGCTCAACGTCCTGCACGCCGTATTTTTGAGCTTGTTGCAAGGCTAGCCGCGTTTGCGAAATCGCTTTTGGAATGTCTGTTGTCCCGCCGTAAGCTGCCCCTAAACGATACTCGACGCGGCATTGCGATGTTTGTGGGAGCGATGAGAGTAGCGCTTTATTTTCGTATGGTAATAAGACTTGAATCGCTTTGGTAAAACAGGCACCGTGTTCCAGCGCTTCGGCCCAAAGGCAGCGAAGTTCTGCTTCATCTTCGGGCGAAAGATCGGCTGTCAATGCTGCTTCGCATTGGGTAGCTGCGGCAATAAATTCACAGTTGGTCAGCAATTGCTGTATCCGTTGCAGCTTTGCTGAGATGCTCATCGTCGCAGTGTTGCTTCTGTCATCGTCACCAATATTTTCAGATTTGCCCTTCAGCATACAGACTTCTCCCACTTCAAGACACGCCTTTAGTGACACTGTTCAGCCAACACCACGCGGCGTATGGATGGAGATAGTTGCAATTTCATCCCGGTTCTAAATTTTCGCGGAATATTCACCTTATTGTGATGATTGAGGGCTTTCTAAAAAGCCTGCTAAAGAACAGCGAAAAAAGGAGATTGGAGATGATTAGAAATATATGGATAAAGGGTGAAAGCACGCACGAGAAATGGGGAACGGTAACAGGATGGAAAGTATGACGATAAAAACAAATTGGAGATTCTTGTACCTGATTACGATTATCGGAATTGTTTGCCTATTACCTATTTTCAGCCTTGCGCAAACACTCCGCGAATTTGCTCAGGGCCGTCGCGGAGAATTGCACCGACGCATGGCCACTGATTTATTGAGTAAAATCGAAGCCCCTCAATCCAAAGAAGAAGAAACTAAAATTGAACGACTCATCGTTAACTCTGCATCCCTTGCCAATGCCAACAACACCGCCGAACGTATTGCTCGTTTAGGTGGGCGGATGCGACAGGTGAATCGCAGTACCGGCACAGTCGTGATCGAAATTCCGCGTCAGAGAGTGGCGCAATTGCTGAGTGATTCGACCATTGATTACATCAGCCCGGATCGCCCTGTGACCTCAACCGGACATCTCGAAAACACGACAGGGGCGGCAGCGGCGAAAACTCTGGCGGGATTACTTTCTTCCTATGATGGGAGCGGCATTGGCATCGCCGTAATTGATAGCGGCGTTGACAGCTCGCACGAATTGCTCAACCGCAATCTGATTAGTGTTTCAAAGCCACTTTTGCTTGGTGACCTGACTGTGCTCAAACTCGGCACTCAATCAACCGTAGTTTATGGAAAAAGCTTTGTGCCCTTTGAGACGAGCATCAACGATCCGTTTGGTCACGGAACAATGATCGCTTCCCTGATCAGCGGGCGTAATGGATTTCTGAATGAAGGTTTCACCGGAATCGCCCCCGGCGCACAGCTCATCAATCTGCGGGTTTTGAATAAATACGGAAGCGGCAGAACCAGCGATGTCATTGCCGCGATTGATTGGTGCATCAGTAACAAGGCGGCCTACAACATCCGCATCATCAATCTAAGCCTGGGCGCTCCGGTTTTGGACAGCTATAAAAAAGACCCCCTTTGCCTGGCTGCACGCCGCGCCTTCGATGCTGGAATTGTCGTGGTTACTGCGGCTGGAAATTACGGAAAGGACATTCAGGGAAGGAAAGTCTATGGCGGAATTAATTCGCCTGGAATCGAACCCTCTGTCATCACGGTTGGCGCGACGAACACACAGGGAACGGATGCGCGCTCGGATGATTCAATTGCGACTTACAGCTCACGTGGGCCAACACGCGGGTATGTGGTTGACAACACCGGAACGAAAATCTACGACAACCTGATCAAGCCCGAAATTGTTGCGCCGGGGAACCGCTTAAGTGGCGCAATGTCGCTTGGCTCTCCCGACAATGTTTTGGTTCAGCAAAATCCCAGCCTGAAAATTTATCCCAATAGCAGTAGCTTTCTGGGAACAAAGATCGTTGGTGTGATGCAACTCAGTGGTACTTCGGTGGCGGCTCCGGTGGTGTCGGGGACGATTGCTCTGATGTTGCAGGCGAACCCGAATCTTCCCCCCAGTCTGGTGAAATCCATCTTGATGTATAGCGCACAACAATTGCCCGGCTTCAATACGCTGGAACAAGGTGCAGGCGAAATCAATGCACATGGTGCCGTTAGTTTGGCCAAAGCCATCCGAACGGATGTTTCCCTGCTGAAAAATGGAGATGCGCTGCTGCGGTCTTCGCTACCTTCGGTACAGGCAAGCCTCATTGCGGGAAAGAATGCGTATTGGAGCCAGGCTGTAATTCATCGTTATGGCTTTTTTCACGGCGCACGGTTGATGACAAACTGGCAGGGGATGTATCGGCAGGGTGTCCTTCCGACGGATGCGATTTCATATTTGAATGGCGCGCCTGTGTTGCGGTCAGATTTGGTCATCAATGGCGTTGCCAGCAATTCCGGCATTGTCTTTGCCGATGGAACCATCATGGCTGATGGAAATACGCTGGCTGAAGGCATTGTTTTTGCCGATGGGACTTCGTTGTCCAGTGGTGAAGGTTTTGTGGATGGCAGAATCATTTTCGATCCATTGAGCAGTTTCTTGCGCAGCATTTTCCCTCTGGCAATAGGAGGAGAATAAGCAGTTATCTGGATGTGGGATATGCAAATGATGAAAACGGTGAGTACAGTGAAGCAAAGGGGCAAAGCCGCTTTGCTTCTCCTGCTCCTGCTGAGCCTGATCCATTCTCAGATTTGGGCGGGAGGATTGGTAACGGCAGAAATAGCACAGCAATTGCTGAATATCCAATTGCGCTCAGAGGAAGATGCAATCACTGTCGTTTTGGAATTGGATGGCACGGCACCACAATTTTCGGTGGTCGCGCTGCAAACGCCGGAACGAATTGTCGTGGATTTACCTGGCCTGAAAAATGCACGTGAAGCGGGTACGGACTACAATCAATTGTTAACGCCCCAAATGCACCGTACGGGCCTGGAGCGTTTGCAGGTGGCAAGAGCTGGTGATGGATTGAGGATTACTTTTTTCACCTCAAGAAAATTACGCTACGCCCTTGATCGTGATAAAAATGCCATTATTCTTAACCTTGTTCCCGAAGACATCGCCAGCCAGAAAAGCCCTGTTGGTCCCGCTCCAAAAGGATCAGCCGAAACAAGCCAAACGATGCCCGCCAACGAAAATAGGGCTTTGACACAGGCCTGGAAGCAATCGGGCAAGATCGAAAGCTGGTCGGCCAAGGCACCGATTACAGAATCCGTAAGCAGCCGGGCAGGGCGGAAAAGCTTTGCTACTGGCCTAAAGTATGAAGAAAAGCAGCAATGGGATTTAGCCTTCCAAAACTTTACAGTTGCGATGACGGCTGAACCAAACAATCCTGAATATCGTCTGCACGCGCAACGCGCCGCCCAAAACGCCGCAATTTTATTAACTCAACAGGGCGATGGGCTGGCGAATCAAGGTGATTTTGCCGGAGCCTTGCGCGCCTATCAGCGGGCTGTTTCGATTGACGCCACGAACGAGCAGGCACGAACAAAGCTTCAGCAAACACGCGCTCTCGTCCAAGGGGCGGGCAATTCAGCTGATTCCGGCAACAGCCAGATCAGCGTTTCAAGCAATCCCAAAAATAATCAGACGGTTTATTTCAATAACGCCAATCTGCGTCAGGTCATTGAAGTCATGGCCAATAATCTGGGGCTGAATGTCATGTTTGATGAATCGTTCCGGGATGAACCAAAGTTTCGCCTGAAACTCGAAAACGTTTCGCTCGGCAAGGCATTGGATCAAATTCTGCTGCAAACCAAACATACCTTTGAGCGCACCGATCACCGCACCATTCTGATCTATCAGGACAATCCACAAAATCGCCAACGGTTTGAGCAATTGATGTTCAAGACATTCTATTTGAGCAACGCCGACCTGAATGAAGCGCGCACGCTGGTGCAATCTGTGATTGGGCAACAGCGGCAGGTGCTGGTGGTCAAAAATCTGAACGCGCTGGTGGTGCGTGATACGCCCGCGAATTTGCAAATCGTGCAGGAATTGCTCGACAGCATTGATAAAAACCGCGCCGAAGTTTTGGTGGATGTGGATATTTATGAAGTCACCCGCAGCACGTCGCTGGCGATTGGTAATCAGCTTGCAACCGCGCCGCTTTCGGTCACGACAAATGTGGGCGTAGACAGAAACGGGAATCCTGTAACAAACACGGTAAATTCTGGTTCGCTGGGAAATCTTGGCGGCATCGGCTTAGCCGGAATTACGGCCATTGCCGGGCAAACAGCGACGGCGGGGCTTGGAACAATCATCGGCTTGCCACCGTCAACGCTTTCGTTACTCAAATCAAAATCCAATTCCAAGCTGCTGGCAAGCACGCAAATTCACGCCCTTGATGGCGAACAAAATCAAACGAAGGTCGGTCGCAGTGTACCAGTGCGAATTGGCTCCACGTTTGTTCCCGGCTTCAGTACACCCACCGGAGCGACAGGAACAACGACAACCTCGACACTTGGCTCAGGCAGTTTTGATAGCATTCAATATCGCGATGTCGGATTGATCATTGATGTCACGCCCACCGTTAACAACGAAGGTTGGGTGCAAATCAAAATGAAACTTGAATCCAGCAGCGTGGAATCTGCGGCAGCGGGGACAAATCTTACGCCCAGTTTTTCGCAGCGTGCCTTGACGACGATTGCGCGCGTGATGGATGGACGGACTGCCATCGTGGCGGGCGTGAAGCAGGAAACCAAAGGCGATTCACGCTCTGGTATCCCGGTCATTGGGATGGTGCCGATTTTGGGGCGCTTATTCAGCACGCCGCAAGAAGAAAGCAGTTTGAGTGACATCGTGATTACTGTGACGCCACACGTTGTTCGTGCTACGACCATTCGCCCACAGGATTATCGTGCGCGGACAGGCGGCAGCATGCTGTCAGGCGTAGCAGCTTCGGTTGATGATTTGCTGCGCCGTGTGGAAGAAGAAGAACGGCAAAATCGCAGCCTGACCCAAAATAACAGTAGCTTTGTCGCGACAGCTTCCGGCAACAATGTTCCGCCGCGTCGCGAAGCGGAACCTGTTGTAAATCCGGTTCCGGCCACTGACCCCAACGCCGCGAATCCTGGCTCTGTGGTTAGTTTGAGTTTGACGCCCAGCATTGTCGTCGCCGCTGTCAACGAAAGTATGTATCTGGCTGTCACGATTTCCGGCAGCGTACAGATTAGCGAAGCTGTCGTTTCACTGGGCTATGACCCATCCGTGCTGCAACTCAAGAGCATTCAAAATGGAGCATTGCTGGGCAAACAAGCTGTCATGACTCCGCAAGGAGACAATGGCAAAATCAGCCTGCAAGTACAACAGGGCGCGAATCAAGCTCCGGTGCCTGCTGAGGGGCAATTATTGATTTTGGAATTTGCCGGATTGAAAGCGGGAAAGACAGCGGTCTCCTTTATCAACGGCGAGCAAGCCATTAAATTAGGACAGCCATTGCCCGCACAATTTCAATTGCTGGGCGCGGAAATCGAAGTGAAGTAGCGGATTGCAACGCAAGGCATCAAAAAACAAAGGCACAAAGAACGATCATTCAATCAGATTCTTTGTGCCTTTGCGCTTTTGCGGTAATTCTTTTTTCCTCCAGCAACCTGCAATAATAAAAAAGAGGCCAAGCCAAACGGCTCAGCCTCATCAAGGGAGTAACAAAATGATTCTATCTACTGCAAGAAGGGTTTTGTTGGTGCCTGCGGTGTCCAGACAGGCTTCGTGACTGTGACCTGATAGGGAATTTGTGTGTTCACCCATCCATAAATTGGGAGTAAAAGGAAGTATCCTGTGATGCCCCATTTGGT
This sequence comes from Acidobacteriota bacterium, assembly GCA_018268995.1. GTDB lineage: Bacteria > Acidobacteriota > Blastocatellia > RBC074 > RBC074 > JAFDVL01. The sequence continues at coordinate 47,358 of JAFDVL010000037.1, read as the reverse complement.
TTCAGTCCGGTAGCGAGTTTCAGTGACGGTTTGCACTGTTTCATAACCGCCGCCACGTTTGCCAATGGCTGGCAAGGTAAAGAAGCTGTCTACAGCCTGGCCCTTGCCATCACTCGTGACAGAATAATTATTTCCCGGATGTCCGTTAGATATGATTAGCTCAGGATGATCAAACGGTGCCTGATGATACCGCACGCGGTCATCTGTTAGCGCTTTCAGGAAGTCTACCACTGCGTTGCGTTCAGCCGCAGATAATCCCAGGTTCTCAATTTCAGGATCAAGATTCCCGATATTTAGTTCATGGAAGTCTCCGCCGCGATTATAAAACTCCACCACCTGATTGAGCGTGAACTGGCCTCCATTGTGGAAATACGGAGCGGTCAATTCAACGTTGCGCAATTGCGGTACTTTGAAAGCGCCATCCACTGCCACGCGGCCAGATGCTGAACTGCGCGAAAAGGATAAATGTTTGCCGAACGGATCTTTGTTTCCGACGCCTAAATCTTCCTTCGTCGGACGCACGCCGATGTTATAAAAACCATCATCGTAGGTGGCATAGCCGCCATCGGCCATCTTCATAAATTCCGTACGGTCGTTGCTAACACCGCCCACTGTCGCGTCAGAAAATTCCGGCCCGTCGTGACAAGCCGTACAGTTTCCTTTGCCTTCAAAAATACGCTTTCCTAATTTCTGGTTCTCAGTGAGAGCGCTGGTGTTACCTTCCAAATATTTGTCGAGAGGCGTCTGGTCAGAAACAAGAGTTGCTTCATAAAGCTGTACAGCAAGACCAAAGAACATCGAAAAATTGTATTCCATCTGCGAATACTCGCCTGATGAGCCAATCGCGGGTGTGCCATTCGCATTCAGCGAAACTCGTTTCGTCGAGTTCCACCATTCTGAGCGGAACGCTGCTTCAATCAGGTTTTTATAGCTTTTGTTCAAGCCCTTGCCTGACGTGGCGCGATAGCTTGCCAACACGCTGTCATCAACCGCTACGGCTTGTTTTGCCAGAGGAGTCAGGCTGAGCAGTTTTTTCCCTGCCTTTGGAAAAGAGCGCCCCGCACCAGACATTTCTAAATCTGACAACACGGGGCCTGTTGCCTGTGAAGCCAGCGATGAGTTTTTCAGGCTGATTTTCACGGCAGATAAACCAAGCAAGCTATTTTTCAATACGCGAGCGTTGGGATCACTGTCGCCAAACGGATTGATGCCGTTGAATTCATTGTGGGCGCGTCCATCCCAGAAATTGCGATAGTTGAAAACGGCATTGATAACGGTTGGCGTGTTGCGTGGCTCGACGCGTCGCACGTTATTGCCACCCACATTGAAGGTTTTGTCGTAGGCGACCTGCGTTTTGTCTATAGCGCTTCCCGGCAAAATATCAATGAAGTTTGTGTTGAAAACACCAAGTGATGAAGTGATCTCGTTCCGATCCCAAAGCACAGCTGAATAGCGATTGCTCGGATCAGACAATTTATGAAAGGGGTAATCACTTGATTGCAATTGATAGTTTGGGCCGCCGAAGCTGAAGCCATCCGGGCCAGTCGGGCAGTGTACGCAACCCGGAGCTAGTTTGTTTTTGGTGCGATTGTCTGCACCTGCGTGAAAATGGCAACTGGCACAGGATTGCACGCCGTCGCTGCCGACCTGCATATCCCAAAACAAAGCTTTGCCGAGTGCAATGGCCGCAGATTTGTTTTGCACGTACGAGGCGAGATCGCTTGGCTCTGGTACTTTCACTGAGCGGAGCGGAGCCATCGCACGTGGCGCATCTCCGCCTAAGATTTGGGCCGAGGCTCGCCAGTTGATAATGAGGGCGGTGAACATCAAGATGGTAATACACGCTGTAGTCCAAAGCTTGATGTGCTTCAGGGTGAGAAAAGATTCTTTTTTTTTCATATCGTTTTTCAGCAGTAGTTTTCGGTAATTATTGGTGCCGCTGGCTTTTGATACATCTCGCCATTCGAGATGGAGAAATGCGCGGCAACTTCGTTGGATATTACTTTGCGATGGCTTTTCTCTTCTCGACCATAGTGCGTGGGGCGACTGTTAGTCGAAGCGTGAGAACGGCACATGCTAAGTATCGGTCGAGTCCTGTTTGGCAAGTCCTATTCCTGACCTTGCAACGGAAGGATATTGGTCGAAAAGGCTTTATTTATTAGGGTTTTATGCGAACTGCGCCGAAAGCGGTGGAGGCCGAATGGCAAATAATTAGCCAGTTCTCTTTTTCCGGCTGATCCCAAACCTGATTGATTCCGACCGAATTTTGCTCGGTAGCGTAGGCAGATCGCAGCGAACTGCAAGTAGGCTTGTAGCAGCACGAAAGCTGGAGGGACTGACCTCTTTCGCGCATCAATCGTACTGATTACAAAATCCAGCAGGTTAAGCCGGAAATGACTGGCAAGCTTGTTGCCAGTCTGGCAACTCGCCTGCCGGTGAAGCGGGCTACTAATGAACGAAGCCCACCCGTCACGCGAAAAAAAATATCCTCCAACAATTTTTGCTTGCGACCTGACGACGATGAAAAACGCCTTTATTCAAGGCACATCAGGCAGCGAAATTGGCCGAACCTCAAAAAAGGCTTTGCTGCTGAGCCTTGTTCAGGGGAACGTCGGGAATATAATTTGCTGTCCATCTTATGTTCAGGTAGCCGCTTTGTATTTCTGCGCCCGCAGATTTTTGCCGCACACGTAATACCGTTCAGGCTGCGGTCATCAATTGAAATAGAATTTTGCTGAAGTCAGGGAAGTTCTGGCGTGAATTACGCGCTGGCCTGATGTGATATTGATGGTGTTGTTCCTAAAAAGATACTGACAACCCGATCAGAAAGTCCGGCAGCCTTTCTGGTGTTCTTCCAATAACTACAAAAAGAAAAGGTTATCTATGAAAAACCGTAGAAGTTTTCTGAAGACCAGCACTTTGGCTGGCGCAGGAATGCTTTTGTCTGCTGGCAGAAAATGCAGCAGCACGCTGGGAGAGCGGCCTCAGATTCTTACGCCCTCTGTCAAAACGAGAACGCTAACCTTGGTGGAAATGTTAGAGGCAGGCACACATTGTCATATGCTGGAACACGAAGACAATGACATGATGCGCCCCTACAAAGTAACGCGCTAAACTCTGACGTGAAGCCTGTCCATCAACCTAAAATGGGCAGGCTTCGCTGCCTTTTGAGCATCAATAGCTACCTTCCTTCTTCAATCCGAACAAGAAAAATATCCTTGGCTTGAGTCCAGTGAATTTACATTCCCTGCGGCAATGAAGTTAAATTGCGCCTCGTTGCAGCGGTAAGAATGTCTTTGTCTTCGTATGCCACAGAAAAAAACAGTTGTCATCGGATTATTAGGGATTCAGAAAGATGCAGGCAAGGGGGCGGCACGCTGGGAAAAATGGCGTCCGACAATTGCCTTGGTCTCGCACGAAGATTTGCTGGTGCATCGGTTTGAGTTGCTTATTCAGCCGAGTCACCGTGAACTCGCCAAACAAATCGTTAGTGATATTCGTGATGTTTCTCCTGAGACCGAAGTGCATCTGCATTCGGTGCAGTTTGAAGATGCGTGGGATTTTGTCGAAGTCTATGGGCAACTGCACGACTTTGTGCGTGGCTATCGCTTTAAGCCAGAGAGCGAAGATTATTTGATTCATCTTTCTACGGGGACGCACACCGTACAAATTTGCCTGTTTTTATTGACCGAATCGCGTCATCTGCCTGCGCGATTGATCCAGACTTCGCCGCCAAAATATCGCAAACATCGGCTGAGCGACCCAGGCACGTACAACATCATTGATTTGGATTTATCGAAGTACGACTTTCTTGCCGCGCGTTTTCAGCAGGAGCAGAAAGAAGCCACTTCCTTCCTGAAATCCGGCATTGAAACACGCAGCAAAGAATTCAACCGCCTGATTGCGCGCATTGAGCAAGTTGCAATCGCTTCGCGTGATCCGTTGTTGCTGATGGGGCCAACCGGAGCAGGGAAGTCGCGGCTGGCGAAACGCATTTACGCCCTCAAAAAAGCACGGCATCAGATGAGCGGCGCATTTGTCGAAGTGAACTGCGCCACGATTCGCGGCGATGCGGCGATGTCTTCGTTGTTCGGCCACGTCAAAGGCGCATTCACAGGTGCAATCAATAATCGGGATGGACATTTGCGCGCGGCAAATAACGGCGTTTTGTTTTTGGATGAGATTGGCGAGCTTGGGCTGGATGAACAGGCAATGTTACTGCGCGCGCTCGAAGACAAAGTGTTCCTGCCGCTGGGCAGCGACAAGGAAGTCAAAAGCGATTTCCAACTCATTGCAGGCACGAATCGCGATTTGTCTGACCGTGTGCGCGAAGGGAAATTTCGCGAAGATTTGTTGGCGCGTATCAATCTTTGGACGTTTTGCCTGCCCGGACTGCGCGAGCGCAAAGAAGACATTGAGCCGAATTTGCAATTTGAGCTGGATCAATTCGCCGAACGCAATGGCAGACGCGTGACCTTTAGCCGGGAGGCGTTAACGCGTTTCCTGAAATTTGCCACGTCTCCTGATGCAAGTTGGAATGGCAACTTTCGGGATTTGAATGGTGCGATTATTCGGATGGCAACATTGGCCGAAGGCGGGCGGATTTCAGTCGAAGTCGTACAGGAAGAAATCGAACGCTTGCAGGAATCGTGGCAGCAGCCCCGGACGAACAATCAACTCAGTTGCCTGGAACAACATCTTCATCAGGACGCGTTGGATGATTTGGATTTGTTTGATCGGATGCAGCTTGAAAGTGTCATCAAGGTTTGCCAATCATCGCGCAGTCTTTCCGAAGCCGGTCGCAAACTTTTTCACTCTTCACGAGATCGCAAACAAACCGTGAATGACGCAGATCGGCTGCGAAAATACCTGTTGCGGTTTGGATTGAGTTGGGAGCGAGTTCGAGAGGGAGGGAAGGAGAGACAGAGAGATTGAGGGAAGGAGAGACAGAGAGATTGAGGGAAGGAGGGACAGCGAGACTGGCAATTGCGGCGGCTCTCTTTCCCTCAATCTCTCTGTCTCATTTTCGGCTGCCGGGTTTGATTGCCGTCGTTCCTTCTTTGCACATCGGACATTCTTCAGGCTTGTAGGTCGGAACTTCCAGCACGGCCAAAGCGTGGCGCGGCACGCCTAAATCCACAGCGCCGCCGCTGCGATCAATCAGTGAGCCTGCGCCTGCCACGACGCCACCAAGGGCACGCACAACTTCGATCACTTCGCGTGTAGATCCGCCAGTGGTGACGACATCCTCGACGACTAAGCAGCGTTCGCCCGGCTGAATTTGGAAGCCGCGCCGCAATGTCATCCCCGATTCCTGTCGTTCGGTGAATAGGGCGCGAACGCCGAGCGCGCGGGCGACTTCGTGGGCGACGATCACACCGCCGAGCGCAGGCGCTACGACCAAATCAATCTGGCCGATGCGGTCATCTGCCTGCGCCTTGGCTGCGAGTGCGGCGCAAAGTTTTTCTGCGATAGCCGGATGCTGCAAGACCAGTGCACATTGCAGGTATCGCGGGCTGTGCAGGCCGGAGGTCAGCAAAAAATGTCCTGTGAGCAAGGCTCCACAATCAGAAAAGGTTTGTAAGGCTTCTTCGTTTGTCATGGTGATTTTTAGTTTTCGAATTTTCGGACGACTATCGCGGAGTTCTTCGAGCCAAAACCGATGCAATTACACAAGGCGGTTTTGATTTCGGCGAGACGTGCTTTGTTTGGCACGTAATCCAAATCACATTCAGGGTCAGGTTCATCCAGATTAATTGTCGGTGGCAGAAACCCATTCATCATGCCGCCAATTGTCGCCGTTAGCCCCGCAGCCCCCGACGCGCCCTGGGGATGGCCAATCAGCGACTTTGTCGCACTCATCGGAATCTTATATGCCAGCCCATCAAATGCGATCTTGATTGCACGCGTTTCTATGCGGTCATTCAAATCCGTGGCGGTGCCATGCAAATTAATATAGTCAATTTCTTCTGTTGTGACTCCCGCATCCTGCATGGCCAACGACATGGCGCGTGCTGGTTCGATGCCGGTTTCGTCAAGTCGCACACGATGATGTGCATCGCAGGTGGAACCGTATCCGACAATCTCGGCATAAATTCTTGCCCCACGATTCAGCGCGTGTTCGAGTTCTTCCAGAATAAATAGATACGCGCCTTCCCCGACAACAAATCCATCCCGGCCTTTACAGAAAGGACGTGACGCGCGTTCAGGCTCTTCGTTCCAGGACGGAGTCATCAACCGCATCATACAAAAGCCGAGCATGATGCTATGCGCCAGCGGGGCGTCAATCCCGCCTGAAACTATTGTCTTGATTCGACCCATCGCAATATTTTGGACGGCGTAATTTAGGGCATCAGTCGAAGACGTGCAGCCTGTGGAAAGCAAGTGACTGAACCCCTTCAATCCATACGCCATCGAAATCTCGCTGGGCAGGGAGCCAGGCGTCGCTGTGGGAATGGAATAAATGCTGGCTTTCTTGGCTTCATTCTCAAAATAATAACGATATTGTTTTTCCACAAAGCTTAGGCTCGCGCCGCCACTGCCGAGCACGACGCCGATCCCTCGCCGCTGATCCAAGTCCATGTCCTTCGGATTCAAACCCGCATCATGAAAAGCGAGTCCCGCCCCGGCGATCCCATAGGCTACAGCAGGGGAGACATGTTGACGGTCTTTGGGTGGAATGAAATCGTCGGAGTTGAAGTGTTTCACTTCGGCAGCAATCTGAACAGGTAAGTCTGAAACATCAAAGCGGGTGATTCGGCTCACTCCGCTACGGCCTTCCTGAACGGCTTGCCAAAAAGATTCTTTGCCCTGACCGAAAGGGGAGACACAGCCGATGCCAGTAATGACAACTCTGCGCAGGGTTTTTGCAAAGGACATAGGTGATGGACCTCTTGGTTTTCGGAGTAGATTCGATTCGCATCATACCTGCCAGTTCTTATGTTCGCAACGCAAATAGAAAGAAGTCTGACTATTAATACTATTACTAGAATGCCGTGTCAGGATTTCGTGACATCTTTTGGTGACAAAGAACCAGTGGGTAACCAAATGTGGACAGTGACAAAAAATGATTGTCTTTTTTTGTGGACGTTCTGGTAGGTCAACTTGACCGAAAGATTGAATGAGGAAGTGCGTTATTCGGTGTATCTTGTTAATAGTCAGTGGTTTAGGTGGATGTCGCGAAGTGTTGCAAATCTGTGGCACGACTGTTGCTCTATCTATTAGCGCAGACGAGAGATGAAGTTGAAAAAAAGAAAAGTGATCTTTGATTGATAAAAAGTTCTTTCGTAGCAGGGAAAACGCTTCTTGTAGCGCCGATCTTCCTCACACCTAATGGTTCCTCACCACTCCATTAGTTAGATTTGATGCTCGAAGCGTTCTTCCTGCTAACTCTGCAAAGTTAAGGAAAGCGGATTTGGTTTAATGCAATCATCCTCACACGACTGGCGGTTCCTCATCAACCGTCAGAAACGATTTCGATAGATTCGCTTTCCTGAAAGTTATCGAGTTTGGAGCTTGACTCCTCTCGCTCTTGTAGCTGCCAGCTAGAAAGGACACGGGGGTCGGATTTTAGTTGCAGTTACAGCTTTCGATTCGCAAGTGACGTCAATGTTGGAGAACGGGGCACACCACTTTGGCGTGACTTGCGAATCGGAAATCCTGAAAAAGAGAGTTGAGTCGCCCAGAAAGTTTTGAAAAGTTGTTATGGCAAGGCATCCCAGGCCAAGCCCGCTGCCGGTGAACAGACCCCAAATCTAGTTCGCAGTAGCACCGAGCCTCTTCACAAAACGACCGCTATAAGGATTCTTCCCACTCAGAATCCGAGAGGCTCACAAGTTCGTCAGAGATGACGTTAAATATTGTCCTCACCCCAGCAGCAGATCACCTTTGGTGATTCTGCTGCTTTAACTTTAGGTTGGAATTTTTGCAATTATAGTTTTTCGGATTTTACTTCACGACTAATCCTCACTCCCGCCAGTTCTTCACCGACTGGCGGTTTTCTTTTGGAGAGAAATCAAGACCTTCCATAGGCTGAGCGTAATTGATCGTGGTAAGCTCTAAAATCATGGCAAAGTTTCTTCATATTGCAGATATTCATTTAGGCATCAGTCGCTATCGCCGTTTCGGTACGGCGGATCGCACGCGGGATTTCTTTGAAGCCTGGAGTGATTGCATCCAGCGCTATGCCTTAGAGGAACAGGTTGATTTTGTGTTGATCGCGGGCGATTTTTTCGACACGCGCCGGGTTGAGCCGCAGGCCATGAATCACGCGATGTTTTGCCTGATGAAATTGAAAGCCGCAGGCATCCCCGTGATTGTAATTGAAGGGAATCACGATCAGCGCGAGGCAAGCAATCAATTCAGCTGGCTCCGCAGTCTTTCGCGCTGGGGCTTCGTGCGATTGCTGGAGCCTTTTTACGAAGATGACGGGACGATCCGATTTGATTCCTGGAATGAACAACGCGGCTCCGGCTCGTACATTGATATTGAAACCCGCGACGCTAAATTTCGTATCTTTGGCACCACCTGGTATGGCACCACTGTCACAAGGCAGTTGCCGATTCTGGTGGATGAGGTTCGTCAACATCGCCGTGAAGATGCTTTTAATGTGATGCTCCTGCATACTGATGTCGAAGGCCAGATGAATCGCCCCATCCCCGCTTTGCCTGTTGCCAAGATCAATGAATTGAAAGCCGTTGTGGATTATCTCGCGCTGGGGCATACGCATAAAAACTTTGAAATTGATGGCTGGGTTTACAATCCCGGCTCGCTTGAAGCTTGTTCTGTTGACGAATATGCCAATATTCGCGGCGCATATCTGGTCGAGGTCAAAGAGGGCAAGCATGAAGCCCGGTTGATGCGGGATTATCATCAACGCCCCTTTGTGCGGTTCCGTTTTGAGGTCAGCGGGCGTGCCACACCGGAAGAGTTGCACGAAGCTTTATTCGCAGCGCTGCGCAGCGAAATCACGCCACACGATCCAGACGATGAAGATTCACTCGCTCCCGTGTTGGAACTGACGCTGGCTGGTCAGCTTGGCTTCAAATCCTCGTTGTTGGAAATCAATCGTTTGCGGGAAGAAATTCGGGAAGAGTTTCATCCTTTTCTTTGCATTGCGCGCGACATCACGGTTCCAGTGGAATATGCTGTAGCAACAGGTTCATCCGAGCATTATTCTCGCGGAGATCGCGAGCGCCGTGTCATCGAAAGCTTGATCGCCCGCGATGCGCGCTATCAGTTGCAAGCCACGGAAATGACTGATTTGACCCTTGAGGCCAAACGACTTGCTTTAGCCGAAGAACAACCGGAAAAGATAGTTGCCTTAATCGAACAGCGTTTGAGCGCGCTGCCCGTTGCTTCGATGGAATCAGCGAGTTAGGTTCGCTGGCAAAAAATCATTTTGGGCTGATTTCCGGCTGGCAATTGCAGGAAATTTCAACGACAATGGCAAGGCTGTTGTCCCCATCGCTGTTGCTGTACCGCTGCTCCCACCGAACGATTAGCGATGCTGAGAAGAGCGAGTTCAAGAGGAGTCCGAGGTTTATTCCCAGTAGCAAATATGGAATCCGTCTTCACTGTCTTAGCCGTTCTATTGCTTTTACAAAGCCTGGCTGCGCTGGCTGCTGGATTACGATTGGCGCGCTATGTATGGCGTACTTTATCAACGCCGCGTGAGCGATATGTTCCCAAGGCCGCTGTCATTATCCCCTGCAAAGGACTTGAGCCAGATTTTGAAGAAAACATCATCGCCTATCTTGCACAGGATTATCGCCACTACGAATTGGTCTTTGTCACTGAAACAGAAAACGATCCTGCTTATTTTGCTCTGAAAAGGATTCTACAGGATAGCAACCGCTCAGCCTGGCTGATTACAGCAGGGGAATCACGAAATCGCGGACAAAAAGTCCATAACCTGTGTGCAGCACTTGATACGTTAGATGCCGTAGATCGGAATACTGAGGTGTTGGTTTTTGCCGATGCCGATGCACGTCCTGAGGCAACTTGGCTGAGCGAATTAGTCGCACCACTTTCTGACCCACGCATCGGTGCGACAACGGGATTTCGCTGGTATCTGCCTGTGCGTGCAGCGATGCAGCGGATGGGACTGAGTCGCCACGTATTATCCGCCTGGAATGCCGCAGCTTTGAATATCTTAGGGGAACGTTCTTCTTTTGCCTGGGGCGGTGCGACCGCAATTAACCGCGACATTTTTGAGTCCTTACGGATCAAACAACAGTGGGAATCTGGGGCAGTAAGCGATGATTACGTTTTGACAAAGGCTGTGCGGGGCGCTCACCTGCGCATTAAATTTGTTCCTCAATGTCTCATGCTCTCCGAAGCAAGAATGAGTTGGCAGGATGTGTTGGAATTTACCACTCGCCAAATGGTGATTACGCGCGTTTATGCACCGCGTGTGTGGTGGCTGGCTGCCATTACTCATATGTTTTTTAATGTGACTTTTTGGGGTGGGATTGCAATGCTGGCTATTGGCCAGACAGGCATAAAAACGATTTTGCCCCTGTTGATCGGCAGCTTTATGTTGGGGCTGATGACTGGCGCGACGCGATGGTTTTTGGCCACGCATCTTTTGCCGGAAGAGGTTCGCTCAATCGTCAGAAAAGGGTGGTGGGCCTATTGGTTCTTACATCCTGTCATCTCCTTACTTTATCTGTACAACGTGATTGCTTCTGCTCAGACAAGACGGATTGTCTGGCGCGGAATCGGCTACGAAATGCGCTCGCCGAGCGAAACCGTAATCTGGCAGCGTCCGCCTGCGCCTCAGAAAATTGCCCAGGCACAGCATACACATTCAGGTGCCCCCGCAAAATCGCCATCGCTTGATTCATGAATGTAAAACCGGTTGACAGAAATTATACCATCTAGTATCTTCTCGCTCTCGTTTTGAACGCCTTGCTCCTCAGTAGCTCAATGGCAGAGNNCGAGTCCTACCTGAGGAGCCAATAAAATCAATGAATTGTAAGAGCCGCGAAAGCGGCTTTTCCTTTTAGCTACACTTTTGGTCACACCTTCACTAATTAAGATGATTACCTGGATTGGTGATATTGCTGCCTGACTACTGCCTTCTGCCAATCTTATATTTCCTACTGGCAATTCTTCTATTGGTACAAATTCTGGTTGGCGTGATTGTTGGCTACGTTGTGACTGCTGGGGAAGTGGCACTCCGGTTACTGCCTGACAATGGACAGGCGTTTTGGCTGATGAGGCATCAAGCATTGCTAGGATAATTGTTTCTGAGACATTGGAGGGGGTGAGCATTTTTGTTAATGGCGGCGGGAAAATAGCGCGACCGAATCCCGCAGACAAGAAAATTCCTGTTTGCGGTTTGCGCTGATGTCGGGTAAATATCCCTCTTCGATTTACTCAGACAAAATTGCTTTTGAGAACAACGACAAATGATAGATACCCCCCGCTTGCCTTTTCAGCAAACAGAAGAACATCTTGATATTTCCTCGCTCGAAACGTGGCTGTGGGATGCTGCGTGTGCGATTCGTGGCGCTACGGATGCGCCGAAGTTTAAGGATTTCATTCTGCCGCTGATTTTCTACAAACGACTGTCGGATGTGTTCGATGATGAATTTGCGTCACAGGTGACAGCCTACGGCGATGAAGCGATTGCCCGCGAAGTTATTGAGGAAGACCACAAAGACGCATTGGCAACGGGGCGCAAGCCGATTGTGCGGTTTTACATTCCGAGTCGTTTTGCTTGGCGAGAAATTCGCAATCACGCGGCGGATGGCAAGCTGGGCGAATTTGTGACGGATGCCATGCGCGAAGTCGCTCGGCTTAATCCTGAATTGCAGGGCGTGTTAGATGTCAAAGATTACAACGAACGCCAGAGCGGGCAGCGGACGCTGGATGATGACCGCTTGGCTTCGCTAATCGAAATCATCAGCCGTCATCGGCTCGGTCTCAGGAATGCAGAGCCTGATATTTTGGGCCGGGCTTACGAGTATCTGTTACGGAAATTTGCGGAAGGGCAGGGGCAAAGCGCAGGCGAATTTTATACGCCGAAAGAAGTTGGGTGGCTGATGGCGGAAGCGCTGAATCCTGCGCCCTACAAAACCGTCTATGACCCAACGTGCGGCTCAGCCGGATTGCTGATCAAGGCGCGGATGGTGTTTGAGCAAAATCATCCGAATCAACGCAGCGCCGCCCCGCAACTGTACGGGCAGGAATTGAATCCGGTGACGTTTGCAATGGCGAAAATGAATATGTTTTTGCACGATTACGGCGATTCGTATTTTGCCATTGGTGACACCTTCCGCAATCCGGGGTTTGCCGCAGAAGGCGCAGGACTCAAACGCTTTGATTACATCGTCGCCAATCCGATGTGGAATCAGGACAACTACGACGAAGCCTTTTACGAGAATGACAAATGGGGCAGATTCGGCTTTGGTGTGCCGCCAAAATCTTCCGGCGATTGGGGCTGGATGCAGCATATTTTCCAGTCCTTGAATGAGACCGGGCGGGCTGCGGTTGTGTTGGATACAGGGGCGGTTTCGCGTGGTTCGGGCAGCAAATCCACCAACAAAGAAAAGGCGATTCGCAAAGAATTCATCGAAAAAGATTTCATCGAAGGCGTGATTTTGTTGCCGGAAAATCTGTTTTATAACACGACTGCGCCGGGCATCATTTTATTGCTGAATCGCCGCAAGCCTGAAAATCGCAAAGAACAAATTTTGCTCGTAAATGCTTCGGCGTATTTCGTGAAAGAAAAGCCCAAGAATGCTTTGACGGATGCGGGCATCAAAGCTGTAGCCGAGATTTATCGAAGCTGGGAGACGAAAGAAAAGCTCAGCCGTGTGGTTACACTCGAAGAGGTTAGAGCCGCTGATTACAATTTAAGTCCATCGCAATTTGTCGAAGTCAACGACAAGGCGACGCATCGCCCGTTAGCCGACATCCTTGCCGATTTACAGACCGCACGAAGCGAGCGAGAAAAGGCGGATGCCGAGCTAAACGAAGTGCTGGCAAAGCTGGGGTTGATTTAGGCTTAGGTTTGGGTTTGGGTTTGGAGTTCAGCCTTTAGGCTGTCCGTTTTACGAAGGGTTTCATAATTGATAGAGCCAAGCTGAAGCTTGAACTCCATGCAAAGGGAAATTCTATGTACAACTACCGAAAACTGAGCAAGGAGCAACAAGAGCGCGTGTTGGCAGATCGCAAGAAACGTCGGCGTCCGTGGCATTCGCCGCCGCATCAGGAACTGGAAGGCGAAACGTTTTACATCATCACGGCAGCCTGTTATGAACATCGCCACATCATTGGATATTCGCCAGAGCGGATGTCAGAGTGTGAGACAGAGCTGCTGGAAGTCTTTCAATCAGTCAGCACGCAAGTCTACGCTTGGTGCGTGTTGCCGAATCATTACCATGTGCTTGTCTGCACCGCCCAACTCAAAGAACTGCTCCGGCAATTGGGCAAATTTCACGGACGGTCTTCGTTTCGCTGGAATGGCGAAGAACAAAAGCGAGGCCGCCATTGTTGGTGCAACGCCTATGACCGCATTATCCGCTCTGTCGGTCATCTTTATGCCAGCCTGAATTACATCCATCACAATGCTGTGCATCACGGATACATCAGCAAATGGCAGGATTGGCCCTGGTCGAGCGTTCACGAATTTCTCGCCCAATATGGGAGAGAGGAAACGCTTCGCTTATGGCGTACCTATCCATTGCTGGATTACGGCAAAAAATGGGATATTTATTGACGCATGGAGTTCAGCCTTTAGGCTGCTTCCTGTAACACACACAAGCTGAAGCTTGAACTCCATGCCGCGCTGACCGAGGGAGTGATGACAATGGAAGAAAAAATCATTGCAACGCTGCGGAAATTGCCCCCGCAGCAGCAACAAACCATGCTGGATTTCGCAGAGTTTTTAGCGGAGAAATATGTGGTCAAAGAACCACGCAAAAGTCTGCTTGGTGCGCTTCAGCCTCTGAATATCTCAATAAGCAAAGAAGAGATTGACGAGGCGCGCCGTGAAATGTGGGCGAACTTTCCGCGTGAACAGTTCTACGATAAGGATGCGAAGTGAGAGCGAACTGGAAAGTATGAGCGAAGCGAATCTGCCCGATGGTTGGAATATCAAGAAGCTGGGGAATAAAGAAGTTGCTATAACAAAGAGCGGCGGCACGCCGAATCGCAACAAAAGCGAATATTTTGGTGGCGATATTCTCTGGGTCAAATCAGGCGAGTTAAATGATAATCGAATTTATGAGACAGAAGAAAAATTAACGTCATTAGGTTTGCAGAATTCTTCTGCCAAAGTATTTCCACCGAAGACTCTTTTAGTTGCTTTATATGGAGCAACAGCAGGAAAAACAGCGGTGCTTGAAGTTGAAGCTACAACTAATCAAGCGGTTTGTGCAGTTTTTCCTCAGAATGAATCTTTTGATTGCAGTTTCCTACAGCATCAATTCATTTACATTCGCCCAAAATTATTGAATGCACGGTCAGGCGGCGCACAGCCGAATATCAGTCAAACAGTGCTTAGTTCGCTTGATATTGTTCTTCCCCCACTACCCGAACAACGTGCCATTGCTCGCGCCTTGCGAGCCGTACAGGAAGCCAAAGCCGCACGGCAAAAAGAGCTTGCCCTTGAACGCGAACGCAAAGCCGCTTTGATGCAGCATCTGTTTACTTACGGCACGCGCGGCGAAGCCCGCAAGCAAACGGAAATTGGCGAGATGCCGGAGAGTTGGGGAATTGTAAAACTTGGTGAGGTGGCAAGAATCGTTTCTGGTGGCACTCCTGAAAGAGATACGCCTGAATACTGGAATGGGGATATATCTTGGGTAAAGACAGGGGAAATCAATTACTCAACTATCCTAAAAACTGAAGAATCCATCACAAAAGAAGGTTTGGATAATTCGTCGGCAAGGGTAATACAAACAGGAGCTTTGCTGATGGCGATGTATGGGCAAGGTGTTACACGCGGGCGCGTGGCAATTTTGGGCATTGATGCGGCTATCAATCAGGCTTGCGCCGCGATACTTTTACCTGACGATTTTTCGACAGAGTTCCTTTTTTTCTTTCTGACTTTCAGTTACGAAAAAATACGATTACTTGGACATGGAGCCAATCAAAAGAATCTAAACTCTGCGCTAATCAGGTCAATCATAATTCCTATGCCGTCGCTGCCTGAGCAGAAAGAAATTGCCACACTACTTACTTCCAATGACAAAAAGCTATCTGCTCTCCAACGAGAATGCGAGGCACTTGATGAACTATTTCGGGCAATGCTCGAAGAATTCATGACCGGAAAGCTACCCGTTCAGCCCCTGCTGGAATAACGAGGCATGGAGTTCAAGCTTTAGCTTGTTTCTTGCGCCCGCAAACACACAAGCTAAAGCTTGAACTCCATGCGTATGCTTACCAAAGGATCAACCATGTCGGAACGCTCAGCCGTCCAGAATCCGATGCTCCGCTATGCCGAAGCCATCGGCTGGCAGTACCTCACACCCGAACAATCGCTTGCTTTGCGTGGCGGCGAAGCCAACAACTATTTGACGGATGTTTTGCGCTCGCAATTGCTGAAGCTCAATCCGCACGTCAACGATGAACGCGCCGCTGAAATCATCCGCCAATTGACACTGCTCAAGCCGACGATTGAAGGCAATCAATTAGCGTTGTCTTGGCTGCGGGGCGAACAATCGGTGTTTGTGCCGGAAGAAAACCGCCAGCGCAATGTGCGGCTGATAGATTTTGAGAATTTAGCCAACAACATCTTTCACGTTACCGATGAATGGACACAGCAAAGCACCGTGTTTCGCAATCGTGCCGATGTTGTGTACCTCATCAACGGCATTCCCGTAGCCCTTGCCGAAACAAAAGCCGCAGGCAAATCAGACGGCTTGGAAGAAGGCGTCACGCAAATCCGCCGCTATCATCGTGAAACGCCGGAAATGGTCACAAGTGCGCAGGTGTTTGAGGTCACGCATCTCATCGGCTTTTATTACGGCGGCACGTGGAGCCTGAACCGCAAGAATCTTTTCAACTGGAAAGACGAAGTCGAAGGCGATTACGAGCGCAAAGTAAAAGCCTTTTTTGACCGTCCTAGATTTTTGCAGGTGTTGCGGGATTACATCATTTTCCTCAGCAAAGACGACACCTTAAGCAAAGTCATTCTGCGCCAGCATCAAACCCGTGCCGTCGAAAAAGTCATCACTCGTTTTCACGAACCCGAAAAACGCTACGGTTTGATTTGGCACACACAAGGCAGCGGCAAAACGCTGACGATGATTACAATTGCTGCTAATTTATTGCGGGGCATGGAGTTCAGCCTTCAGGCTGCTAGTGATTCTGACGAAGAAAAAACCAAGCTGAAGCTTGAACTCCATGCGGAAAAAAACAAGCTGCTTGAACTCCATGCGGAGAAGCCTACGGTGCTGATGCTGGTTGACCGGAATGAATTGGAAGACAATCTTTTCAAAGACATCGTTGGCGCAGGCATCAAAACAGTCGAAGTCGCGCAAAGCAAAAAAGACCTACAGCATATTTTGCGCACCGATTATCGGGGCTTAGTCGTTTCGATGATTCACAAATTTGACGACATCCCCGCGAATCTCAACGACCGCAAAAGCATTGTCGTGTTGGTTGACGAAGCCCACCGAACAACAGGCGGCGATTTAGGCAGCTACTTGATGGCAGCATTGCCGAATGCGACTTACATCGGCTTCACAGGTACACCCGTTGATAATCTTTCCAAAGGCAAAGGCACATTTAAAGTTTTTGGCGGCGAGGACGAAAAAGGCTATCTGGATAAATATTCGATTGCCGAATCCATCGCTGATGGCACGACGAAAAGACTGCATTATGCGCTCGCGCCGTCTGAGTTGCTGGTTGACCGCGAAACGCTGGAAAAACAATTTTTGCAGGTCGCGGAAGCCGAAGGCGTATCGGATGTCGAAGAACTCAACGCGATTCTTGACCGTGCTGTTGAATTGAAAGAGTTGATGAAATCACCCGAACGCATAGACAAAATCGCCGCTGCTGTTGCCAGGCATTACCGCGAAAATGTCGAGCCAATGGGTTTCAAGGCGTTTCTGGTGGGCGTAGATAGAGAAGCCTGCGCGATGTACAAAAAGGCTCTGGATAAATATTTGCCCGCTGAATATTCCCGCGTAGTGTATTCGGGCGCACACAATGATTCGGCAGACCTGAAAGCATTCCACCTCAAGGAAGATGACGAAAAAGCTCTGCGCAAAACGTTCATCAAAAAGAACACGCAGCCCAAAATCCTAATCGTGACGGAAAAGCTGTTGACGGGGTTTGATGCGCCGATTTTGTACTGCATGTATCTGGATAAGCCGATGCGCGACCATGTGCTGTTGCAAGCCATTGCCCGCGTCAATCGCCCGTATGAGGATGATGACGGTTTGGTGAAGCCTTGTGGCTTTGTGCTGGATTTCGTCGGCATCTTTGAAAAGCTGGAAAGTGCGCTGGCGTTTGATTCCGATGTTGTCAGTTCGGTGATTCAAAATATTGATGTACTCAAAAAGCTGTTTGAAACGATGATGCAGGAAACCGCGCAGAAATATTTACCGCTGACCAAAGGCTTTGACGACAAGGCAAAAGAACGCGCCATCACATTTTTTCAAGAGAAAGCGGACAGAGAAGACTTTTATAAATTCTTCCGCCAACTGCAAAACCTGCACGAAATCATTTCGCCGGATGCCTTCATGCGTCCGTTCATCGAAGATTTTGAGAAGCTGGCAGAGCTTTACGGCTTGATTCGGAATGCCTATTCCACGCGCCCCTACATTGACAAGGAACTGACAGAAAAAACGAAGCAGCTTTTGCGGGAACGAACGGCGCTTGCTCACATCGAAATGCCGAGCGCCATTCATGAGCTTGGGGAAAAAGAACTGGAAGCCCTCAAGCAAAGCGATGTTGCCGACACGACGAAGATTTTGAACTTGCGGAAAGTGCTGGCTGTCACCGTTGACGAACAAGGCGCGTCAAATCCATTCCTGCTGTCAATCGGCGAACGCGCCGAAGCAATGGCAGAGCTTTATGAAGACCGCAAAACGTCAACGGAAGCCGCGCTTGCTGAATTTGAAAAACTAGCACGCGAAGCCGTTGAAGGCGAAAATCTGCGTAAGAATCTAGGCTTGGATAAAAACACTTTCGCGGTGTATACCAAGCTCCGAGAATTTGCGCCGAATCTGACTGCAACGCAGGCAACAGAAATAAATTCGATTTTCGCAGGCTTCGCGGATTATCGCTGGAACAAGCAACAAGAACAGCAACTGCGAGCCGAACTTTACAAAGTGATTCGCCCACTTGTCGGCGCTAAAATGGTGCAAGCCGCAAATGCGCTGCTGAAAATTCAACGAGTATGAAAACTAGCCTCGCTTTAGCAAAGAAGACCACAGAAACATATTGGGATGATGCCGAAGCCTTACGTTGGGCTGTACGACATTGGGCGGTGAAAATCGGCGTGAAAGCTCCAAATCTTCATTTGCGGCCAATGAAAAATAAATGGGCTTCGATTTCGACAAAGGGAAGGTTAACGTTAGATGTGGGATTGGTAGAGATTCCGCAAAAGCTGGGCGAATATGTGATTGTTCATGAACTGCTGCATCTAATCGCCCCCAATCACGGAAAAGTATTCAAAAGCTTTTTGTTTGCTTATATGCCGGACTGGGAGCAACGAGAAATACAGCTACAGCAATTTTTGAGATAGCCTCTAGTCCATTTACAAAAGCTGAGCTTTCATTTTCCTGCATGAACTTCTTAAGTTCATTTCAGCTTTTGCCTTACTTTACAATTTTGTACATCACGCCGTCGGATTTTGTCATGAGATATATCTCGCCCGCCGCGTCACGCCCAAGGCGTAAATCCACTTTATCTACCTTGCACTGATCTTTCAGCGTGGTTGGTTGTCCCGCAAGTGCGAGGGGGAATTCCTGAATTTTGGCTGGTGCCCCTTCCTTAATCTCTTTCAGGTCGAGGTAGAAAACGCGGCCCCTGACGATTTCGCCAAAGATGTATTTGCCTCGGAGCTGGGGCACCGCGCTCCCGGTGTATTCAAAGCCACCAATAATGGCGCTGCCTTCGTCGTGATCAAATTGCGCGATGGGGTACGAATACCCAAACTTCGCATCATCGGCGGGCAACGGCGCGACGGAATTCACGTTCGCTACTTGAGGAATCGCAAATGTTCCTTCTCGATCCGGCCAGCCATAGTCTTTTCCGGCTTTGAGTAAGTACAGCGATTCCACCTGTCTTTGCCCGATATTCGATACGATCACCTTGCCATCTTTTGTCCAGGTAATTCGATTCGGATTGCGAAAGCCGGAAGCATAGACTTCATCGAGGCCATCTTTATTGACGTAGGGATTCGATGGGGGAATGCCATATTTGCCGTTTTGACTGTTGTTGCCGCGCGGGTCTATGCGCAGCACCTTGCCCCAAATATTGTTTTTGTTTCTGGCAATGTCAGGATAGCCTCTTTCAACCGCTCCGCCATCGCCCATTCCGATGTACAGTAATCCATAATCTTCGTCGGCAGGCTTGGCAAAGGGATTGAATGCAATTTCCTGCATGCCGTGAATCACATTGACGACATTCACCCGCATCAATTCGCGCGGTGTTCCGGTTAACTCTCTTGCTTTGGGATCGTTGACCGTCCATTCAATCACGACCCATTGCAACTTCACCGGCATATTTTCTCCATAAGCAAAATCTGCTTTGGCTGTATTCGCGGGTTCGGTGTGCGTTGTGTACGCCAGTTTGTTTTTTATAAAGTCAGGATGAAACGCAAAGCTGCCTAACCCGGTTGCCAGCCCCGGATTGTTCACGAAGTTTTTGAAGTACCGAGTCGCGTCAAAATAAACTTCCGGCTGGTTAGTAGAATTTAGAATATAAATCTTACCTTGTAAGTCGGCGACAAGAGTTTCTTTGGTAATTGGATGAAACCCCATCTTATTTACTCTTGTGCGCGGCTGTTTGTCGTTTGTATACGGAAACTGGAGTACCTTTTGTAAGTTCAGAGTAATTCCTGCTTTGGCGATTGGTTCAGGAATTGGGTTTTGTGAAGCTACTTCGTTGGCAGCCTTATTCGGGGCAGGTTGTGCCAGGATGTACGCCACTACGTCCTGAACGTCGCTGGTCTTGAGTTGATGAAAGTCCGGCATCATCGTACCGAATTTATTAAATGCCGCAGTCGCACGAGCATGTTTGGACTCCACCATTGCTTTTGGGCTTTGGATGAATTTGATCAGATAGTCTTTCTCTACCACGCCCTTTAAGCCGCCGAGTTGTGGGCCGATTCCATCTTGTTGGAAGGTATGACAAGTAGCACAGTTTGCCTCAAAGACTTTGGTTCCGTTGCTGATATTGGGAGTATGAAGAGTGTCACAACTGATAACTACTACTACCGAAAAAATAAGAATTGTTGTCAGAGATAGCTTTAGGTAAGAAGTAAATAGTTTCATATTCATTTGGAGCCATAGTCTGCAAGGTGATGGTTTTCGTTTTTTGCCCTGCTACGCTCGCGCTGTGCCACGTTGGCGGATGATGATCTTTTCAGGCGGAATGCTATTTTTTGCCGGGAGCCGGATTGCTCCATTGCGTTTTTAATAAAGGATCGTCAGGGAGCTTCTGTTCGTCGTAGTAGGCTAATAAATCACGCATGGCAAAGGTTTGATACCCGTTATCTTTGAGGTATTGCATATATACCCGGAAGGCTTCTGGCGGTGTGTTGACCCAGGGATGCTTTACGTCTGGGACTCCGTGAAACTGTAACACGATGACCTCATTCAGGCTGGTGCTGGCAAGTACCTTTTTGAAATGCTCGAATGTCCAGTCGGGATAGGCATCTCCCGTGGTTGGAATCAGCAATGGGTGGTGTTTCTGAACGTTCAGCGACGGCCCGACCTGCATTTGTCCGTAAGGGATTTCTGGTTGCATCCCTCGGCGCGCGATTTTGTATCCGTTGCGACGGAGTTGTTCGATGGCATCCGGGCCAAAGGCGTTTCCGCACCAGGCAAAGCTCACAGGTTTTGGGACGCCGACTTTAGCCAACTCTTTTTCGACCATTTGCAGCTCTTCCCCAAGTTTGGCGGCACTTTCCGGCTTGCTGAAGTTTCCGTGCGTCCAGCTATGGTTTCCGATTTCAAATCCTAAGCGGTGAATCCTGGCTACCTCTTCCCAAGACAGAAAGTCTGTTTGATCGTTCATCCAGGCATGCGTAATAAAGAACGTTGCTCGAAATCCAAGTTGCTTGAGAAGCGGAGCCACGATTGTGACATGCGATTTCACCGCGTCGTCGAAAGTGAGGACGACGGATTTAGGAGGAATTCTGGTGGGACGTGCTGCACCGCGACTTTTTTGCGCTGCTCCTCTGGGCAATCCGGTGACCACCAAGCCCGTCAACAAGAGGAAGAGAAGCGTTAGTTTTTTGGCCAGCTCAAGCACTGCGCCGTTCTTTGATCGTAGTTGCTTCGTTCTCATATTGTCATTTCCTCTTCAGGCTATCGAGTCGTTGGAGTTCTACCATTTCGGCGATGATGCGCTCATAAATGCGTCGAGCGGCTTCGGGGCTGAGCGGTGCTTCGCTTTGCTTCATCGCGTTGCGCAGCACTTCTTCTTCGCGCCCTTTCGCCGACGATGGAGGAATGTTTTCTCGCTGGCGGATGCGGCCAATTTCCAGCGCAATTTTGGCGCGTTCGTTCAAAAGCGAGATGATCTGCTGATCTATCGCGTCAATTCGTTTGCGATGTTGCGCCATTTCTTTGGCGGTGGCATTGGGTTGCTCCTGGATGGTTTGTCCTGCCGTCAACACGGCGACGGCAATAACCATTAACGCGATGATGATCGTTCGCTTCATATTTGCTTGGGGCTATGGGCGGAGCCAGGTTTCCCGGTGCTGGGCGATAAATTCATCGTCCGTCAGATGCGGATAGCTGGCGTAGATGCGATCAATTTCTTCCTGTTGGCCGGGCGATAAATCTTCGTGTGGATCAAGGCACCAACGGCCTGCAAGCAAGCCCTGTCGTTGCAGCACAGCATGCAATCCGGCGATGCAGCCCGCAAAATTATTTTGTGCGTCGAAGAGCACGGCGTTGGCATCCGTCGTTTCAGCCGAACGGGCCAGCAATTCACTTGTGCCCTCGCCGCCGCTTTGTTTGCAGGCGCGCACTGCTTCCAGCAATTCTACGGCGCGTTTTGTCCACACAGCCCAATGACCTAATAAGCCTCCCGCAAAATGAACCGAAACCGTTTGACCGGGACGCGCAAAGCGAAATTCGGTCAGCAAATCAGCGACGATGTTGTCATCATTGCCTGTGTACAACGCGACTTCGTGTTGTCGCCCACTGTCGGCCAGTGCGCGGGCAACATCTAATGTCTGATAGCGATTGAAAGGGGCGACTTTGATGGCAACGACGTTTTCGATTTCCAGAAACGCGCGCCAGAATTGATAGTCCAGCAAACGGCCTCCGACAGCGGGTTGCAGGTAAAACCCGATCAGCGGCAACGCCTCGGCCACACGGCGAGTGTGTTCGATCAATTCGACATTGGACGCGGTTCGCAATGCCGCCAGACTTAACAATCCGGCATCGTAGCCAAGTTCATGAGCGAAAGCCGCTTCCTGTACGGCTTGTGCTGTGCCTCCGCAAACGCCCGCCACTTTGAAAAGGCGTCGTTGCTGCTTGTTTTCAAAAGCGCGCATCGTTTCCTGCGCCAGCTTGAGGACGGGCGCAAATAACCCAATCTGCGGATCACGAATCGCAAATTGCGTTGTATGCACGCCCACGGCGATACCGCCTGCGCCCGCGTCGCAGTAATAACGCGTCAATGCCACCTGTCGGCGTTCATCCAGTTTGCGTTCTTCGGTCAATGCCAATGGATGCGCCGGGATGACTAAGCCATTGAGGACTTGTTGATGAATTGCCTGATCCAGCATAGGTTTGCTTTCGCTAAAATTTCCCGTCAGTTACTTCAAATTTCGTTGGTTTATTCAAGCTTGCGCCGCCGCTCTCAATCCAATGCGCGACCCATTCCATCAACGTACCGAGCGAAACAGATGGATACCCTAACAGCTTGTGGCATTGTGAAGCGTTATTGAGCAGCGCTGTCTCGCCTTCAGTGCCATCAAAAACAACATCGCGGTTGAATCGGATCGCAAAGTATTGTGCGGCCCATCGCGTCGAGACAGTTTCAGGGCCAGTCACATTCAGAATGCGCGGCGGGGCTTCACAGAATTCAAGGCTGCGCATTGCATAGGAATTGGCATCTCCCTGCCAGATTACGTTGAAGGCCGGAATTGCCAGGCTGACAGCCCGCCCTTCGTATACCTTGCGGGCGATGTCCACTAGCACTCCGTAGCGCAAATCAACCGCGTAATTCAGACGATAGATCAGGCAGCGCGTGTCGTGTTCGTGCGAGAAATATTCAAAAACGCGCTCGCGTCCCAGACACGATTGGGCATATTCGCCATTGGGATTAGGAGCGTCGGTTTCGACTGCACCACCAGAAGTTACTTTGACCAGCGGATACACATTGCCAGTCGAAAAAACAACGACGCGTGAATGGCGAAATCGTTCGGCAACCAGACCCGGCACGAAAGTGTTGATGGCCCAGGTCAGGTCTGTGCGTTCGGTCGAGCCGAACTTCCTGCCAGCTAAAAACAAGATATTTTCGCATTCAGGAAGCTGGGAGATTTGCGAACGATCCAGCAGATCGGCTGCAATCGTTTCGATTCCGGCATCGTCTAATTCCGTGCGTGCCGCTGCTTCTGAAAAGCGCGAGACTGCAATGACACGTCGTTTGGAATGGGCTGCATTCGCCGCCTGTTTGATCCGGCGCGCCAACGTTGGCCCCATTTTGCCGCCTGCGCCAAGGATCATCACATCACCGGATAGATGGCGCATCAGTTCGATGTCATGCTCATTTGGTGTGGTTAGCGCGTCTTCTAACTGCGTTTCTGTTTCGATGTGCATAGCCGGAGCATTGTGCCGCAATCGTGATTGAAGGGAAAGTGTGTGAGGGGCTATCCGAACTCCGGGCCTAAAATGCCGAACTGATTTTGCGGCTGACCGGGGAAAGGGATTCCCCGATAAAACATCCGAAGTAGCGGACGTTGCCCACGAAACCCAATAGATTCCAGCCAGTCAATCCATTCCAATGTGCGATGTGACGCGTCAATGACAAAAGGCCTGTTGGATGGCTGTTGCAGGCAGGCGGTAACTAATTGCTGTGCGCTTGGCTGGTCGCGCGCAACAATTGGGCCTAAATGCTCAAAGTTGTACCCATGCCGTCCAAAGGAATAACCAAGAATTTCATTTTGCCGGGTGATGAGCCACGCGTATTCCGGTGCGCCAGCCAACATCCATTCAAGTGTCAGCCGCCGATCCGCTCCAAAAACTTCGCGATCCATTGCCGCCACCGCTGGCAAATCCTTGCTTTGCATTGGACGGGCAACAGAACTGGTGGGGGAAGTGATGGATGCCGGGACTGCAAGCTCCATCCGGCTCAGCTTGTACTCATCCTGGAATCCCAGCCTGCAATAAAGTGGATGTCCGGCGGGTGTCGCATCCAGTCGGATGGAAGGCATATCTGACAACAACACTAATGCTTGTTGCAGCAACTGCATTCCAATCCCTTGCCCGCGTACGATGGGATCAACCAGCACCATGCCGATCCACGCGAAGCGATTTTCGTATCGTACCGTTGTGACTGTCCCGACAATTTGATTTTCAAGCATTGCGACGCGACATCCTTGTGGACTTAGTTCGAGAAACAGCTTCCAGTCGCGCGCCAGTTGATTCCATCGCGCGATCCGACACAACTCCAGCCCGCGCGGAATATCGGCGTCGGTCATCGTCCGAAATATAATGCTTTGAGACATGGTTTTCGTCTTCGTCAGGTTATTAAAGATTTTGGAGCGCCACTTGAGCCGGGCGTTCCAGTCGGCAGCCGAAAAAGAAAATTAATGTTCCAACACCGTTGCCAGCGTCTTCAGCAATTTTTCAGCCGTAAAAGGTTTGGTTAGCACTTGGGTGATTCCTCTGGCGCTTAACTCTGTTACCTCATTGCCAAACAGCAGGTCGCTGATGCCGATGATAATGCAATCCTGTTTGAGTTTATGTAACGCACGCGTAATCGCACTACTATCCAATGCCGCCACCGCCAAATCCAACAAGACTACTTTGACCGAAGACAAATGCTGAGCATACAGGGCAATCGCTTCTGCCCCATCCGCAGCGGTGATGACCTGATACCCATAGGTTTCCAGTGTCTCGCGCGTGACTTCTCGGATCGCGCTTTCATCCTCGACGACTAACACGACTTCGCCGTGTCCCACGGGCAGCATTTGTCCTTCCGCTTCGGTTTCCTGGATCGGTTCATCCTGTGCGGCAGGGAAGTACACGTTAAATTGCGCCCCCTGCCCCTCTTCACTATTCACCTCGATAAATCCCTTGTGCGTTGTCACGATGCGTAGGGCCGTCGCCAATCCAAGCCCGGCACTGCGTCCGGGAGTTTTCGTCGTAAAGAACGGATCAAAAATGCGGTCACGGATTTTCGTCGGAATCCCTTCTCCCGTATCGGCAACTGTGAAGCAGACATAGCGACCTGCCTTGGCTTTGGGATCAAGGGCCGGGTGTGTGGCTGCGACTTCCATCGTTTTTGCCGAAAGTCGCAGCGTGCCCCCCTCCGGCATGGCGTCGCGGGCATTGACGCACAAATTCATCAGCACCTGAAAAATCTGAGTGGAGTCTCCGTGAATTGCCCCTAACTCCGGCGCTTCGTTGCGGTGAATCGTAATTGAGCGGGGAAACGTTTCAGTCAAAAGTTTTGCCACATCCTGCAACAGATGCTTCGGGCAGATAGTCGTTTGTTCGCTCTCACCAGATCGCGCAAACGAGACAACCTGCTTCACCAGACCGCTGGCGCGTTGAATGCTGGTGTGCAATGTTTCCAACAGACTTTGACTGTGAGCATCGGTCAACTTCAGGCGCAAGATATGTTCGACCATGATCATGGGAGCCAAAAGATTATTGAGGTCATGGGCAATGCCGCTGGCCAGCGAACCAATGCTTTCCATTCGTTGTGCCCGTAGTGATTGTGCTTCCAGCCGCTTTTTTTCTGTGATGTCGCGCCCGATACATCGCACAATTGGCGTCGGGCCATCACGTCGTAAGTTGTTGTCATATTCCAGAATATGTTCCTGACCGCCGGGCAGCGTGACGCGCATGATCCCATGTGCCTGTCCCTCGGTCAGTATCTTATCTAAATAATGCTGGAATAAATGTTGGACGCTGGGGACAAGAAACTCGCGGATGGATTTTCCAACAACCTGGTCTGAATGTTCCAACCCGAAGTAGCGAATGAAGCTTTGATTAATGCTGAGCACTTTGCCTTCGGCATCATGCGTGCCCACTAACAGCCCGCAATTTTCAACCAAATCACGATAGCGTTCTTCGCTCTCACGCAAAGCTTCAACCGTGCGTTTGCGTTCGGTCACGTCCCGAAAATAAATCAGCAGCCCATTTTGAAACGGGCTGGCATTGCCCTCATACCAACGTTCTCTGGCAACGGAATAGTCTTCAACGGTGACGCTGATCCGATCTTTCATCGCGCGTTGATATTCAACGAAAAAACGCGTTTGCACCGAAGCCGGAAATTCCTCCCAGAGATTTTTCCCAAATATCTCCGCGCGTGTTTTTTGCAGTGTAATTTCGCCGTTGGGGCTTAGATAAACGACACGCCAATCCGCATCCACCACAAAGACCCCATCTGTGGTAGTTGCTAAAAACGCCAGAGCCTGTTTGTGTACAATTGGATCAAATTCGACTGGCTCAAACGAAGCTGAGGGATCATTGAGCAAGGGAGCCTCCTCCTATCTTCAGATAACAACCAGTGAGCAGGAGTTGTGCTCATCACACAACCCTGATTTTAGTTTCTTGACGAACAGCAGGCAGAACAAATTCTAATCCTCAAGCGATCTTGAGGTAAAGGTGGGGGAGTTGGTGAAAGGACCTTCAGCGATTCAGGGGTTATTGAAAGCGTAGCCCCGTAATTTCAGGGACAATATCACTAACATCAGCCTCGGAAATTGTGGATGGCAAATCCACCTTCACGGTGATTGGCATAGATTCACCGGGCTTCAGCTGGCTTTGCTTGTTCGGCACCGGATGCCCGTAATTCAAGGCCAGCGCTTTGCCTTCTTCCGAATAGCTCATGGCGCGAAGGGCAATCTCAATGCCCGTCAGGGTGCGATCTCCGCGATTTGTCAGGCGGGCTTTGAGTGCAAGCTGTGTCATTCCCATCGCGTTGGATGCCCCAATTTTATCGAAATCTTCCAGCGTTACTTTGGCCTTGTATCCATCAAACTCCGGGGAGCCTGCGCGAACGGCATTCTCCAGTCTGACTTGCGTTCCACCTGGTAGCGCGGCGGAACCCGCAGCCGGAACGGGTGTTGTGCGGGTGCCTCGTGAAAGAAAGACAATCACAATGGCCAACCCCAGCGCCCCAACACCACCCAAAATCATTAGCAGGCGCGAACGACGCTGCTCAGTCATTTGCTCGGTTTCAGTTTCAAACATATTCACTCCCAAAAGATAAGCCACAAATTCACGCCTATCGACACGGATTCGGTACAATTAGTTCCGTGTTAACAGGCGTCAATCTGTGGCCTCTCTTACTTAATCCCCGCTAACCATCATTTTGTTGATCTTCAACGTTGGTGCAGCCAGATTGCCGCGAAACCGAAGATCATTGCCGATCATTTCAATTCCGCGCAATATCTCACGGAAGTTCCCGGCTATGGTGACTTCTTCAACGGCGGATGTCAAACGACCGTTTTCGATCCAGCGCCCAGATGCGCCGCGCGAATAATCGCCTGTGACAGGATTAAATCCAAACCCGATTTGCTCGGTGACATAAAAGCCGTTTTTGACCGAAGCAATGATTTCTTCCGGCGGGGTCTCACCCGCTGCGATATAAAAATTCGTGACGCCTACGCTTGGTGCGCCAGTCAGTCCGCGCATCGCGTTGGCAGTTGAGCGTAGCCCCAGTTTGCGCGCCGTGTATGTGTTCAGCAAATAGCTGCGTAAGACGCCATTTTCAATGACAGCAGTGCGGCGTGTGGGGAGCCCTTCGCCATCAAACGGGCGCGATCCCACCGCACCAGGCAGGCAGCCATCGTCAATGACCGTCAGCGCGGGGGCCGCGATCATCTCGTCTAATTTGCCCACCAAAAAAGAAGCCCGTCGAAAGACCGATTCGCCGGAAACCGCTTCAAACAGGCTGCTCAACAATTCAGCCGCCATTGATGCGTCGAAGACAATCGGCACTTCCTGGGTCGCAATTTTACGTGCGCCTAATTTGTCGAGCGCTCTGCGTGCGGCCTCATTGCCAATCTCTTCGGGGGAATCCAGTTTGCTTAGCCAACGTTGCCGGTCGCCCCAACCGCCGAGTTGCATTTGATCGCCATCGCGCGCTATCGGTGCTACCATCAAGCCACAATTGGAGCCGCGATATTCGCCCGTAAAACCTGAACTCGTCACCAGCAACATTTTCCCCAACGTCGTTGAGCATCGTGCGCCTTCTGAATTTGTAATTCGTGGGTCGTAAGTGCGTGCCGCCGCCTCGCAGGCTTGTGCTATTTCGATTTTGCGCTCTGTTGGTAATGCCGCAATCGCTTCGTCGTAAAGTTGTAAGTCAGTTTCGCTTTCACGCAATAACTCTTCACGAGAAGGAAGCACTGCGGCCTCATCCACCGAGGTATATCGCGCCATTTCGACGGCATCGGCGACCAACTTTTCCAGTGACTTTTCCTGAATATCTGACGTTGACGCTGACGCCTGACGACCCTCATAAATAACGCGCAATCCGAGTCCGCGCGAAGCTGATTCTTCAAGCGTCTCGACTTCGCCAAGCCGAATATCTACTGAAAATTCATTCGATTCCAGTGCTATAACTTCTGCTTCAGTTGCGCCACGCTTGAGGGCTGAGTGAACAATATCTGAGAGGAGTGCTTGGGTGATTTCCATCGTTTTTCAGGGCTGAAGGCTGAGGCGTGAAGCGGGAAAATCAGTTCCTCCCGATTCCTCAGCCCAGGCCCTATCCTTTCGTTCCACCAACAGTCATTTCAGAAATTTTGATGGTTGGTAGTCCAACCCCGACGGGAACCGATTGCCCGCTTTTACCGCACAGGCCAACCCCCTGATCCAGTGCTAAATCGTGGCCCACCGCTGTGACTTTCGTTAACGCACTGGGGCCGTGTCCGATCAGAGTGGCCCCTTTGACCGGAGCCGTAATTTTCCCATCTTCGATTAAATACGCTTCACTGGTTGAGAAGACAAACTTGCCATTCGTAATGTCTACCTGACCACCGCCAAAATTTACGGCGTAGAGGCCGCGCTTGACTGAGGCAATCACATCTTCCGGCGAATCCTGCCCGCTAAGCATGAATGTATTTGTCATTCGCGGCATGGGCAGACATTGATAGCTTTCACGTCGTCCATTGCCGGTTTGCTGCGCTTTGGTCAGGCTTGCGCTCAAATGATCTTGCAGATAGCCGCGCAAGATGCCGTTTTCAATCAGCACTGTGCGCGAAGAGGCATGTCCTTCGTCATCAATGTTGAGCGAGCCGCGACGGCCTTCAATCGTGCCGTCATCAATGATTGTGCAAAGCTCGCTGGCCACCTTTTGTCCGATCATCCCCGAAAAAGCGGATGTCCCTTTGCGATTGAAATCAGATTCCAATCCGTGCCCAACAGCTTCGTGCAACAGGATGCCGGGCCAACCCGGCCCCAGCACGACTTCCATCGTTCCGGCGGGAGCCTCAATGGCGTCAAGCTGGACGATGGCCTGACGTGCGGCTGCCGTCGCAAATTGTTCGGGCGAACGTTGATCCACAAATACGTCCAATCCAGCACGTCCACCGCCGCCTGTGCGTCCCGCCTGTAAATTGCCATCGTCATCGGCAATGCAGGAGACATTCATTCGCACCAGTGGTTGGAAGTCTCCGATTAGCAGGCCTTCAGAAGTGGCAATCAAAATTACTTTGTACTCATCCACCAGGCTGGCCTGCACCTGGCGAATGCGTGGGTCGTAAGCGCGGGCGGTGCGATCTGCGCGCGTCAGCATTTCGATTTTATTGGCCAGCGATTCTTCACTAGCCGGGTTTGCTACGTGATACAAATTGCGAGGCGTGTCATGCGCCGTAACATTTACGGGCGCGACGTCGGCTGTACTGTTGGCAATGTGTGCTGCTGTAATCGCCGCAGTGCGAATCGCTTCGGGGTTGATCTCGTCGCAGTAGGCATAGCCGGTTCGCTCGCCAGAAATAACGCGCACCCCGACACCTTGCGAGATGGCGCGGTTCGCCGATTTGATGAGCTGCTCGTCAAGGCTTAGATTGCTCAGCACAGAATGCTCAAAATATAAGTCCGCATAATCACCGCCGCGAGAAAGCGCAACGGCTAACAGCTTCTCAATGTCTGCGACTGTAATATTAAAATTATCGGTAAAAAACTGAATCGGTAAACTCATTAGATTTTCTCTATCTCGATACCTTTGAGGGGCAAGGGAAGGGAGTATAAATCATTGCTGCGATTCAGGAAACTGAAATATACTGCCTGCCCTGATCGCTGCATTATCTTTTCGTTCCCAGGTGAAGTGCCGCAATTCCGGCTGACAGATTTATATAGCTTACGTCCGTAAAACCCACCTTCGTCATGATTTCTGCCAATCGCTTCTGGTCAGGAAAATGGCTGACTGATTCAGGCAGATAGCTATAGGCCTGTCGTGAGCCGGAAATGAGTCCCCCGATTTGCGGCAGAATTTTCGTGAAATAAAAACGAAATGCGGTTCGTAATAATGGAACAACCGGATGCGAAAATTCCAGAATTGCCACGCGCCCGGTTGGCTTCAGCACGCGGTAAATTTCACTGAGCCCGCCCTCAACGTTTTCTAAATTGCGTAGCCCAAAAGCATTTGTAACAGCATCTACCGTGTTACTGGCAACAGGTAAGTGCAACGCATCGCCCTCAATCAAGGCCGCCTGTGATGGGATTTTCTTGAGACCCAGCACCAGCATCGGATGGCAAAAATCACAACCAATCACGCGGGCTTGCGGTGCCTGCTGTGATAATTCCAATGTTAGGTCCGCTGTGCCACAGCACAAGTCCAGAACGAGAGCGTCAGGTCGCCGTAAAACATCCTCCAGCTTTTTGCCGACCAATCGCCGCCATCGCTTGTCAATGTTCGCCGAAAGCAAATGATTCAGGCGGTCGTAGGTTGGCGCGATTTCGGCAAACATGGCCTGCACTGCCTTATGTTTGCCCTGGGCATTAAATTGAGGATCAGGAGACGACATGGATGTTTTGAGATGGGAAATTTAAGAACTGAAATCCTTGAGATTTTCGCAATTTTACAGACGACAGAAATCGAATCCGTTTTTTTCGCACACCGTTCAAATCTTTAATTTCCGATCTCAAATCTGTGGCTATTCAGATTGAGATTTTGTTCCGTCATTCACCTTGCCCAGCACCAGCACGGTCAGCGCATTAGCTTCAAGCAGCCGTTTGGCGACGCGTTGCAAATCCAGCGTCGAGACCGCTTTGACCTTGCTTTCATAGGTAAGCGGATAGGTTTCGGGTAATTTGAACGCCGCAATTTCGCGTAGATATTCTGGAATTGGGCGCGCCTGATGTTCACCCAATAAAGCAGTTTGTGCTGTTGCCAGTTCAGATTCGGCGATTTCCGCTTTGTCGAGAGTCCCGAACAAATCGGTGGCCTGCCGTGAAAGTTCTGTGGCTTTTTCCGCTGGGACAGAAGCCGAAAAATATAAAGGCGCGGCTAACACGCGCGGTACAAATTGTGCCGCAGCCGCAGCCGAAAGTTTTTTGAGACGCGCCTCAAGGACGCGTGAAAGCAGCATGGTCGCAATGTAATCAGGATCAGTATGGGAAACACCAATGACACCGCCACGAATTTCGACGTTGGCTAAGTCGGCCTGCTCGACCTTGTTGACGCGTGCCTCAATTGTGCGATGCGGCGGGCGAAAGGCAGGCGGCGGCGGCACGCCTTTGATCCAACTGCCATAGAACATGCGGAATAAACTCATCACCCGCTCCAGCCGCAAATTGCCATGCACGACGGCAAACATATTGTTCGCCAGATACACCCGCTTGTAAAAATCCAGCACATCCCCATGTTTGATTGCATTGATCGTTTCGAGGGTTCCTTCTGTGTTATGTCCGTAAGGATGATCACCATACAACGTGGCGTAGAATGCCTCATCCGCTTTGGCCGCAGGCGTGAGTTGTTGTGATTTCAGCTTTTCCAACCGCGCCTTTTGGGCATTTTCAAATGCTTCTTTGCGGACGTTGTCCACAACTAACAAACGGCTGACGATAGCTAATACCTGATCCAGGTTGCTGCCCGGAGATTCAATATGAAACCCGGTAATATCGGGTGTTACCTCCCAATTCATTTTCGCGTCAAGCGATTCCAATTCCTGGGTTAATTGTGGATTCACGCCAAGCAATGACTCTACGGTTATCGTTGCCAATCCCGCCCTGCCGGCCAGATCAAACATTGAGCCTCCGCGAATCACCAGATGACAGGTGACTTTCGGCTCATCCTGTCGTTCGAGCATGATGACTTGCAATCCGTTCAGCAAGGATTCGCGCCGCACTTCGCTGTAAGGGGTACGCGGAACGACTTCAGGAACTGCGGGTGCCGTTAGTTTTGGCTTTTTGTCTTTCTCTTTTTGGCCAAAGGCAAAAGCGGACAGTAGCAATAAACACAATGTCGGAACAACGAAGGATCTGAATTTCATGGCTGGCATAGCGTTAACCTTGTACTGCTGTGTAATAGTTTTATGAAAGGAAAGTGTACCTGCGTACAGGTGGGAGCGTCAAATTGATCGGCTGTCGAACCTAACGCGCATCGCGTTTCAACTGCCGAAGCATCGAACGAGTCGTGACCGCAAATTTGCTGTTCGGGGCTAATCGTAAATAGGTTTCGTACGTTGCAATAGCCTCTTTGATCTTGCCTTCGCGATCCAGCAGGTTACCAAGCAGGTAATAAATAATCGGTTCAGTTTCATTGGCTTGTTCGACAGCACTCTGAAAATGCTGGATGGCTTCTTCGAGCTTGTTTTCTTCCTGATAAGTGAGTGCTAAACCCGTATGCGCTTCCGGTGAAATATTGCGTGTTAGCGATAAAGCTTTGCGATAATTTTCAAACGCCTCTTCATAGAGTCCTTGTGCTCGGAAGGTGTTGGCGACCACTGTCGTGGCCTCCGCTGCCAATGCCGTATTTGCCGCAACTTCTTTCGCGGCTCGCCGTGCCTCTGTAATTGCTTGTTCGTACTCGCTGCTGGCCATCAGACTTCGCGCCAGCCCAATGCGGGCCTGCGTGAACAATGTTTTGCTGTGGTTGAGAGCGGCTTGGTATTCAGCGATGGCCTCTTTATGTTTGCCTTTTTCGCGCAAAGATTCCGCTTTTTGAAAGCTTTCTTCTGCGGCACTGGGTGGTAGCTTAAAGGTGATTTGAATTGCAGCCGGAGCGTTGGCTTTGATCTGAAAGGATTGTGTTACTTCGCTTTTGCCCAACAGGCGGGCGCGCAATTTATGGGTTCCTGCCTTCAGGTTCCTGATTGCTAATTCTCCCATTTCCGATACCGTGCCATAACGCAGGTTATCTACCCAAATGATTGTTCCAGCATCGGCTTTCACTAATAGGGAAGGCTTGTCAGTTTCTTGCGCGAGAATGGAAAATGAGAGAGCGCAGAACAAAACCAATCTAAAACAAATACGCAGCATGACGGATTCAATTGACCGGAAAGGAAAATGAGGACAAACCCAAAATGAATTGGTTTCTGTCCCCATCTTTCTGTCTTCAGTTATGTTGAGAGATCGCATTTCCCTCGAATTATTTTCCATCGCCAACTTCAGGCCGGAATCGTCCCTGCTCATCGTAGAGCCGTTTGTATTGGCGTGCGTTGCGATAGACACCTTGCACATAGGCTCTTGTTTCGCTCAGGGGAATTGCATCAACCCATTCTTCGATGTCCCCGGCGGGCAACTCTACCAACCAGCGCGACACACGTGAAGGGCCACCGTTGTATGCGGCTGCAACATATTCAAACCGCCCGAATTGCCGGATTTGCTCTGCCACATAAGCAGTGCCAAGTTGAATGTTCAGGATTGGATTGAACAGGTCAGCTGAACTAATTGCTCCGCCCCCTAAACTGTAACGTTTGGCAACTGAGCGCCCCGTGGACGGCAGCAATTGCATCAATCCAATCGCGTTAGCGCGGCTGACTGCGGTGGGATTGAAAATCGTTTCCTGGCGAATGAGTCCGACGATCATATACGGATCGATATTATTGCGCTTAGCCTCTTCTTTGATCGTTGACCACCAGCCGAGCGGATAAAATACATCCCAGGCATCGCGTGGCATTTCGCTGACCAGTGCCTGACCATAGTCTGGATAAGCACGTTTCAAAACATTCACCGCCGAAACATTTTCATTTCGGGCGCGATAAATCTGGGCAATTTGCAAATTGATGCGAGGTGAATTGGCGGCACGGTTGCGGGCAGATTCCAACTCACTCAACGCGGCCTGAGCCAAATTGATCAGCACCAGCGAGCGGGCTTTTGTCAGCCGCTCTTCATCCGCTGGATTCATCGTTTCGACCACGGGCGGATTGACTTGTAACTTCGCAACTGCACGGCTCAACACTGCATCGGCTTCGGGGGCCATTTCCTTAACGCCCGTCCGCTTGATTTCTTCGATGTGCCGTTCGGAGTTATACCCGTACCAACCTGCGCCATAACGCGGCAACAAGGCTTTGTACATCGTCAACGCACGAGCACGATCACCCGCACGTTCTGCATCCCGTGCGCCCCAGAATGCCGCTTTGCCCCGGTTGTCTGTGACATCGCCATATTCGGCAACGTGTTCAATCAGAAGCCTGGCTGATGTGGCATAGTCCTTCGCTTCGTGTGCGCGCCAGGCCCGCCAGAAGTGGGCTTCATCGGCGCTTTCTGCACGCGGTGCCTCACGAAAAAGCTGTTCGTAATACGTCTGGGCCGTGGTCGGTTGAGAGGTTTCATAGCCCTTGCCGATTTGGAAAAGCAGGTTTCCGAGTTGCGGGCTGTTCGGGGCAATTCGGCGCAAATCAGCTAATGCCTGAAACATCTGCGCTTCCTGCCGTAATGCCTTATAGCTTAGCCCGCGATAATAAATTGCATCGGTTTGATCCTTGATGGAACGCGACCGAACGTTGATCAGCAGATTCAAGGCTTGTTGATAGGACTTTGCTTTGTAGTAGCTGATGCCGCCGCGTAAATAGGCTTCGGGGTCAGCCGCCAACGGGAACAGTCGAACTAATTGATCATACGATTGCCCGGCGATGACCCAGAGGTTGTTTTGGTACAGTTTGTCCGAGCGAGCGCGCATCATTTGCGCAGTGGCTCCTGTGATGGCTGGGGCGGCTCCGAGTGCGGTCAGCTTGTTAGATACTTCACTCGCTTCGGGCGCTTGTGGTGCCTCGAAATAAATCTTGCGCCAGGCCGCTGCCGCTTCTTCCGTTTTGCCCATTTTTTCCAGCGCCTCGGCTTTGAATTTCAGCGCTGTCCCATCGTTCGCTGCGGCGAGTTTATCTACATATCCAACGATGGCCTGATATGCTCCGCGCCCCATGCCCAATCCTGCCGCTTGTAAGATTGCAGTACGAGCTAGGGCCGAAGTCGGATACATTTCTGCGGTGCGCACATAGGCTCGTTCTGCTTCCTCGATTCGGCCTGCGCCTTGTAGCGCCTGTGCGCGGTAATACAGCGCATAATCCCCCAGGTTGGATTGACGCGTAATGACAGTTTCATCTATCGCCAGTAGGGCGGCGTTGTAATCTTTAGCCTGCAACCGCAAATAGCCACGCACTAACTTGGCCAGTGCCGCTTCTTCTGAGCGCGGCGCGGTGCTTTCAATTCGCTGCAATTCAACTTCTGAATTGGCCGCAGCCGCTGTTTTCAGGCGTGCGCGCAATTCTTGTGCAAAACATATCCCTGTCACCAGACACAGCGCCAACGAAATCCTAAGTGAGGTTCGGCAAGAGGCAGCAACGTTCATTTTCTTTTGGCTCCTATCTAAGCTGGATATACGTCGTCATGAAGGGCGATAACGACTTTGAACTGAACAACCGGCGCAACAGGTTTCGGCTCATTGGAAACTTCATGAGGGGGTAGCAGTATAACAGGAAAATTTTCGCAAAAGAGCGTTTTTAACGATAAAAAAATAACGAGCCGCAAGTTTTTTTGACTTCGGCTCGTACGCTAGCATCTGCAATCGGCACAGTGGGCCGGATTAGTTAATCGGAACGGTTGGGCCTGGGCATCCGCTGCCAAGTT
Source organism: Acidobacteriota bacterium (assembly GCA_018268995.1). GTDB lineage: Bacteria > Acidobacteriota > Blastocatellia > RBC074 > RBC074 > JAFDVL01. The sequence continues at coordinate 10,960 of JAFDVL010000037.1, read as the reverse complement.
TGGCCGGATCACCTTCGCCAAGCGTGTGTAGAAGTTCGTCGTAAAAGTAGTCAAACTTCGCAGCCACGGAAGCTGAAACGCGCTTTTCATACATCTGGCGGCTCCGATCAACATCTTCTTTCAACCGTTCGTACAAATCGTGCGAGCGCCGTCCTTCAATAACTTTTTGCTCGTTATAAAGCTTGATTTCAGAAACAAGCAAACGAGCAAACCGTCGTGCATCGTTGTGGGCGCGGACTTCGTCATCGCTTTGCACCGAAGAGGCCGAAGTCGAAACCGAAGCTGGTGCCGCTTCCTTAACCTCAGCCGCCGTTGGCAATGGCGTGACCACTGAAGCCGTAACCGCAGGCGCTTCCTCTGGTGTTTGCTGTACAAAAGACGGTGCGGGTGCTGGTTCGGGTGCAGGTGGTGGCGTGGCAACTTGTGGTGCTGGGGCAGGCGCGGGTTGAGCCGCAATCGGCTGGCTGCGACGAACAGGCAATAGCTCAATTGCCATGCTGGTAACTTGCATCAGCGATTCCAAGGCATCGAGATTAATTTGCCCGCCCTCGAAACCAGAATCCGCATACAAAACAGCTGCCGCTTTGCCACGAATCACCAGGGGCACTGCAACCGCCTGTGCTACGGTGGAGTCATATTGTCCCAGAACCCCTGTGGTGGAGTTTTGCGCGGAAACCGTGTGTAAGGCCGTGGTGGCTTCATGCAACGTGGCATTGGCTGATAAGGGAATATTCAGCGCACGCACGGTATCATCCGATAATCCATTCGTGAAGCCAGTTGCTTTCCAGCCGATGGCGCTTCCACTTTTGATGACAAAGAAGACAACACGCGGAGTGTAGTTCGCCGCGTACCGCACCAGGGTTGCCAATACGTCTGCCTGCTGGCGTTGTGCGTCAATTTCTTCCAGTGCCGTACGCAATGACTGGTAATTTTCTGTGGTCGCACCACCCGCCGCAAATCCGACAGCCCCAGCCGCAGCCATTCCTAATCCGTGCACCACGCCACTACTGGCTTGCTGCGCATTTTCCAGCTGCGTTTGTAAATCCTGTACTTTGCCTTCATATTCGGCCCGGATTTGCGCTGCTGTTTCTTCGCGCGCTTGTTGGACTGCTTCGTCCACGCGGGATTTGAAACTATTCTCAACTTCCTGTATTGCGTTGTATCTTGCCTGATCAAGACACTCTTGTAACCCTGCTGTTTCGGCAGGAGTTACGGCTGCACTATTGGTTTGTAGTCGCTCACGGATTCCAGTGAGAGCCGCTTGCACCGTTTGTAATTCTTCAGCAAAGTTACCTAACCGTTGAGCAATTAAATCGCCTGCACGTTGCTGAAGCTGTTCTTGCCAATTCTGATTTTCTGACACTGTAAACCCTCCACTAATGAGTCCAATGACTTCTAGGTGACGTAGGATGAGAACCTGGATGATGTTGCGGGAGCGTACACAACTTAATTTAATAGACAGAGAACCATATTTGCCTGCCGGGCAAATTTATTGTGATCACAAATGCCTCTGTTTATTTCTCGTGAATATTCGACAGACTCGCTATTCAATATTAGGACCGGAACAAATAACGAGTGTGCCGCCTGCGCGCAAGCGACCAATCAAGGAACAACGGTTCGATGCGCTTCGCGGCAAGGGCTTGTATTATTATCACTTAGGCAATGAATGTCAATCATCGTTTGTGCCATGCAAGGTTCATGCTTTAGTTGAAGAAGAGGGCAGTAGGAAACTGGTAGAACTAGGGTTTAAATCCGTTGAGTTTTTCTCCTCTTGATTGACCGTCTGTCCTGAAGGGCGGGCAGAACGGACGGGCGAATTTGACAATCCTGAGTGATCACGATAAAAACTGCGACTCGTACCCTTCATTCCAACCCTGCTTAATCCTGCTTTGCCGGCGGCTAAGCAAAGATTCTAGCGCGTGATAGTTTCTTGACCGTTCGTAAACTTGCGGGTGAAACTTTAGGTCTATTCTTAAACTATGGCACAACAAAATACTTTCGATATTACTTCTCAAATAGATGCCTCCGAAGTGGTGAATGCGATCAATCAGGCGATGAAAGAAGTGCAAAACCGCTTCGATTTCAAGGGCAGTAAAAGTAATATTGAAATGGAAAAGCAAGAAGCGCTCATCTTAACTTCTGATGACGAATATCGGCTCAATGGCCTGAATGATATTTTGCAGGCAAAGCTGGTGAAGCGAGGCGTGCCCTTAAAAGGACTGACTTACGGCAAAATCGAGCAGGCATTGGGTGGAACTGTTCGCCAACGTGTTGATTTGCAACAAGGCATCCCCCAGGATAAAGCCAAAGAAATCGTTAAATTTATTAAAGACTCAAAACTCAAAGTGCAGGCTTCGATTCAAGGCGATCTCGTTCGCGTCGCAGGCAAAGACCGCGATATTTTGCAATCTGTCATCGCAGCTTTGCGTGGTCAGGAGTTCGGGATTGATATGCAATTTACTAACTACCGGTCGAATTAAAGAGCGTCAACATGCCCAAACCAAATATTCTCTCCTTACCGATGTTACACGGAATGCGATTTTCAACCGCCCAGGTCTTTGCCCTGGTGCGTCGGGATTTACTTCAGGTTGAAGAAGAGTTGGAGCGTCAATCACGTTCCAACGTGCAGATTCTTTCCCACTTAAATCGGTATTTGTTGAGTTCTGGGGGCAAGCGATTGCGACCGGCCTTGCTGTTACTAGCCGCCAAAGTTTTTGGCGAAGCTTTAGATCATTCGATTATCAGCATGGCAGCCGTGATGGAAATGTTGCACACCGCCACGCTTGTGCATGACGACATCATTGACGGCGCGGAAATTCGACGTGGGAAAAAGACTGTTGCCGAGCAATGGGGCAACGATATTGCCGTCTTGTTAGGGGACTGGCTGTATATGACTGCCTTTGAGACCTCATTGCAACAGCGTAACCTTGAGGTTCTTGATGTTCTGACCGAGGCTACACGTAAGATGACGGAAGGCGAGTTGTTGCAACTTCCTTTGGTTGGCGATTTGCGTATTACCGAGGAGCAGCATTTCGAAATTGTGCAGCGCAAAACAGGATTTCTTTTTAGCGCGAGTTGTCGGCTCGGTGGCGTGTTACGCGGAGCCAGCGCAGTTGAGAAAGCGGCTCTGGAAGATTACGGCATGAATCTGGGGATAGCCTTTCAGCTGACGGATGATTTGTTGGACTTCACCTCAGATGCCAAAAAGCTGGGCAAACCTGTTCTAAGTGATTTGCGTGAAGGCAAAGTCACGCTGCCTTTAATTCGATTGTTGGATCAGTATCCCCAATATGAAGTGTTAGTGGTTGAAGCAATGGACGAAACCGGGGAAGAAAATGAGGCTGCCGCGATTAAAGTCTTGGCTATTTTGCGTGAGTATGGTCAACTAGAAATCGCCCGCGATGAAGCTCGGAATTACGCTGCGCAGGCACAGGAAGCGTTGGAATCTTTGCCGGATAATCAATATCGGCAAGCGCTTTACGACATTGCCCAATTCGTTGTGGAGCGGGATAAGTGAAAAGGTCTTGAGATCTGTTGAAATGATGACGGAAAACATTGCCATCGAAGCCATGCATCGCGCCTTGAAAGAAGCGCGGGATGCAAAAAAGCGTAGTGAATCCCGGTTGCACGACTTAGAGTCGGAAGCCGCCATGCTACGCTCGCAAATTGCCTCGTTGGATTCGGTCATTGAGCAAACCAGCGCAGCTTTACGCATCGCTTTGTTTCCCACCGAGTATGCGCCTGTTCCCACGGCTCCGCCTGAGCGTGTCGCGCCGCCACCCCAGCAACCTGTGATGCAGCCGATGGCTACGCCCAGATATGCGCCGCCGAGTCGGCCTGTCGCACCGCCGCCGCAACCAGTTGCCTACCATCCTGAAGACACTCGTCACGTTGATTTAGAGTTGGAAGATCTGGAAGCAATTGAAACTGGCCTGGCTGCCCAAAAACTGGATAAGGGCACGGGCAATGTGCGTTTCAACGATTTCCGTATTCCACAAGCTGCGACAATTGTTTTGCGCGAAGCCGGACGCGCGTTGCACGTCAGCGAAATCTACCAGCGGATGGCCGAAGGCGGCTTTGAATTCCGTGGACAACATCAGCTCATTACTCTCGCAGTTTCGCTGAGCAGGGCCAAGCGTTTTCGCAAAGTTGCGCCTGGCACCTTCGAACTTGATCCTCGTTATGCGGCTGGACAAGTTGCCTGAGCCTCCTTCATAATCCCTCACTGTTAACGCGGTCGCTTACTGAAGCTGAATGATCAAGGTTGCCCCTACCTAAGCGGATTGGCTTACGCACTCCTGATGAGTCACGAAATTGAAGTCAAAATAAAACTTGGAATCGAAGCCTTTGCTCCAGCAGGCATTCGACTGGAAACGCACACGGCACGCCATTTTGAAGACAATTGGCTGCTTGATACTAAGGCAAGCCAGTTAGGCAAACAAAGGGCTGTTTTGCGCGTGCGGATTATGGAAGGAAAAGGCCTCTTAACCTTTAAGAGCGAGGCCGCTGACGATGCTCTTCAGTCGCAATTCAAATTGCGCGAGGAGCTGGAAACTGAACTCGCGAATCCTTACGAGGCGCTCGCGATTTTTGATCGGCTTGGGTTTCATCGGTTTTTTCGCTATCAAAAATATCGCTCAGTTTATGAGGCTCATTTGCCGAGTGGGGCGCAGTTGCATGTGATGGCAGATGAAACTCCGCTCGGTAACTTTCTGGAGCTGGAAGGCGAAGAAGACGCCATTGCCGAAGCTGTAAAATTATTAGGTGTAACGCCCGCCGAATACATTTTGGACAGTTATCTGGGGATGCAAATCGCGCGTTGTCGTCAACAGGGAAAACCCTTAGAGGATATGGTGTTTTGACGGGTGTCAGAAGTCATTTGTCACACAGATAACCAATGACAATGGACAACTCACAAAGTTATGAAAGCAATGATTCTGGCTGCTGGATTCGGCACGCGACTCTGGCCCTTAACCATCGAACGAACTAAACCTGCGATTCCTTTTTTGAATCGCCCGCTGATTGCATACACAATTGAGTACCTCAAGCAATATGGCATCACAGACATCATCATCAACTTACATCACGAGCCTGAATCTGTCCGTGATCAAATTGGCGATGGCACTGAGTATGGCGTAAAGATTCATTACTCACTGGAAGAGCCGGAAATTCTTGGGACGTCCGGTGCGATTGATAAAGTGCGCGATTTGCTGCAAGACGAAACCTTTCTGGTGGTCAATGGCAAGATCATTACAAACCTTGATCTCAGTGCGGCTTTGCAAACGCATCGCAGCAAAAAAGCCATCGCTACGCTTGTGATGAAGCCAAATCCAAAATGCGAAAAATTTAGTGAGATCATCGTGGACGAAAATGGTTTTTATCAAGGCTTTGGCGGTTTCCCAAAAGCAACAGACCAGGGACGATTAACCAGTGACATTCCTTTGATGTTCGTGGGTATCCACATTCTCGAACCGAAAATTTTCGAGTATATTCCGCGCGCGGTCTTTTCTGATTCGATCCGAGATGTTTACCCGAATGCGATGGCAGCCGGAGAAAAAATTGCTGCCCACGTCGGCGAAGGGGATTGGTACGAACTCAGTACGTTGGCGCGTTATTTGGAAATCAGTCTGGAATTTATGCGACGTGAATCTCTAAGTTACACCGCCGATCAGGGCTGTGAAATCGCTCATACGGCACAGGTGACCGAGTCCGTTTTGTGGCAAAATGTTCGTGTCGAAGCAGGCGCGCGCGTTCATCAATGCGTTCTGGCGGATGGCGTTCACATCCCAGCGAACACGCAATTTGAGCGGAAGGTGATTGTGCGAGCCGCATTGGTAATCAATGATGAAATCCCGGAAAAAGCGACACGTGGCGAAATCATTGGTGAGAATTACGTTGTAGCGATCAATTGATTTACGACCTGAGAAATTATGAGTGCATCCAGCATGGCTATTGATTTAAGCGAAAAGCGCGTCCGCAATTACGCGGCGAAATACTTTGGGGCTGAACCCGAAACAATCCTTCTTGAGGCTTTAACCCCAGACGCTTCGACGCGCAAATACTATCGAATTTCTACAGGCGACAAGCCTGCTGAGACGTTGATTGTCAGCCTGTATCCTACGCCGTTCAATCCGCAAAGCAGCACGTATCTGGATGTTACCCACTTATTTGCTGAAGCTGGCTTGCCCGTGCCGAAGGTTGTTGATGTTGCGGGCACCGAAGGTATCATCACACAGGAAGACCTGGGAGATGAAAGCCTCGCCAAATGGATGGGGCAGGCGGATGCCGCACAGTCCAACGCGATGCTGAACAAGGCGATTGAATTCATTGCTCAGATTCAAGCAGCCTCCGACCTGGCATTTTCCTCCGGCTCAGTGGCGAGCACCCTGGCTTTCGATGAAGATAAATTAGGCTGGGAGTTGAATTACTTTTTCGATCATTTCTTTGGCAGTTATCGGCATGACAATTTGAGCGAAGATGAATCCGCCGCCATCAAGGCTGATTTACAGTCTATCGCAGCTGAATTAGCGGCGCGCCCTCGTGTTCTGACGCATCGTGATTATCACGCGATGAATCTGATGGTGGATCACAATGGCGAGCTTCGCATTATTGATCATCAAGACGCGCGAATGGGGCCTGTGACCTATGATCTCGTTCCCATTTTGGTGGAGCGTCGCCTCGTTCCTGCCGACGAATCCTGGGTCGAAGCGCAACAAAACTATTTCCTTCAGGCCCGCGAAAATCTTGGCTTGCCAAGGTTGGATTTAGAGGATTTCCGTTACGAATTTCATTTGATGACGGTGCAACGACAGCTCAAAGCCGTCGGCACGTTTTCCTATCAAACTGGTGTCATGGGGCGTGGCGAATATTACGAGAAATACATTAAATCATCTGTGGCGACTGTGCTGCGTGCAATGGATAAGCCTGGAATGAAAGAATATTTTGCGTTGCGCAAAAAACTGGAATCGCTCTAAGCTCAAAGTCGCAAAATGGATAATCTTTCACGGCGAAATTTTAGTACGAGCTTGCTGCAATCAATCTTTGCCTTTTCTTTGGTGGAGACATTGGCGACCAATGAACTGTTGGCAAGGCCAATCCATTTGCTTGTCAGCGACTGGATGGTTGAAGTTGAAGCAGCAACACGAGCGGTGAGAAAACAACCGCTTGCCCAAAGCGAATGGCAAGGCAAAATTGCTGAAATCTTTGCCCGCGTCGAACCGAAAGACTTGTTGCGCGCGATTGATTTTGACCGCCTGCACCGAAAACTGAAACTGGTTGGCCCCCAGGAAGCGATCATTGATGTCGAGCCTGCGCGCCGTAAAGGCTTGCCGCCAGAATTGAGTTTCGACGCGATGATTTATGGGATGAAAAAAGGTGCTGTCATTCCGCCACATTGCCATCGCAATATGGTTTCGATGCATATGCCGATTGGCGGCGCATTGCACGGCTGGCATTTTGATCGCATCGCAGACGAAGCCGATCATCTGATCATCAAGCCGACGATGGACAGAGCCTTGACGATTGGCGAAGTCACAACAGTTTCTGACGAGAAAGATAATGTGCATTGGTTTCAGCCGACGGGCGAGGTAGCCTACACCTTCAACATTGCGGTTTATCGTCTTGACCGCGCGCAGAAATTTGGCGGGCGACAATTTTACGTGGATGCCGCGCACGGTGAGAAAATCGAAGGTGACAACCTGCGCGTCAAAAAACTGAGTTCGGAGGACGCGTATAAGATTTACAGTAAGTTATAAATTTTCTGTTAAGCTTACGACTATGACGCAAACATACATTTCCGACATTGCAAAACATCTGGGTGAATCTATCACCATCAAAGGCTGGCTCTACAACAAGCGTTCCAGTGGCAAGCTTGCGTTTCTGGAAGTCCGCGACGGCACAGGGCTAATTCAAGGTGTCGCTTCCAAAAAAGATGTGAGCGGACAGACGTGGGAAGATTGCGAAAAAGTCACGCAGGAATCCTCGATCATCGTGACGGGAGTGCCGCGCGAACATCCAAAGAAGCCGGGCGTATACGAACTTGATGTTACTTCGCTTGAAGTCGTACAACTCGCGCACGATTATCCGATCACACCCAAGGAACACGGGGTTGAATTTCTGATGGATCATCGCCATCTGTGGCTGCGGTCGCGGCGGCAACACGCCATTTTGCGCGTACGACACACGATCATCAAAGCGGTGCGGGATTTCTTCGATAACAATGGTTTCACCTTGTGCGATACCCCGATCTTTACCCCCGCTGCTTGCGAAGGCACGACGACGTTGTTTGAGGTGGATTACTTCGATGATGAGAAAGCGTATCTGACTCAATCTGGTCAGTTGTACAACGAAGCTACGGCAGCGGCATTTGGCAAAGTTTATTGCTTCGGGCCCACGTTCAGGGCAGAGAAGTCAAAGACCCGGCGGCATCTGACCGAATTCTGGATGGTCGAGCCAGAAGTAGCGTATGCCAAGCTGGATGACGTGATGACGCTGGCGGAAAACTTCATCAGCTACATTGTTGGGCGTGTGCTCGAAACGCGCAAAGACGAACTCGCGATTCTGGAACGTGATGTCTCGAAGCTCGAAAGCATTGTGCCTCCATTTCCTCGCTTGCAATATGACGACGCTGTCAAGATGTTGCATCAAGCCCATGCCGAAGGCATATTGGAAAATAAATTCGAGTATGGCGGCGATTTGGGCGCACCTGACGAAACCTACATTTCGTCGCAGTATGACAAGCCCGTCATGGTGCATCGCTACCCCGCAGCGGTGAAGGCGTTTTACATGGAGACTGATCCGGCGAATCCAGATTTAGCGTTGTGTGTGGACGTGCTGGCACCGGAAGGCTATGGCGAAATCATTGGCGGTGGCGAGCGTGCCTCGTCGCTGGATTTGCTCTTGCAGCGTATTCAAGCGCATAATTTACCGCCTGAAGCATTCGATTGGTATTTGGATTTACGCAAATATGGCAGCGTACCCCACGCTGGCTTTGGTATGGGCATTGAACGCGCCGTGACCTGGATTTGTGGGATTGAACACGTGCGCGAGACAATTCCCTTTGCTCGAATGTTGTATCGCTTGAAACCCTAATGAGTTTTGAGTTTCGCGTGAATACCTTTTTCCCGAAACTAAAAGCACGAAACTCGAAACGAACATCTTTGCCCCCGGATCGTTACCTCACCCTCAGGGTGTCTGCTTTGTCGTCGTCCCGTTCGTCGTAGCGGCAAGGTGGGCTAAGAACAATCACATGGAGTTGTAACGATAATGATGACCAAAGAGCTTCCGAAAGAAGCAGAAATCGCAAAAAAGAAAAATCCTGCCCCCCACCTATTTATCTCTGACTGGCTGAATGAATTTGAAGCAAAACGCGCCAAAGAATTTCACCGTCGCACGGGACTTGATTACAAAACCCTACTCAAACATATCATTGACACCGCAGCGCTGCATCCTGGCATGCGCGTTGTGGAACTTGCCGCAGGCACCGGTATGATCGCGCGCCATCTGGTCGGCTTAGTCGGACGCGAAGGTCATATCACAGGTGTAGACAGCACCAAAGACTTGATTGAACAGGCTCGTCTGGAAGCACAATCCGCCAAGGTCGGCACACGCATCGAATGGCGAGTTGCGCCATTGAATCATTTGCCTTTTCCCAAAGGTGAATTGGATTTGGTGGCCTGTGGGACTGGGTTCAATCAATTGGAAGCGACTGATTTATTTAGCGAAAGCTATCGCATCCTGCGACAAGAAGGCTTGTTGCTAATTGCTGCCGAAGTTAATTCCAGCAATGGCCCCAGCTTTGTGAATCGCATTCGCCAGCAATATTACCGATTGCTCAAACGCGACCACGACGAAGCCAAAGCACATTTTTACTCGACCGATGAATTATCAGAAATGTTGCGTGCGGCAGGGTTCAGGCAAATTATCATTCGCGGGTTGAAAGGTGATACCGCCATTGCGGCGCGAGATTTCTCGCTGATCAAAGCCGTGAAGTAGCGTTCTGTCTGGCTTGTAGACAGGATGCTGCGCTACAGGCCAGATCGTATTTGTATGACAGTGAAAAAAGCAACCATCATTGGCGTCCTGATGGATTTGGGAGCAGACCGACGCGGTGTGGATATGGGGCCTTCCGCCGTTCGTGTAGCAGGCTTGAATCAACGTCTTTCGGCGTTAGGGTATCAAGTAGTGGATGGTGGCAACATTAACGTTCGCAATCCAGAAATGCTGCGCGAAGTCCACGGCAACGCCAAATACCTGCCCGAAATTACAGAAGCGTGTCAGGCGCTGGCTGAAAAGGTGACCGCCGTGCTGCAACACGATGGGATTCCTATTATTTTAGGTGGCGATCATTCGATTGCCATTGGCAGCGTATCCGGTCTCGCCGCATTTTATCGCAAGCACGAACAGCGGGTTGGCGTGCTTTGGTTCGATGCACACGGCGATATGAACACACCCGAATCCTCCCCTTCCGGCAACATTCACGGAATGCCGTTCGCCGCAATTTTGGGACGCGGCGCAAAGGAGCTTACCCATATCAGCGGCTACGCACCGAAAGTGCATCCTGAAGATTGTGCCTTGATTGGTGCTCGCGATGTGGATTCCACGGAAGCCGAAATTATGCGCAATTCCGGCGTTCGCATTTACACCATGCGTGAGATTGACGAACGTGGAATGAGTGCCTGTGTGGACGAAGCCATTGCCATCGCTTCGCGTAATACCATTGGTTTTCACGTCACGATGGATATGGATTTTGTTGATCCCGACTATGCGCCCGGCGTCGGCACGCCTGTGCCCGGTGGTCCGACCTATCGCGAAAGCCACTTGGCAATGGAGAAGGTCGCCGATTCAGGCAAGATGCTGTCGTTTGAATTGACCGAAGTGAATCCCGTTTTGGACGCAGCAAACCGCACCGCAGAATTAGGCGTGCAACTGATCCTATCGGCATTCGGCAAAAAAATTATGT
>JAFDVL010000036.1:57136-87274 GCA_018268995.1 Acidobacteriota bacterium | reverse complement strand
CAGCGGCGGATCGAGCGTGCGGATGGTCACCGGATAGCCGTTCATCGCGCGGAAGATGCCGGCGAAGTCCTCGCGCTGCAATTCCAGCAACGAAGCGAGCGCGCCGTGATAAAGCTCACTCGGACGTTTGATTTTCTTCTCGATCTCTTTGACGCGCTTTTTGGCGTCGGCCTTCTTCTCGCCCGAAGCTTTTTCAACGTCGGCCTTCGCCGTGTTGAGTTGCGCTTCGAGGGCTTTGTAATCGCCCGACGAGAGGATCATCTGGCGCACGCTGTCAATGCGGTCGCCTTCAAAGAACATGTGTTCGGTGCGGCACAGGCCGATGCCTTCGGCACCGAAGCCACGCGCGACTTCGGAATCGTGCGGTGTGTCAGCATTCGCACGAACGCCAAGTTTGCGGAATTCGTTGACATAATCCATCAACGTTTTGAAATTGCCGCTGACTTCAGGATTGATAAGCGGCACTTCGCCCAAAATCACTTCGCCGGTCGAACCGTTGAGCGTGATCGAATCGCCTTTTTTGATGGTGTTGCCGTTGAGTTCGGCGGTTTGATTTTTGTAATCAACTTTCAATTCGCCCAGACCCGCGACGCAGCATTTGCCCATTCCGCGTGCAACCACCGCAGCGTGTGAAGTCATACCGCCACGCGCGGTCAAAATTGCCTGCGCGGCAACCATGCCGTGAAAATCTTCAGGTGAAGTTTCGATGCGAAGCAGGATCACTTTTTCGCCCGTCTTTGCCATTTCCTCGGCTTCGTCTGGATCGAAAACGACTTTACCTGTCGCGGCTCCAGGCGAGGCCGGCAAGCCTGTTCCGATGACTTTGATTTCCGCTTTCGGGTCAATCATCGGGTGCAGCAGTTGATCCAATTGCGCAGGCTCAACGCGGCTGATGGCGGTCTTTTTATCAATAACGCCTTCTTCAACCATTTCGACAGCGATGCGGACTGCTGCGGCTCCGGTGCGTTTTGCATTACGGGTTTGCAGCATGTACAGCGTGCCTTTTTCGATGGTGAATTCGAGGTCTTGCACGTCTTTGTAATGCGTTTCCAGCTTCTGCGCGAGTTCTGCAAATTGCCGGTACATTTCCGGCATTTCTTCGTGCAATTGCGCGATTTTCTTCGGCGTGCGGATGCCTGCGACCACGTCTTCGCCCTGCGCGTTTTGCAGGTATTCACCGTAAATCACGCGCTCGCCCGTTGCCACGTCACGCGTGAAGGCGACGCCTGTGCCGGAGTCTTCGCCGAGGTTGCCGAACACCATCGTTTGCACGTTGACGGCAGTGCCGAGGTGATCGGAGATTTTGTTGATGCGGCGATAATCTTTGGCGCGACGGCCATTCCACGATGCGAACACAGCTTTGATAGCGAGTTGCAATTGTTCTTTGGCGTCGGTCGGGAAGTCCTGGCCGATTTCTTTTTTGACGAGTTCTTTGTAATCGGCTACGACTTTGGCGAGCGTGTCTGCGCCAACGGCTGTGTCTTCTTTGACGCCGAGTTCATGTTTGTAGCCTTCAAAAATGTGCTCAAATTTTTCGGACTCAATGCCGAGCACGATTTTGCCGAACAGTTGAATGAAGCGGCGATGCGCATCCCACGCAAAACGTTCGTTGCCGGAAATTTTGGCAATCGCGTCGCGCGTGTCATCGTTCAAGCCCAAATTCAAAACGGTGTCCATCATTCCCGGCATTGAGAATTTCGCGCCCGAACGAACCGACACAAGCATCGGATTATCGCCGCTGCCAAATTGTTTGCCGGTGGCGGCTTCAACTTTGGCGAGGGCGGCCAGCACCTCATCCATCATTCCTGCCGGGAATTGTTCGCCTTCGTCGTAATACGAATTACAGGCTTCGGTCGTAATGGTGAAGCCTGGGGGAACGGGCAATCCGGCGTTGGTCATTTCGGCCAAATTCGCGCCCTTGCCTCCCAGCAAATCTTTCATGGTGGTGTTGCCTTCGGCGCTGCCTCCGGCGAACAAATAAACGTATTTCTTCGACATTGTCTTGTAAATCTCCTCAAGAATAGGATTTAGGATTTAGGAGCTAGGATTTAGGTTCGTTCTGGAAGGATTCAGACCATTGGCGAGGCGGTTCCCTCGCTAAATCCTAAATCCTAAGTCCTAAATCCTAACGCGGCTTCAGCCGCCCCAATAGTTCATACGATTTCAATGCATGATCGAGCGTGTTTTTGATGAGTCTCGCTGCGATAGACTCAAGCTTGCGGCGTGCGTGAGGCGCGATCAGTGCATAAAGGCATCTGCGGCACACACGGCGGAAACCGTAATCGTAGCGGCTGGGGCTGGATTAGTAAAGCTTGGGACGGGCGGGAAACAACGGCTCGTCATAATCGCAAAAGCTGTTCGCGCAAAATCCGCGATTGCAAACGGCTGACGGCAAGCTGTTGCCCGTTGCTGAGCGTGGCGGTGTACGTGCCGCCGGGCATTTGCGTGATGACCGAAATCAGTTCCAGGTTGGCAAGGGTTCCGCGCCCCAAACGAACAAATTTGGTGGGGTCGAGCCGCGCTTCCAAATCTTTCAGGCGATAGCTGATCAGGTGGCGTTCGCGCTGAATCGTTGTGATGTGCAGCAATTCGCCTTCGGCCACGATGGAGGCAATCTGATTGACGGGCAAGAGCAAAATATCATCCCGGCGGCGAATCGGCAGGCGCTCCAGATATGGCTGCGGCGTCGCCTCGAATTCTCTGGCAACCGTTCGCACACGCTCGATTTCACTCGCCAATGTTTCCGCCTGCTCCAAACGCTCCAGGGCACGATTCAGCGTTTCTCGCAAGCGCGCACGCTCGACCGGCTTCAGCAAATAATCAATCGCATTCAGGGCGAACGCCTGCACCGCGTATTCGTCATACGCCGTGACAAAAGCGATGAGCGGCGTGCGATGTTTTGGCAGCAAGCGAACGACGCCCAGCCCATCCAACTCCGGCATCTGCAAATCCAAGAGCGCCAAATCCGGTCGTTCACGTTCGATTATCTCAACCGCTTCGGGGCCGCTCTCCGCTTCGCCAATCAAGGCGACATCTTCAAAATCCCGCAACAACGCCGCCAGAAACGAGCGCGCAGGACGTTCGTCGTCCGCAATCACAACGCGCAATTTCTCGCTCATTTAAGCCCTCCGTTCGGTGCTGCGGCGTAGGCAATCGAAGCGGACAAGGCTTCGGCGGCGGGCAACGGGATCGTTAATTCAACCTGCATTCCCTGCCCGACTGCCGTTTGCACCTGCATCCGCGCGCGGGTTCCGTAATGTCCGTGCAAACGCCGCTCGACGTTCGCCAGCCCGATGCCGTGTTGCTGGCCTTGTGCCAATTGCGGCGAACTCGCACCCGCGCCCGTGTCCTGCACACACAGATGCAGCGTTTGCGTTGCGGCTTCCACGCGCGCGCGCATGATCACTTCGCCGCCGCTGCGCACGGGCGCGATGCCGTGCTTGATGGCGTTTTCGACGAGCGGTTGCAGCAGCAGCGCAGGCAGGCGCAGCGCGCACAACGTAGGCGGAACATCAATCGTCACGCGCAGCCGCGCTTCAAATCTTGCTTGTTCGATTTCCAGATAATCGGCGATCAATTCCACCTCTTCGCCCAGCGTCGTGAATTCGCCTTCGGAACGCCGCAGCACGCCGCGCAACAAGCCCGTCAGTCGCAACAACGTTTGCACCGCACGGTCGGGCGCTTCCTGAATCAAATAGCCAATCGTCGTCAACGCATTGAAGAGAAAATGCGGATTGATTTGCGCGCGCAAAGCACGCAGTTCGGCTTCGGTTGCCAGCGCCGTCATTTCCTGCGCCTGCAATTCGTGTTCATAACGTTCGTGCGTCACGCGCATCGCATCAATGCGGCGCGCGCACAGCAAAGCAACGGCTTCGAGCATCGTCCAATCGTCCGACAGCAAGCGCCGCCCGCCCGCCAATTCGCCGATTAGCAAACGAAACGCAGGCGCTTCGGCGGTCAGCACCGGAACGGCGGCGACGACTTTGCTGGTTGGCTCCGTCGTGATCGCAGGCACGGCGTGTCCACCTTTGCGGCGCGACAGAAAGCGGGGCTGAATCTTGCGCGCAGTCTCTTCGGTTTCGGCGACGACTTCCCACATCACGCGCTGTGCGGTCAGGGCTTGTGCGATGCGACGACAAACCGCTGTCAATAACGCTTCCGGGTCTTCCGACTGTGTGGCGATGCGTGCGACATCGGCACACAACACTTCGTAATCCACGCGCTGCAAAATGATCGCATCCACCAGCCAGTGCGCGCCGCGTTGAAGCGCGGGATACGACAACGCTGTCACGATCCACAACGCCAGCAACACGCCCACCACACGCGGATCAGACGCCGACGATTCGGCCAGCGACGGCGCGGCTACCACGAAATACAGCGTCGCCGCCAGCCCCACCAAACTGAGCCACGCCAACGCGCGTTTCAGAAAGATGTCTGCCAGCGCAAAGCGATAATCCTGATACAAAATCACCAGCGCCAATGGCAGAGCCGAATGATGCCCGATCAATTCCACCCACCACGCATACTCTGCGCCTTCGTGATGGCTCAAGTGCGAAGCCGACACGGCGAACACCGCCAGCGCAATCACCCATCCGGCGCTGCGCCACCATTGCTGCCAGCCCTGTCGTTTCAGCGTCAACAACAGCAACAACACGATCAAGGCCGTAAATCCGAACGTAAGCAGGTGTAACGCCACGTGCGAAGGAACCTGCTGCGCCGTTACGACATTCACAAAATGCAGCGCCGACGCCACCGCGCTTAATCCATAGGCCGCCCACGTCAAGCCCAATGAACGCCCGCGCATCGTTTCGCCGCTGCGCAACACCGAATGCACCACGACGGCGGGCAGGAAGCCGAGCGCCGTGAACGCAAACGCCTCAATCCCCGCTAACGATGTAGTTGCACTCAATCGTTCCAGCCCAAACACAGCAAACGCGCCGAGGTTCCAACTCAAGCCCAGCAACGCCGTTGCCAGCGGCAATTTATTCGTCGGCGTGTGCGTCGGCGCAGCATTGCGACGCGCGCCCAGTAACATCACCAGCAACATCGTGTACAAAACGATGCCCGTCAGAAAGGCGAGTAAATTGATGATGGTGGCGGCGGCTTGTGAGTTCATGGCGATTGTTTTTAGAAATTACTTGCGCCTTCAGTCTAAAAGGAACGCGGCTTACTGCCAAGCCCCTCCGTTATAGTCAATTGAGGTCAACGCCGGAAATTATAAGAGAGCTTGGCAAAAAATGTCCGCCGTTGCTGCACTAAACCGAGATGGCGTTGTCGTTGCCCCAACAAAGGATCGTAGCCATTGGACAGCAAATCATTCCAGCCCAGATAAAACGTCGTATTCGGGCGCGGCACATACGCGTAAAGCAAACTCGCGCCGAACTGCCGGAGCGATGTGTCGTAATCAAAAATCCCGCGCAACGAATGATAGGGAGTGAATTGCCACGTCGTGCGATTGCGCAGGATTTCCTGATTGAAAAACCGCCCGCCGGTCGCAGCGTTTTGCAGGCGACTTTTCAGATATAGCAAGCTCACGTTCAGTTTGTTGTTCGGGCGAAAGCCGAGGTCGGCTTGCCAGTCCAGTTTGCGGCCTATTTGTGGATTGCGTGAATCGTAAAAAATCCCGCCGCCCCAATCGGCTCGTCCCGTCAGTGTGATTTTTTTGAGGGCGAACATTCTGTATTCCAAATGATCGTAGTGATACGACAACTCGCGCCCGGCAAAACCTTCACGGTATCGCGCGTGGTAATAGGTCAGCGAAATGCCGCGCTGAAACTGAAAGTCTATGGCTGGATCAAAGAACTCGACTTCGGCCAAGCCGCCCGGTTGTTTGGAACGTTGTGTGTACAAATAGGGCCAGACGTAAACCAGCCATTTGTTGAGGCGCGTCCCCTCCTTCACCCAAAACACGCGCCCGATGTCTGCCAGTTGCTGATGGTAGCCGCGCCGTTGAATAAAGCCCGCCTGCGCTGAGTAATTGCGGCCCACATACTCATCGCTCAAGGCAATCCGCCAATGCCTGCCCCAATTTCTGAAGCGCGTATTCGTCGCCCAATCGCTCGCGGTGTTGCCGCGTTGATCGGTCGTGCGCGTGCGAATCAATTGAAAGCCAACATTCGCCGCTTTGCCGACACGCCATCGCGTCTCGCCTGACAGCACCGAGTTTGACGTATTCCCGAAATGACGGTCAGTGAAGAAAGCTCCGACAGCGGAATCCTGTCCGAACGAACGTTGCCAGCGCGCGACCGTAAACAGCGCGTTTTGGCCGAAGTTCGGATCACCGCGTTCGAGCTGCAAGCCGGGCGCACGGTCTGAAGCAACGAGCAAACCGACGGCATTGCGCCCCAACTTGCCCGTGAGCTTCACCCCCCAATCCGGGTCAATGATCGTGCGCGTGTTGAGCAGCTTGAAGCTCCGACTCGACAACGGGTCAAACACGTCTACGCCTTCAAGAAAGAACGGGCGGCGTTCGGGATAAAACAGTGCGAAGCGTTGGTTGGTATTGATCTGCGGCACGTCGGCTTCGACTTGTGAGAAGTCCGGGTTGATCGTGGTAGCTAAGGTCAAATTCGGCGTGAGCGAATAAATCGCGGTCAAGCCGGGATCAAGTTTATTGACGGTGTTCAGCCGTGCTTGTCCGGGCATCGTAGGAATGGCTTCGCGTTCGCTATTGATCGAGCCGACAACGGTCGGAATCACGTCGAGCGTGCGGCCTGAATAAACATCGTCCAGCCCGTTGAGTTCGCCCATTTGCAGCAGCAACGAGCCGACATCGCGCAACACTGGCTGCCACGAAGTGCGTTCGGCTTTGCGCGGAATGATGCGGCGCAGATGCAAACCCCATTTCGCGCCGTTGCCTGCTTTGAAGCGAAACGACTTGAACGGAATCGCGGCTTCGACGATGAAGCCATCGTTGACGAGTTGGCCTTTCGATTCGTATTGCGCGTCCCACGATTCGTCCACGACCTGTTCGGTGAACACGCCGTCCTGCTGAATGCCGAGCGGGTTGAACGTGAAACGATAGGCGCGCTGCCGGTCATCAAACGTATCAATCAACAACACGACCAAATCGTCTTCGTTAATGTCGTCGCGTTTGCTGACGCGGGCGCGAATCGCTGAGGGATCAGAGTCGTAAGCGCGAAATGCAAGGTATAACGTCTCGCGGTCAGCGGCGAGCCAGGCTTCGGTTTTTTCTGACGCCGCGAGGTTGTCGCCGGGTTCGATTTGAATGCCGAGCGAAGCCTGCGCTGCGCCGTTCCATTCGCCCTCGCTCAACACGCCGTCAATTTTGGGTGGCGCAGCAAGTTTGCCTAGCGTCAGCGGCGGTGATTTTTTGGCATTGCGTCCGACAGGTGATTGTACGGGTGGAGCACTTTGCGCTGCCCCGTCAATCATACCCAGCCCATACGCCAGTAAAAATGCGACGATTGCAAGGCATCTCATCTTCAAAAGGTATGGCCCACCGTCGCCACGACGTGACGCGGCGCTTGCGGCACGAGATTGCTTGCGCCCTGCGCTTTGCCGAGCGTCAATTGCGTTTTGCTAATGCCCAGGCGCAGCAGTTGCCGCAAAGTGCCCCCTTCGCGCTCACCTGCGAAAGCATTGTAACCAAGCAAAATAATGAGCAACGGCCATAGCACTTGCAGCATCGTGGCCGCCGTCAATTCGCCAAAGCGCACGAATGGCGTCGCGTCTTCGACCGGGCGAAACTGTAACGAAACCGTCAGCAACGTAAGGATGATCGCGGCGACCCAGCGAGAGCGTCCGTCGCGGATCATCTCAGTGAATTTTTTGCGAGCAAGACGTGTAATCATAGTGGTGGTTGGTGGTTGGTGGACGGTGGTCGGTGATTGGTTTGTACCAGCCACCAGCCACCAACCACCAATCACCTTAGTCATGCATGTGTTCCAGATAAATGCGCTCCAAATCGGCGTGACCAATTTCTTCGGTTTTGAGCGTCGTCATCAATTTGCCGTGTCGCATCATGCCGACACGCGTGCCGGATTCTTTGGCGCGAAACAAATCGTGCGTTGCCATCAACACCGCGACGCCTTTGCTGCTGAGTTTTTTCAGCAATTCAGAAAACTCGTTCGAGGCTTTCGGATCAAGCCCTGAAGTTGGTTCGTCCAGCAACAACGCCTCGGCCTGTTTGGCGAGCGCGATGGCGATGCCGACTTTTTGCCGCATGCCTTTGGAATATGTGCCGACGCGCTTTTCCGCCGCTTCGCGTTGCAATCCGACCTGATCGAAGAAGCCCAGCAACTCCGCGCGCGAATACTGATCGTGCCCGGCGAGCGCGCTGAAGTATTCAAGGTTTTCCAGGCCCGTCAGATTTTTGTACAGCATTACCTGTTCGGGGATGTACGCAATGTGCCGCTTGGTTTCCAGCGGTTGCGTCGTGACATCCAAACCTTTGATTTTCGCCGTGCCGCTGGTCGGTTCGATGAAATTCAAAAACAAACTGATCGTCGTCGTTTTGCCTGCGCCGTTCGCACCGAGCAGGCAAAAGACCTCGCTGGGTTCGATTTTCAAATTGAGCGCGTCGAGCGCCTTGGTGCCGTTGTAGGCTTTCGTCAGGTTGATTGCTTCGAGCATAGTTGGCTCCTGATTTGTGAGGGGAAAATTGTTCGGTTGCAGTGAGCAAGATAAACGCCGACTCAATGCGCCACCGACAAATTTTCAATGAATCGTTGCGCGGTCCCCTTCAATGGGCGAATTAAGGCAATGAATGGACGCCGCCTGTCAACGCCTTCCCCTCGCCCAGAGCGTCAGGCCAATGCTGAGAACGAGCAGAGACAGCACAGAGACAGGAACGTGCGGCCCTGATGTTTCGGCGCGGAATTGATGGCGCGGGAGTTGCGCCCAATTGACGGGCGGAGGCGCGTCGTTGCACAGCAGGTACGGATAAAAATGTTTGCGAACCTGTTCGTGAAAGAGGCGCACGGAATCCAGGTACGCCAGATGATCGTCCAGTTCGGTTTGCGCGATTTGATTGAACGCAACCTGTGCGTTGATCGTCGGTACAATCCACGCCAGGCGGCGCATCCATTGCTGGCGTCGTTCGAGTTTTGCGCGTAGCCGGGCAGACGATTCCGCAGCGTCCTCATCGCCCAGATGTTGCGCCGCGTAATACCAGCCCCACGAAAACTTGTCCGTCGGCGCTTGAAACGCAGCGTATTCAGGATACCGCTGAAAAAATCGCTGCATCGTTTCGGCTTTCGGACGATCCCATTGTTGGTGATAGCCTTCGCGCTGATTGACTGTGACCGCGAACGCTTCCGGCACGGGCAGGAATGTAGCGAGCGCCACATTCAATGCAGCAGGCAGCAAAATCGTCAGCGTTAGCCACACGCCCAACAACGATAGCGCGTTGAAATTCGATGATCGCTGAAACGACATCACGAACCACGACACCGCAAGCCAGAACAATAAATAGGCCAATGAAATCAGGGTGATGAAGCCGAAGCGACGATCTAATGGCAACTGCAACCAAAGCCAAGCGACGAGCAATGTCAGCAGCCAGATTGCGGCGATGGGCAAAAATCGCAGGCAGGCTTTGACCGCTAATATTTTTTGCGGCGCAACGGGCTGCGAACACAACAGCGGCCAGATGCCTTGTTCCTGTTCCGACGAAAGCGTGTTGTGCGTGAACGCGATGATGAGCAGCGGATACAAAAACACCAGCAAAAACGCCAGATCGAAATTGCCCAGCGCGAGCGTCGCCGGATTGCTGATGTCGCTGTCGTACAATTGCCCTTCCAGCGTGAGAATGCGGATTTTCAAATGGAACGGGTTCACATCGCGCAACCCAACCGAAAGCGGCGCATAGCTTGATGGTTCGTGCGTCGTGAAAAAATTCAGGTAGTACAGCGTATTCAGCGGATCAGGCGTCGCGTGTTGCGCCAGCATTTTTTCCAGATGTGCTTGCTGCATTGCAGGCGTCGCGGCAATCACCTTTTGCTGCGCTGCGATGACACGACGACCGTGTTCGATGGCGTACAGACCCGCGAGGAAAATGACGAGCAAGCCGACTAACACGCCGCGTCCGGCGAGAAAGTTTTTCAGTTCGAGTTGTAAGAAACGAGGCCAGTTCATAATCAAATGATGAGCGGTACAGTACGGGGAGCGATAGCGACCTGGTAAACAAACAGCAGGTCGCTATCGCTCCCTGTACCGTACCGAGGGGATAATTCGCCAAAGCAAAATCAACAACACAACGCTCCAACTCAATAACGACGCGATGGCGAGTCCTTGTTGTTTGATCGCCCAGCCTGCGCTTGGCGCACGAAAGGTAAAGTTGGGGAAGTCCTGCCAGCGTTCGTGGCTAACACGTTGCACGCGGTCGTTGGCAAATTTAATTTCATCCCGATGCAGTTGATTCAGCTTCTGCACCAGGTCGTAGCGAAAGTCTTCGGCCTGCCATTGAAATTCCGCGTAATGTGCGAGGTTCGATCCGGCCAACGCGCTCGACAGCGAACGCAGCGCCAAATACGGATTCAGCAACGCGGCCCATTCGCTGACGCGGTTTTGTTGGCGAAACGTGGCGAGCAATTCGCCGTAATGTCGCCGGAAAATTTCCGAACTGATTTTTTCGGCTTCGAGCATCACGAACGCGCCGTAATTAAACGGCAGGTCTTTGACTTCGGTGACGTTATATTTTTTCAGCGTCTCGGCGCGCAACGCGGCAAAGTGCGGATCGTTTGGATTATGGCTGTCGCCTTCTTTGGCTAATTCGTTTTCGAGCCTGGCATCGAATTCGGCTTTGGCAGGCGCGGGTGCGAGCGTGGAGCCGAGCGTTTGTGCGCCGCGTGGAATCACGACACAGAACACAATCCACAATAAAATCAGGCTCGTCAGCGCACCGCGCGAAGTTTGTTGCCACGCCGAAACCAGCACGGCGCAGGCCGCGCAAATCAGCAAATACAAACTATAGCTCGCCACGAGACTAAGCCCGCGCCACAAGATGTCCTGACTGAAATCATTGCCCGCCATCGCTTGCCAAACCAGCAATAACAACGCGCCCGGAGCAGTCACACACCACGCCATCGCCGCGACACCGAGCGTTTTGCCGGCGATCAATTCACGCCACGTCACGCCCTGCGCCAACAGCATCGGCAGCGTTCCGCTTTCGCGTTCGCCCGTGATGGCGGCAAAACCCAGAAAGAAAATCGCCAACGGCACGAGCAATTGCAACACCAGCGCCGGACTTAATTCACCAAAGCGCAGCATCCCGCCGGAATGATTGGCTTCGCTGAAATTCGCGGTGTTCTGACGATGCGCTTCGAGGTAAACGGACGTACCTGCATAACTGTCTACGCCGGGATCAAAAAAACTCAGCGGCGCTTTCGGACGAAAGGCGAGATAGCCGTAATGCGACGCGCGATGCGGATGGCGGTCAGGTTGTTCGAGCCAATTCGAGCGCACACGCTGTTGGTATTCATCGCGCTCCGCGTTGAGCTTGCTTTGATTCTGCTGCGCGATGATGGCCGAAAGCAGCAACAACACCGCGACACTGACGCAGGCAATCAACAGCGAGCGGTTGCGCAAACTATGACGGATTTCATTGATGGCAATGCGAGTAAATTGCATAAGTGTATCGTGGGCTGGCAGCCCGCAAATCGTAGCGCGGGCTGGCAGCCCGCAACGCATCGTTGTCAAATAGCGGCGGACTGACAGTCCGCGCTACGGTTACTTTCGAAACGGTGTCCACGCGAACGTCAGCATCACAGCGCGCGGTGGTCCAGGAAAGTTGCCGACGCGCGCGGCGAACAATGAACTCGTCGCGTATTGCTTGTCGGTGATGTTCGTAATTTGCAATTGCAGTCGCGCCCGGCTGGTCAGTTCCTGATAAAAGCTCACATCCGCAATCGTGTAGCCGTTGGCGCGAATGCCTGCGAACGGTTCGACGCGCTCGCTGACGCTTTCCAGTCCGAAGCCAATGCCCGTGCTTTCGAGAAAATTGTAGCGCGTGAACCAGCCCGTCGTATGGCGCGGCGCATTCGCCAGCGGACGACCCACGAGCGATGCCACGTTGTCACGCAAAATTTTCGTATCCACAAAAGCGTAATTGAAGGCTGTGTACCAGCGCCGCGTCAGAAAGCCTTCGACATTGAATTCAAAGCCGCGACTGCGCGCTTCGCCCACAGACAGCAACGCGTTCGCATTGTTGCCGCTGGGGCCAAGCAACGGGTCGGGGCGCAGAATGTTTTCTTTGTTGATATTGAAAAATGCGCCCGACACAAACAGGCGGCGGTTGATGAGTTCGGTCTTGACGCCGACTTCGACTTGCCTGCCGGTTTCGGGATTGAACGGGCCGTTGGCTTGCGGAGCCTGCGAGAAAATCGGCGCGCGAATGAAGCTGTTGGCGACGCTGGCGTAAAACGAAACCTGTTCGATGGGTTTGACGACGACGCCTGCACGACCTGACAGCGCGGTATCGTTATATTTCAGCGGCACAACCGCGAAGCCTTTGTCGTCGTAACGATCTACGCGCCCGCTCAACAGGAATTGCACAAAGCGATTGACGACGATTTGATCTTGCGCATAAAAGCCGGTGCGATGTGTGTTGGCTGTACTCGTCGCAAAAGCGTTGAGCGTGTAATTGCGTTCGTTGGTCAGGCCATAGACCGGATTAAAAATATCGAGCGCGGGAACCGTGCCGCCTGCGACTTCGCGTTCACGCGCGCGGGCTTGGCGAAAGGCGTGATTCTGCGCGACGTGTTCGACGCCGAACAATAACGTATGCGTGCCGAAGTCGCTCGAATTCGTCACTTTGCTGACGTTGGCGTTCAGGCTCCAGTCATCATTCCAGCGAAAGAAATTGCGGAACTCGCGGCGCATCGTGCGGCCTGTCGCAGTCGCCGCGTTGAGGCCGCGCGCTTCGTGGTATTTGTCGTTGTTCTCGTATTCCAAATAACGAAACGTGTAATCGGCGTTCCATCCTTTGGGCCAGCCTTTAAACAGATTGTGTTCGCCGCGCAATTGCAACACGCGCGCGACCAGTTTGATGAAGTCGGTCGGTTCGTTGGTTGACCATTTGATTGAAGTCAGGAAGTTGCCATTGGCATCCACTGGCACGCCGCGTAAGCGATTGCCGGGCAGGCGTTGATTGATGAATTCGGCTTCGACACTAAAGCGATGGTTGTCATTCGCTTTGTAAAGCAAATTGCCCACGCCGTGCGAATTCGTCGAACCTGCGTTGTTGCGAAAGCTGTGGCGGTCTTCAAAATAAAACGCGCCGCGTGCCAGCAGCTTGTCCGTGAGCTTCGTTAAAATTGGCCCAGTCAATTCGCCGTTCACCATCTTTTGCGCGAAGCTGCCGAAGCGCACCTGCATTTCGCCGTCCAACACTTCTTTTGGTTTTTTCGTGACGTAGTTAATGAGGCCGCCGACTTCGGTCGAACCATACAGCGATGAAGCCGGACCTTTCAAAACTTCGACGCGCTGAATGTTCGTCAGGCGAATCTGCGACGTGCTGAAACCCGCGTTGTTCACGTCGCCTTCGAGCGAGCCAAACGGGTTGCCGCGCATGCCGTTGTACAAAATCTCGCGTTGCGTGAAACCGCGAAAGGTCATTGCGCTGTACACGTTTTGATTCATGCCGCTGACGTTGCGAAAGAGTTCATGGCCTTCAAGAAGGGCGCGGTCTTCAATGAGCTGATTCGGGAAGACCTGCACCGACATCGGCACATCAATCAACCGTGCATTGACGCGTGTAGCAACGCCGGATTCTTCCAGATGATATTCCTTCAAACTGGCAACGACATCCACTGAAGCTGAGATTTTTTCGAGCCGAATGTCCTGCGTCACGGTTTGCCCCATTGCCAATTCGACGTCGTGGGCCTGGGGAACAAAGCCGCCACCAGTGATGGAGAGTGTGTATTTGCCGGCGGTCAGATTATTGAATGAAAACCGACCTGTGGCGTCGGTGGCGGTTGTTTGTCCGTTTTCTTCGAGTTTGATGCTGATACCTGATGGCGGGCTTGGCTCTGTCGAAAAAACCCGCCCGGCGATGATTCCCGTCGTCTGTCCGTAGCCCAACGCCCCTCCCAGGCAGAGAAAAAAGAGAAGAAGCCACAAGTTCGTTCGTGTCATGTTTTCCTTCGGTAGAAAGTAATTGTGTTTTGTTCCAGTAAAGCCGGACTTATAGCGGAGAAAAAGAAAACTACGAGACCATTTTTTAATGAGTGGGCGGGTTTATCCTATGAATGGTGAGGTAAGTAGAATGAGCGGCTAAAGGTCGAACAAGCCAGTGGGCCAACAGGAAGCAAAAGCCCATTGCCAAGGAGCATTACAACGAACGCAAGCGCCCTAACATTTCATACGATTTCAATTCACGTTCGAGCGTATTTTTGATAAGTCTCGCTACGATAGACTCAAGCTTGGTCAGCGCACGCGGGTCAAATATTTGCGCAACAAATTTTTCGGGGGGCATTCGCAATATGTCATTGACCAGCATCCGTGTTTCGGATGTCAAAGCGTCACCGCGCTGGTTCGAGCAATTCGCACATTGCGGAGCGCCATCTGCCGAAAGCCAAACGGGAACATTCATGGGCAATTCACGCTCGCATTCAGCACAGCGCCTCCAGTCGGGAAAAAAACCCGCGAGCTTCAAAATCCAAACCTCACAGTAGCGCAACAACAAGCTGGGATCGTCGCCCGTTTGCCGGAGCGATTTGAGCGCCGCACCAACCAACCGATAGATAGTCTCGTTCGGCTCGTGATCGGGCAGGAATTCCATCAGCAATTCGCTCAGATAGTGCAACGCGGCCAGCCGTTCGCTGCTAATGGTATCGGCAAATTGCGAGCGGATAATTTCGCAATTGTTGATCGAAACCAGGTCGCGGTTTTCCTGCTCGAAATAATGCAAAGAAACTTCGGTGAATGGTTCCAGGCTTGCGCCGTATTTGCTTTTCAACTTGCGTGCGCCGTGCGCTACGCCCCGAATCTTGCCTGCGTCGCGCGTCAGAAAGACGCAAATCTTGTCTGCTTCCTTGAGAGTATAGCTACGGAGGACAAAGGCTTCAGTATCGCGCAACGGCATAGACTGTAATCGTAGTGGCTGCGGCGGGATTAGTAAAGGCAGATCGAGGCAACCGCGCGCGGCTCCATTTGCAGTTGACACTCTCTCCGATGCTCCGTGCTTTTCTGTTTTTGGCTTGAAATGCCGCCGCAGAAATCCGGGATTCGATGGCCAAAAGAGTGGTATTGATGATAAACATAATGGCCAATGGTGTTGATGACGAGAAAGTAGCAATAAATTTTTACAAAGGAACGATTGATAATGGCCGGAAGTAGCCTTTTTGCGCTTATTGATGACATTGCAACGATTTTGGACGATGTAGCGGTGATGACCAAAGTTGCCGCCAAAAAGACGGCAGGCGTGTTGGGAGACGACTTGGCGTTGAATGCGCAACAAGTCTCTGGCGTCAAGGCTGATCGCGAATTGCCTGTCGTGTGGGCCGTCGCCAAAGGTTCCCTGAAAAACAAAGGAATTTTAGTGCCTGCCGCGTTGGCGATCAGTGCTTTTGCGCCGTGGGCCGTCACGCCATTGCTGATGATTGGCGGAGCGTTTCTTTGCTATGAAGGCTTTGAAAAACTTGCGCACTCGTTCCTGCATAGCAAGCACGAAGAGGAAGATCATCACACCGATTTATTAGAAGCGGTCGCAGATACTGCCGTGGATATGGTCAATTTTGAAAAAGAAAAAATTCAAGGGGCTATCCGCACCGACTTTATCTTGTCGGCTGAAATTATTGCGATTACTTTAGGCACCGTGGCAACCGCCACTTTTACCAAACAGGTTGCGGTGCTGGTGGGCATTGCGCTGATTATGACCGTAGGCGTGTACGGCTTCGTTGCCGCCATTGTAAAACTGGATGACGCGGGTCTGCACTTGAATCAGCAACAAGGCAACAGCCCTCTCCGCAAACTTCAGCGCGGCATTGGTACGGCAATTCTCTGGCTCGCGCCGTATCTCCTGAAAAGCCTGTCTATCCTCGGCACGGCTGCCATGTTTATGGTCGGCGGAGGGATTCTGACCCACGGGATTCATTTTCTTCACGAACTTATTGAACGTGCTGCGCACGCGGTTGCGGGTGTCCCTGCTATCGGCGGGATTTTAAAGGTCGTGACGCCCACCTTGCTGGATGCAATCGTCGGGATTATCGCAGGCGCATTAGTATTAGGTGTCGTAACCATTGTTAGCCGTGCCTGGCGAGCCATCAAAAAGTAATTCTTTAGCAACAATCACAGTACGGTTTTTCTCTTGTTGCTAAAAAGACGACCAAAGACAGTTGTACGACGATTGTCTTTCAGTTTGCCAATGCATTCCTCTTTGCCAATCTGGAAAAAGTTCTTGCAGCGGCGGAAGGTTTTATGCTACCCATGCCCCCAGCCCTCGCCCTATTCGACTTTAATGTCAGATCACCCAACACAACAAAATAGATCGCGCTAGCGTTGTCACGCTCCCGGTCAGTATCTGGCGCAACAGTGCTTACGATTTCAGCACTCGAACGGGTTTCTGGCCATGTTTATTTCCCCTCATAAATTCGCGCACGTCGAAAGACTCTACGATCAGAGCCTGTACGTGCGTGCATATCATAACGCCCAACAAATTGCGCCTTTGGAAGAATGGGAAGGAACAACGGCGCGAATTTTGGCGGGCCGGATTGCCGCCACGGTGGGCGCGCCGAAGCTGGCGCGCAAACATCAACTGCTGGCCTATCGCCACGATCCCGATGATTGGGAAACGCGTTATTACTATGCCCGAATGATGTTGCGCTATCGCGGAGCAATTGCGGCCTGGCAATTTTTACGCTTTCACGATCAGGACGAAACGCTCCCGACCGCTGATCCTAAAGTTCACTCCGATTGGTTGGCATTTCACGCGTTTGTTTTAGCGCAGTTGCGCGATTTTGAGCCGACTGAAACCTGGCTGGCCAAGGCAGAAAAAGTTTCGCCCGGCAATGTCTGGGTGTGGGTCGAGCGCGCGAAAGTTTTCGAGCTACAGGAACGCTATGAAGATGCACTTTCGGTGCTGCGTTATGCGTTGATTTTACAACCCTGGTTTCGTCCGACAATTCAGACTTCGGCACACGCGCTGGTATTGCAGGGACGCGAAGAAGAAGCACTACGATTACTGATTCAAGCCTCGCAACATATCGAATGTGCTTGGCTGGTCGAACAACTCGCCAAACTCCAAATCGAACTCGGTCAATTTGCTGACGCACGCCATAGCCTGGAACGCTTTGCTGAATTGTCGCCACGGATGGAACCAGAAATTCTGGAGCAATTGAATACGTTGAGGGCAGAAGCAACGTATCTGAGTGGTAATGCTCAGGCGGCAAGCCAATACGCCCGCCAATGCACCTCTCCATTGCAACATCAATTCGCGGCCAGAGTAGAAATTGGTGAGGGCAATCGCGTCATTTTCCCCGTGAGCGCCGTGCGACAGAGTAACTTAACCGGGGCAGCGGCAGCATTAGCAATCATCAGCCAGTATTACAAAATTCCTGTCAAACAGTTGCCTGACGCTGATACGTTCAGGGCCGATGAAATCGGCGCGTACACTGAACGCAAATGGGCACAGCAAAATGGCCTTGCCGTACGCGAATTTCGTGTTACGTGGGAAAATGCGATAGAGCTGTTGAAGCGCAAAATTGCATTCACAATCCGCACAATTGATCAGACTGAAGTACAGGTACAAGCCGTAATTGGTTATGACAGTCTGCGTCATACCTTGATCGTTCCTGATCTCATCTCTGGTCATCATCGCGAATTGGATGCCCGTAAATTCCTTGACCGTTATCGTGGCAACGGGCCACACGGGATGGCATTACTTCCGGCACAACACGGCAAACATCTCAGCAATATCTTGCTGCCTGAAACTGAGCAATATGATCATCTACATGCCTTGCAGGAAGCGCTTGAGGCACAAGACCGCGTCAAGGCGAACAGCATTTACCAAACCATGCAACAACGGTTTGACGGACATCGTCTGACCTTGCAGGCCAAATTAATCCTGGCTGAGTGCGACAGCGATCATGCACAGATGCTGGCGTGCTATGAAAAGCTTGTGGAGCTTTTTCCTGAGGATAGTTATTTCAAATTGAAAAAGGCGCACTGCCTGCGGATGACAGCGTCGCGCAGCAAACGTCTGGAATATTTGCAAAAAACCTGCAAGCAGAAAATGGCCTCTCCGTTGCTGTGGCAGGAATATGCGCTGGCGCTAAGCGAAGACGCACGACAGTCTTCGGCAGCATTGCGCTGGATACAAAAAACCTTCCGGCGCGGCTGCCTCGAATCACCCAGCGTGCGCCTCTTTGCTGACATTCGCTGGCAGCAGCAGCAACAAACGGAAGCGCTGGAGTTGCATCGTTTTGCGACCTGTCTGAGCAACAATGACGAGCAGGCAGCACAATCCTTTTTCCAGGCAGCCATCCATCTGGGACAAACTGAGGCCGCGCTTGAATTTCTCAGCCAGCGGTGGCAACGCCAAAAAACTGTCGCCAGCATACAGACATTAGTTCAGGCATTCGTCCAAATTGGAAAGGTCAAAGAAGCATTTGCGACTTTAGAAGCAGGTCTGGAGTGGCTTCCGCTGGAGGGCAAGCTAAAGCTATTTGCCGCAGAAATGCACGCGCGACACGGCTTAAATGCACAGGCGACTTCCCTGCTGGAAGAAGCACGCGCCCAAGTATCCAGCAACGATTGGTTACGCACAGGAGCACTCGTCGCCACAGTGCATGGCCAATGGAGTGAAGCACTGTGGCACTGGTTACAATTCGTCGAGGCGAATCCCTTGTGCGCAGAGGCAGTTCAGCACGCGGCCCAACTTCTCAGCGCAGTTGAAACTCCACAAACTGCGATTGATTTTCTACGGGAACGATTACGGCGTCAGCCTTCGGCGAATCAACTCCGCACCCTTTTAGTTGAACGACTACGCAGCAATCCCTCACTGGCTGAGCCGGAATTGCGGCTGATGCTCAAACATGACGCTAACAATGATTGGGCGCTACGCACGTTAGCGACCGTCCTGCTTGATTTGCGGCGCAATGAAGAAGCACTGACGGTGAGTGAAACTGCCTGTCGCAGCAATCTATTTCATCCAGAAAACCAATTTGTGCGCGGGCAGGTGTTGGTACGCCTGAACCGACCCCCAGAGGCCACAGAAGCCTTTCGCAGCGCTATCAAATTATCTGCCGAGCACGCAGGCTCAATGCAAAACTTAGTATCGGCTTCAATGACCTTGCCAGAACAACGCGAAGCTCTGCGATTTTTGCTACAGGAAATCCCCCATCAACCCAAAGCAGATCAGGCGCTGGACAGGTTTCGGGTGCTGGCAAAAGGAATATTGGAACCCGAAGAGTTGTTGCAATGTTTGCAGACAACGTTACAGCAACGGCCCGATTTACCACTTGCGTGGTCGGCAGTTGTTGCACAGCTTTTGGAAATGCAACGCAGTGACGAGGCTTATGCGTTAGCGATTCAGGCGACGGAGCGATTCCCGTTGTTGGCAAGGGCGTGGTTCGATCTCGCATTGGTGTTGGAAGCCAAATCCGACACCGAACATCAGATAAAAGCCTTGCGGCGCGCATTGATCTTCGACCCTGGCTGGGTGCAGGCAACGCAAAAGCTGGCCGAAAGCTGCGAGCGGATAGATCAATTGGCGCAAGCTCGTATGCTCATCGAACGCGCGATCACCTATGATCCGCTCAACTACAATCATTATGGTTTGCTGGCAGACATCTTGTGGAAGCTTGGCCACAAGGAAAGCGCGCTGTCAGCCATGCAACACGCCCTATCGCTGGCCCCTGATTACAACCAGGGATGGCAAACCGTAGATCTCTGGTCGGAGCAACTTCAACGGCCTTCGCTTGCGCAGGAATGCGCACGAGCGTTGGTTGAGCAACGCCCCGGCGATCCGCGTGTCTGGTTCGCAGTGGCGCGCACCTTATATGGAAATGATGTAGTGTCGGAACAACTCACAGCCCTTGATCAGGCGCTGAATCTAAATCCACGTTTTGTTGAAGCCTATGTCTTACGCGCGTCCTTACTGGCTGCGGCCGGGCGCTATGATGAAGCATTGCGCGCTTGCCGCCCATCCGCACTGGCACCAGATTATCCCGCCGAGTTGCTGAGCACAGAAGCCTTTCTCGCGGCGCAATGTGGCGATCTGCAACTAGCGCTTAAGAAAATGCGCACGGTGCTCAAAGACGCGCCGGATTATGCTCCTGGCTGGGATCATATTGCTCGTTGGTATCGCACTCTGGAGCGGGAAAAAGAATATCTTGAGGCCGCGCGAAATCTTACGCGGCTACAACCACAATCGGCTGTCGCGCATGGCGGTCTGGGCGAAGCGCTACTTCGTAATGGTGACCGTGACGGTGCCAAAGCGGCTTTTCAACAGGCTCTGGCGCTATCGGCAGAATATGCTTTTGCTGGCCTGACGCTGTTCGATTTACACGTTGAGGACAATAACCTGCGGGCAGCAGCAGAAGTTCTATCGCGGCTCGAACCTGTGATTGACAAAGAGTCGCTGGCGTTGCGTGCGCTAACATTAGCCATCAAAACAGAAAATCAGGCACAGGTACAAAAACACCTTGTGAACTTGTGCTTGTCGCCGATGCACTCCACCGATTTGAATAATGCGGTTGAGTCGGTAGCAACAACCAGGTTACATAAAATCCTTGATACGGTGTTAGAGGAAGTATTGGCAGAGCCCACTGTCAATCCACACGTTGGCAAGCTATGGGCCGAGCGATGCGCGTTGCAAAACCGCCCTGATCACTGCCTGAAACGGCTGCATCAAATGGCCACCTCGCCAGGGAAGCTCTGGCACACGGCAGCCGCAACTTTTTTGGAAATCTGCGCACGCAATGGGGCGACGGAGCACGTGCAAAAGTTTGTCCGAAAGTATCGCAACCTGCTACAACAGGAAACCACGTCGTGGAGTGCAGTTGGCACAGCGTTTTATCTTCTGGGCGACAGACAGGAAATGGTGGAGTGGATGAGCAATTGGCAAAAACGTGAAAACGTCAGTCCAGAAATGCTTTGGAATCTGGCTTTGGCCCTGCGCGATTTGCATCGGGACGATGAGGCCAGAGAAGTCGGGCAATTCGCAGTAACATTGCCTGAAGATGATCGCACTTGTTCACATTTGGCCTTGTTATCGCTGGATGAAGCATTGGCCGGGCGCATCCGTGCAGCCGATCAACATGCGGCGCACATCACGCCGCATGCTCTAAACGAGTGGGATCGGGTCATGATTGACCTGGCCACCAGCTTGCGGGAATTTCACACAGCTCGTGCCGAGGGACGCGCCATCGGGCAAGCTGTCATTGACAGGCTGATGCAGTTGGCACAACAAACGCCGTGGCTCAAACAAAGCCGAACGCTGGTTGATTTATTCAAGCGCGCGATTGAAAGTGTGTTGGCGAAGGAAGACGATTCGATGTTGAAGGTCAAAACCAAGCTGAAAATGAAATGGTTTGAATACCGCGCCAATTAAGTCAAAAACAATACCGCGCGTGCCAGTAAGCAATCAGAGCTACAACCTACTGACACGCGCAGTTCTTTATCTCAGGCGAATAAATTAATCCGCCTTCGTGATCGCGCCTTCGGAAGCGGATGTAACCAGCTTCGCATATTTCGCAAACACACCCTTTTTGTAACGCGGTTCTGGCGCTTTCCAATCCTTGAGTCGCGCAGCAATTTCCTCATCGCTGAGATCAACACGCAACACACGCTTCTCAATATCAATCTCAATCGTGTCGCCTTCTCTGACCGCAGCAATGTTACCGCCAGCTGCCGCTTCCGGCGCAATATGACCGACACAGAAACCGCGCGTCGCGCCGCTGAATCGTCCATCAGTCAACAAGGCTACTGTTTCGGCTAAGCCTGCGCCCGTGATCGCGCCCGTCACGCCCAACATTTCGCGCATCCCAGGGCCGCCTTTTGGGCCTTCGTAGCGAATCACGATCACGTCTTCGGGCTTGATTTCACCGCCTAATACAGCGTGCATCGCGTCTTCTTCGCATTCAAAGACGCGTGCCGGGCCAACGTGGAGTTGGCGCTCGAAACCAGAAAGCTTCAGCACACAACCTTCCGGCGCGAGGTTGCCTTTCAGAATGACCAAGCCACCCGTTTTCTTGTACGGGTTTTCAGCCGTGAACACGACATCTTGCCCAGGTGTTTCGACGGCGAGCTCGGCTTCTTCCGCAATCGTCAACCCGGAAACTGTTTTCTGAGAACCATCCAACAAGCCGCCGTCCAACATGCGCTTGGCAATCAGCGTTGTGCCACCTGCGGCGCTGAGTTCGACGGCGGTATATTTGCCGCCGGGGCGCAAGCTGGCAATCGTTGGCGTGCGTGCGCTGATCTTGTCGAAATCGTCAATGTCGAGTGGCATCCCAAGTTCGCGCGCCATCGCCAGCAAATGCAGCACAGCATTCGTCGAACCGCCCGTCGCTGCGACGCCTGCAATCGCGTTGTCAAATGCCTCGCGCGTCAAAATATCGCTCGGACGAACGTTGCGGTTGAGCAAATCAACGACCGTCTTGCCTGTCTCAAACGCGACGGTTTCTTTCTTCGGATCCACTGCCGCAACGCTCGCCGTTCCCATCACAGACAGGCCGATGAATTCCATCACCTGCGCCATCGTGTTTGCAGTGAATTGCCCGCCGCACGCGCCCGCGCCGGGGCAAGCGATGTCTTCGACCGCGAGCAATTCTGCATCCGTGATTCTGCCCGCTGCATTCGCGCCGACTGCTTCAAACACGCTCTGCAACGTCAAATGCTCGCCTTTGTGATCGCCGTGCCCGATGGATCCGCTGTACAAAATCAGGCTCGGCACGTTGAGGCGAATCAAGCCCATTGCCGCTGCCGGAATGGTTTTGTCGCAGCCGACAATCGCCACGACGGCATCAAACATATAGCCGCGCCCGACGAGTTCAATCGAATCGGCAATGACTTCGCGGCTGACGAGTGAAGCTTTCATGCCTTCGGTTCCCATCGTGACGCCATCGCTGATCGAAATGGTGTTGCACTCCATCGGCGTCGCGCCCGCCGCACGAATGCCTTCTTTGACTTTGGCAGCCAGATCGCGGTGATTGAAGTTGCACGGCATCGTTTCAATCCATTCGTGAACGACGCCGACAATCGGTTTTTTCAGGTCATCGTCGGTGAAGCCGATAGCTTTGAGCATCGAACGTGCCGGTGCGCGGTCACGTCCATCGGTAATATGGTAGCTTTGGTGTTTAGGGTTGAAGGTCATAAGAGTTCCATCCGTATTATGATTTTTTACTTTGCTGAAAACTGCTAATGGCGTGAAGAACCGTGCCAATCAGTGCCAAAACAACCGTCAGCAACGTGAATGGACGATCCAAAGATTCTTTGTTCTCAAAAAAGAAGGCGATGATCACTAAGATTGTAGCCGCCAAGATCATCAACGACCCAACCAATTGCAGATATGCTCGCCAAATCGTTTGACTGATCCGTAAATATGCGCCCAGTCCCAAATTTATTAAGCCAAGAAACAGGATGTAAAGGTGATTTCCGCGCAGCGAAAAGCGAAACCGATCACTTGCTTCCATCAGATGATGAATGTGAAAACGCATGTGATAGCCCGTCAACAGGAAGACGGCAATCACAAATACGCCTATCGCCAAATGAATCGTTCGCGTCTGCATTCGTTCATGTATGACAGGCATCCTGCCTGTCGAATGTTTGCAATAGCTGATACCAGATAATTGACGGACGCGACAGGCGGGCTGCCTGTCGTACATCAATTCGATTCGTGAATGATTGTCTGTAAGCCGTACTCAATGCTTTCCAGAATCGCCTGCCACGAAGCGGCAATGATGTTTTCCGCCACACCGACTGTATTCCACGAACGGTCGCCGTCACTGGTTTCGATATGCACACGCGTTTTCGCAGCGGTGGCATGTTCACCGTCCAGAATACGAACCTTGAAATCAATCAGGTGAAACCGTTCTATGACCGGATAATGTTCGCGCAACGCCTTGCGTAACGCCTGATCCAACGCGTGAACCGGGCCGTCGCCCAGGCTGGCGGTGTGCATCATTTCGTCGCCGACTTTGACACGCACGACAGCTTCCGGTTCGCCAGCAGAGCCAATCCAGACGCGGTATTCGAGCGGCTCAAAGAAATATTTGCGTTTGCTCAGCGCGCCAAGCGCACGCAGATGGAACGACGCATCGGCCTCTTCAAACGAATAGCCTTGATGCTCTAGTTCTTTCAATTCTTTTAGCAAGCGGCGACCAGCTTCGGGATTCTTCTGGAAGTCTTCGCCAAAATCTTTCGCGGCAAAGTTGATGTTGCTGACGCCAGACTGATCGCTGACCAACACGCGCGTTTCATTGCCAACAAGTTCAGGATCAATGTGTTCATACGTGGATTTCGCCTTCATCACGGCGGACACGTGAATGCCGCCTTTGTGTGCGAAGGCGCTGCGACCGACGAAGGCGGCTCGATCATTCGGCACAAGATTGGCCACGTCATTGATGTAGCGGCTGGTGTGTGTGAGCAGCTTCAATTTGCCTTCGGGCAAACAGCGGCGATCCATTTTGATTTCAAGATTCGGAATGATTGAAGCCAGATTTGCGTTGCCGCAACGTTCGCCGTAGCCATTTATCACGCCTTGCACATGCGTTGCACCCGCTTCGACCGCAGCCAGAGAATTCGCGACAGCCAGTTCGCCATCGTTGTGCGCGTGAATGCCGATTTTGGCATTGGGAAAACGGTTGCGCACGATGTCTACAGTTTCTGCAATTCGTTCAGGCAGCGCGCCGCCATTGGTGTCGCACAAAATAAGGGTTTCGGCTCCGGCTTTGACAGCAGCATTCAGCGTGTCGAGCGCGTATTCAGAATTTGCTTTGAAGCCGTCAAAGAAATGCTCTGCATCATAAAACACGCGGCGGCCTTGCGACTTCAGATGTGAAACCGTATCCGCAATCATCCGCAGGTTTTCATCCAGTGTGGTCTTGAGCGCAACGTCTACGTGAAAGTCCCACGACTTGCCGAAGATCGTGACAATCGGTGTTTCTGCCGCGAGCAAGCCTTGAACAACGGCATCATCGGCGGCGATACCGTTTGTGCGGCGCGTGCTGCCGAAGGCGGCGAACAATGCACTCTCCAGCTTAATGGATTTTGCGCGCTCAAAAAATTCCACGTCTTTTGGGTTCGCACCGGGCCAGCCGCCTTCAATGAAGGCAACGCCAAGTTCATCCAACGCGCGGGCGATTTTGATTTTATCTTCGACGGAATAAGCCAAGCCTTCGCCCTGCGCCCCGTCGCGTAAGGTTGTATCGTAGATTTCGATTAAGTTGCTCATAATGCTTACTCAACGGTCACAAAATTCAAGCTGCTTTTTTCCCTGCTGCGATCAAGACAGGGTAAACATAATGCAGCGCGTCGCCTTTGCGATGGACGTCCAATCCCAAATTGTTCTTGTCTAGGTCGTCATAAAAAAGCCGCCTGATTTTTTCGTCATCGCCGGGATTGGGAAAAAAAGATTTCATTGAAGCTTCAAATTCAACCTCAAACGCATACCGCGCAGTTTTTATTTCTTGCAAGCCTGCGGATGCGATGACGTCTAAAAGCTCAGCTTCTGGCAATGCGCGCACGTGTGACGGGTCTTTCAACTTCTCAGCAAAATTGTACGCTTCTGCCTTTTCCGGCGGTGGCGTCGCGTCCACAACCATGACGGTTCCCTGAGGCTCGCAAACACGTAGCATTTCTTTGCACACGGCCAGCGGATCAAGGAAGTGATGAAATGTGTAACGCGTGATCACCATGGAAAATGAATTGTCTGCGAACGGCAAAGGCAACACATCGCCAAGCTGCCAGGTCAGATTTGCAAGCTGATATTTTTGCTGTCGCTTCTTTGCCTGCTCCAACATTGCAGGCGTCAGATCAATACCCGTGACGTGCCTGGCACGCGTAGCAAAAGCACAAGCTACGATCCCCGGCCCACAAGCAACATCCAACACCGTGTCGTCACGATTCACACCCGAAAAATCCAACAACACCTCTTCGTGTTGCGTCGCCATTTGTGAAAATGGTACCGCCTGCCGCGTAAATTGATCCACGATGGAGGCGTTGTGTTGTGCTTGTGGAGAGATCATTGTGCGTGCAGATGTTGAGTGCTAGATGCTGGATGCCAGGAATCCCCAGCATCTAGCATCCAGCATCTAGCCTCTCTCTCTAGTTTTTCGCTTTGTCTACGATCTTGTTCGACGAGAGCCATGGCATCAAGCCGCGCAGCTTTTCGCCGACGTCTTCGATTTGGTGTTTCTTGCCCTCGGCAATCATGCGATTGAAATTCTCTTTGCCGGATTCAGCTTCCGCTAACCATTCATCAGCAAACTGACCGGATTGGATTTCAGCAAGGATTTCCTTCATGCGTGCTTTGACAGTGGGATCAACCACACGCGGGCCGCGCGTCAAATCGCCATACTCAGCAGTGTTGGAAATCGAGTAGCGCATGTTGGCCACGCCACCTTCGTACAACAAATCCACGATCAACTTCATTTCGTGCAGGCATTCAAAATAGGCCATCTCCGGCGCATAGCCTGCTTCGGTCAGCGTTTCAAAACCAGCTTGAATCAACGCCGTCAAGCCACCACACAGCACAGCCTGTTCACCAAACAAATCGGTTTCTGTTTCTTCCTTGAAAGTTGTTTCAATAATGCCAGCGCGTCCGCCACCAATCGCTGAAGCATACGCCAAAGCAACCTGCTTGGCATCGCCGCTGGGGTCTTGAGCCACTGCAATCAAACACGGTACGCCCGCGCCACGTTCATATTCACGACGCACCAGATGGCCGGGGCCTTTCGGCGCAACCATGAACACATTCACATCAGCAGGCGGCACGATCTTTTTGAAGTGAATCGAAAAGCCGTGAGCAACTGCCAGATATTTTCCAGCTTTCAAGTGGGGCGCGATTTCGCGCGCGTAAATACCCGGCGTCAACTCATCCGGCGTCAACAGCATGATGATGTCTGCGCGTTCGGCGGCATCGCCGACGGGCAACACTTCAAGGCCAGCGGCTTGCGCTTTTGCCACGCTGGGGCTGTCCGAACGCAAGCCAACGATCACGTGTGCGCCACTGTCTTTGAGGTTATTGGAATGCCCGAACCCTTGCGACCCATAGCCGATGATGGCAATGGTTTTGTCCTGCAAAAATTTCGGGTCTGCATCTTTGTCGTAATAAATGTTCATTGGGAAAGCTCCGATAAAATGGTTGCGCAAACGGTTCGTTTGCGAGGTTGAATTAGCATAAATCTTATTGCGAATGCGATTCCAGCAACGGTTGCAAATCCGGTTCGACCCAACCGAGCCGTGCTGCCGCAGACATTAACCGTTCCTGGCTATAAAACTTCAGCGGCGAACTGCTTTCGACGTGGTGCGCACAAAAATCATTCACCAGTGTGACGAATGAACGTTGTGTGTCGGTGTTACTCAAATAGCGTTTGATGTACCACACAAAAAAACGTGTGATCGTTTCGTGATAGCCGCTGGTGTCGGTGTTCGCCTTACCGCAAGAAACGTTGTACCGCTTGATGCTGTTACGAAGGATGGTCGTCGCTGCTTCGGTGTCGTGCTGCGAGCAATACCACAAGCCAACGATCAAATGCGCCTGATGCGTCCATTCGTGACACGGCAACGTACAATCAGCAAAACTTTCGACCAAGTGTGTGAGAACTTCAGGCGAATCGTAAACAATCATCGCTATACTTTTTCATTCAGCGTCAATTCCGAAAAGGTTTCTTCTTCGTCGTATTTCGCCTGCCGCGCTTTGATTGCAGCGACTCGTGTCATCGCCACAGTTCCGGTGCGCACAAGATCGCGAATGCCAATCGGCTTAAGCAGATCAATCAAGGCTTCCACTTTCTCGGCGCTGCCTGTCATTTCGATGATGAAGGCGTCTGTCGAAACGTCCACCACTTTAGCGCGAAAGATTTCGACGAGGCTCAAAACTTCTTGTCGCTGTTCGCCCATCGCCGCGTTGACCGTCAGCAAAACCATCTGCCGCTCGACGTGCGCGTCTTTGGTCAGATCATGCACTTCGTAAACTTTGACGAGCTTTTCGAGCTGCTTGATGATTTGCTCAATGATTTGGTCATTGCCATGCGTGGTGATCGTCATCCGTGACAATTCATCATTTAGCAAAGGCGCGACACAAAGCGAATCAATTTGATAACCGCGTGCGCTAAACAGTCCGGCCACACGCGCTAACATTCCATATTCATTGGCAACCGTGAGTGAAATTGTATGTCTCATAAAGATAGATGCTGGATGTTGGATGCCAGATGCTAGAAGAGGGCAGCGAGGTTATTGACCCAGCATCCAGCATCTAGCATCCAGCATCTCTATTGCAAAATCATGTCTTTCAGCGCCGCGCCTGCGGGCACAATGGGGAACACATTTTCTTCGCGTGCGACTTTCATTTCGATTAAGGCCGGGCCGGGCGTATTCAACGCTTCCTGCAATGTCGAGGTCACTTCGGAAACTTTTTCTGCCCGAAAAGCCGGGACGCCGTACGCTTGCGCCAGCTTCACAAAGTCGGGTTGCACGGCAATGTCGCTTTGCGAGTAGTTGTGCGCATAAAACTGCTCCTGCCATTGGCGCACCATGCCCAAAAATCCGTTGTTGATGACCAGCACTTTGATCGGAATGTTGTATTGCTTGATCGTTGCCAGTTCCATCAGCGTCATCTGAAAACCGCCATCGCCGACAACAGCCACACACGTTTCGCCAGGACGCGCGACGGCTGCCCCCATGCCTGCCGGGAAGCCGTAGCCCATTGCACCGAGGCCACCGGAATTCAGCCAGTTGCGTGGATTGTCAAATCCATACAGTTGCGCAGTCCACATTTGATGCTGGCCTACGTCGGCAGACACAACCGCCTTTCCATCGGTCAGGCGGTGCAGTTCTTTGATGACGTACTGTGGTTTGATGATGTCGCCGTCCTGATGGAACCAGAACGGATGCTGCTCTTTCCAATCGGCGATTTGCTGATGCCACTCGGATTTATCCGCAATCGTTTCGCCCGCTTCAAGTTGATTCGCCAATTCAGTCAACAATTGCTTTGTCACAGTCCGCGCATCGCCAACGATGGGAATATCCGTTTTGACGTTCTTGCCAATATTGGAAGGATCAATATCTACGTGAATGATTTTCGCGTCCTTGGCAAATTCATCCAGCTTGCCCGTCACGCGATCATCAAAGCGCGCGCCAATAGAAATCAACAGGTCGCTATTGTTGACCGCCATATTCGTCCAATAGCCACCGTGCATCCCCAGCATCCCCAGACTCAACGGATGGCTCGCAGGGAATCCTCCCAAGCCCATCAAGGTGCAGGTGGTAGGCAAATTTAATTTTTCCGCCAGAAGACGAACTTCTTCGTTCGCACCTGCTGTGATTGCGCCGCCCCCGATGTACAGCACTGGACGTTTGGCCTTCATCATGGCGGCGACAGCTCTGCGAATCTGTTTCGGATCGCCATAAACCTGTGGCTTGTAGCTTGGGACGTCTACGATTTCAGGATAGTTGAAATCCGTCACGGCTGCCGTCACATCTTTGGGCAAATCCACCAGCACCGGGCCGGGACGACCGGAGTTCGCCACATAAAATGCCTCTTTGACAATCGGCGCAAGGTCTTCGACTTTTTTGACCAGATAGTTGTGCTTCGTGCAGGAGCGCGTCATCCCGGTCAAATCAGCTTCCTGAAACGCATCCATGCCAATCAAATGCGTGGGAACCTGTCCGGTAAAAACCACTATCGGCAACGAATCCATGAAGGCGTTGGTAATGCCCGTAACAGCATTGGTGCCACCGGGGCCAGAGGTTACGAGCGCGACACCGGTTTTGCCGGTTGCCTGGGCATAGCCTGCGGCAGCGAATAATGCGGCTTGTTCGTGTCGTACCAAATAATGCTTGATCCCCAGTTCAGTTCCGCATTTACCGATTTCGTCATAGATATGCAGCACTGCACCGCCGGGATAGCCGAACACGGCATCAATGCCTTCACAACGTAAAGCTTCCAGAAAGATTCGTGCGCCACGATATTTCATAAGAGTTTCCTCAAAAATGTACGATAAGCATTCTGCTTGT
>JAFDVL010000036.1:0-57080 GCA_018268995.1 Acidobacteriota bacterium | reverse complement strand
ACAAGCAGAATGCTTATCGTACATAAAATCAAAAGCCCCAGCGAGCTTGCCTGCTCGCTGGGGCCTTTTGCATCTCGTTTGCCTTTTTCTTCAGGCAGTGCCAACAGCGAGCGGGGCGGTGTGGGTAATTACTACTACCGCTACGACAACTACGTTAATAATCGCTACTACCACACCAATGCTTTCTACCGATTGGGTAATTCGAGCAAGTTGTGGAAGTCGAAACGTCATTGCGATTATTCGGGTAATGCTGTTGGTGAAAATTGGCTTTCTGATTGAAAGCCCGCGCAGTATAGAGCATTCCCTTTTCGCGTGTCTATAGTTTTTCTCAGAAGATAAGTTTTATTTATAGGTTAATAGAGACCAGCTTAAGCCGCTTTTGCCTTTACGATCTTGCTGCGAATCGCTTCGCCGATTTCAAAGGTACTGACCTGCTTCGGCTGGCTCTTCAAATCCGGCGTGCCGTATCCTTCGGTCAGAATTTCGCTAATCGCATTTTCGAGCGTCTTTGCCTCTTCTTCCAGCTTGCACGTATAGCGCAGCAACAAGGCTGCTGAGGCAATTGCGCCGAGGGGATTGGCAATTCCCTTGCCTGCGATGTCAGGCGCAGAGCCATGCACTGGTTCGTACAACCCGACTTTGCCGCCGATGCTCGCGGAAGGAAGCATTCCCAAACTGCCTGTCAGGACTGCGGCTTCGTCGCTCAGGATGTCGCCAAACAGATTTTCAGTCACGATTACGTCATACGCAGTTGGGCGCGTGACAAGCGCCATCGCGCAGCTGTCCACATAGCCATGTTCCAGTTGAACGTCGGGATAATCCTGCGCGACACGATTCACGACTTTGCGCCAAAGCTGCGAGACTTCCAGGACATTGGCTTTATCAATCGAATGCAGTTTTTTCCGGCGTAACCGAGCAGCCTCAAACGCGACGCGGGCAATGCGTTCGACTTCTGGCGCAGTGTAAACCATTGAATTGAGTCCGCGATCCTCCGTCACTTCGCGCGGTTGTCCAAAATATGCACCGCCCATCAATTCACGCACGATCAACATATCCGTGCCGCGTACAACTTCGGCTTTCAGCGGCGAAGCATCAATCAAAGGTTCGTGCAAAAATGCAGGACGAAGATTCGCAAAGACGCCCAGGCCTGCACGCAAGGCAAGCAATCCCGTTTCCGGTTTCAGCTTCGGTGGGTTGTTGTCGTATTGCGGGCCGCCGACGGCTCCGAGCAAAACGCCATCGCTGGCCAGACACGCGGCCAATGTCTCATCCGGCAGCGGCACGCCTTTCGCGTCGAGCGCCGCGCCGCCCATCAAGTGGCTTTCAAAGGTGAATTCGTGGCCAAACGTTTTGGCAACGGTTTCGAGACAGCCAACGGCTTCACGCGTCACTTCAACGCCGATGCCGTCGCCGGGGAGGACTGTAATTTTAAATTGGCTCATATTTCGATTGAGAGAGGTTAACAGACCTGAATCTGCGATCTATTCTTTAGGTAAAGGTGTTGCAATAGAGATTTCTTCGTTTGACTCACTCTTGCGCCGTGCTTTGGCATAAACAGCTTTGTTCAGCGCATTCAGGTAAGCACGAACGCTGGCATCTACAATGTCTGTACTCGCGGCTTTGCCTGTGTACGAAGCATTTTCAAATTCGACGTGAACAAATACTTCGCCCACCGCGTCTGTGCCTTGCGTGATGGCGCGAACGGTGTAATCCATCAATCGGCCTTCCATGCCGGTGATCTTGTCAATTGCGGAAAACGCAGCATTCACCGGGCCATCGCCCACAGCAGATTCCGTTCGTTCGCCTAAATCATCACCGAGCGTGACCAATGCCGTGGCATTTTTAGAAGTTCCTGCCGTCGCCTGTAAAACGCGCAGTTTGTAAGCTTCAGGAATTTGCGCGATGCCGTCCTGTAAAATCGCCATCAAATCTTCTTCAAAAATTTCCTTCTTTTGATCTGCGAGTTTGGTGAACAATTTGTAGGCTTTGTCGAGTTCCGGGCGCGCCAGTTGATAGCCCATCTCTTCGTATTTTTTGTTCAGCGCGTGACGACCGGAATGCTTGCCCAGCACGATGCTGTTGGTTTTCACGCCTACTGATTCCGGCGTCATGATTTCGTAGGTGATGCGATTTTTCAGCACACCGTGTTGGTGAATTCCGGCTTCATGCGCAAAGGCATTTTTGCCAACGATGGCTTTATTTGGCTGCACCAAAACGCCCGTGATATTGCTGAGCGTTTGGCTTGAGCGATAAATCTCCTCGGTGACAATATTGTTCTTGTATGGCATCAAATCGCGGCGCACACGCATTGCCATCACCACCTCTTCCAATGAAGCATTGCCTGCTCGCTCACCAATGCCATTAATTGTGCATTCGATTTGACGCGCACCTGCTGAGATCGCAGCCAGCGAATTGGCGACGCCTAAGCCCAGATCGTTGTGGCAATGCACGCTGATCGTCGCGTTTTCAATGTTGCGCACGCGTTGTTTGAGCGTTGAGATAATATGGTGATATTCAGAAGGAATTGTGTAGCCAACCGTATCAGGAATATTGACCACTGTCGCACCTTCATCAATTACGGCTTCGATGATTTCGCAGAGATAATCCAGGTCGCTGCGCGTCGCATCTTCAGCAGAAAATTCCACATCCTCTGTAAAGCTTTTCGCCAGACGCACGGCTTTGCGCGCCATTTCTAAGACCTCAGGACGCGTCTTTTGCAGCTTGTGTTGCAAGTGAATATCCGAGGTCGCAACAAAGGTATGAATGCGTGGTCGTGCGGCATCAGAAAGCGCTTCCCACGCGCGCTCAATGTCAATTGCTGTTGTGCGGCAAAGTGCAGCAATGATCGGGGTACGGCAGGTTCGCGCAACCTCCCGGACAGCGGCAAAATCATCTTCGGAAGCAACCGGGAACCCGGCTTCAATGATGTCAACACCGAGCGCTTCAAGCTGTCGTGCCATCCGCAGTTTTTCCTCAAGGTTCATGCTGCATCCCGGCGATTGTTCGCCATCGCGCAAAGTCGTATCAAATATTGCTACCCGGTCGTCGCTCATCGTGAAAACCCCCTTCGTTGATTGTGTGGTTGGAGGACTCCAAACCAAGATTTTAAGTAAAATAACATTGCGTCAGCCATACTGTAAAGCTTATAATTTTTACGGTAACATAAAAATCGCTTATGACCAAATC
Source organism: Acidobacteriota bacterium (assembly GCA_018268995.1). GTDB lineage: Bacteria > Acidobacteriota > Blastocatellia > RBC074 > RBC074 > JAFDVL01. Next base: position 53,894 of record JAFDVL010000036.1, on the reverse strand, counting down.
AAAAGGCAAAAGGCAAATATTAAAAGGCAAAAGGTCGGAAGATATTTTTTCTTTTGCTGATTACAATCAACCCCGTTCCATCCTTTTGCACTTTGCCTTTTGATATTTGCCTTTTGATTTCTCTATGGACTTTTCACAATTAGAAATTTTTCTTTGCATTGCTCAGGAGAAGAGCTTTTCGCGTGCAGCAGAAAAGATGCTCCGCACCCAACCTGCCATCAGTATCGCGATCAAACGCCTGGAGGAAGAACTTGGCGAATCGCTGTTTGACCGGAGCAGTAAAGCCGGAACGCTGACCGAAGCAGGTAAGATTTTGCATTCGTATGCCCAACGCGTCCTCAATCTGCGCGATGAAGCCACCAGCGCCATTAGCGAATTGCGTGGCATGTATCGCGGGCGATTGAGCATCGGCGCGAACGAAAGTACATCGCTATACCTGTTGCCACCGCTGCTCATCAAATATCGCCAGCAGCATCCGCGCATTAAGATCGAAGTCTATCGCAATGTGTCAGAACGCATTCCGAATGAGGTCTTGGAACGGAATCTGGACTTTGGCTTTTTGTCCTTTGATCCACAGCATCCGATGCTGCAATCAATGGAGGTGTATCACGACGAATTAGTGTTAGTCGTCAGCCCCAAGCATCATTTGGCCAAGAAAAAAGGGATTACCGTGCGCGATTTAGGGCAGGAAAGCTTTGTTGCTCACAATGTTAAGACGCCCGCACGTTCCCGCATCTTTGAATTCTTTGCCCAAAACCGGACACCACTTAATATCTCAATTGAACTGGCAACCCTTGAAACCATCAAAGAATTTGTCAAAGCGAACGTCGGCATTGCGATCCTGCCACGCTTGTCTTTACAGGAAGAAATTTCAGCTGAGCAACTGATCGAAGTTCCGATCAAAGGGATGAAGATTGAGAAAACCCTACGCATTATTTATCGCCGCGAACAAACATTGTCACATGCCGCGAAAAGTTTTCTGGAAATCGTCAAAAGCCGAGGAGAGAGCTAAAACCAACGCCAGAGCCGTTTTTAGCCTGTCACATAATTCCGATAAAAAGACGCCAGATGGTGCGTTTTTTTATTCCTTGCCCCTGCATCTGATTCTTCAGTATAATCCGCCCCGGTTCCGCTAGCAGCCCGCAACAGCCCAGCAGCCTGCTAGAAAAATTACCCGAACGCCAACCCAACTGCTCCGCATACAAGTCTTAGTTTATACGACTAAGCATTCAGGATTCTGCTCCTCACAAAGTCCACAGGTGCGAACAATGAAAAGAATTTTTACGACCTTTGCGTTCTTCGGCTTCACATTGCTCTTGACGGCCTGCCCTCAACAGCAACAGCAAGTCAATCGAAAAATGGATTACAACAACGCCGAAAGCAGGTTGCGCATGGCAATGAACGTCAACGAGTTGGCGTACAACAGCTGGAACCGGGTGTTTGAAAGCTTTGGGCAGTTGAAAAAAGATGGGCGTTTGAGTGACGCGCGGTGGGCAGCCGTTCAGGCCATTGACAGTGTGATCGTGCTCACTGAAGCCGATTTAATTGATGGCATTGACCGCTCGAAAAAACTGCTGGAAATCTGGCGCAAATCTTCGCTGAACTTGCTTTCGGCTGAAAATCCACAAGATGTTGCCACCTTACGCGAACGCGAAATGGATGCTTTGCAACATTTCAAAGATTCGGTCGCGGTGCTGACCACGAAATCCATCAAGCTTCGTGATTCATATTCAGAAGCAATGGTCGTGGCGGATAAAGCGGTCAAGGAAGGATTGCCGCTGCCGCCTGAACATTTATTGGCGATTCGGCAAGTGGTGAAAATGGTGGATGCAGAAACGGCTGGCAATCGTCCAACGACAGCGCGAGCAACACCAGCAACCAAGAAGGAAACAGCTGGCGATGCGGCTGTAAATATCAAATAAACCTGGCCGCAAACCAAATTACGCGTTAATGAATTACAGGCAGGATAGAAAGTGCAAACTATCCTGCCTAAGCATTTTAGAATGTTATGAGTGGCCTCCCCTGGCATCCTGATAACACCCCGTTCCGGTTTGCACTTTCTATCCTGCCTGTAATTGAATCAACTCTCCTTCAGCTATTGCGGAAAGCTGTTTTTGCGCCCATTTTGCGGCGTGCTTTCGTATGGGAATACTTTGCTGTAGCCCATATCATTGCTGGTGACACCATCATAGTTTCCCATAAATGGATCGCTGATTTTCAGGTTGTTCGGATCGCGTAAGTCTGAAAGCAACGCAATGATCGCAATATCCACGACATCGTCGCCAAAGCGTCGGCCATTTGGCCAGCCGCCCGGAATATTCCCGCCATTCTTGAACGGGTCTTGAATTTTGCTCTTGAGGACATCACCGCCAAAAATGCTGAGGCGTGAGAATCCTGCATCATTCGGATTCGTCGCCGTATTCGCGCCATTTCCAGCTAGCCGTACAGCATCGGTTGAAAGATCAACCTTGATGACATCAGGAATGAAAATTCCGGCAATGTCGGTGCGGCCTGTTGGAATTGCCAATTGTGCGCCTTTCCCAATAATCGCGTTAATTAATGCGGCTAATTCAGGATTCTCAGCATATTTGCGGAAGAGTTGATTATCCGTGGCCGGAGTCGAGCGGCTGTATAAATCCTTGTCAGCAATCGCTACCAAACCTTCATTGAAAAGCGGGTTTCCCTGCCGCGCAACTTGCGTGTATTGCGGGCGACGGATGATCGCGCCGGGGGTTGCAACGGAAGCAACTTCACGGCTGGTCGTGGCGTACACGCCGACGACTTGCAGCTCGCCACCAACTTCAGCTGTCGGAATTTGCAATGCCATCATGTGAATATTAAATCCGCCCTGTGCATCCTTGCCAGGATTGCGCAGTTGCAGCAAATCAAAGATGGATTGAATGTCGCCATAAAATCCGTCATCGCGCTGCCCGGCAAACGCGAGATAGCCGCCGGAAAGTTGCGCAATTGCGGCTTTGGTGTATCTATCCAACTCAGCTTCTGTCGCGACGCCTTTGCGCGCCAGATTTTCACCGTTGTCGCCTTCGTTATAAAACGGCGTGGCAATGCCTTGGTTATTGGGCGGAACGATCCCCCTGCCCAAAATCATTTGCGAACCTGAGCGGTTGTTGAGCTTCGTAACCGTGTATGTTTGCGTCAGATTTTGATTGGCGTCATCTACGGCATTCACAACGCCGAGGTACGATTGCAACACAGTGTTTTGATTCTTGTATTTCGTCTTGAACTCAAAACGATAGGTCAAAGTTGGACGCCCTGCCGCCACATCCGCACCTGTCGCAACATGGATTTCGTACCGGACGGATTCATCAAAGTTATACTTATTTGGGCCAATGCCGGGATGCTCGTGCGGATACACGCCTAGTGCGACTGTCAGATATTTCTGTCCACTGCGAGAGCTGACAAAAGCATAAACGTCGGTCGTGTTGGCAGAAGGATCGCGCGTAATCAACGGCGCATCCATGTGACTGGAGGCGAGCGCCAGATTTGGCAACAATGTCAGGGCGGTGATCAAAACCAGCCCCAGACTACGCTGTAGTGTTCGGGTCATCTTATTCATAATATTTCTCCCTAAATTCCTCGCCAGCCCAGGCAAAATATCCGTCCTGAGCTGGCGACAAGTGGTTATTTTTATTTCTCGATTAAATGCCGTGCGGCAAAGCGATTGAATTGCGATTCGGCTTGCGCAGAACGTACAGCTTCCACGCTTAACCGTCCAAATCTGCGGCTTGGCTGAAGCGATTCAATCCGGTTTCTGGCGAATGTTTCTGCCGCAGTCGGCGTGACAGTATTCAATGTCAGCGTGTAATTGCCTGTAGCATTGTTTGCAAATGGCGTAGCGACAATCACGTAAATTCCAGTGCGGGGCAGTGTTGTCTTAATCAGCGCGTCGTTTCCGCCACCTGTGTTGTCATCACTGACTAACGCTTCGCCATCGTTCCCATTGAGAATCAGGAACGAATCAAAGTTGGTGGAACTCATCTTGATCTGCACCATTTCGCCCTGCACCCCTGCAAACCAATAGGCATCCAGATAATCGCCAGCGGAACTTTGCAAATCGCTGGTCGCGATGCTGGCATTCGTCAGGTTTGCACCGTAGCTGATGGGCTGAATCGTGTTCCCGCGCAACCGCACTGTGTAGCCACCAAGCGCGTTCGGATCGTCATCAGCACTGGTCACAACCAGCACATAATCTCCGCTGCCGGGCAAAACCGTCAGCAACAGTGCATTCGTGTTGTCTATATTTCCGTTCCCAAGTCCGCCTAAATCCTCGTCCGCTGCCAACAACGTCAGGCTGCCATTCGTTTGTTTTTTGTAAAGCAACGCCGTCGCGTCAAAAAGATCGGAGCGAACGTCAACCGCGATGCCTGACGTAGAATTTGCTGTGAAGCTGTAAGCATCTATGAAATACGTGCGCCCGCTGCCATCGCCTGCGCGCATCACCTGATCATCAGTCGTCAGCTGCCCGACAATTAACTGTCCTGGCGTTAAGGACTGAGTGCGAACTTGTGGTGGGGTGCCGCCAATCGTGAAAGTCACAACGTTCGAGCTTTGCCCATTGATGACAAGACGAACATTTAGTTTTCCGAGTCCAGCTAATTCAGGCGGAATGGCAACATTGATTTGATCCAATCCCATCCAGCCGGGAGCGACGCCCGCATAAGTCACTGTCGCAGGCACGCCCTGAATGGTCGCGGTCACGGCTTCGGCAACACCGTTTGCATCTGTCGGATTACTGGCAACTGCGCGACGAAAGCCTGTTCCGAACAACTCCAGATAATTCGGATTGGCTGCTGTGCCCGGAGCCACCGTTCGTTCGCTGCCGTCCGTATTCGTCAGGCTCTGTCGCGTCAATCCATCAAAAGTAGAAAAACCGACCGCAGAACCACGCCCGGAAGCATCAGCGGTAAAAAGCCCCGGCGCGGCGGAGGTGATGGTGACACTGCCCGTTCTCGTGCTGTTATCAGAGTTAGTCACAATGACCGTCGCAACACCAACAGCCGTGGTCGTCGGAGTGAGAAAATTAAGCTGCGAGCTGCTGACATAAAACAGCGGCGCATCAACGCCATTCACGCTGACTTTGATTCCGTTCAGTGTCGTTGGCAGCATGTTCACAGGCGCAGTGGCGGGTTGCCCGTTCTGCGTTACAAACGTGCCAAACACAGAGGCTATCGAATCAGCCGCAATGCTTCCCGGCGTAAAATTCGCCGCATTCACAACCGTAATTGGCGAGGTTTGCGTGGGCGGATTGAAGGTTAACGCGACCGCAATATCTCGAATGATTTCGCTCACGCCAATCGTGCCGATTGCCGTTGCCGCACCTGTCGTCAAATTGATTGAGTAAAGTTGCGATTGCGTTGCACCAGAGATTGTTAATGAAGCGAAAGCCGCATCATTGAAATCTGCAATGTCAAATCCCACCTGATCGGTTGTGTTCACGCCAAGCGCGCCAATCGTGAAAAGCTGCCCGGTGTTCGGAGAAATTGGCGCACCGCCCACAGACCCCTGTCGCACAAGAATATCCAGATTGGAATCAATGCCGTACAGCGTCGTTGTGACCGCGCCCGAAACGTTGTTTGTATAGGCCGCGCCCACAACATTCGGATTGGCGGCAACATTCGCATCTCCGGTTGCATAAACTAATGTCGTGTCCGTACCTGCAACGCCGCCTGTGTCCGGGTGCAAGCGCAGGTTTTGGTCGGCATCGCTCATAAAACGAATGCGATCCGGGACGGGATTGAAATCTACGGCAAAGGCAGTGCCGTTTGCGGCTGGCGTGAAGGTGGTTGTTCCGACCTGTGTAGCAACGCCTGTCGTCGTGTTGAGGGTATAAATACGACTGGCGGAACTCACAGCAAAAAGTTGCCCGGTGCGTGGGCGATAATCAATGCCCACCAAGGTTTCGCCACCCTGCAAACCAGTGATCGTCAGGGTGGTATTGATTGTGCCCGGTGCCAGGCTACTGAAGTTCACTAATTTCTGGCTGGTCGTTAAAGCCCAGATACTTCCTTCAACCTGGGGCGTTTGCGCCAGCACAGAAAAACTGAGCAGCAGCAAAATCACGAGTGACAATGGCCATCCGGCCCAGGTCATATTTGTTTTTTTGTTTTTTCGCATGGATAGACCTCTCCCTGGCAGCCCCGAAGGCCGCATCAATGGGTATTTTTTATCTTGGGGGAATGAGGATTACTGTTTTAGCCACCATCCAAAAGGCAACTCAGGGTCTGCTGTTCCTGATCGCCTTTTAGATGCCTGACTGCTTGGTATTCGTTCAATGATTGCATTCCTGGGGCAAATCCTGTCGGAAAAGATAAGCCTAAGCTTAGGGTTACTTTACTATGCGCGAAACACGCAACTCTGCGAGCTATGCAACGCACACTTCTTCGTTACCAGAACATTGCTTTTTCGATTGATGTACGACGGCACAATGCCAAGCGGATTTCCGGGCAGGAGATTTTTTTCAGACAGGAATTTTATTAGCAGTACAGCAACTGATGACCGAGTTCCTCAAGTTTTATTTCTTCGTAAATGCGGTCTATCAGTTCATACCCATAGCGGGCGAAAAAATAGGCAGCATTGATTTCGCGTTCCTGCAATCCTTTGTTGGGATAGAGGACAGCAAACGCACGTTCAATCTGGTGGCGTGTGGCTTCGTCACGCTGGCTGAGATTTTTGATATAGGTAGCGCGCAGGCGATGAACGTTGGAAAGGATATTCGACTTTCCGCCCTTGAGCGCTGCGGCTAAGGGCGGATCTACTTTTTGCAATGAGGCGCGTAGTTTTTCCAACTGCGCTTCAATCAACTGTTCTGTTTCATCAAACGTGGCAGCCGTTTCTTTATCTGCGCCCTGCTCGGCGATTTTTGTCATGACCTCGTTCACGCCTGCAAACAAATCGCTGAACGTCAGCCCATTTTTGTTGAGCGTTTTCGCGTGTCGTTTTTCGATCAACGTGAAACTGGCGCGTGACAAGACAAGAGGTTCGACACGTCCGAGGAGTTGATAACCTGCACGAAGCTGCGCAAAGTACGCGATCTCTGCGGGACCGCCGATGTACACTGCCGTTGGCAACAAAAAGTCCTGCACTATCGGGCGCAACGTCACATTTGGGCTGAAACAGTTCGGACAACGATTGACCGTTTCCAGCAATTCATCGTGCTGAAATTTCTTTTCGCTGCCTTTCAAATAAAAATGCCCATCACGTTGCACCAGCGCGGTGCGGCGGCCTTCGTTCATCATAAACAACGGCACGGATTCCGGGCTGGTGTACACCTGCGCGTGATAACCTGCGGCTTCCAGCGTCGCGCTTTGCTTCACCAGTGCCGCAGCAAATTCCGGCGCGCGCGACATGGCTTCTGAATATAGCGTTCCGGCAATATGCTTGAACCGATCATCCAGCGGGTTAATCAACACAACCCCGTACTTGCTAAAGAACCGCATCATCAATTTGGCAAAGGCATCGGCAAAACCTGTTCCGGCTTGATAAGAAGCACGCAAATCCGCTTCGAGCGGAGGAATGAATTCGGATTCGGGCAACGCGGCCAAAAAGTCATTGAGGTTCTCATTGATCGCTTCGCCCAGTCGCACCGCGCCAACAGGTTTGCCTTCGGCGGGCGAGCAGCCGGTATAAGTAATCGTCACCAACTGCCCTTCACGATTCACGATCCGCGTGTGATTGACCTCGGCAAAATCGTGATCTTCGGCAGCAACCCAAAAGACGGGAACCGCATTGACGCCGCGATCACGTAATTCGTTGGCAAGTTTGATCGCGGTGAGTGCTTTGAAAATTGTGTAGAGCGGCCCGGTAAACAGTCCTGCTTGCTGGCCTGTGATGATGACGACCGAATCTTTTTGCCGCAGTCGTTCGATGTTTGCAAATGTCGCATCGCCAGCACCTGCCGCGCGGTTTTGTTCCAGCAACACATCTGCCACCGCATCCCGGTTGTAATCCTGCGCTACAACGCGCGCAGCTCGTGCTGCCAGGGCTTCCCAATCACGCCCACCCGCTTCATAAAAATTCTCTACCCGCTGAAAATCGTAGAGGAAATCCTGAAACAAACGGGACGTTTTCGGGATTTCGCTGAAGCGGATCGTTTCTGTGGTCATGTAAAGCTCCAAAAAAGTTAACCACAGAGGACACGGAGAGCACCGAGAGTTTTTCAGACAGGATTAACTTGATTTACAAGAAGACAATAGATTTTCACCTCATTAATCTTGTCAATCCTGTCTGTTCTCCTCCGTGTTCTCCGTGTCCTCTGTGGTTCATTATTTAAAAATCTATCTCACGCAAATCATCGCGTTCCTGAAACGGATGATCGTCCAGCGCGCGCGCGAAGAAACCGCTTTCTTCAATCGCTTGTTCAATTGCAGAGCGTGCGGCATCATCCGGCGCAGGCAGTGGCGAGCGCGGCAAAAAGCCGTACATTCCGCACATATCCATTGCCGCTTTCAACCAACCAACGCCCGGTGCGGCAACGGCCTTAGCAAGTGCGGCAATGCGCTCTTTGATGCGTTCGGCGCGTTCCTGATCGCCCCATTTGTAAGAGCGAAGCGCTTCGCAACAAGCACGCGGAGCCAAACTGGCAACGGCAAAAATGCCGCCCGTGGCACCTAAAGACAGCCCTTCTGTTAAGAGCGGTGGCGCGCCCAACATCACACTAAACTCGCGCTGGCCTAATTCATTGAACAAATGCCGCAACGATTCCAGATCGCCGGAACTTTCTTTCAAGCCAATGATGTTCGGATGATCGGCCAATTCAGCAATCGTTTCTGGCATCAGATACACGCCGGAAAATTGCGGAATTAAATAAATCAACACTGGAATCGGCGAATTATCTGCCACGCGGCGATAATGCGCGGCCAGTTCTTCGTCGTGCAAAATCTTTTTGTAATAAAACGGCGTCACCACAACCGCGCCATCGGCTCCGCGATCTGCTGCCATTTTCGTCATCTCTACGGTATGCCGCGTCGAAAGTTCGCTTGTGCCGACAAGTAGTAATTTGTCGTAGGGCAAATTCGCCTTCACCGTGTCAATCAACGCCAATTTTTCATCCTTGTCCAAATGCGGAAACTCACCCGTTGAGCCTAACATTAAATAGCCAAGCAGGTCGGTTTGATTCCATTGCTGTAAATTTTCGACAAGTTTTTCGTGCGCGATTTCGCCCGTTTGATCGAAGGGTGTGGGGAGAGCGGCAACAATTCCACTAAGATTTAATGACATAGCAGCTTTCTTGATTTGAGTTGTAGCAACCAACTCGGCATTATAGCGGCGGGCAGAGAAAAGAAAAAGGTGAAGGCCTCGCTTAAAATCAAAAGGCAAAAGGCAAGGGGCAAAAATCAAAAAGATGGAATTACCTATCTATCAGGAAAACCTACGTTCTTCCGGCGATTGGCGCAGCGGACTAAATCAGGCCCGTGCAATTTGGGAACAAGTTCAGGCCCGACCTGACACCATCGCCCGTCTGCGTGCATTGCAAATGCAATTATTGGGCAGTGAAGCGTCAATTGCGGCGCAATTGATTTCTGAGTGGGCTGCAAGGCCGGAGATCGAATTCAGCGTCCCGCAATTGCTGGAACTGAATCGGAAGCTCACAACGAATGAAACTCTTTTTCGCGAAACAGAAGTAACACCGATCAATGAAGCACACGACCCGCCTTTAGCCCGCATGCTGCCGCGCCTGCTGGACAATGCAATGGGTTGGTTTGCGACGGAAGGCTTTGCAGAAATGAATGCGGTCGAACAAGCAGCCCTGGTACATTTGCGGTTGCTTGATCTGCAACCGTTTGCGGCGGCGAATTTGACCACAGCAATTTTAGCCGCGAGCTTTTACACCGAACGCGCAGGCTTACCGCCACTGCTGTTTGATCCGCAGGAAACGCGCTACGCCGCCGCGCTGGAATCAGCATTCCGCATGCTCACACAGCATCTGGTAGATTATTTTGCCGAATCATTAACCAAGACCATCTCAAATCTAAAATCCCAAAGCTGATATTTCGTATGTCTGAATTTGAAATCAAAGCTGCCACGATCACCGACGTTCCGGTCATTCTTTCGTTCATCAAAAAGCTGGCCGAATATGAAAAACTTGCGCATCTTGTCGCCGCCACCGAGGACGGATTGCGCGAGGTCTTGTTTGGGCAGCGGCAATATGCCGAAACAGTGATTGCGTATTACCAGAATGAGCCGGTCGGGTTCGCGCTGTTTTTCCACAACTTTTCCACATTCTTAGGAAAACCCGGCATTTATCTGGAAGATTTGTTTGTGGATGTCGAGCATCGTGGAAAGGGATTTGGCAAAGCGTTGCTGATTCATCTGGCCAAGCTGGCGCAAGAGCGCAACTGCGGACGCCTGGAATGGTCGGTGCTCAACTGGAACCAGCCTTCCATTGATTTTTATGAATCGCTTGGTGCCAGACCACTGAATGAATGGACGGTGTATCGGTTGACAGGCGAGGCATTAGAGCAATTGGCGCGGGAGAATTTCGCCAATGAATAGGCGTGCTCGTATTTTTAGAGCCGATAAATCCGAAGCGCAGCCGCTTCCTGACCACGTGAAAAAGCTGCTTGCACCCTATTTCCCTGACTTCGACCTTGATCAAATTTGTGTCTACGAAGGCATCCCATTTTATGTCACGATGGATGCGACTGCTTACACAGACGGCAACAACATTTTTTTCAAGCCTGGTACTTTTGACCCCGATTCCATTGAAGGCATCGCGCTGATTGGGCACGAGGTCACACACAGTGTGCAATTTCAGCGCTACGGCAAATGGCGCTTTCGCGCGAGCTACTTAACCAAGTGGGGCAAGCAATACACCCAGCATCGCAACTTCAATCACGCGTATTACTACAATGAATTTGAAATCGAAGCGCGCGCGATGGAAGAACGAATTTACAGCGATTTGCTGATCGAACAAATGAAATCACCTGATTCCTAAGGCAAGAAATATGAATACGGAACTATTGCTTGAAGGATTGCAACAACTCTCCGATTTCCAGGCGCGTTGGCACGCTTATGAAGTGGATGAAACGTTGCGCATGCCCGCCGAAAAAGCTCGCGAAGTTATCACGCAACTGGTCGAACGACTGCACGATAACTATCCGTTCTGGCATCCGAGCTACGCCGGGCAAATGCTGAAACCGCCGCACGAAATCGCGTCTATCGCGTATTTTCTGGCGCAGCAAATCAATCCGAACAATCACGCGCTGGATGGTGGCCCGGCGACCGCGAAAATGGAAACCGAAGTCATGGCTGAATTAGCCCGGCTCTTTCGTTTCACAGAATACCTCGGTCATTTAACTTCCAGCGGCACGATTGCGAATCTGGAAGCATTGTGGGTTGCGCGCAACTTGCATCGTGACAAAGCAATTGCCTATTCCAGCGAAGCACATTACACGCATAGCCGAATGTGCGAAGTCATTGGCGCAAAGGGCGTCGAAATCGCCTCCGACCATCAGGGGCGGATGGATTTGGAGGATTTGCAGGCAAAGCTGGAAACAGGCGCTATCGGCACGGTCGTGATGACCGCAGGAACGACCGCGCTCGGCGCAATTGATCCTATTTTCGCCGCACTGGAATTAAAGAAAAAATATGACTTTCGGATTCACGTAGACGGCGCATACGGCGGATTTTTCAAGCTGCTGCAAATTGCCGACAGCCCGTTGCTCGGCGAGCAAGAAGCGCTGGCGTATTCGTCAATTGCAGCCTGCGACAGTCTGGTGATTGACCCGCACAAACATGGCTTACAACCTTACGGCTGCGGCGCGGTGCTCTTCCGTGATCCAACGGTCGGGCGGTTTTACAAACACGATTCGCCGTACACGTATTTTACCTCCAGCGAATTGCACCTCGGTGAAATCAGTTTAGAATGCTCGCGCGCAGGCGCAGCGGCAGCCGCCTTGTGGGCCACATTGCAATGCTTCCCCTTGCAGGGCATCGAAAAAGGTCTTGGGGCAATTTTGTCGAAAACTCGCCAAGCCGCGTTGGAATGGGCGAAGTTGATTACAGCAAGCGAAGAGTTGCGTTTGCTCGCGCAACCATCGCTCGACATCGTCACCTTCTTTCCGAAACTGGAGGACAATCGCGTTTCAGCCATCAGCGAGGTCACACATCGCGTTTTTTCCGAATTAATGAACGACACGCAGCATCCGATTTATCTGGCGAAAATGAATGCCAAGCCGCATTTGCTGGCTGAGCATGCTGATTTGATTTGGGACGCGCCAATGCTCACCGTCTTTCGTAGCGTGTTGATGAAGCCTGAGCATTTGCAGTACGTCCCACAACTACACCAACGCGTTTTGGAGGCGCTGAAGCATGACTGAGCCGGAAGAACAGGAATATCCCCACTGGAATCGCGTTTACATTGCAGCCATCATCACCACCGTTGTCGTGATTACGGCAATGTGGATGTTCTCCAAGACATTCGCGTAGCCGCAATTTTTCTACCGACTACCCTTTATGAAAACTCTCGACTGGATCATTGTCGCTGCCTATCTCATCTACATTGTCTACGACGGACTGCGGCTCACAAAAAAAAGCAACGAAGTCGAAGGCTATTTCTTAGCCAATCGCAGCCTTCCGTGGTGGGCCGTCGGCTTATCTGTGATGGCGACGCAACTTTCGGCCATCACACTCGTCGGCGCAACTGGACAGGCGTATGTGGACGGCATGCGCTTCGTGCAATTCTATTTCGGCTTGCCGCTGGCGATGATTATTTTGTGCATCACAGTAGTTCCCTTCTTCTATCGCGCCAAAGTCTTCACGGCGTATGAATATTTGGAAAGACGTTTTGACGCGAAGACGCGCGCGCTGGCAAGTTTTCTGTTCCTGATCCAACGCGGCATGAGTTGCGGCGTCATCATCTCTGCGCCATCCGTGATTCTTTCGATTGTGCTCGGCTGGAACGAAACAACGACCGTGTTGGTGATGGGATTGACGACCGTGCTGTACACGATGTTCGGCGGCGTGCAAGCCGTGACGTGGACGGACGTGAAGCAGATGATCGTGATCTTCGTCGGAATGGGCGTGTGTCTGTTCGTGATTATCAGTAAGTTTCCAATCGGCGCGTCTTTGACTGACACGCTACATTTGGCAGGGGCAGCGGGCAAATTAAAAACGGTGGATTTCAGCTTCAGCCTGACCGAAACATATACTTTTTGGTCAGGTGTAATTGCTGCATTGTTTTTGTTTCTTTCGTATTTCGGCTGTGACCAAAGCCAGGTACAACGATTTCTAACTTCACGTTCTGTGGATGAGGGACGAACTTCATTATTGATGAGTGCCTTCGTCAAAATCCCCATGCAATTTGGGATTCTCTTCATCGGCGTCATGGTATTTGTATTTTACATCTTCGTCCAACCCCCCATGATCTTTAAGCAAGACGCGGTCACACAGGTGCAAAATAGCCCGCACAAGGCAGAGTTCGACGCGCTACAAAAGAAATTCGATGTGGCCTGGGATCAGCGGATGCAAGCTGCCCATAGCTTTGAGCGTGTTCACGACACAAAGCAAAATGGCTTCGTAGAAATGAACCAGGAAATTACCAACATCCGCAAACAAGCTACCGAAACAATCAAGAAAGCCACAAACGCTACAGCTTTCAGCGACACCAACTACGTCTTCCCGACCTTCGTCACAACCTACATGCCCGCAGGCGTCATTGGCTTAATCATCGCTGCGATCTTTGCGGCGGCGATGTCTTCGATCTCTGCCGAACTCAGCGCGCTTTCGACGGCAACGGTGATTGATTTTTATCGGCGGCACATCAACACGACCGCAACTGATGCGCAGTATTTGCGCGTCGCCAAAATCTCAACGGGCTTGTGGGGAATCTTCGCGTGTGTCGTCGCGTTGTATGCTTCGCGGCTCGGTTCGTTGATCGAAGTCGTCAACAAATTCGGCTCGTACTTTTACGGCTCGCTGCTCGGCGTGTTTGTGTTGGCGATTGGCACAAAGCGCGCAACCGGCACAGGAGCATTCGTCGGCTTGTTCGCAGGCATCGCGTCCGTCGCGGTCGTCGCCAATTACACGAACATCAGCTTCCTTTGGTACAATCTGGTCGGTTGTGTAGCGGTCTTTGTTGTGGGAATGATTGTGAGTTTGTTTACGCGAAAGGAAAGAGCATGAGTGCAACAATCGCATCTGACTTCGTGATGGAGCGTTTTGGCAAGCTTCAGGAAATGGATCGGTCTTTCGATATTGAGTTTTGGCAGCGACAAGGTGATGCGGCGATCTTTCGCGCGGCGTGGGAATTGGTGGAATTTTATTATCGTGACCGAGGCTTGAATCCAGATGATCTCCGACTTCAAAGAACTATTGAGCATTTTGAACGCCAAGCAAGTTAAGTATCTGGTCATTGGTGGCTACGCGGTGATGAAATACACTGAACCGCGCTTCACCAAAGACCTGGATATTTGGGTTTGGACGGATTCCGAAAACGCGAAACTGGTGTTTCAGGCGTTGCGTCAATTTGGTGCGCCATTATCGGGATTAACGGAAACGGACTTCACGCAACCTGGCTCTTTTTATCAAATGGGACGCCCGCCTGCCCGCGTTGACGTTTTGATGTCCATTGACGGTGTGCGCTTTGAGGAAGCCTGGGAAAATCGCGTTGAATCAGACTTTGACGGCGTTCTTGCCCACATCATTTCCAAGCAAGACCTCATCCAAGCCAAGCGAGCCGCTGGCCGCTTGCAAGATTTGGTTGACCTCGAATCGTTGACTCTCCCTGAAAAAAAATGACTCTCCAACTCTCCCTCTCGCGTCGTGATCTGTTGCGCGGCTCGTTGGGCTTCACGCTCGCAGCCAACCTTCCGGCTATCACGCAAGCTAATAAAACCGCCATCACCGATGTTGCGGGCATCAAGGTCGGGCATTTCACCGACAAACGCCGCCCGACAGGTTGCACCGTCATCCTCACCGAAGCGGGCGCGACTGCGGGCGTAGATGTGCGCGGCTCTGCACCTGGCACGCGCGAGACGGATTTGCTTGATCCACAAAATCTGGTGCAACAGGTTCACGCGATTGTCTTAGCTGGCGGCTCGGCATTCGGGCTGGAAGCGGCGACGGGTGTTGTGAAATTTTTAGAAGAGCGTGACATCGGATACAACACTGGCGTGGCAAAAGTGCCGATTGTGCCCGCCGCGATTTTGTATGACCTTGGCGTTGGCGATGCGAAGATTCGCCCCAGTGCCGATGCAGGCTACGAAGCCTGTAAAAACGCTTCGGACAAGCAACCTGCTGAAGGCAATGTGGGCGCAGGCGCAGGCGCGACCATCGGCAAATTATTTGGGATGAATCGCGCGATGAAAGGCGGCATTGGCACGGCTTCAATCAGGTTGCCGAATAGTTTCACTGTCGGCGCAATTGTCGCGGTCAATGCAGTTGGAGATATATTTGAAAACGGCAAATTGATCGCCGGAGCACGTACTCTCGACGGCAAAAAGCTGATGGGTACAATGCCTGCGATTTTGCGCGGCGAAAATCCTCCGCCGCTGTTGGGCGGGACAAACACGACGATTGGTGTCGTGGCCACGGATGCCAAACTCACCAAAGCCGAATGCCAAAAGATCGCGCAAATGGCACACGACGGCTTTGCCCGCACGATCAATCCGGCACATACGATGTTCGATGGCGACACGATTTTCGCGCTGGCGACAGGCAAAGTGGAAAAGACCGCGAACGTGACATTGCTTGGCGCGCTCGCTGCCGAAGCGATGGCGCAGGCTGTTGTACGTGCGGTGAAAGTAGCAAAAGGCTTGCCTGGCTTGCCAAGCGTTTCTGATTTGTAAGCTCCCTCTCATGACCTATCTAGCGATTCTCATCCTTTATGCCCTGACAATGATTGCGCTCAGCCTCATGGTCTCGCGGCGTGCGCAAAGCTCCAGCGATTTCTTTGTGGCGGGACGGGGCTTGGGAGCAGGGATGATTGCAACAACTTTGCTGGCAGCCAATATTGGCGCGGGTTCCACAATTGGAGCGACAGGGCTTGGTTACAGACTGGGACTAGCGGCGTGGTGGTGGGTGGGCGCGGCAGGCGTAGGGTCGCTGTTGCTGGCTTTGACAGTGGCTCCGAAAATCTGGCGAATAGCACAGATACACAATCTTTATACGGTCGGGGATTATCTGGAATTTCGCTACAGCAAGGGGGTGCGCAATCTGGCGGCGTTGTTATTGTGGGCGGGTTCGTTGATCATTTTTGCCGGGCAGTTGATTGGCGGCGCAGCGTTGCTGAACGTAGTTGCAGGTGTAGGCAAAACAACAGGGTATTTCATCGCAGCAACCGTAGTGACTGTGTATTTCTCAATAGGCGGGTTGCACACCGCTGTGCGTGTGAATGTGCTGCAATTGGCAATGAAACTGCTTGGGTTTACGTTCGCATTAATTTATTTATGGCTCAATTACCATCCGCCTTCTGAACAAACTGCTCGCCTCCTGCCAACCAATTTCTATGGCTTTACCAATGGGAGTCTTGAGATTCCGCTTTTTTATCTGGCAACCGTGATGCCTGCGTTCATCATCTCGCCGGGCATTTTGCAAAAGGTATTCGCTGCACGGGATGAAAAAGCGGCGCGACTCGGCGTGGGCATCAATGCCGCTGGGCTGCTGATTTTTGCTGCTGTGCCTGCACTGTTCGGAATGGCAGCACGCTTGGGCTATCCGACACTGGCAAACAGTGAGCTAGCATTACCAACACTGCTCACACAGGCGCTGCCGTTTTGGATTGGAGCATTATTATTGGCGGCAATTTTCGCAGCTGAATTGAGTGCTGCTGATGCTGTGTTGTTTATGCTTACGACTTCGCTCAGCAAAGATTTGTATAAGGCATATCTAAATCCGAACGCGGATGACAAACAGCTTATGCGAATGGCCCGAATGACGGCGATTGTGTGCGGCGTAATCGGAATGCTGATGGCAGTCTGGCTGGAAACGGTATATTCGGCGCTGACCGTTTTTTACACGTTGCTGACAACGGCTTTTATCCTGCCTGTGATTGCCGGGTTGTATATAAAACGAGTTTCAGCCCCGGCAGCATTGAGTTCAATACTCGCTTCAGTCGGAAGTACGTTTGTTATTCATTACGCCAGCAATCGGCAAGGATATTTTGGTGTACCGCCCGTGATTTTAGGCATTTCTGTAGGCGTGCTAATGATGGCAGGAGTTTCTGCCTTGAAAACAAATCGAACCCAGATAAACGCGGATTTGGTGGATTGAAGCGGAACTGCAAAGTCCGGCGCAACCTTCGCCAGACGGCCTTTTATTCCTTCCAGACAAAAATATCGTGTGCGATTTCCTCTTCCAGGGCAATCTGTGTTTCTTCGCATTGAATCACAAAGCTGGGAAATTTTTGTCGCAAGCTGAGCGGAACACCCGCCGACAAACCAAAGGCACATAGCTTTTGAAAGCGTGCATAGTTGCGTTGGCTGACGTAGGCAATTTTCGCCTGATCGTGCAGATTCAATTGACTGACAGAAACCAGACGGTCTTGAATTCTGGCAAGCGTTTCGTGGCCGAGCGAGGTGAGTTCAAAATGGCGGTCGCCACGGCAAACTATCAGCCCTTCGTGTTCGGCTTCCTCAAGGATTTCATGCGAAATTGCCTGCGCGTCGGTTTGCGTCTTTGCATATCGCAGCAACTCAACCAAATCTTCTGTTAGTTTCATGCTCAAGTTAGAAATGAATGTTGAGTGTGCGTAAAGCCCAACTGACCATACCACCAACCGCAATTGCAAAAGGCGTGATGAAGGCCAAAATGTACAAGGCTTTGCGTAAGCCTTGCTCGCGGATAATCATAAAGAAATTCGCAATGCACGGAATAAAGAGCGTCAGCGTAATCAATGCCGTCGTGATTTGTACCGGAGTTAATAATCCATCCCGCACCATGTCATTCAACCCTGCTGCCCCATAATCACGGCGCAAAAAGCCCAGCAGTAAGACGCGTGCAGCTTCTTTCGGCAAAGACAGAACCCCTTCTACCAAGGGGGCCAGCCCTGCTTCAATCATTGCCAATCCACTCTTGACGCCCCACGGCGTGGGGATACGCAGCCGATCCAGAATAAACAAAATCAGCGTGCCCAGCAAAAACAAGGGCAGCGCTTCTTTGGCATACCACTTCAGGCGCAGGCGCGTTTTCGTCCACACATTACGAAACTGCGGTACACGAATCGGCGGAATTTCAAAAATGAAATCACTGCGCTCGCCCTTGATCAACTTGGAAGATAAAAAGCCGATCAACATCATTTGCGAAAGCACGACGCCAAATACAGTCAGCCCGACACCGATGCTCAGGCTGGCGCTGATGCCAAGAATGACGCCAAGCTGTGCGGAACACGGAACCCCAAGCGCTAACAATAATGTGGCAATCAGGCGCTCTTTTCGGGTGGACAAAATGCGCGTCGTCATCGTCGCCATCGTGTCGCATCCCAAGCCTAGTACCATTGGCAAAACCGCTTTGCCATTCAACCCCATAAAGCGAAAAACGCGATCTGACAAAATCGCCAATCGTGGCAAATAGCCGCTGTCCTCCAGTAATCCGAAAGCAATGAAAAAGGTGGTAACAATTGGCAGGATAATCGCCAGCGCATAAGTCAGGCCAACCGAAATCGCGCCATACTCACCAACCAAGAGGTCATAAAAGAAGCCCGCCGGAATCAGACTTTTCAGAAACGGCGTCAGGTAGGCGTTGAAGATTGTCGTTTCCATAAAATCTACCAACGTTCCGGCACCAATGACCCCAACGAATTCATACATTAACAACAGCACAACCAGCAGCACCGGAATCCCTGTATGCCAATCGCGCGCCCATCGTCCCAGCTTTTCGGCAAAGCTTTTTGAGCGTGTAATCACAAAGGCAAGCGGAACCATGACCGGCGCAACCAATAACAACAATTGCGCCAGAAATGGATGCAAAAGACCACTTTCGTATACTCCCTCCGAGTTTGGCTGCCCAAACAATACAGCACCCGCAACGCCCAGTTTCGGCTGGATCAGGGGCAACACACTTTGATCAAGCCAGCCATTCACGATGTCATACAGTGTCGGGAGGCTGGTGCGAAAGAGCGCATTCGTAAAGCGTGTCGCTTCAGTCACTAAAAAATAACTCAGCCCCAGCAACAAACAAGCCATCGCGAATTGCAGTAAGCGACTTTCACGAACATCCTTTACGACCCCAGGCGCAGTTTTTTTATAGGCCGCGACGGCTTCATCCAGAAAAGTGTGACGCAGGTCTTCCAATCGTGTCGCCAGCTTGCGCAATTGCAAGCGCGTACTATTCACCAGGCTCGTCTCAACGCCTAGCGTCTCTTCAACGGTTTGGCGCAATTCGGTGTCGCGCGTTTGTAACCATTCAATCGTCAGGGAAATCGGCAAATGTCCGGTTCCCTTTTCAATCGGTGTCCCAGCAAAGCTTTCGTGTTCCAGCAACTGCTGGCGGTTTTCCGCCAACGGATCTTTCGGCACGCGCGCACGACCCAGAATTTTGTGCAGCAAATCCAATCCTTCGCCATCAATCGCCACCGTTTCAACGACGGGAATGCCGAAGCGTTCGCTAATGCCTGCTGTATCAATTTCGATATTGCGGCTGCGTGCTTCATCCATCAAATTCAACACTAGAATCAGCGGAATGCCAAATTCAGCCAGTTGGGAAGTAATCAATAACGTGCGGCGCAAATTCTTGGCATCAGCAACCTGCACAATCAAATCCGGCTTGCCCGTAATCAGCATGTCGCGTGTCACGCGCTCATCGTCAGATTGCGGAATCAGAGAGTTGACGCCCGGTGTGTCAATCACTTCCCAATCACGCCCGCCATACCGCATCGCGCCGCGCGAGACTTCTACTGTTGTACCCGGGTAATTGGAAACTGTTACATACCGACCTGTGAGGTATCCAAACACGACGGATTTGCCAACATTTGGATTGCCAATCAAAAGCAGTGTGGATTTGCGGGTGTCAACCGTCAGATCAGAAGTCGAGTCTGTTGTGCTTTTTTCAAAGGTAGCCGTTGCCATAAAAGTATCAATGCGAGCAGTAAGGGCTAGGAATCGTGAAGCGGAAGAGTATCAAAACTGAAAATCATTTTCAATATACTTCGCAAGGCAAAACAGATTTCCCAAGTAATAGCCCTCAAGAAATGTTTTTCCGTCAGCGGCGCGAAGCGTTTGGAGTGCGCAAACGCTTCGCGCCGCTGACGCTCAAGTGCAAGCTAAGATAAATTGTAGCAAGAGGATATTTTCCAGCGAGATTTGTGGCTAAGCCTTCACGAAAAGCTTGATCAAGTCAGGAGCCACACGACATCAAGGTTTTCTGACTTTTCCAAGACTTCCGCAACGTTTGAGGATTCAGGATTGCTTGCGCGGCTGAGAAAACACCAGCACCACAGCCCAGGCATGTTTGCGCATAAAGGGCAACACCTTGAAAATCATTTGATCCGTCGCTTCAAGCATATTTAGCACCGGATCAAAAAGTTTCTTCCCGACAAAAGGGGTTGCGGCCAAGCTTCCAAGATGAAAGTAATGCGCTTCGACTTTCCCAAAATATTTTTCGGCCATTTTCAAATCGCTTGTCATCAATGGGTGCTCGTCTTCTGTCCGCAATTCCGGCGTGCGGTTGCGATAAGCATTGATAACAGGATTGTGACCTAACGGTTCGACAAAAATTGCCTGCCCGGTTGGCTTTAAGGTGCGAGCAATTTCAGAAAATGATTTGACGAGGTCAAGGTGATGCAAAATTGCGCGCCCGCAAATCAGATCAAACGTATTCGCCGGGAAGTCCAACTCTTCGGCGTTCATTCGTTGAAAAGAAACCCGCTCCGGGAAAGGTCGTTGGTGCGAACGCTCGCGCATCTGCTCAATGGCAGTATCAGAAATATCAATCCCGACCACTTGTGCGCCACGTTGTGCCAGCCAGAACGCGTAACTGTTCGGGCCACAACCATATTCCAATACGTGACTACCTTGTGCGTGCTGCTCAAGAAAATTTTCGTACCATTTCGTGCTGTTGCGGGTGATGAAATAAACGCTATTGATCTTTGCGCGTTCGCTATCCGCAAATTCTTTGTTATGAAATTCGCGTTCGCGCTCAATTCTGGATTGCACTGTGTCGGTTTCCAAGTCTAAGCTCCTTGCCAGGTATTGTATCAACTGCGGGGTGCCGGTGGGGGGGGGTCTCAAACCAACAGTTGATTGAGAGAAGTTTGAGGCCGCCGCCATTATGCCGAATTGCCCTGACAGGAACAAGAGAAGATTCACAGGAAACTTATGCTAGTGATTGCACATCGCGGCGCTTCTGCTGTCGAACCGGAAAACACACTTCGAGCCTTTGCCCGTTCCATCGAAATGGGCGCGCAAATGATTGAACTGGATTTACATCTGACGCGTGACGGGCACGTTGTCGTGATTCACGATGACGATTTGCGTCACACCACAAATGCACGAGGCAGAGTCTCGCAACTGACCTTGGAAGAGGTGAGAAAAGCCGACGCGGGCAAAGGCGAACGCGTGCCAACCTTACAGGAGACATTAGAGTTAACGCGCGGACGTGTCCAACTATATCTGGAAATCAAAGCACCGCAAGCAGCGGCTCGAACATTACGAATCGTGCGGGAATTTAGCTGTCAAAATGAAGTGCTGCTCGCCTCGTTCGATCTTCCGTTGATGAAAGAGTTGGGCGAACAAGTCAACGATATGGAAATCGGCCTGATCCTTGGTACACCCAGCCTGAATCCAACTGTCCGCTGGCGCGAAGCGTTTCCCTGGCGCGCATTGCGTTACTATAAATATCAAACCTTGTGCATGCAGGTAAAACTTTGCTCTGCCATTCTGGCGCACAAGATCAAAGAGCAAGGCAAAAAATTGTATGTTTGGACGGCCAACAGCGAAGCGGATTATGCCCGAATGATCCAACGTCAAGTAGACGGAATCGCGACAGACACGCCGGATCGGTTGTTAGCATTTTTGCAGCAGAAGCAACCGAACCAGTAGTTTTCGTCAGGCTACGTCTGCCTGTACTGTCGTACCGGGTTAGCGATCTTGCTACTTGATATTAATCCGCACGGGATTTGCCGCGCTGCCATCAATAGTCAAGCGAACCTCCACTTCCCCGCGCCCGGCCAGGGTCTTGGGAATCAGAAGATTGATTTGATCCAGTCCGATGAAACAGCACTGTGGCCCGGCATACTGCACAGGCACGGCCACGCCACCCACAGTCACTGTGACATTCGCCAGGCCGCTGTTATTGCGCAGCCCCGTGCCATACAGTTCCAAATGCACTTCCGTGGCTGAGTTCAAATCAATCTGTCGCGCGATGCAGTTCTGTCCATTCGTATCACAAGTCGCCGTGGATTCCGAACGACGATTTGTACCTGTCACATACAACACAGATGCCGCCGCTACACCGCTCCCGGTTTGATTTGCAGTAAAGATGCCGGGCGTCACGCCCATCACATTCACCGCACTCGTGAAGATTTCGCCATTGCCATTTGTAATCGTAACCGTAGCGTAACCCTCCGCTGTGCCAACGGGGATTTGATAATTGACTTGCAACTTGCCGACATAAAACAGCGACGCGAGGCGTTCGACACCAAGACTGTCACGGACTCTGACCGATGTGCCTGCGATTTCGGTGGGCAAAGGCAATTGCGTTGCAGCCTGCTCACGTGTAGCGAGGTTCGCGCCGAAGACAGAGACAATCGCTTCTGCTGCTACTGGCTGTTGTGCCGTAAAACTTGCGCCATTTACAGTTGCGGCGCTTTTGTAGGCGGCCACAACAACAACGCGATGATTGTCTGTATCCGCAATAAAAAGATTCCCTACCCCGTCTACGGCAACGCCTGCAGGCGCATTCAGCGCAGCATTGGTCGCCGTCCCACCTTCGTCGGTGGCCGATTGTGTGTTGCCGTTCCCGGCGGCGGTTGTGATGATGCCGTTAGGGGCGATTTTGCGGACGCGATTGTTATTTTGATCCGTCACATACAAATTACCCGCCGCATCCACCGCCAGACCGCCCGGCGCACTGAACTGCGCCAGATTTGCCTGCCCGCCATCGCCACTGAAACCACTAAACCCCGTTCCAGCGAAGCGCGAGATAATCCCCGCTGTGGTGACTTTGCGCACCTGATGATTGCTCGTATCAGAGATGTACAAATTGCCATTCTGATCCTTCGCGACACTTGTGGGAAAGTTCAGTTGCGCCTGCGTTGCCTGTCCGCCATCGCCGCCAAAGCCATAGCCACTGCCAGCAATAGTCGTGATAATGCCCGTACTCAGATTCAGTTTGCGAATGCGATGATTCCCCGCATCTGCGATCAACAGATTGCCGGAACCATCCAACATAATTCCCACAGGCGTATTTAACTGTGCTTGTGTTGCCGCTCCGTCATCGCCGCTAAACCCACTTCCCCCCGTTCCCGCAATCGTGGTAATAATTCCCGCTGCGGTACCCTTACGAATACGATGATTATTGGTGTCGGAAATGTAGAGATTACCTGCATTATCTACAGCAACACCATTCGGCTGATTCAGGGCGGCTTGCGTCGCCAAACCACCGTCCCCGCTCGAACCAAGCTGGCCACTGCCTGCAACTGTGCTGATCAGGCCAGAACGCGTGACTTTGCGAATACGATGATTGCCTTTGTCAGCGATGTAGAGATTTCCCGCCCCGTCGAGCGCCACGGTTTCGGGTGTGTAGAGTTGGGAGGCGCGTCCAGAGCCACTTTCCAGATTAAAGCCTGCCGTCAAGTTTCCTGCGACCGTTTGTAGTGCAAACGGCGGCTCATAAGTGATCATGATGGTAGCTGTTCCAGCTATCCCATAGCCATTCCAGGCAGACACGGTGATTTCATTCTGCCCGCTAACAAGAGGCAGGTTATTAATAGTCCAGGGTTTCTGCCCAACCGCAACACCTTTTCCTCCACGGCCATTACTCCAGGTAACATGGGGAATTTCTATGGAGTTCACTGCTGTACCACTTACATTGATAGTTGGATTCGCAGAAACGTAATTCGCCACTGGAGTGAGAATACTAACAATAGGTTTGGCCAGCTTATCTGGTTTATAAAGTAAGCGGATTCTCGAAGTTGACTGGTCTGCCACAACAATATTTCCGCCGGAATCTATCGCCAAGCCACCCAGACGCCCGAAATTAGCGCGTCCAGCGGGAGATCCTTCGTCTTCAGGAGGAAAACTTCCATATCCTGTTAAGTATGTCGTATTCCCTGCCTGATCAAGTTTTAGAACTCTTCCCTGATACCATTCGCTATATGTCACATATAAATCCCCAGCATCATCTAGTGACAATCCCCCAACAAGATAGGGAATCGGTTGATTGCTATCGCCCAAAGCAGGGAAATTTGTGATCGTGCCAGTCTGATTCGAGTATTTACGAATTACCCCACCAGTTGTAAAAAAAACATTTCCTTTCTTATCAGCTGTGACATGACTTACAACACCTTTTTCAAAAATCGTGGTAATGCTTCCTGTTATCGCATCAACACGCCGAATCCGTTGGTTCACAGTATCAGCAATGTAGGCATTTCCTTTATCGTCAAAGGCAAGCCCTTCGGGAGAATCCAAATAAGCTTCAGGCGAAGCATCATTGCGACCATGCAGGCGATTGAACCCTCCGCCAAACACTGTTGCTATCGTTCCATCAGGGGCAATCCGGCGAATGCGATGATTTCCAGTATCCACGATATACAGGGCTTTATCTGGCCCCCAGGTTAATCCGCTTGGGCTGTTGAGTCGGGCTTGTGTGGCTGGGCCACCATCGCCACTAAATGCACCATTTCCTATATTATCGGGGCCACTCCCGGCAATCGTAGACATGACTGCTGTTTTGCTATCCCTTTTACGAATCCGGTGATTGCCCTTATCGGCAAAATAAATGTTGCCTTCGGAATCCAATATCACTTGATTGGGAACTCGAATCTGAGCCGAAGTACCAATCGTTCCATCCCCCGAAAAGCCAGGCGAATTAAAAACACCGATTAATGTTCCGACAAAGTGATCGGGATAATAAATGATGCTCAATTCGGCGAAGCCTTTATTCCCTAAGATATCAGTGGCCGTTATTCTGAGACGATTAAAGCCTGGCTGTAAGTACAAATTGGGAATAGACCAATCACTAAAACTTCCAATGATTTCGTGTTCGCCATTATTTTCGGGGTTGGTAGCGTTTGCGGGACGTTCATTCGTCCAGGTAATTTGTTTGATCGGGTAGGCGCTGGTTACTGTACCTGCAACAGGTAAGAGGCTGGGGTAAAAACCAACCCCGAAATGCCGGGCAGGGCGTTCTACCGGAGTCGTAATAGTGACAATTGGTTTATTAAGGGGGTCTATACCGTTTTGATAAACCACAAAGGACTTACCAGCGATGGTTAAGGTTCCCACTCGGGCGAAGCTCCCAGAATTAGGGGCAACATAAAACTGGACGAGGCCATTGCCGGTTTGGTTATCGCCTAAGACATTTACGATCCAGTCGACATTACTACTACTCGTCCAACCGCAACTATTCGGCGCGGCAATTACATTTACTGAATAGGTGCCCCCTTCATTGCCAATACGCCGTTCTGTGGCCGACAACGCAAAACTGCAACCAGACCTACTAACATTCACGCGCCACACGCTGCGTCCATGCGTAAATGCGTATAGGTTTGTAGTGCCATCCGTGGTGTTGAGTTCAAGAGCTTCGACAGGTGTATTGGCAAAGCCCGTATTTTCAACAGCCCAGTTGCTGCCACTATCCGTAGAAATAAAAACGCCCAGATCCGTGCCGATAAACAATCGCGTACGATCTTGCGGGTCAACCACGAGGCAATGTACTGGAAGATCAGGTAAATTTGAGGCTATGGCCGTCCAGGTGGCTCCGGCGTCATTGGTTCGCCACAGATGGGGCTGGCCAAAAGTGGACACCGTTGCATATGCGATCTTTTTATCCTGAGGATCAAACGTCAGCGAAGAGATAAACCCCGCCGTCAACCAGCTACCCGACCAAAGAGAAGAGGAAAGCGCTGTTTGCGTACGATAAATATAACTTCCGCCTGCCAGCAGCACATAATTTGAATCTGTTGGAGCAATCGCAATGGCACTTAAAGAGCCATTCATCGGAAGAAACATTTGCTGCCAGCTAGCTCCTCCGT
This sequence comes from Acidobacteriota bacterium, assembly GCA_018268995.1. Taxonomy (GTDB): domain Bacteria; phylum Acidobacteriota; class Blastocatellia; order RBC074; family RBC074; genus JAFDVL01. Next base: position 27,748 of record JAFDVL010000036.1, on the reverse strand, counting down.
TTGAGCTGTGCCAGGGGATTTGTCCTCCTGTCCAAAGCCGTTGAGGATTGCTGGGGTCTATGCCCAATGGGGTGATGAATCTAAAAAACTGGGACGATTCACTGATTCCCAATCCGATATTGGCAAAGGTTTGCCCACCATCGGTTGACTTCCACATCCGGCCCCTTGGCGTTGAGGCATACAACACTTGCGGATTTGTCGGATCAATCGCCACATACCCGCCATCACCTCCCCAAATCTCGCGCCAGCCATTTGTGCCAGTTGCATCCATCCCCAACAGCGTCCCGTTATCCTGCGTCCCACCAAAGTAGCTCTTGCCATCGGGGAACACCGCGCCGTGATAGAACTGCGTCACGCCGTAGCTGTTATTCAAGGCCGTCCAGCGCACACCACTTGCTGCCGGATTGCAGGGCGCGGTGACACCTGCGACAACAGTGGCACGTGCATCATCCGTGCGAAAAATGCCGCCATCATTGCCAACGAACATTTGTTTGTTTGTCGTGCCGTTGTAGTTTGGATGAAACACAATCGCATGTTGATCGGCGTGTGCGTATTGCGGCACGCTCGGCTCCGGCCACCAGTAAGACGCGATGCCCCAATTCAAGCCGCCATCGTCCGAGCGAAATAAATCAATGCCGCCAACCCACACACGGTTCGCATCCAACGGGTCTACGGCAATCACATTGTCGTACCAGCCCTGATTGGAAAAGCTATTTGCGCCAAGACCGCATTCAGAGCGGAAGGAAGCAAGCGGATTCGTCAGCAAAATTGTGTTCAGCTTAAGCGGATTGTTGTTCCGCACTTGTGCTGTCCATGTGCCTGCATCACCGCTACTGTTGGAGCGAAAAACAGCAAATAGCCCATCGCGGAACGTGCCGCTCAGGTTGTTGGAAGAAAGAGCATAAATAATGTTTTGATTGTTTGGGGCAAGAGCCAGCGAAGTGCGTCCCATTCCGTTTTCCCTGTGTACAGAAGTCCACACGCCTGCACCACCGGCATCGGTGTTGCGAAAGATTTCAGCGCCACCGAATGAACCACAGGCCGCAAACAAATAGTCTGTCGCCTGATCTGTGCGGATCACCAGATCCAAACAGCCATCCGTGTAAGTCAGCACACGGCTCCACGTTGCTCCACCGTCCAGCGAGCGCCAGACACCTGTCCGCGTTCCTGCATACAACCGCTGAGAATTCGCCTTGCTGACGACGATGTCGTTGACGTAGTAAAAATCAGAGGTGCCCGTCGCACTCAACTGTGTCCAAGTCGTGCCGCCATCCGTCGTGCGAAAAATCCCCGCGCCGCGCACAGCATCGCCATTAAAAAAGCCTTCGCCTGTCCCCGCATAAATGACATTTGGATCGTTGGGATCAAAGGCCAAACAGGAAACAGCGATGTTTGCCATCAGATCAGTGAGCGGTTGCCAGAGTGCGCCGCTGTTCGTGGACTTCCACACACCGCCTGCGACGCCTGCGGCATACATCACATTTGGCGTGGTCGGATGAATCAACAACGCGCGCGTGCGTCCGCCTACATTGCCGGGGCCAAGCGAGGTCCAAGTGCCAAGGGCTTCGCTGGCAGTTTCAGTGCGGCTGACTTTCAATTCATTACGGGAAGGCAAAAAGCGCTTTTGTGCGGTGGAATACTGCGGCATTGCATCCATTTGCGTTTTGGCCGCAAGGTATTTTTCGACCGGGATTTCCTTCTCATCCGTTGGCAGGCGTTTGAGCCGATAGTATTCAATGGCTTCATCCGGTTCATCGTAGCGTAGCTTTTCGCGCAGTTCTTCGTTGAGTTTTTCTGCTACTGCCGCCGGAATAGGCGCGATTGTCGGCTGTGGCTTGGCTTGTGTAGCAACAACTTTACGCTTTGGAATCGAATTTAAAGGCGAAGGCGAGACAGTTTTTTTCGGAGCACTTTTTGTCGCCTCAGGCTGTGTCCCGTCAACAGACTTCGTATTAGCAATTTTTACCTCAACGCGCGCCTGCTCGTTTTTTGAACGAGGCTCCTGCGTCCGCGTGATCACGATCCAACCAGTTCCCAAAAAACAGACCACGAGCAAGAATACAAAGAACCACCGAAGAGAATTTTTCATACTGAGGATGCAATTTATGTATGCTGCGAGGCAACAGGTTATGGCTTCATCTCAAACTACATTAAGGTCGGGGTGAGTGATGTAGAAGAGATACGGATCAATTATTTGCGAGTGGCAGAGAGAGTACTCGCAAGCCAAGTTTACTGGGGCGAGAAAGAGGAAGTCAATCAGTTTAATTTAAGCGGGGAAAGTTCAAAGAACCTGATTTTCCTGAACTTTCCCAAGCATTTCACAACTTTATGCCTGACCCGCGTAAAAATCTGCGGCGGCGCTGACACCAGAGCCTTTGGCAACAAAGCCCTCGGCTTTCAAGCATCTTTCCAGCGCGGCTAATAGTAACAAAACGTTATTTTCTGTACTGCCCGCGCCCATCAATCCAACACGGAAGATTTTGCCTTTTAATGCGCCCAGTCCGCCACCGACTTCGATGTCGAATTCGTTCAGCAAACGAGCACGTACTTTCGCATCGTCTACGCCTTCGGGCACGCTGACAGCATTCAATGTCCACAGGCGATTTTCGGGCGCGACGTGCATTCCGATTCCCATTGCCTCGACGCCTGCAACCAATGCGCGATGATTGCGTTCGTGCCGTTTAGCGCGTGCTTCCAAGCCTTCTTCGGTCACGATGCGTAACGCTTCGTGCAAGGCGTAGTTCATCGTGATCGGCGCAGTGTGATGATAGGTACGCGGCGAGCCAGCGGGGCTATCCCAATACGCCGTGAGCAAATTGGTATCGAGATACCAACTGCTGACTTTCGTCGTGCGCGCTTTGATCTTGGCAATCGCGCGATCTGAAAACGTTACCGGAGCCAAGCCGGGCGGGCACGATAACGCTTTTTGCGTTCCAGCATAGACGGCATCAATGCGGTTGCGATCTGCGCCAATGGAATGCGCGCCGATGCTGGTTACGGCATCAATAATCAAATAGCCATCGCGTTCGTCCGCGATTTCACGCAAGGGCGCAATGTCCTGCAACACGCCTGTAGACGTTTCCGCCTGCACAGCAAACAGCACGCGGGCATTTGAATTGCGCCAGGCTTCACGCGTTTTTTCGATGTCTACCGGGCCGCCCCATTCGCATTCGACGCGAATCGGTTTTGCGCCCAGCCGCGTGACCATGTCGTGCATGCGTTCACCAAAATAGCCGTTGATGCACAGCACAATTTCTTCGCCCGGTTCGAGCAGATTCGTGACAGTCGCTTCCATTCCGGCGCTGCCAGTGCCGGAGACAGGAATGGTCAGACGATTATTCGTCTCAAAGACGTAGCGCAGCATTTCCTGCACTTCATCCATCACGCGAATAAACAGCGGATCAAGGTGCCCAAGCAACGGCGCGGCCATCGCACGCAACACGCGATCATCCACAGGTGAAGGCCCAGGGCCGAGCAAGATTCTTCGTGGCGGAGTTAAGGGAGCAATTACGGGTGCATCGTTCATGGATTCAGTCGTGCCTCTCTTTAGTTATAGGAGATTTCTTACCGCAAAGAGGCAAAGGAGCAAAGGGGCAAAGACCGATAAAAACAGAAAAGCTTTTCTATTTTTCAAGCTCCTTTGTTCCCTTGCTCCTTTGCCTCTTTGCGGTAAATCTTTCTCTGAATAAAACTCAAAACTCTCATTTTCCGCCGTAGACTTCCTGATAAGTGTGAATCGCTTCATCTTCTGACGGCAGACGCAGAGTATCCGTGAACCGATTCATAAAGGCAAACGCACAGGTTTGCAGCACAACTTCCATTGCTCCGTAATCCTGAAATTCTTTGCGCAAGGCGGCATAATCCGCATCTGTGATGGAAGACGGCGCTTTCGTCAGCTTTCGCGCAAAATTCACGGCAGCCAATTCACGCGGCGTCAGGGCGGAATCGTCTTTTTTCATGGCGATGAGCTTGGCGGGGTCAACGCCGAGCCGTCGTAACCCAACGACCTGATGCACCGTGCAATAACGGCAACCATTCGCCATCGAAACCGCAAATGAAACGTGCAGTTGAATGGCGCGCCCAATGTTTGAATTCTGCCGCACTGCCGTGCCGTGATTGCGCCACGCGGCTTGTAAGTCCGGCACACGCATCATCGCACGCTGTGAGTTTGCCAGCCCCAAGCCTAAGCCATTCGGGTTGGCAGCTGCTTCTTTGCGGGCAGCATCTGCCGCAATTGCCGCGCTGATTTGTTCGTCAGACACCAAGCCAATGCGCGATTGTGTCAACGGATTTTTTACGACAGCAGGAAGCGTCGGCTTGATGCTGGCATCAAGTGCCCAGGCTTCGACAGGCAGGTTCAGGGCTTCGACGTAGCGCGAAAAGTAATTGAAGAAGCAGGTTGTCATCGTCAATTCGACGATCTGCGAATCGTTGTATGAAGCACGCGTTTTGCTGAACTCTGCATCCGTGATTCCGTTCGCATCGCGTGTCAACAAATCGGCGTAATGCAGCGCGGTTTGTTCCGCCACCGACAAATCCTGTGTGCGATTTGCATGTAAGCAACCGAGCAATTCTGCACCGTGTGAGGAAGCGCGCAAGAGTCGCATCATGTGCGCAGCGGTGTACGGGCTTTGATTGATTTGCGCGATACGCAGTGCCATCACCAGCTTTGTTTCCGGCGCAATCGTGCCGCCGTACAGAAAGGTGCTGACCGCGTTTGCATAGGGCTTGATCGCCTGCGGCATGATCGCTAACGCGCGCAAATAATTCGGCACGCGCCCGTCATCGAACGAAGTGATGCCTTTGAAAATCTCGGCGGATTCGGCGGCAAGTTCAACGCGCGCTTTGGCATTCACGCGTTGTTTGGCCTGCGCTTCCAACGCCGCTAGCGAAGTCGTCTGATTTTGAGCAAGAGCAGAAACCGTTGTAAGAATTACAAAACTCAACGTGAGTAAAAACAGGCGTGTCATTAGGCTTTTCCTTCCTGAACGAAACTATATTCAAAAATAAAGCGTCCGATTTGGAACATTGTCCGACCGGAACTGGGCGGGGTGATGAGCAAGGAACGAATCGGGCCACTGCGCTTTTCGATTTTGGCAGGCACCGAGCCAAGCGGTTTTCCGGTTGCCGCTTCGTAAAATTTCACCTCCAATGTGTCCTGATCGGTGCGCTTGTATCCGAAAACGTAATTGCCGGGCTGCAACTTCATCTCGCCAATTTTGATCGGCGCTTGCACAATGACGAAATGCGAATATTTCCCTTCGGCGGAATACCCGGCAGTGATCATCACAACGCCTGCAATGAAATGCCCTTTGCCATCAGTTACGCCAGAAGCCGTGCGCAGTTCGGTTTCAATGCGCTCTTTTTCGACGGGCGCGCGATCCGGGATGATCGTCGCCAGTTCTTTGTCCGTCGCCTGCCGCCAGCCTTGCGCAGCGGATTGCACGACAGTCGGAATGAGTAAAAGTGCGAAGACGTAAATAAATATTCGTTTCATCAGAATCATCTCAATTCCCCCTGGGAGCGCACTGAGGTACGACAGGCGGCCCGCCTGTCACCCGCGTGCTGACCTGTTCCCTCACGGTACGGCGACAGGCGGGCCGCCTGTCGTACCTCACAGCACACGCGGGCCGCGTGCGCTCCCAGGGAATTAAAAAATAAACCGCACGCCGCCCTGCAACGTGCGCGCATCGTACGCCTGTGTGGACTTGCCGAAATTGCCGACCGACAAATCCGCATTGGGCAAATACAGATTCACGTTATTGAACGCATTGAAAGCCTCTAGTCGCAATTGCAATTGCTTGCCTTCTCTTACCACAAAAGTTCGGGCGAAGGACAGATCAACGGTTGCATAACGCGGGCCGCGATAGGTGTTTCTGCCAAGCGTGCCGGACTGCCCCGCCGCCGGAGCCGGAAACAAATTCGCCGCAAATAAACCGTTCAGGAAATCCTGTTGGCTGAATGAACTTTTGATCGTTCCCACCGCCGGAGCATTCGGGCGATCATAAAACCCGCCGCCCACCGCACCGCCACCGCCATCACGGTTGTAATCGCCTCCGGCAGTAGCCGCCGCGCCATTCCACACCGAAAACGGACGACCGGACTGCTTCGTTACAATCGTCGCCATTTGCCAGCCGTTGACGAGTTGCGAAAACACGCGATTGCCACTCGTGAATTTCGGCAGCCACATCACCTGCGCCGAAAACCGATGCGGAATATCAAACAGCGAGGGGCCTCGTTCGCAACGCAAACAGTCAATATTCACCGCGCCTTTGCCCGGTTCCGAGTTGTCGCCGAATTGTCCGGTCGAAGTGTCTGACGACGTGTCGAGCCATTTCGACCAGCGATAATTCGCCTGCACCGAAAATTGCCGCGACAGATTGCGCCGCACTTCAAACGTTCCCGCGTGATAGCTGGAATCCACGCCGTTCGTCACAAACAATAACGTCCCGAAGTTCGGATTGATACGATCCAGTCTGCCATCCAGCAAATCGCCCGCGAAGCGATTCACGTCGTCAATTCGTTCCAGATTGACGCCGCGTGTGCCGGTGTATCCGGCTTCGACAATCCAGCCGTGCCACACTTCGCGCTGCACGTTCAGGAACCAGCTTTCGCTGTACTGCGTCTTGATCGTCGGATTCACGACAAAGCCGGTTGCCCGAATTGCGGCCTGTCCCGCTGGCGTATTCACACCGCCGTTGGCATTGAAGCCGCGCCCGAAATCAGGATTGTACGGAACCGGAATGCCGTACAAGATGCGCGTGCCGATGCCTTGCGAAGGCTGCACGACGCCCTGCAACGCATCCGGCGGCAAGGCGCGTGCGCCGGAAATGGATTGCCCGTGATGCGGTTGATACGCCAGACTGAAACCTGCACGCACAACGGTTCGGCCATTGCCGAACGGATCGTAGGCCAGTCCGACGCGCGGCGAAAAATTCGTTTTCTGCGGTGTATACAACCGGTCTACGCGTGTCAGACTGGCATTGGCTAATCGTTCGCGGAAGTTGCTCCCGTCGCCAAACACAATCGAAGACAGCCGCCCTTCGCGTTCGCGCACCGTACCGAAAAAATCGTGCCGTAAACCGAGCGTCAGATTCAGTTTGGAATTGACCTTCCAATCGTCCTGCAAAAAGAACGCCGTTTCGTGCTGGACGAAATAGCGCGGAAAATTCGTTGGCCTGCCGGTCGTCGGGTTGACGGTCAACGTTTGGCTGAACGGCTGATCGGTAATGAACCCGGCAATGCTGGTGAAACTGAATGTGCCTGCATCCGGCGTGGCAATCGCCAGCCCTTTGAATAAACGACGATATTCACCGCCGACGCGCAACGCGTGTCGCCCACGCTCCAAATTCAGCACGTCACGGATTTCATACGTGCGAATCTTCGTCGCGCTGTTGAAGAAATCGCCCCAACCTGCCGTGAAGCCAGTGACCGTGATATTCGGCACGATGGCTTCGTCGTTGCCGCGATTGGTGGAAATCGTCTGAAAGGCAAAGCGCACGTCATTTACCGCGCGATCCAGCACTTTCAAATAGCCCAGATTCGTGTTTGAAAACTTGCCCTCGAACGCCCCGCGCATCCCACGCATCACGCGCCCCAACCCGGCCTGCGCGACTGAACCGCTGGTGCCGCCGCTGTTGTCGGCTTGGTTATCGAAGATGTAACGCCCGTAAATTTTGTCTTTGCCCTCGTTCAGCGAATGATCCACGCGCCCCAGAAATTGGTTGAAGCGCACGTAATCATTGATCGTCGTGAATAGCGTCCCGTTCGTCGGAATGTAGCTGCCGTCTTCAATCCGGCGGCAGTTGTTGCTGCTTTGTTCGGCGGCGGTCACGCAGGTGCGAAGCTGCTGCGGGGTAGGCGCGGCGAATTTCGTGAACAACTGATTGGCGATGCTGTTCGGCGCGGTGCGATTCACGTAGGCGCGCAGTTGCGGCGTTTCCACCTGAAACGAAGCGGCGCGACCGGCAGCGTTGCGCGAACCTTCGTAGTTGCCAAAGAAAAACGTTTTGTCTTTGACGATTGGCCCGCCGAGATTGCCGCCGAATTGATTGAAGACAAGCGGCGGACGACTCGGCGCAAAAAAGTTGCGCGCGTTCATTGCCGCGTTGCGATGAAACTCCCACAAGCGCCCATGCAACTGATTCGTGCCGGTTCGCGTGCGCAGGTTGATGACGGCTCCGTTGCCGCGTCCGAACTCACTGGAAAAGTTGTTGGTTTGGACTTGGACTTCTTCGATGGATTCGATGCTCGGCACGATGGCGGGTTCGCCGGAATTGTTCGAGTTGGAATTCATCGCGCCGTCCAGCACGTAGTTATTGCCGCGATAGCGATTGCCATTCACCGTGACGACCGGCGAACTGGTCAGCTTGGTCGAATTCGCAGCGCTCGGAATCAACGTCGCACCCGCGCTGAGCTTGGTCAGCGCAAACACGTCGCGCTGGGGAATCGGCAACTCGGAAACTTTCTGTTGATTCAACGTATCGGAAACGCGGCCTTCCGTAGCGATTTGCAATTGTGCCGCGCCGCCTTCGATGTTCACGACTTCCTGAATGTCGCCGACTTCCAGCTTGATCGCCACTTCCGACGTTTGCCCGACATTCAACTTCAGTCCACGTTGCTCGTATGTCTTGAAGCCCGGCACACGCACATAAATCGTGTAGGAGCCGGGCGCTAATGCTGCCATAAAAAAGGCCCCGTCATCATCGGTCGTAGCCGAGCGAATCTGTCCAGTTCCCTCATTCTTCGCCACGACGGCAGAAGCGACGACAACATTGCCGGTCGCGTCCGTTACACGACCTCGCATCGCGGCTTCGGTCACTTGTGCGTGAATCGGGAAAGTCAGGAGCGACAACATCGCAGCGGACAAAAGCCCGCGCATAAGATTACGAATCGTAAACATCAACTTCATAGGTGCAGCCAAAAGAATGTCATTCGCTGTCAGTAGACACACGTCTCCCACAACGCCAGCAGCGCATTTTCGCGGTGAAAATACGAGGTGATTTTGCGGACAAGGAGAATGTCCGCGCGCCCAGCCTATCGTTCCGTCTTGTCGGCGCTATGCACGTGGAACGGCACACTTTCGTTGCTCATTTCTGGGTGCAGGCGCAGGAATTCATTCGCTATCGGGAAAGCCGCCGGATCGTCTTTCAGATCGGCGAATAGTTTCGCTTCGCGGGCGGCGTCCTCGTGCCGCCCGAGTTTGCGGAAAATCAGCATCAGGTTGTAATGCGCGCCCGCGTCTTCCGGGTCAATGCCGAGCACCTGTTCATAGCATCGTTGCGCGCTCGCGTAATCACGTTTGATTTTGCAGAGTTCACCAAGCTGCTGCCACGACATACGGTCACGCGGATAGGCCGTCAGGACGCGGCGCAAATTCGCTTCGGCTTCAGGAAGCTTGCCGAACTTAATCAACACGCGCGCTTGCTGAAACACGGCGCGCATATTGTTCGGATTGGCGGTCACGACTTCATCCAGCCACTTGCCCGCTTCGTCGTAGCGATCCAATTCAATCAACGCCAGCGCGCGATTGACCTTCGCCATCGGGCGATAGGTTTCGTCCAATTCAGCAACACGCGCGAACACCTCGGTCGCCAGCGCGAATTGCCGATTGTCGAAGAGCGCGATGCCGTAGTTGTTCCAACGCCGCCACGTCGGCAACGTGCCTTTGACTTCGACGGGAACGTTCTCGCCCACACGCATCGTGTATTCGGTCGTCGCCATCGTGACGATTGGGTAGTCTACCGATTTGCCCAGCGCATAGTCCTGGAACACGCGCGTGAAGCGGCGATATTGCACACGAGCCTTTAATTTCAAAGCCCCGCTGGCATCTTTCGGCACGGTGAATTGATAGCGCGCGACATCGGAACGCCCGGATTGAATCGCGTTGTTTTGCGCGACGATTTTGGTTTTCCAAATGTGATGGATGTCGTTGTACGAACCGTCTTCTTTGACGAGATAGGTTTTGTAGTTGTGTGCGTTGTCGTCCAGATAGCCATTCGGTTTCAGGAAGCCGGAATTAAAGATCAATTTGCCTTTGTCATCCGTCACCGTGAACTCGACCCACGCTTCGTAAAAGTCGCGCAATTCGGGCGGGAACGAATGGCCGATGTTTTTGTTCGTGATGACGACATCGGCGGTCAGCGCATCGCCCGCGTTAATCGTGAACGTGCTTTGATTGAGCGGCGCGATGATGTCCTTGATGGTTTCCGTGTTGCCGTCACCATTGCGGGCGGCGCGTTTGCGTAGGGCGAAGATGTCTATGCCAAGCGCGTCGTTTTCCAAAAACTTTTTGGCGGCTTCGAGTTGGTTCGGCAGTTTGTAGAACGTCGGAATCGCGGTGTTCGCTGCCGCCCAGCGATGCAGCGCGAGCTTGCCATCTTTGGCCGCGATGTCGTACTTGGCCACCGGCTCTTTTTTCATGTGGCACGAATTGCACGACTCCTGATCACGCACGTAAAACGGGTGCGGCGATTCTTTCGAGAAAGACGACATCTGAAATTCATCGCCGACGGCAAACGCGCGGATGAATTTATAATCGTTCAGTTCGCGCGGCACTTGCGACTTGTGGCACGCGGCGCAGAATTCCTGTTGCTTCAGCAAGGGGCGCATCATCGCGCGGCGATGCGACGGCACGTCATCCATAATTTCTTGATCCGACGCTTTGTGCAGCCGCGTGCCGTCTTCTTTCACGAGCAACGCGGGAACGCCCATCGTGTAGCCGCCGATGCCTTGCCGATTGACCTTTTCAATCGAATGGCACCCGATGCAGGAAACGCCGTCGTCATCAAACGGGCGTTTGACCTTGGAATCTTTCGTCAGCGCGCCAGTGAACAATGCCGCAGGGTTGTGACACGATTCGCAATGCCGCGTGTATTCAATGCCGCGTTGTGTGGTCAGGTCTTTGACGTTCTTTTGATAAAACGGTTCGCGGAAAGCGTTGCGGTGCGCCGATTCCAACCATTGCGCGTGTGTGCCGGCGTGGCATTTGGCGCAGCGGCTGGAGGCGATGAAATATTCGCCGGGAATGAACGATCCCGTCGTGGTGGAAGCATTGCTCGGCAAAAACGGATTGTCGCCGAATTTCAGATCGTAGGTCGCTTTGATTTTTTCGTGATACGCGGCGAACGGATTTTCTTTGGGGTCTTCGTTGTGCTTGCTGGCGAAAACATAAAATGCGCCAGCGAGTAGAATCAATACGAGAGTCACGATACGTCGAGAAAAATTCGGGGTGTGATGTTTGCTCTTCATACGACCTGTCTGAAACTTGTCCTTCGCCTAACGGTAGCGCAACCAGCCATGGTTGCGGGGCGTCGGGAGGGAATATCCCTGCGGCCAAGGGATTTGCTTACGAAGCAACGCAACCATGGCTGGTTGCGCTACTTTGCCTATTATTTCGCACCTTTTCCTTGTGTCACCGTCCACACGCGATCTACGGCGTTGATATTCACCGTTTCATTCGCCCCGTTCGGCCACTTGATTTCGACCTTGTCCACCTTCGTCGCTTCGCCCAAACCGAAATGCAGTTTCAGGTCGTTGGTCGAGGCGTAGCCGCCGCCGCTGATGACATCCTGCCGCAAGCGCAATTTGCCAATGGTCACGAACACGGTCGAACCAATCGCATCGCGCGGCGATTTCAGTTTGGTATCGCCGACCAAGCGCAGCGACAGCCAATGATGCTTCGCCTCGGTCACATTGTGCAGCACGGTCGGCGCGCCGTTGAAGTTGTTCATCACGATATCCAAACGACCATCGCCATCCAGGTCGCCTTTGACCATTCCGCGACTGACCCACGCGCTGGCCAGGCCGCTGTTCGGTGCGGCTCCGACGCGCTCAAAGCGACCGTTGGTCAGATTACGAAAGAGCAGCGGTTGTTGGGCGAAGCTCGTGCCCCATTGATATTTGTCTACGGTCGGGTAGACGTGACCGTTGGCAACGAACACATCCAACCAGCCGTTATTGTCGAAGTCTATGAAGTTCGTGCCCCAGCCGAGAAAGGGAATCGTCGGCTCGCCGTGACCGGCTTGAAACGTCACGTCGGTGAAATTGCCGCCACCGTCGTTGTGATAGAGCGTGTTCGAGTCGTCTGAGAAATTCGTGATGTAAACATCCAGCTTGCCGTCGTTATCATAATCGCCCAGCCCCAAGCCCATCCCGGCTTGCTCCTTGCCGTTTTCGTTCAGCGCGATGCCGGATTCAAAGCCGGTTTCCTTGAAAGTGCCGTTGCCCTGATTGATGTACAACTGCTTTGCGGTTGAATCATTCACCACCAGCAAGTCAAGCAAGTTGGAATCGCGCAGCCGCACGAACGCGGCGGAAAAGCCGTAGTAGCCGAGCGCATCAGTCACACCGGATTTCGCGCTGGCGTCTTCAAACGTGCCGTCGGCTTTTTGGTGATAGAGCGTGTCCTTTTCGCCCTTCAAACCGCGCGGCCCGCACATGACCGTGACGCCGCGAAAGTTGCAGAAGTTCTGCCCGACGCCGCCGGATTTGGTGACTTCAGCCGGACTTGGCGGCAGCTTGTTCATATCGAAATCCACATAGGCGGCGACGAACAAATCCAACCGCCCATCATTGTCATAATCGCCCCAGGTCGCGCCCGTGCTCCAGCCTTTGCGCGCGATACCGAGCTTTTCGGCGACATCGGTGAACGTGCCGTTGCCGTTGTTGCGATAGAGCCGCGAGACGCCGTAGTTGCTGACGAACATGTCAGCAAACCCATCGTTGTCGTAATCCGCCACCGCGACGCCCATGCCCCAGCGTTCATTCGCCACGCCAGCTTTGTCTGTGACGTCTTCAAATTTGAAGTTGCCGAGATTGCGGAACAGCGCGGCCCGCGGTGCTTTCTCTTCGCCGCGCATCGCCTTCATCGTCATCCCATTGATCAAATACACATCCAGCAACCCGTCGTTGTCATAATCCAGCAACGCCAGCCCGCCCGACGGCGTATCAATGATGTAATTCACATCGGGGTCATCTGTGACGTGCTTGAAGTTTGCAAGCGCTGTTTTCGCCGTGACGTCTTCAAAAATCATCGGCGCTTTCGGATCAACAATTCCCACTGTCCGACAGACAGCATATTGTTGGGCATCGCCTGTTGTAACACCTGCGCCCGTGCGCAAGGCAGGCGAAGGCGCTTCCGAGGTGGGAGGCGGAGTTTGCGGAAAAACACCGACAGGAAAAATGAGCAAAACAGTGAGTAATGCAGCAATTGAGGCACAATGTTTCTTAGCAACCATTTGATGAATACCTGTTGGAAGTAAAACAACGAGATGCGAATGATCTCAATCCAGCAATTGAATTAATAACGGGTATTATAAAGAAGGTTCCCCGCTGCCCACAAACGCAAGGCTAGCGAGGTTTGATTCCAGCGAACCTAAATTTTTCATCCCAGCAATGTCTGTGTTATGTGCCTTTGCCTGATAAATCCACAAAGTGCTTTTATGGTATTACTCCAGAATGCGGGTAGGCTAACACATCCCTTTGGGGCTGTCTTCACCCCAGAGATGGAAGACCGCCTCAAACTTTAGTTGGAGCATTGCGCCGAATTAAAGGTGAACGATGCCGCGTTGCAGAGCGGTCGTAGCGGCTTGTGTGCGGTCGGCAACCCCCATTTTGCTGAGGAGCGAATTGATATGTGATTTCACGGTCGCCTCAGAAATAGATAAGGCGGTGCCAATTTCCTTATTACTTTTGCCGTGGACGATCAATTCCAACACCTGCACTTCACGCGCGGTCAATTCTTCGCCCGCCATGCGTTCCGCCAGACGCTCCGCGACCGCCGCCGGAATGCGGCGCTGCCCGGCATGCACGGTGCGAATGGCTTCCGTCAGGTCTTCAAATGACACGCCTTTCAGCAGGTAGCTTTGCGCCCCTGCCTGCAACGCGCGGTAAATGTCTTCGTCGCCATCAAAGGTGGTGAGCACAATGATGCGGGCAGTTGGAAACTCCTGCCGAATCGCTTTCGTTGCATCCACTCCGCCTAAGACCGGCATCCGCAAATCCATCAGCGTCACATCCGGCTGATGCTGGCGGAACAATTCGACCGCTTGTTTCCCATCCGAGCCTTCTGCGATTACGGCTAAATCCGCCTCGGTGTTGATGAGCGAAACCAAACCTTGCCGCACGATCTGGTGGTCATCAATAACCATCACGCGAATCATTTGTCCTGTTTCCATAATTAAAATGCTACCAGCCGTCAAACGGCTGGCCTGTTTTGAGAAAGCCGGGTCGAAGCGGGCTACACATGAAATACCCCTTCATTAGTTCCCGTTGCTTTCCGATTTCAGAGCGGAACTTCAACAATGATTTCCGTTCCCGCGTTCGGACGACTGTTAATGGATAACTGGCCGCCTAATTGAGCAACGCGCTCCTGCATCCCAACCAAACCGAAATGCCCATTCGGTCGGTGCTGCGGATCAAAGCCACAACCATCGTCCTGCACGCGCAGCGTTACACGATCCGCCACATAATTCAAATCCAGGTGCAGATTCTCTGCACGGGCGTGCTTGATGGCATTCGTGATAGCCTCCTGTCCAATGCGCAACAGATGGTCTTCGATGGTGCGGCTCAGTTGCCGATACGTGCCGGTGACTTTCACTTGTGCTTGCATGGACGTGCCATGCACCAACCGATTGGCCGTTTGTTTGAGCGCACTCGGTAAATCGCTGCTCTCCAACGCCTGCGAACGCAAATCCCACACGGAGCGGCGTGCTTCATCCAAACTGCTGCGCACCAATTGTCGCGCCTGATCCAGATGCGGTCTGGCCGCTTCGGGAGTTTTCGTCATCAAGCGCGCGACCAGCTCCAACTGCAAGGAAATCCCGGCGAAGCCCTGTGCCAACGTGTCGTGAATTTCACGCGCGATGCGGGTGCGCTCTGCCAGGATTACGGCAAATTGCCCTTTCAACCGACGGACACGCAACTGATACCAAAGCCAAACGCACAGCCCCAGCGCCAACAAGCACAAACTATAAAACCACCACGTTTGATAAAAACGCGGCTGAAGCAGAAATTCAACCGAAGCGGTAGACTCGCTCCAGACGCCATCATTGTTGCGAGCCATGACAAGAAAGCGATAGTTTCCGGCAGGAATATTGGTATACCACGCCACGCGGCGCGTCCCCGCTTCGACCCAATCTTTGTCAAAGCCTTCCAGCTTGTATTTGAAGGTGACTTTGTTGGGCGCAACAAAACTCAGACCCGTGTAATAAAACTCAAAGCGCGCTTTTTCGGGCGAGAGCACAATCAGCGTATTCGCAGGAACGACTTTGTCATCTACGACAATTTGTTCGATAGCGACAGGCGGCGGTTGCTGGTTGGATTTCAAATGCACCGGGTCAATCATTGCGACGCCTTTGATCGTCGCGAACCACAGCTTGCCATCCGCTGTCTTCCACCCGGCAGGATGCCCGCCGCCGCTGCATTCACGCGTTTCCATGCCTTCCGCCGTTCCGAAGGTCGCAACGCTTTCCAGCTTGCGATTTGGATCAGCACGCGTTTCCAATTCTTTGCGGCTGACGCGGATGATGCCCTTGTTACTGCTCATCCACAAATTGCCTTGTCCGTCTTCGAGAATTTGATAGATCACATCATCCGGCAAGCCGTCTTTCGTGGTGAAGTGCGTAAATTTGCCGTCCTTGAAGTAATTCAACCCGCCGCCGTGCGTGCCAAGCCACAACCCACCTGCGCCATCTTCATAAAGCGCAATCACAACCTCACTGGACAAACCTGCATCCGTGGCAAAGTTCGTAAACTTGTCGTCCTTGAATCGGCTTAGGCCACCGAGCGTGCCAATCCACACATTGCCTTGACGATCTTCACAAATCGCACCGACCAAATCGCTCGCCAAGCCGTCCAGCATCGTGTACGTCGTGAACTTGCCCTGCTTGTATTGCGTCAAGCCGCGCCGCGTGCCAATCCACAAGCTGCCATCGCGCCCCGCATACAAAGAGCGAATGTAATTATCAGCCAGCCCATCATTCACCGTGATTTTTTTAATTGCGCCTGTGTGAATGCACTTCAAACCGTCCGTCGTTCCAATCCACAAATTGGCTTCGGTGTCTTCGCAAATTGCCATCACGTCATCGCCCGCCAAACTCTGCTGTGCGGGAAATGAGCTGACCTGTCCGTTATGGATTAGATTCAAGCCGCGCTCCTGCGTGCCAATCCAAACTTTGCCGGAGCGATCACTGTAAATTGACCGAATGACATTCGCGGTTAGACCATCGCGGGTGGTGTACGTCACAACCTTTTTTGTCTTGAGCAAACTCAGACCGCTCGCTTCTGTGCCAATCCAGAAATTCCCCTCGCGGTCTTCGAGCAGGGCTAAAATTGCGGTTCCGGCGATGCCATCCTGCGCGGTAAATGTGGCAAATTTGCCTTCTCGATATTGTGTCAAGCCATTCGATGTGCCAATCCAAAGCGTCCCTTCGCGATCTGGTGCAAGCAAACGAATCCGATTGCCCGGCAAACCTTGTTTCGTCGTAAAGGTCGTCATCGTCCCGTTTTGCCATTGGCTCAAACCATTTGCGGTGCCAATCCAGATCGCGCCTGCTCGATCTTCTGCAATGACTTCCACTTCATTGCTGGCCAAACCTTCGCGCGTCGTGAAGTTAACAAATTTTCCATTCGCAAACAGGCTCAAGCCGTCCGTCGTTCCAATCCAAAGCCGCCCTTGCTGATCAGCGTGCAGCGTTTTTATTGCCTCGCCCACAAGACCATCTTTCTTGCTGTAGGACGTGAACGAACCATCCTTGAAACGATTCAATCCGCCGCCGGTTGCAATCCACAAATTCCCTGCCTTGTCTTCCAGCACGGCCTCAACGCTGTTGTGCAACAAGCCCTGTTGCGTGGTGTAGGCCGTGAATTCTCCATCGCGAAAACGATTCAAGCCATTCACCGTCGCGATCCACAAATCGCCTGCGCGATCCTGATAGACCGACCAGACGTTGTTGCTGGCAAGTCCTTCTTTCGTCGTGTACGCAGTAAAATTGCCGTTGCTGTATTGCAACAAGCCGCCCGGCGTGGTGATCCACAAACGACCCTCGCGATCTTCGTACAAGGCGCGAATTTGATGATTCAATATCTGCGGGGTATTGTGCTTGTCAAAAATCGCGAAGCGAATTCCATCGAAACGCGCCAGCCCTTCTTTCGTGCCAATCCACAAATATCCATCCCGTGTTTGTAAGATTGTCTGCACCGTATTCTGCGGCAATCCCTGTTCTGTTTGCCATTTCTCATGCCCAAACTGCGGCGGCAACTCTCGTAAGTCCGAGGGGGTAGCAAGCAGAGATACACCTGCCAATACGCTCAGGATAACAAAGGTAATAACAGCTATTTGTTGATAGCGAGACAACATGGGTGAATACGCGATGTAATGCGGTTTTATTGATTAGCGCAGCCTCAAGTATTGTAAACATCCCCGCTGATTTCAATCTCAAGCGCAGGAATCCAATTTTGCACCGTAATTTTGCTAATGCAGGGTATCCCCCTGAAACCAAATGGCGTCCGAAATTTTGTTTTTTCCGACACCAACTATCGTCCGAAACAGGCTGATTCATCAGCCTTATCTGCCTTGCACAGGCCAGCCGTTCGACGGCTGGTAATGATCGCGGTCAGATGCGCCAGCCCGTTTGAACGGGCTTTCTGTATAGGAATGGCTTAAGCCAACGAAAAAGGACGCTAAAGCGCCCTGCGCTCAGGATTTTCGCTACACATACCAGCCGTCAAACGGCTGGCCTGATGAAAGCAAGGAAAAGCCCGCATGAAGCGGGCTGAAACACAGTAGGGAATTCTTGTAAGAAAAGTGATTCAACCACGGAAGATATAGCGTGGCAGAAGATCGGGTGTGAAGGAGGGTGTCTTATACTGTTCCTACGCCCTCCTTCACAGTCGGGCTTCCGCCACCGTCTCCCCACATTGAGCTACTACCCGCAGAATTATCCGCCGCTACAGCCAATCTTCTCGTTTGCCGCGTCCAACTCCCAACGCATCGGCGACGCGATTGATGTAATTGAACCACGACGCAATCAACGTGATTTGCAAAATGGCTTTGTCATCGAAACCAACCGCGTGCAATTTGTCATGATCTTGCGGTGTGAGCTTTGTCGCATCTTTCGTCAGTTGCACTACATAATCCAGCATCACACGATCCTGTTCGCTGATCGGTGCTGAGCGGTAATCCCCTCGCAACTTGGCAACTAAATCTTCATCTAAAATAACCCTACGCAGAAACTCTGCGTGCGATTCCACTCAGTAAAAGCAGTCGTTCGTGGCAGAAACCATCGTCGCAATCATCTCGTGCTGGGCGCGATTCAGGGGCAAATCAGGCGACATCATCGCACCGAATGCGCCGAAGATATGAAACAGCACATCAGGCAAAAGCGTATGCGAAGCCACAATGCTGTCGCCACCCGGTGAAACGGAAGAGGCATATTCGATTGGATACATTGCGCGTTGCGCTTCCATCATCTTGCGCAAATGCTCGTCGGCGTCTTCCATTGGAATCGTGCGAATCCAGGTCATGTTAGGTAGTCTCCTTATTTGCCACAGATTGAGAATTGAAGGTTGGGTAGGCTTTTAGCGCGAGCAGCAACAAGGCAGCAATCACAGTGATGATGCCAGACAACAGCAATCCCGTTTGATACGACCCCAGCCGATCAAAGCCTGCGCCCATCAGCACCGGGCCGAGCGCACCACCGAGTGGGACAGTAATAAACAAATAGCTATAAATCTCACCAAACGAGCGCAAGCCAAAATACTGCCCGACCAGATACGGAATCGTCGCCGATTCTGCGCCGTAGCCAAATCCGATCAGCATTGCCGCCACAAACGAACTCCATCCAGCCGCGCCGAAAAACAAAAGGAAAATTCCCGCAGCCACACAACAAAACGCCAGCACCGGTACGCGGACGGAAGAAACCAAATCCAGCAAATAGCCCGTGCCTAACCGGCCAGCCATTCCGGCTACACCAAACAACGAAGCCGCAAACGCAGCTTTGGTCGGCGTCATTCCGCGATCTTTCAGCATTGGAACCAAATGAATCATACAGGCCTGAATGGTTGCGGAAACGATGAAGAAAGCAACAATCATCAGCCATAAAACGCCGCTGCGAATCGCGTCTTTCCGGCTCAGTCCTTCCAGTGCAGGCGCTGCGGAGTTTTCCATCGAGATTGTTTGTGCAGGCGGTTCTTTCAAAAACGCCAGGAGCAATGGAACGGCAACGAATAAAACTGCGGCACCAAGCACCGCATAGGTCATGCGCCAGTTGAATTGATCCAACAGCTTTTGTGTCGCCGAAGGCCAGATCACGCCGCCGAGTACTGTGCCACACATCGCAAATCCCAACGCCAGCCCACGCCGTTTGGTGAACCAGCGCGTAATCAAACTTGCGTGCGGCACTGCCGACGTACCAGGGCCAACCAGGCCCAGCAACAGGTAAATGACATACAACTGCCACAAATGCCCCGTCAGTAACGCCAATGCCGCGAACAACACACCAAACACCGTCGTGCAAAACAGTATCAGACGCCGCGCGCCAAGACGATCTGTCAGCCATCCGGTCAACGGCATTGTCAGCATTGCCGTAAGCGTTGCCAGCGTGAAAGCAAATGAAACCTGTGTGCGCGACCAATGAAACTGGTCACACAACGTCGTGAGCAAGACGCCAAAGGAATTCACCAGCAAAGAGCCAAAATGTAAAAACAGCCCGATTGACGACGCCCCAACCACAAACCAGGCCGAGCGCGACTTAGGAGTTGCGATTGACTGTGCTGAAACTGCGTTGATTGATTGCATAAAAAATCGCTGAGGTGCCGGGGAAAATTAAAAGCTAAATTTCGCCGCAAACTGGAAAGCACGCGCGCCCCCAGAGCCAAAGACACCGCCTGCCGTCGTAATCGGCGTACCGAAGCTGGACGAACGCAAGTAGCCCGGATCACTTGAATTACTGCTATCGCGGATCAGCACATTTGAAAAGCCTGAATAGTTTACATTCGAGACGCCCAGAATATTTGTAACATTGAAGAGATTGAATATCTCTACCATCGGTTCCAGTCGCACCTTGTCGCCAAAGCGAAAGACTTTTGAGAAACGCAGATCGAACGAGCTAAAACTATCATTGAAACGCACGTCATCACGCACCAGCGGCAAGCGTTGCCCATTCACGCCGCCCGCAGTGTTAAGTTGATTGAGAAAACGATTCAAATCTGCGCCTGTTTTGAATTGCCGTCCGCCTGCATTTCGTTGTAGCACGGGAATCCGCGAACTGGCATCCGGCAATAAAATATCCATCGGCACGCCGGAAGCTAAGGTCACAATCGGCGCGACCTGAAATCCGTACGGCAATTCGGCTGCCCCTGAAAACGTGAAGTAATGACGACGATCATTCGGCGTGGGGCCGTATTCAAGTTGCAGATTGTTCGGATTCACAGGCCCATTGGAAAATGGAATCTGATCATCATTCGCGTAATTGAACGCCTTCGACAACGTGTAGGAAGCGCGGAATTGATAGCGACTGGACAAGCGTTTTTCCAAACTCAAAAGCAACCCGTCATATTTCGTTTTCACGCTGGATTCCAGATTCACGACGCGATCCGGCCCGCCGACCACCGGATTATTCACTGTACCAATCGTACGCCCGATGATGAAGCTCGTTCCAAGGTTATGCAGAACATCGGCTTTGACCACGAAGTCCTTCACAAACTCATACTGCACGCCGAAATTGAACTGCTGCACCATTGGATTTTGCAGGTTGTTGTCAATGATATTGATGCCCGATGCACCTGCGCCCGGCAAAATAAATCCGGTGAACGGATTGCTGAATGTTGGCGCAAAAGGTTGAAAGCGCCCCGTTGCCGGGTTGATAAAAATCGGCGCACCTGTTGGATCGCTGAGCGCGTTTCCGGCTCGCACTTCGACAGCTAACGCACGGCCATCCAAACCGCGTTCCAGCGAAGCGATCTCTAACGTGACGCGGTCATAGTAAATGCCATAGCCGCCGTGTACGCTGAAACGAGCATTGTCCGTGGCCCAGTTAAAGCCAAAGCGCGGCGCAAAATTATTAGTATCGCGCTTGCGGTCACCGCGATAAAACGATTGCACAATTGGATTGCGATTGCCGTACCAATCGTTGTTGTTAACGTTCGTGTCCAGTTCGTAACGCAAGCCCAAATTTAAGGTAAAGTTTCGCGTCACCCGCCAGTCGTCTTGTGCAAACAAAGCAATGTGATTGTTGTCGGCATTATCAATCAACAAAGCCTGCGTTGGTTTCGAGCTGCGCAAAGTGACGGCAAATAGTAAATCGTTGTCGTCTACCTTGCCATCGCCGCTGAAATCCGCCTGCGCAAAATCCTGCACAAATTCAATGCGCCCTTGCTGAAACACGCCCAAGTCAAACAGCGAATCTACGCGTTGCAGTTCGCCGCCAAACATGAAGGTATGCGCCCCGTGAATGTAAGACAGCGCATCCGAAAATTGCAGCCGATTCATCGTGGTCGCCTGTGGCACACGAAACGAAACGCCATCCTGAATCGAAGGAAATGTATATTGTGGCCCCGTCGAAAGCGGATTTGTCGTGTTGCTGAAATTATTGATGCTGAAATTGAAGCTGTTTACGACGGTCGAGGAAAAGGCGCGCGTCCAATTGGTGAGAAACGATTGATGATGATTCTGCAACTGTTGTCGCTGCGACGCTGATCCAATTGCCCGATCTAACTTCGTTGCGCCAATATCTTTGAGGCGTTCAATCGCATAACGAAAATTCAGGTTATCGGAAACGGATGGCTTCCAATCTACGCGCGCCAAGCCAAGCAGATCATCCATCGGTGCAGATGCAAAGCTGCGGCGAATTTGGCGTGCAGCCACATCACGCTGCCCAACTAATACGGCTCCATCCTGATTGCGATATTCAAACGCCCCAAACCACCAAGCGCGGTCTGCTTTCAACGGCCCGCCCAAGGTCGCAGCATATTGCTGACGGTCAAACGGTGGCTTTTGGTTACTACTGCGATCATAGGTCGCGGGCAATCCCTGCAAGCGCCGATCCCGCTCAAAGAAAGAAAAAGAACCGTGTAAATCATTGGTTCCGGCCTTGGTGACGACATTGATGACTGAGGATGCGGAACGCCCAAGCTCGGCGGAAAAGCGGTTCGTGGCAATTTGGAATTCCTGCACAGCATCCTGCGAAACATTGAGAAGCGGGCCACCAACGGCATCGTCATTGTTATCTGTGCCATCAATTGTGACGTTACCACCGCGACCAAGTTGCCCCGCCGAAGAAACAATGACGCTGTTGGTTTTGGTCGGATCAAAATTCGGCGCGGGCAGGTTTCCCGGAATCAATAACGCGAGTTCCAGATAGTTGCGTCCGTTCAGCGGCAACCGCTGTACTTCTTCGGCTCGCACAACGCCATCCACAACAGCCGAACTGGTATCCACCAAAGGATAGTTGTAGCGATCATCCAACGTAATTGTTTCTGTCGGCCCACCGGCTTGGAGCGTTGCGTCCAGGCTCACTTGTTGCCCGACATTCAACTCAACCAGTCGCGATAAACTTTGGGCAAAGTTGGTAGCTTGAATTTTGACTTCATACTTGCCAGGGGGCAACGTGGCAAAGACATATAGCCCTTCGCTGTTAGTCACCACTTGCCGTTGAGCGCCTGTTTCTTTTTGCGTCACCGTAACTTTCGCTCCGATGATGGCCGCCCCCGTCGCGTCGGCTACCCGTCCACTTAGTGTCGCCGTTGATGATTGTTGTGCAAATGCGCAGACAGATGCACAGAGAGCGAGGAGCAAAGCCCTTACAATATGCTTCATAAAACCATTCCTTTTTGTTTTAAGTGAAAGGCAGGTAGCCGCCAGCAACCGGGCGACATTAAATTTTCTTGGCCTGTGCCGAACTTCCTTACCTGAGTCTACCAGAACAGCATGTGCCTATCCGTTCCTCCAGGAGGGAAAGCCCCTTTGGGAATGCCCAGGTTTTATAGGCATAGGATTGTCGTGTCGTCAGTAAACCAATCTATCCAGTAAAACTTATTCTGATACCGTGTACTGAAAGGCAAAACGGCCCAAATAGATCGTGCCCGTATTGCCTTTTGGCGGAGCAATTGTGATAGATCGAATCGCGCCCTTTGCTTGACCCCGTTGGGCGTTCACAGAACCAAGCAGCTTGCCAGAGGCCGCTTCATGAAACTTGACCTCAATCGTATTCGCATCCACTCGTTTTTGCCCAAAAACGTATTCTCCCGGTTGGAGCGTCATTGCACCAATTTTGACCGGAACCTGCGTTGTCAGAAAATGGGAGTACTTACCTTCAGCCGCATAGCCCGCAGTGATGATAACGACGGCAGCGAAAAACTTGCCCTTGCCATCTGTGAAGCCGGAAGCCGTGCGCATCTCAGTTTCAATTTGCTCTTTTTCGACCGGCGCACGAGCCGGTAATAAAGCAGCTAACTCTTTTTCGGTTGCGGCGCGCCATTTCCCTTGTACAGCAAACACACTGACGACAGCAATGAAACACAGGCCAACCAGGGACAGAAGAGTTTTCTTGTGAACGATCATTGTCTTAGCCTCTAAATGCCTGAGCGAAGGAGATTTTCGTTGATACCGCCTGCGAGAAATCAGGAACCGTTGCGTTTAGCCCCTAATTATCCATTTTATTTTTTGAATTGTGCGGAGACTATCACAACGTGCTGAAACCGTCTTCGTCCCAGAGGTGGAAGGTCAAGTCAAACTTTCGATGGATTTCTTTCGGCCTATGAGAACCTGTACGACTTCTCGCCAAGCCCCTCTATTGACTTAGAAGTAAGTCCAAATATAAATTCAGCAGCGAGCCAGTAAGACCACAAAAAGTCGGGCAACCAGCGCCCGATTTTTTGTTGCCTTCCACCAAAAACATCCAAAAGCTGGATCAGCCCGTGAAGTTTTCTGATTACAAAGGAAAGTGAGTTGTGTTGTTGTTTACCCACTTGATTTCACATTTGTTTGCCCGACGGAATTGACCGCGTTCAGCGATCAGTATGACGACATTACGTGGGATTTCAATAAATTCCTGCTGAATCGCAACGGCAAAATAATTGCGCGCTTTGAAACCAAAGAGAAACCCGAAAGCAACAAGGTCACCCAAGCCATTGAGCAAGCATTAAAGTAACGATTGCCGCAATCAGTACCGCGACTGGTAAGGAGCGTCAGGCATAGACTGCAACGCTACCTACCGGTCGCGATACTCATTTTCCCGCCAAATCCACATCAATTCACATCACACTTTGCCACTAAGATTGACTCTTTCCATCGCAATCTGTAAGCATCGCGCTCAATGGAGCTACTAAAACCCAAAGAAGCAGCGCAATTGGCAGGCGTCAGCATTCTGACGATCAAACGTTGGATTTACGACGGCAAGATCAAATCCGTGCAAACGGCAGGCGGGCATCATCGCATCCCACGCCGTGAAATCGAACGCATCACCAGCGCGCGTTCTGCCGTCACAGTCAAGAAAGCGAAAACCCCAAAAGCCATTGTCTTGGAATCCATCAGCGGGCGCAACAAATTGCGCGGACAAATTATCTCAATCCGATTCGAGGGGTTATTAGCGCAAGCGAGCATTGATGTCGGCGGACAAGTTATCACTTCGATTATCACGAGCGATGCGGCACGTGCATTGGGGCTGAAAAAAGGTGCAACAGTCTATGCGCTGATCAAAGCGACCGAAGTCATGATTATCAAAGACTAAAGAGATGCTATGACCACCGAGATGCTGTTTTTGCTGTGCTTCGCCATTCTGCTTGTGGCGTTTTTGTATTCAGCGGTGGGCCACGCGGGTGCATCCGGCTACATTGCGGTGATGACGTTGTTTGGTCTTGCGCCAACAGTCATCAAACCCTCCGCATTAGTGCTGAACATTCTGGTGGCGACGCTGACGTTCTATCAATTCTGGCGCGCCGGACATTTTTCGTGGCCGCTGTTTTGGCCGTTTGCAATCCTGTCTGTTCCACTCGCGTTTCTCGGCGGCTACGTCAATTTGCCGACGCATTGGTTCAAGATTTTGGTAGGCGTCGTGCTGCTTTACTCTGCTGTGCGTTTCTTATTCAACACCCAAACAGATGACAGTGAAATTGCGCCGCCAAGCAAAGCAGTTGCAGTCGGCACAGGCGCAGGTCTGGGATTATTGTCAGGCTTAACAGGCACAGGCGGCGGAATCTTTCTGACCCCGTTGATGATTTTCTTTCACTGGTCAAAAACCAAAACTGCATCCGGCGTTTCAGCGTTGTTCATTCTCGTCAATTCAATCGCCGGACTACTTGGCAATCTCAGCAGCACAAAACAATTACCGCTTTTCGCGCTACCGATGGTCGTGGCAGCACTAGCAGGCGGCGCAGTTGGTTCTTATTTGGGGAGCCGCCAATTTTCAGTTGGATTCATCAAAAAACTCTTAGCGGTCGTCCTCTTGATTGCAGGCTACAAACTGGTTTTCACCTAACTGCCTACTGAGGAGCTCTAAATGCGAAAGTGGAGTGGCGTTTTTACAGCTGCCATCATGCTTTATTCATTTCTCTTTTCAGTCACGCTACACGCACAAGCAGGGCGAGCTGAACTGAATGGGCAAATCCGCGATGAAACAGGCGCAATGGTTCGTGCGGCCAAAATCACGCTGGTCGAAACGACAACCAACCATACAACGCTCACAACCGCTAGCGAAGCAGGCTTGTTTTCATTTACCAACCTGAAGCCCGGTTTGTATGCGGTCACAGTTGAAGCCCAAAACTTTCAGCGATTCGTGCGCGAAGGCATTCAGTTGGCGACGGGCGAGCGCATCAACCTTGATCTGGCGCTGAAAGTCGGCAACGTAGCCAATGTCATTACGATTGCCGCCGATGCTTCGTTGTTGCGCACGGAACAAGCCAGTCTGGGGCAAGTGATTGACAATCGAAAGATCGTCAGTCTGCCCTTAAATGGCCGGAATTTCCTGTCGCTGGTTTCGCTGTCTCCTGGTGTCGCGGCACCGCCACGTACGTCCGAAGGCCCAGCGTTTCCGCGTATCATTGCCAACAGCGACCGGAACAGCCAACAACTTCACGCGCACAGCCAATGAAGCGCAGGATCAAAATCAATTCGATAACCGCATAGACCATCGTTTCAGCGAACGGCATCAAATCTTCGGTCGCTATTCGTTTGCGCGTGACATCAGCAATCCCGTCACGCCTTTGCCGGATTCGGCACGCAACGCCCCAACCTGATCAACAAAGCAAATCTGCCCGCCTCCGAACGCACGACGGCGCAATGGTTTAATACCGCAGCGTTTACTGTTTCGCCACAATTTATGCTCGGCACCAGTTCGCGCAATCCTGTACGCGGCCCCGGATTTCGGAATTTTGATTTGGCACTGCTCAAACGGATTCGCATTCACGAAACGAAACAGCTAGAATTCCGCGCCGAAGCATTCAATGTCACGAACACGCCGCCGCTGGGGAATCCGAATGCAGTGTTGGGCGCTCCAGGCTTTGGTTCCATCACTTCAGCGGGCGATCCGCGCGTGTTTCAATTCGCCCTCAAATTTGGGTTTTAGGACACAATGAAAAGCACGACCAATGCATCAGGTCGCTGGAAGTTCTGGCTGCTCCTGCTGCTCCTCGTCCTTGCTACCGTCGCCATCGTAGCAATTCCTGTTTTCGTCATCATGCCGTTCAAAGCGCAAACGCCTGCGGGTGTTCAGTGGTCGTATTTTCTGCGCCGCTGGTCGCCGTGGGTGACGAGTCTGAGTGTAGTTGCTGCGATTGCAATCTGCGTCAAGCTGTGGCGCGGCGCGCGTTGGTGGAGCCGTATTGTAATGCCACTCCTGCTTGCGCCATTGGTTCTGGTTACGTGGTTTGCACGGCAAAATCATTTTGAGTGGATGTTCAATCCGCTGCCCAACGCCGCGTATGCCAAAGTCAGCGAAGTCAACTTTGTGAATGACAGCGATATGGTGTTAGCCGTCGAAATCAACGGCGAAGCGGTGGCGTATCCGGTGCGACAAATG
Source organism: Acidobacteriota bacterium (assembly GCA_018268995.1). GTDB lineage: Bacteria > Acidobacteriota > Blastocatellia > RBC074 > RBC074 > JAFDVL01. The sequence continues at coordinate 734 of JAFDVL010000036.1, read as the reverse complement.
GGCTATCATCACGTCATCAACGATGTCGTCGGAGGCAAGCCAATCACGGCGACTTACTGAACGCTTTGTCACACCGGTCTGGTGTGGGAATCCGAACTTGATGGCAAAAAACTGACGTTCCACCTTGCGGGCATCAATAACCAGAACTTCATCATGCGCGATGAAGAAACCGGCACGTGGTGGCAACAGGTTTCTGGCGAAGCGATGCACGGCCCGCTCAAAGGCCGCCAACTAAACGGCGTGTTTACGGATGAAGTGACGTTCGCCGTATGGAAGCGCGAGCACCCAAACGGACGCGTGCTCCGGCCTGATGAGCGTGTCAGCAAAAATTACGAAGCAGCAAATTGGGAAGAAGAATATGAAAAACTGCGGGTCATCGTCCCGGTGGAGGCAAACGACAAACTGAAGCCACGTGCGCTGCTGGCAGGCATCGTCGTCAACGGCAAAGCGGTGGCATATCCAATGGAGGTGTTGCGACAACAACGGCTGGTCATCAATACCATTGATACAACGCCGATTTTTGTGGCGCTCGGTGATGACAATAAATCGGTGCGCGCCTTTGAACGAACTATTGATGGGCGTGCGCTCGAATTCTTTGTGAAAGACAATCAATTTGTGGATGCCGAAACCGGCTCGACCTGGGATTTCAGCGGCAAAGCGATCAGCGGCGCGTTGACGGGCAAAGAACTGAAGAAAATTTCTGTGCTGAAAGATTACTGGTTCGACTGGAAAAT
>JAFDVL010000035.1:34238-79802 GCA_018268995.1 Acidobacteriota bacterium | reverse complement strand
GCCACGAATGAACACGAATTTTCACGAATGTTTTTCGCCACAGATTTACACATATCTACACAGATTACGGTTCTTCGCAAAAAAATCTGTGAGAATCTGTGGGAATCTGTCGTGGCGAAATTTGCCTTTTATGGATTCAGCATCCGTTGTTGGATCGTTTTGCGACGCTCTTCTTCCAACAGTTGATGAAATTTTGCGAATTGCTCCGGCGTGAGGATCTTGCGAATCTCAATCATCTGACGTGTTTGCGTTCGCAGCAAATCTCCCTGTGTCTTAGCCAAATCATCGGCTTTGCGTTCAATATCGTCAGGATTAAATTCGATTGCATTCATCGCGTCGTCAAAGACATCCTGTTTGGCCTTGAGCAATTTAATTAAGCGCGGAAGTTCGATCATATACTTCCGGCGCACCGCAATCAGTTGCGGCCTTTGTGGCTCTGTGATTTCCAATTGCAACAAGACGCGATCCAAAATTTGATTCGGCACTTTACCTAGTTCCAGCGGGCGATTCGGTTGACGCGCTTGCGCGTTCGCGAGCCGTTGAGGAGCTTTGATTTCTTCGACCGGTTGTTGAGGATTATTTTGTTCTTCCTGTGTCGTTTGCTGCGCCTTTTGCTCCATTTTCATCAGCCGTCGTTTGGCTTTGGCCCCAGCCTGGGCCTGTGCTGTATCGGGCAGCAGCCACAACAATCCCACCAGCAGGAAAAGCTGCGTTGTCCATTGCAAGAAACGGGAATTTATCATCGGTTTCATAGCTGCCTTCCTATCGTTCATTGCTCGCCGTTGCAGAATCGAAAAGCCATTCGGTTAACGTTTGCCGTTGCGTATTATCCAGCTTGGCGAGTTGTAGTGCCAACTGCTTTTGATGATCTTTGCGCAATCGCATCGTGGCATTTTGCAATTCCGTTTGATGCGTCGCTTTCAATTTGGCTTCCAGTCCCGCGAGTTGAAGGCGTGTTTGTTCCTGCGCTTGTGCCTGTACTTGGGCGACGGCGGCCTGAATCATTTTCTCAGCATCTTCGCGCGAAAGGGAATTGACGACGGTGGGTTTTGGCATATCCACCGGGGCCGACGTGCTGGAAAGTTCTGTGATTTCCCTAATGCCGAATTTGGCATCTACGCCGTTTTGCCCAAAGCGAATGTGTGTGCCGCTGAGCGCAAACACGATAAGCGCCGCAGCCGCAGCGGTCGCCAGTCCAGAAGTGATTTTGAACCAGCCTGGCATCAGGAGAAAGAACTCGCGCAAGGCGTCCATCGCGGTGCGTGGTGTGACCACTTCGATGTGCGGAACAACAGGCATTTCCCAGGTGTTCAGCTCCTGCCGCACACTTTGGAATGCCTGTAATTCATTGCGACAGGTGGCGCAGGTTGTTTGATGGCGCTCGAATTCGGCGCGCTCGGCCTGACTGGCTTCATCGTACAAATACGACACCATCAAATCCTGTTTCCCACAATTGCTCTCAAGTTGGCTTTTCATATCAGTTTCCTCTCAACACTCTCTCAAATTCGTGACCCGTCAAATCGCGCCGTGCAATGAATTCAGTCGCAATCGCATCTGTTGCAATCCGGTGTACAACCGCGATTTGACCGTGCTGACGGGAATGCCCAGCACTTCAGCGATTTCGGCAAAAGTCATTTCTTCGTATTCTTTCATCACAATGACCTGGCGCATTTCAGGGGGCAATGCCTGTAATGCGCGGCGCACATGTTGTGAACGTTCAACGCGATGAACTTGCTCTGGCAGACTTTCTGTACTCGTATCTGCCACCTCCATCCGACGCCCGTTTTCGTCTTCCTGGTCAAGTGAGTAATTGATGCTTCCTGGGCCATTGCTGCTGCGCAACCGCGTGTGACAGGCATTCAGCGCAATGCGATACATCCACGAAGAAAACTTGGCATCACCGCGAAATTTATTCAAATTGCGAAAGGCCGCCAAAAACGCTTCCTGACACGCATCACGCGCATCTTCATCGCGCCCCAGCATGCGCAGGGTCAGGCTGTAGATCGGGCGTTCCCATCGGCGTACCAGGATACTGAAAGCTTCGGTTTCACCCGCCAGTGTGCGGGCAATCAGATGGTCATCGCTTGCGTCGGCGTCCATTTCTGTGTATTGCCTTAAGCTTCCTGTCATTAAACTCACGCGCTGCACCTCACAATATCTGTGGTCAGTAGTTTGTCGGCGGGGTGTTTTCAGGTCAAGCCCGAATTTTCAGGCACCTTGAACGAAAACAACCTCCGACAAAGCTTTTAGACGTGTCGGAGACTGAGAAAGTCGGAAAAAGTTATTGTTCACCGCAGGGGGATTTGTTAGGATTCCTTTGCCCTTCTTCTCAGCGGCTCCCACTCCGCGCACTAAGCCTAGTCACATCAACCTCATAACAACCCACAAAAAATTATGGCTGTTACCACCTTTTTATCTGGGCGTATCAAAGTCCTGCATTTGATCCTTTTTGTGTTGGTAATTTTCAGCCTTGCTCCGATTGCGTTTGTCGGCTGGCAACTGATTTCAATTAATACAGAAACCTTACAGGGCAAAGAGAAAAACTATCAGGTGCAATCCGTGCGCAACAAAGCGCGCCAGATTGAACTTTATGTGCAAGGCTACATTGCACAGGTTAATTCCTATGCTCGCGCCTTTGAAATCACGGGCAATTTGATGCAGGCCACCAGTCCGGCGGGGCAGGAAAATCTGGCGCGAACCTTAGAGGACGATTCCAATTTGCTCGCCTTAGCTGTCGCTCCAAGTCAGAACCTGAACAACTATAGCGTCGTCACGAACTCAAACAAGATCATCCCCGAAGAAGTCCGAGAGGCATTGTCTGAAGCATCGTCGGCGACTTCCAAAGGCAAATCCTATTTGGGCGCGCCGCGCATTTTGCAAACCTACCGCGAACCTGCGCTGGTTGTGGCGCAACCCGTGAAGAACAAAGACCAGATAGAAGGCATCGTGTTAGCGGTTGTCAGCCTGCAAAAAGTGTTTTCGTTGGTTGCGCAAAAAGGCAATCTGGACGAATGGAAATTGTTGCATGGTGAAAATACGATCTTTTTTGTGGTAGACGGGGAAGGCTCTGTGGTTGCGCACCCGGATGAGCAATTGGCATTCAAGAAACAGGATGCCCGTTACATGAAAGTCGTCCGGGATTGGCTGGACAGTAATCAATACGTCGCGGCGACTTCGACGTTTCCGCTGGCGCGAAATGGCGAAAAGTTGAATCTTCTGGGTAGCTATGCCACCGCGCAATTGAACAGCGAACAACGTCTTGGCGTGGTGGGACTGGTGAATGAAGAAGCGGCGTATTTGTCCGCGAAAACAATGCGCTGGCGCACGATTATGATTTCACTGGGCGCAGCAATCGCCGCCATCATCGCCGGCTTTTTCTTTGCGCGCGGCTTCAGCAAGCCGATTGAAAAGCTCACAGAAAATGCACGTGCGATTGCCAAAGGCGAATACACGCGGCGCATTGAATTGGAAACCACCAATCGGGAAATCAGCGAGCTGGCGCTGGACTTCAATCTGATGGGCGCGGAAATTCAAAAGCATATTCATGAAATCAAGGCTTCTTCCGAAAAGAATCGCCGTCTGTTCCTCGGCTCAGTCAAATCGCTGGCGGCAGCCATTGACGGCAAAGACCCGTACACGCGCGGTCACTCTGAACGCGTGATGGTGTATTCGCAGACCATTGCCGAGTTGATGGGCTTGCCACCGGATGAAGTGGAAAAGATTCGCGTTTCGGCACTGTTGCATGACGTCGGCAAGATCGGAATCGAAGACCGCATTTTGCGTAAACCTGCGGCGCTGACGAATCAGGAATTTGAAATCATGAAAAACCATCCGCGCATCGGCGGCCTGATCATGTCCGAAAACCCTGAAATGGCCGAATACATTCCTGGCATGTCCATGCACCACGAAACGATGGATGGCACGGGCTACCCGCTTGGGTTGAAGGGCGATGAAATTCCAATGATGGCGAGGATTGTGAGCGTTGCGGATTGCTTTGACGCGATGACGACGAATCGTCCGTATCAACGCGCCATGACCTTTGAAGCTGCGATTGATCGCGTCAATACGTTTGTTGGTAGCCGGTACGATGAAGACGTGGTAAAGGCATTAGAAAAAGCCATTCACTCCAAACGAATCAAACCAGACAGACGCGTCAATAATGTCCCTGACCCCGAACCTGCGCCTGCCGAGGAATCAGTCGCGGCAGCCGCCGGGCAGGATAAGTAAGAGGCAAAAAAGTATAGGGTACAAAAAAGCATGGAGTACAAGCTTCAGCTTGGTTTTTCTCTCTGTGAAGGAAAAACCAAGCTGAAGCTTGTACTTCATGCTTTCTATTCTCCAGGTTTCCCTAGACTTTTTCCGGCACGACGAAAGGCGCACGGTATTGGCGCTTCAGCATGGCTTGAGCTTGCTTGTCGCCGATGATGGTTTCGGTCTTCGGATCAAAATTGATCGTGCGTCCCACGCGATACGAAATATTCGCCAGGTGCATCAATGCGCAGGAATAATGCCCTTCTTCAATCGGTGCATTCAGGTCTTCTTTCTTGCGGCTGCGCACGACATCAATGAAGTTGGCCCAGTGATTGTCGCGGCCTGTGCGTGACGGCCCCGGCTCCTGGTTCTTGCCCATGAAGGTGGTGTATTTGTTATAACCTTCGATGGCCAAATACCCTTTTGACCCATAGAAGATATTGCCGATAGTGTTGCCACCACGACCGCCGCCTGTGCCCATTTTTAACTCAGGACTGTCACTAATGCCTGCTTCGTTGTTGGTGATCCAGTGACGGACTTCGGTGACCATAATTGCCTTCTTGCCGTTCTTGTCGAACTCGTATGTGGCAATGATGGTGTTGGGCGTGTTTTGATCGTCATCGAACATGAAATGGCCGCCCATCGCGCTGACTTTGGTTGGCAGTGTGACGCCCAATCCCCAACGCGAAATATCAATTTCGTGGATGCCCTGATTGCCGATGTCGCCATTGCCGTAATCCCAATTCCAGTGCCAGTTGTAATGGAAGCGATTTTCGTTGAAGGGACGCTTCGGTGCGGGGCCTAACCAGAGATCATAATCCACGCCTGCCGGAACCGCGCCGTCCGGCTTTTTGCCAATCGTGTCACGCCATTTGTAGCACAGCGCACGGGTGTAATAGACGTCGCCGAGCAGCTCTTCTTTGCGCATTTTGTCAACGGCTTCACGCGCTGCTACATTGGATCGGGTTTGCGATCCGTGTTGCACAATCTTCCCGTATTTCTTGGCGGCGGCGACCACCTGCTTGCCTTCCCAATACGTGTGTGACATCGGTTTTTCGACGTACACATCTTTGCCCGCCTGTAAGGCCCAGATGGTCATCAGCGAATGCCAGTGGTTCGGGGTCGCAATCGAAACGGCATCAATGTTTTTGTCTTCAAGCAGTTTGCGAATATCTTTGAAGATCGCCGGTTTCGGTTTGCCCGTTCTTTCAAGCTGCTTGATATGCCGCTCAAATAATGAGTCGTCAATATCGCAAAGCGCCGCAATTTCGACGTTAGGCAACGCCGAGAACCCCTGCGTGTGGTTCATGCCACGGCCTTTTAAGCCGATCACGGCAAGTCTCACCGTGCCATTTGGACTGCCCGCATAGTTGGTGACGTTGAACCCGAGTGTGCCAGCCGCCGCAGCACTGGCAGATGTTTTGACGAAGTCTCGCCGATTAAGCTTGTCCATAATTTCCTTTCAGAGTTGTGTAACAGGTGAAGCTTCCTCTTCACGTTGCCAATGATTGCCCCTGTTGGTTGGGGTGGTCACCTCAGATGTGACCAAGCGTTATTCGACACGTTAGTTAAAAAGCCCGGTTGATGCGCCGATTATCTATTGGTTTGACCAGTCATTCAAGCGTGCGGCGTGTTTTGCCTGGGAAAATTTCCCTGGCTCCCAGCTTTCATTGCCTGACTGCAAACAAATCAGTAATAATCCGCCTCGTTTCAAACTAATCCTGAGAATGAGGTGTACCCATGCAAATTACCGGTATCAAAGTCTATCGTGTCGAGCTGCCCCTGTACGAAGGTAGTTACAAATGGTCAGGTGGCAGAAGCGTAGACGTGTTTGACTCGACTGTGGTTGCAATTGAAACGGACGAAGGTTTGGTCGGCTATGGAGAAGTCTGCCCGCTTGGCCCGGCATATTTGCCTGCCTATGCCGCAGGTGCGCGAACGGGCATCGCAGAACTTGCGCCACATTTGCTCGGCCTTGATCCCACGCAGCTGCATCTGGTCAATCGCCGGATGGATGAATCGTTGCGCGGACATCCGTATGTGAAATCCGCAATTGACATGGCTTGCTGGGATATTTTCGGCAAAGCTTGTGGGCAGCCAATTGTGACCTTGCTGGGCGGACGTTATGGCGAGAATTTCGCCTTGTATCGCGCGATTTCGCAGGATACGCCAGAACGAATGGCGGCGATGGTCGGCAAATATCGCGCCGAAGGCTACACCAAATTTCAGCTCAAATCTGGCAGCGACGTGGCCACGGATATTGCCCGTATTCACAAGGTCGCTGCGGAATTGCGGCCCGGAGATGTGTTGGTCGCGGATGCCAATTGTGGCTGGACGCAGCACGAAGCAATGTGTGTGGCTGCTGGCGTGCGTGATGTAAATGTTTATATTGAACAGCCATGTTACAGCTATGAAGAGTGCCTGGTTGTTCGGCAGCACACGAATCGTCCGTTTGTGTTGGATGAAGTCGTGGACGATTTGAAAATGGTCGTGCGCGGCTACAACGATCAGGCAATGGATGTCATCAATCTGAAAATCTCAAAAGTTGGTGGTCTGACCAAAGCGCGACAGATTCGGGATTTGTGTGTTTCCCTGGGCATCGCAATGACCATCGAAGACACCTGGGGAGGCGATATTATTACGGCGGCGATTGCGCATCTGGCCCATAGTACTCCGCCTGAGTATTTGTTTTCGGCCACAGATTTCAATAGCTACGTTACCCTTAGCATAGCGGAAGGCGCACCACAACGTCAGCATGGGCGACTAGCTGCTTCATCCTTACCTGGTTTAGGGGTGAACCCAAGGCTTGAAATCCTTGGTGCACCGATTTTTCACCTCGCCACAGCGAAGTAATTTACGGGCGAAAATCGTCTATATTTGACGCGCCCATGTGACATTTTGTCTCACTTGCTGAATTGGGAGAATTGTAAAATATTCAAAAATTTGGATGGCGGGTTGTCCTTCTTCTCACACGCCCACCGCCTCTGGCCAATCGCTACTTAGCAACTCTTTTACTTTCAATAGAAAACGATTTTTCCTGCCTGAATGGCTTGAGATTTGCCTAATCGCGAACCTCGGTTCAGAAGAATTCAATACTCTGAATTTGTTTCGTTATTCCAGGAGGAAAATATGTTTGTACGTATCAAGTCATTAATGCTGATCGCGGCGTTTATGACCAGCCTTGCAACGGTGGTGTGGGGGCAATCCACCACAGCCACCATTTCGGGGCAGGTTATGGATGAGCAGCAAAAGGTAATTCCCAATGCTACAGTGAAGGTGCGTCAAGTACTGACCAATGCTACCCGCACCGGCACGACCGATGAAGAAGGTCGCTATCGGTTTCCGAACTTGCCTATCGGAAACTATGAAATAACGATTGAGTCACCCGGCTTCGCCAAGTTGGTGCGAACTGGAGTTGAGTTATTGCTCAATCAAAACGCTGTTTTGGATTTGACGCTGAAGCCCAGCACGGTAATGGAAGTCGTGACCGTGACGGAAAATGCTTCCGTGCTGAATACAACCAATGCGGAGGTTAGCACACGCTTTGATAGCAAGCGTCTGTCAGAGTTGCCACTTGCCCCGAACCGCGACATTTTGAATGTGGCATTATCGGCGGCGGGGGTGAGCCAGTTGGGTTCCGGGCAAACAGGGTTTGCGGCAGGCAGCGTAAATTTCTCGGTGAACGGGATGCGCCTGCGCTCGAACAACTTCATGATTGACGGACAGGATAGCAACGATCCGAGTGTGTCGGGGTCGCAACAGCCCGTCAATAATCCTGATTTGGTTCAGGAAGTGCGCCTCGTGACCAATCAGTTCGCGGCGGAATATGGACGCGCGGCGGGTTCGGTTTTCAACGTCGTCACCAAATCCGGCACGAATGATTTTCACGGCTCAGCATTCATTTTCAACAACAACAACAAATTCAATTCGCGCAGCAATCTTGATCAGGCGGCGGGCTTCACCAAAGCGCCGCGTCGCAATGAGACGCAATATGGCGGCACGGTGGGTGGCCCCATCCTGCGCGACAAAACATTTTTCTTCGGTTCCTATCAACGCTGGACAGATCGCCAGCTTGGTTCCGGTGCGACGATCAATGGCGCGCCTACTGAAGCCGGACGTGCGGCGTTGGCTGCCGTCAACACACGCCCGCAAGTCGCCGCGTTGTTGAAGTTCCTGCCCGCCGGACAAGGTTCGACCGGCACAGCCTACTTTGCTCCGGTCGCTGGAGTGGCTTGCCCGGCCACGTTGCCCGCTGGCCAAACGCGCGATCCGCGCTGTGTTGCCGTGGCGCTGGGTTCGCTGACGAATGCCAACAGCGTTCGCTTCAATAATCACCAATGGTCAACCCGCGTGGATCATAAATTCACCGAGAATCACACGATCAACGCGCGATATTTCTACAATAGCTCATTCAACGTTGGCGGCGGACAAGCTACCCCGCGCGGTTTGGCGACGATTGTCCCCTCGCGTACGCAATCGGCCAACGTTGGCTTCAACAGCATTCTGAGCACCTCGCTCGTGAATGAAGTGCGCATCGGCTGGCAACGGTTTGGCTCGGTGACGAACGCCGAAGACCCCTCTTCCGAAACGATTCCTTCGATTGAAGTCAACGAACTCGGTCTGATCGGCTTCAACGCGGCGGGGTCGCGCACCGCAATCGGACTTGCAGTCAACCTGCCGCAATTCCGCTTCAATAACACGTATCAAATTCTCGACAACCTCTCGTGGACGAAGGGCAATCACGCCATGAAATTTGGCTTTGACTTCCGCCGCGTGCAGGTCAAGAGCTTCTTCTTCCCAACCATTCGCGGGCGTCTGGCCTATGAAAACCTCAACACGTTCGTCAACGACACGGCGATTGCTTCGGCAATCAACAAGCCGGTGCCAGGCGGTTCCGAAATTCAGTATTACAACTGGTACGACTATTTCTTCTATGCGCAGGACGAATGGAAAATCCGTCCGAACTTTACGCTGACGTATGGCTTGCGTTACGAAACGCCGGGCAACTCTATTGCGTCGCTATATCCGTTTGAAGAACAGATTCTGGCGCGCAATAGCAATAATCCGGTCTTCCGTTTGAACCGTCGTCCCGAACGCGACACGAACAACTTCCAGCCGCGTTTTGGATTCAACTGGCGTCCTGAATTCAGCAAAGACGGTATCATCGGTCTGTTGACCGGCGGTGACAAAACCGTGTTGCGTGGGGGGTATTCGCGCACCAACGATTATGGATTCATCAACATCAACCTGAACATCGCAAGCGCGTTTCCGTTCGTGTTTGCGTTGAATCCTTCGTTGAATAATGCGTATGCCAACATCGTCAATGCGGCTGCGCCCCCAACGGCGAACCTGCCGTTTATTACTCGTACCACAGCAGGCGATGATTTCCGTTCGCCGAGTGCAGATCAATTCAGCATGGAAGTTTCGCGTGAACTCAGCAAAGACGTTGTCATGCGCGTCGGCTGGGTTGGCACGAAAGGCAATGGACTGTTCCAAACCGTAGACGGCAACCCCGTCGTGCGGGAGCGTACCAGCCGCACCGATCCGGCTTTCCTTTACAATCCGGCAGGCACGACGCTGACCAATCAGCCGCGCCGCGTGGATTTGACGCGTGGTGTCGAACGTTTGCGTTGCAACTGTGCGCAATCCATCTATCACTCCATGCAGGTCAGCTTGGACAAGCGTCTAAGCAAGAACTTCAGCGCTGGTGTGCATTACACCTGGAGCAGCTTCATTGACAACGCGTCGGAAATCTTCAACCCGCAACCGCAGGGCGAAGTCGCCGTCGCACAAGACCCCTACAATCTGAACGGTGATCGCGCACGTTCCAGCTATGATCGTCCGCATCGCTTTACCACGAACTTTGTGTATCAACTGCCATTTTTCAGTGCCCAGGACGGTGCGGTTGGTCACATTTTGGGTGGCTGGCAATTGAATGGGTTCCTGACCTTCCAAAGCGGTACGCCCTTCACGATTCTGAACGGTGCTGACCCGGCGGGCGTGTTGCAAGGCATTGACGCGCTGGTCGGCAACGCGATTCGTCCGAACCTAAGTGCCACGGGTGCCGCGCTTGACCTGTCCAACATGAATCTGATTCAGATTCGGCAAGCGGGCGGTGCGAGTTTGTTCTCGGCACTTACTACCGGACAGCGGGTGGGCACCGTCGGACGCAATACGATTCGTGGCGACGGGATTGGCAACTTCGATTTCGGCATTCTCAAAAACACCAAGATTGTCGAAGGGCAGAATCTGCAAATCCGTGCCGAGTTCTACAACCTGACAAACACGCGCAACTTTGGTACGCCGAACACGGCAATCAATTCCGGCGCGAACTTCCTGAATCAATGGGCGACGAATGGCGGCAATCGTCGCGTTACCTTTGGCTTGCGCTACACGTTCTAAGCGAAAGTCATAATTCATTGCAAACGGGCGGGAGTGGCATTCACTCTCGCCTTTTTTTCTGCTACAAAAGCAGGGCATGGAACGTGAAACCCCGGCCCATTCATCTACTGAACCTTCGCTTGTGCGAGTTGTCTTTGACCGCTGCTTTGACGATGACGTGTTTGGACACGGAGCGCAGTTGGCGTTTTATTTCTTGTTTGCGCTCTTTCCGATGTTGATTTTTCTGGCCGCGCTGGTTGGGTATTTGCCGATCCCGCATTTGCTCGAACAATTATTGAATTATTTGAGTCAGGTATTGCCGCCTACTGCGCTATCACTGGTTCAGCAAACCTTGCTGGAAATCACGCGGCGACAGCGAAGCGGATTGCTCAGCTTCGGTTTCATCGCCACAATTTGGGCGGCATCCTCCGGCTTGCAGGCGCTGGTTTATTCCTTGAACGTGGCCTATGGAGTGAAAAAAATGCGTCCCTGGTGGAAGGATCGGTGTTTGGCTTTGGGGCTGACTTTTGTTTTTTCAGGACTGATTATTTCGGCGTTGGCGATAGTCTTTTTTGGTGGCAATGTGGGGGTCTTTCTGGCCAATAATTTTCACCTGGGCCAAACTTTCAGAAGCGGCTGGCAGCTGTTGCAATGGCCGTTGATGGTCTTATTTCTCTTGTTCGGGTTAGAGCTGATTTATTTCTCTGCGCCAAATATTCCACGCCACTGGAAATGGGTAACACCGGGTGCTGTTTTCGCCTTGCTGATGTGGCTGGTGATTTCGTTTTCCTTCAAGCTGTATGTCACGCGCGTCTCGAATTACACGCTAACGTATGGGTCGCTTGGCAGCGTGATGGCGCTGATGTTTTGGCTGTACCTGACGAGCATCGTGATTCTGATTGGCGGCCAAATCAACGGAGTGCTTGAACGACGCGCACATGATCTATAGCGGGTTTTTAGTGGCTGCGCAACAGGTTCGGCAAAAGCTGATTGACAGTGTCCGGGGTGCATCGCTACTATGCCGGGCGGCGGATCCACAAATCCTCATCACACTGGCAACAAGTTGACCTGCTACCTGATTGAGCAATCATTTTTTCAGCTTAAGACGCCACGAAAATGGCAATGAGTAGCGACCACGTGAACAGGCCCATATTGGATTGTGGCTTGTTCGCGCGCACGAGTACCACGGGGGACACGAGGAGCCACTGGACTAGAGGACCCGAAGGTAATGGCAAGAGGTGGCTGCGCAATAAAAGCGCGCCAAATGTGAGGCTGTTACCTACCTCTTTTTCCCCGGCTCCCCGTGGTTTTCAATTTATAGTCTTTCCAGTTGCACCAGCATGAACTTGGTATCGCTTTTCAGCACTTTGGGGCCTTCCGTCAAAAACGACTTCAGCATTTGGAGCTTGGCTTGATTCTCAGCTTCGGATTTTCGTTCATCCACAATGGGCGTGCGTTGATAGTCCAACAGAACATCGTGCCGCACCAGAATATGTGTGATTCCCATTGCCTTCACCCGTGTGCGTAGATCAGAAAGATCTGTGGCTTGCTGCACCAATTTCATTATCGTGTAATCTTCAAAAACATAATCTGCGAAATAGTCACGCTCTAAATGCACAGTGTCATTGCGCATATTGATGAGCCAGACACGCGCGGTATTCGGCAAATCCTGATTGATGACTTTGTAGTATGGATAATGATCCAGCCGCCGCGTCAGATAGTCTTCGCGCGGTTCTCCGCCCATAACAACGCGCAGAGGATTTTGTTCCAGAAACCATGCGCAAATGACCAACAGTCCCGGCAAGGCACTTGTGATCCACATCCATTGCAGAAGGTTTTGCGCGATGGCGAGTTGGGACGACACCAGTACGATGGCTACGATTAAGAGCGGCAGCGCTGGTAATAAAAAACGTAATTGTTCACTGGTGAACAACCAGCATAAATACCATCCACCTGCGACTGCCAATGCAATTTTAATTTCCTCACTCAGAATCAAACGCCGCGTTCCCCACACCAACAACGGCAGTCCCAGCAAGATCGCAATGCCAATTACGCCATCGTAATTGGCAGGGAATTCCGGCTGTGCCTGAAAGGAAAGCTTCAGCGGGGCGGCCAGATAATCCACAATGTTTTTCTGCTCGCCGCCATAGCGCGCCACCCACATTTGAAATAGCCGAGAACGATCAGCATCCCAATTGGGGGAACTACCATTCCAGAGATGCGCGTAAAACGGATAGACCGGGCTGCCCGTTCGGACCCAGGTGCGAATGTACCAGGGGCTGGCCAGTAACCCTGCCAGCACAATTGCCCCCAGCCCGTTCAGCAGTAGCGCATTCGCCGCCTGTGCATTCATTTTCTGCGCCGCACGAGCTTTGAAGAGGACAATCACAAACAGCGGGAAAAAAGCGAAGAGCGCGATGAATTTGATCGCCAGCGCGCTGCCTAACGCGAAGGCAAGACAAATCAAATTTGCGCGTTGTTCGGTTGCCCACCATTTGCCTGCCGCATGTACCGCCAGGATGATGTAAAGCGCCAGCGAATGATCCACATAACCATTAGCGGCAACCTGATAAAAGCTGGGAATCGTGGCGACCAGAAATGCAGCGATGAATGCCCACTCGCGCCGTAGCTGCCAATCCCGCGCCAAACCATACGTCGCCAGCAACAGCACTGGCAGGTAGGCAAACGCCACCGCGCCAAATGCTGATTCGGCTACATTCGGATTGACGAAACTGCCCAGCAACATGGCCCACACGCCATTCATCTCTGCCCCGAACGCGAGAAACGAATAGACATTGGTTGTGACATCTACAATGCCGCCCGCTGCCAAATAGGCTTTCGGAACCGCCAGCCGATACACCAATGCATCTTTGCCGGTTGGTTCTGCCAGCGCAGCAATCAACCCCATCAGCAGCGGAAAGGCAAGGAGCACAAATCCTGTTCGCATCAACCAGCTTGCCTGCGCTTGTTCGCGGCTGACCCACCCTTTTTCCTGCCAGGATTTTGCCATGGCCCAAATGCCCAGACCCAGTCCTGCCAGCAGCGCGACGATGGCGACAGATTTGCGGTACAGACTCGCAGTGCCGAGTGCAAACCACAGCAATGACCACAAACTTGCCCCAATCGCCAATTGCCAGCTGACATTTAGTGCATAGGCATTGGTTTCAGGGGCGATCAGTCGAATCGCAATTGTGCCAAGGCCGAACCAGGAAAGCACAATCAACACCGCAATCAACAGGCTCATCAGACTGCCGCCCAAGGCTGTCCAGCCCATTATTGGCTCACGTCCAAAGGCGCTGAGGAAGTCGCCCATTAGGATTGGCAACCGCCCTACATCCTGTTGACGATACGAAAAGAAAATGGCCGCGCAAACCAGTAACGCAATCGTGAGGCCGACGATAAGTATGAGCGGAGAGGCGTTGGCAACATCGTTGCGAACGGGCGCAGAAGCGCGAAGCTGAGATACTCGTTTCATTAAGACTTAAAAACGGGACAGGGCGAAATTTTGGGAGGGGCGCAATTCACCTTGCGGCAATCGTCAGCGCGATCTTACCACAACCGCGATTGGGAAGGTCTAAGAAAGTCTGAGTCTTGAGAGTCGGCGTGCGGCTTATTCAAAGTCGCCAACGGCGACCCACAAAATAGCATAGGGTCAAGCGAACTGCTGTGAGCGCCACCCTACGAACCTGAGCCGCAACCGTTTCGACGCTGAAGGCGTCGTACCTTGCCGTCAGGCGGTTCGTCACCTTCGGCGACGGGAATTTTTTCTGGCTGCAACGTAGCGATGCTCGCTACGCTATACTATTTGTCATCTTTGATGACCAGAAAAAAACTACTTTGAATAAGCCCTGAAAGTCAGCGAATCTTGAAATGTGAGAGCAGGTGCCGTCATTCGCCAATGGCTGATTTCTTCCAGACGCGCAAGACTTTCAATCTCGCTGACTTTGCAACGATGCTATATTTTGTTGATTGTTCCCCGACAACTCGGCGCACCGCAACTGCATCTGGTCTGGTCATCGTGCCAGGACGAAATGTAATCCAACGTGATCTCTTCGCCGGGATAAATGTTTTTTAGGGCGTAAAAGTAAATTCGGCCATCAATGATTTTCAGATCGCCATTCGGGTTGCAGGAATGATTGATGTATTGCGTTCCATTGCCGCCCACATTGCCGTCAATCGCCCAGTAAGAATCAATCGCGCAAATATGAATGCGGTGGGCCCCCTGCAACCGACGCTTGATTTCGCGGCGAGAAATGCGTTCTCCGATATACTCGGCGATACGATTGCCCTTGCGGAAAAATCGAGTTGCGTAACATCCCTTGCCATCAATTGGTGAGGTTTTGACTTCGATACCGGGCGCGAGGGATTGCTCTTTTGTTTCTAGGGTAGATAGTTTAGTTTTGGATTTCATGTTGACCGAACAATTACACTAACTCATCAGGAGTTCGCAAATGAAACGCAGGAATTTTCTCGCCAGATTAGGCGCGGGTATTACCCTAACAACTGTAGAAACCGCTGCCCAAAAGAAATCTTCTGAGCTTATCAAACCCCGGAAATTACAGCCTGGCGCAATGGTTGGACTGATTACGCCCGCCACGCCAACCACTGATCCTGATCGCCTGGCAATGGCAGATCGCGCGCTGAAATTTTTTGGCTTCAAAGTCAAAGTCGGAAAAAACGTTGGGCGGCGAGCTGGTTATTTCGGCTCTGCGCCTGAAGAACGACTGGACGATTTGCACGCGATGTTTCGGGATTCAGACGTGGACGCGGTGTTTGCCCTGCGTGGTGGATATGGTGCGCAACATTTGCTGGATCGCATTGATTACGATTTGATCCGCAGAAATCCGAAAGTCCTTTTGGGGTACAGCGACATCACTGCATTGCATTTGGCGATCAATAAACATGCGGGACTTGTCACGTTTCATGGCCCAAATATGCTGTCAGAATTTACGCCGTATTCGCAGGAGCACTTTCGCCGCGCGCTGTTTGAATCGAAGCCGCTCGGACTGCTCGCCAATCCGCCAGAAACAAATCAAATTCGCCCGAAGCATCCAGTACGTACGATTCGTCCCGGCACGGCGACTGCACCGATCATTGGTGGCAATCTGACGTTGATTTCAACGTTGATGGGAACGCCGTATGAGATTGATTGTCGCGGCAAGATCCTGCTGATCGAAGACATCGGCGAAGAGCCTTACCGCATTGATCGAATGCTGACACAACTGCTCCTCGCCGGAAAATTCAAAGATGCCATTGGCATTGTCGTTGGCGAATGTGTAGATTGCGGCCCCAGCGATTTCAAACCCTCGCTTGGCTCTAACTTTTCGTTGGGCGAAGTTCTGGACGCGATGCTGAAGCCGCTGACCGTGCCAGTGTTTTATGGGTTGACGTTTGGGCATACGGACGATCAACTGACATTGCCGTTGGGCGTGATGGCCACGATGGATGCGGACAAGGGAACACTTGAAATCAAAGAATCTGCGTTTGCGGTTTGATCTCCGTTTTCGCTTGCGTATGATTACCACTCCCCATTTTTCTCCCCCGCTAGGACAATAGCATTGAAGTAAGCGATGTACGACAGGTGGCTCGCCTGTCGCCGCTGCGGTTTTTCGGCCCGTGACAGGCGAGCCGCCTGTCGTACATTGGGCGGCCCACTCTGAATTCAATGCCATTGCCCCGATAGGAGGCGTTGTGAAAATCAGTTTGGTTTGTGGCTTGTGTTGGCTGCTCTCTCTGCCTGCTTGGGCACAGGGTGACGGATTGACAGGCGAATATTTCAACTCCGCTGACTTCACGGGCCGTGTCGCACGGATGCGCATAGACAAAACTATAGATTTTGAATGGGGATTCAACTCACCACTGACAGGTATCCAAAATGATAATTTTTCCGTTCGATGGACAGGCCAATTGTCAGCGCCTGTAACAGGCAATTACACGTTCACGACCTACAGCGATGATGGAGTGCGGGTGTGGATAAACGGGGAAAAAATTATAGATAACTGGACAGTCCATGATCCTGTCTACAACGAGAGCCAGCCGATCAATCTCATTGCCGGAAAAAAGTATTCTCTCAAGGTTGAGTATTTTGAAAAGACCACGATGGCAACGTTGCGACTGTTCTGGACGTATCCGGGACAGCCGCGTCAGCTGATTCCGTCCGGCCAGTTTTTTACTGGAAATCCGATCAAAATTCCGAAACCCGCTCCCGGCAATGGCACTGGTTTGCGCGCGGATTTTTATCCGAACATTGATCTAACCGGAACGCCTGCGCTTCATCGCATAGATGCAGCCATAGATTTCGATTGGGGCCGGAATCGCCCTGTGGCAGGTGTTGGTGCGGATTCTTTTTCGATTCGTTGGACTGGACAAATTCAAGCGCCGATTACGGGGGACATTGTTTTTACGACGGCAAGCGACGATGGCGCGCGATTGTTTGTGGATCATCAACTGGTTATCAATAACTGGAGCGAGCGCAGTAAACGTGAGCAAAACAGCACACCGATTTCAATGGTCGCAGGCCGCAAGTACGATTTGCGTCTGGAGTATTTTGAAGCGGCTGGGAATGCTGCTGCCCAACTGCGCTGGCGTTACGCGGGACAACCAGCGCAAATCGTCCCGCGCCAGTATTTCTACCCCGCATCACAGACGTATTCCCCCTCCACCTGGCCACTGTTGGAACTGAGCAATGAAAACAATGCTGCTGCCCGTTTTTTGCTGCAAGCAAGCTATGGGCCGACGATGCGAGAGATTGCAGATGTGCGTCACCAAGGATATGCCCGATGGATCAACGAACAATTTGCATTGCCTGTCCATTCGCATCAGGAGTTTCTCAACAAACTGCGCGATGCGGGCGAGAATATCTTCAATCAACATGCCAGAGAATCTTTCTGGACGCAGGCTTTAACGGGGCACGATCAATTGCGCCAACGCGTGACGTTCGCGCTCTCGCAAATTTTCGTTGTCTCAGAACTTGGCGGGATGCTGGATAGCCAGCCATACGCACTCGCTTCGTATCTGGACACGCTGAACAAAAACGCCTTCGGTAATTTTCGGCAACTGCTCGAAGATGTTACGTTGCATCCGGCGATGGGGCGTTATTTGGATCTGATGGCCAGCGACAAAGAAGACCTCGCGACAGGCCGCACACCCAATGAAAACTATGCTCGCGAAATCCTGCAACTGTTTTCGATTGGGTTGTATCAACTTCAGCAGGACGGGACGCTGAAGCTGGATGCGAAGCGCAACCCCATACCGACTTACGGTCAGGACGAAGTGAAGGGGTTTGCCAAAGTCTTTACGGGATGGAACTGGGGCGGCAACGCGATTCGTGATGACCGCACGTGGCCGAATCCACCTGTGCAATATTACTGGGATTTGCCAATGCAATCGTGGCCGTCGCGGCATTCTGCGGGTGAGAAACAATTGCTGAATGGGGTAAAAATTCCCGCCGGGCAAACGCCGGAAAAAGATTTGCAAGCCGCATTGGACAATATTTTCAATCATCCGAATGTTGGCCCCTTCATTGGCAGGCAACTCGTTCAACGACTGGTGACGAGCAACCCCACTTCTGGTTATGTGCGCCGTGTTGCTGCCGCGTTCAATGACAATGGCAAAGGTGTGCGTGGCGATCTGAAAGCCGTTATCAAAGCCATCCTGCTTGATCCTGAAGCGCGCAAAATACCCAGCGAGAATGTCACTAGCAAATTACGCGAACCTGTGTTGCGCTGGGCACATTTGCTGCGCGCATTTCACGCACAGCCAGGCGGCGGGCGCTATCGCATCTGGTACGTGGATTCGGCTGAAAACGAACTGGGCCAAAGTCCATTGCGTGCGCCAAGTGTCTTCAATTTTTTCGAGCCGGACTATGTAATGCCGGGGGCGATTGCCAACGCCGGAATCGCTTCGCCGGAATTCAAATTGACCAATGAAACAGCGGTGATTGGCAATGCGAACTTCCTTTTTGGCATGTTGTATGGCGGCTACGGCGGTTGGCTGGGCTATCCCGTGACCTTCGATTTTTCGGGCTTTGTCGGCTGGGCGAATGATCCGGCCAAACTCATAAATCAACTGAATCTGTTGTTGATGGCGGGGGCCATGTCAAAGCCAATGCAGGGGACTTTGATCAAGGCTGTATCTGACATCAATCCCAATTTGCCAGGCGAACGGTTGCGCGCTGCGATTTATCTGATTGCGACCTCAAAAGAATTCGTCGTGCAAAAATGACGTTTATGAAAGCTACGCGTCGAACATTTCTCCATCAATCAGTCTGTGCTGCCCTGGGTGCGCCTGCGATGAATTCTGTTGTTGGCGATTTTGCCCGTGTGGCTGCGGCAGTTCCACAAGCACAGGATTACAAAGCGCTGGTTTGTTTGTTTCTTTATGGCGGCAACGATGGCGATAATTGCCTGATTCCGCGCAGCCAGAGCGAGTACAAAAATTATGCAGCGCAACGCGGTGCGCTCGCGCTTCCGCAATCGCAATTGCTACCAATTACGCTCGGCAAGAGTGAGGGGCGCGAATTTGGGTTGACGCCGCATTGGCCGGAACTGCAAAGCTTATTTCAGCAAAAGAAACTGGCGCTGGTGGCAAATGTCGGCCCCCTGATCGAACCGACTACGCGGCAGATGTATCTATCCAAACGGGCGAAATTGCCGCGCAATCTTTTCTCTCACTCTGACCAGCAGACCGTTTGGTCAAATAGCCGACCCGATGAATTAGCCGCCGGAACAGGTTGGGGTGGGCGTGTGGCCGATTTGATGGATTCGCTGAATGCGAACGCGCAGCTTTCGATGTCTGTTTCAGTGTCTGGCGCGAATGTATTTCAGGTGGGGAAGACAATTGTCCCCTATCAGATTTCCCCTGCCAGCGGCAGTCTTGGACTTGCCAATGTGAGCTTGAGTGCAAGGGCTGATCCGGTTTCGCGTGCGTTTCGTGAATTGCTGGCACAGGAGCATCCGGGCTTATTTGAAACGGAATACGCTCGTGTCATGAAGCGCGCCATCGAAGCTGACAAAATCGTGAAATCTGCGCTGGCAAATGTCAGTCTCAAAACGCCATTTCCTGCTGGAACCTTAGGCGCACAGCTGAAAATGATTGCGCGCCTGATTGCCGCACGGACGGCGTTTGGATTGAAGCGACAAATTTTCTTTTGCTCGCTCGGCAGCTTTGATACACACGGCGATCAACTGACTGAACATCCCCCGCTTCTACGCCAGGTCAGTCAGGCGCTGCGAGCCTTTTATGACGCCACGGTTGAGCTAGGTGTCGCAGCGCAAGTCACGACATTTACGATGTCTGATTTCGGGCGTACATTCCGCAGCAATGGCAAAGGCTCTGATCACGGCTGGGGCAATCATCATCTGGTTTTAGGCGATGCGGTTAAGGGCGGGGAATTGTATGGCCAGTTTCCTACGCAAGTGATCGGCGGGCCAGATGACACGGAACTGGGACGATGGATTCCCACCATTGCAAGTGATCAATATGCCGCCACACTGGCCTTGTGGTTTGGCGTGGCACGAAGTGATTTATCAATCGTGCTGCCGAATGTTGGAAGGTTTGCAGCGCCAAATTTAGAGGTTATGATGTAGGCGTCGGAGGCAAAAGAATCTTTATGAGCGCAGTACCAAAACGCAAATATACATTAGAAGAATATTTTGATTTGGAGCGTAAATCAGACGCGCGGCTCGAATATTGGGATGGCGAAATCTTCGATATGAGCGGTGTTGACCCCGACCACGATCAAATCGAAAGCAATCTTCATCTGCGCCTTCGCTTGCAATTGGAAGGCAAGCCTTGTCGAGTCTATCTGGCAAACACGCGCATCATGGTGCCAAGCCTGCCTCCCTATCGGTATGGCGATTTGTCAGCATTATGTGGCGAAGCGCAATATGAAAAAATCGGTGGCATTCGCACGCTCGTCAATCCGCAATTGATTATCGAAGTTCTCTCTGATTCGACCGAAGCATATGATCGCGGCGATAAATTCAGCTACTACAAATCTATTCCAAGCTTCTGCGAGTACCTGCTGATTGCCCAACATCGTCCCCACGTTACGCATTACCTCAAACAAGCTGATGGACGTTGGCTACAAACGGAATACAATCAACTGGCCGATGTAGTACAACTGGTCTCGTTAGATTGCGCGTTAACGTTGCAGGAAATTTACGAACAGGTACGTTTTGGTGAGACTCCGCCACATCCGCATTTGCGACCTCTCGCATAGATAACGACCTTTCACACGACTTACTTTTTGTAGACCACGCCGCCCTTCATCACGAATTTTACTTTTTCCATTTCCGTGATGTCTTTCAGCGGATCGCCATCCACGGCGATGATGTCGGCGAGTTTGCCAACTGTAATTGAGCCGACGCGATCACTCCAACTCAGCAAATCGGCGGCATTTACTGTGGCGGCTTTAATTGCCTCCATCGGTGTTTGGCCCCAGCGAACCATGTGGGCAAATTGCTTGCCGTTCCAGCCGTGCGGATAGACGCCTGCGTCGGTGCCGAAAGCGATTTTGACGCCTGCTTTGACGGCGCGCTGAAAGCTTTCTCGCTGCGTGCGTCCGACCTTGCGTTCTTTCTCAATGATCTTTTCGGGGTAGCCCAGCTTGGCAAATTCGGCCAGGATGTAATCGTCGTTGTAAATATCGGCGACGAGGTAGGTGCCTTTTTCTTTCATCAAGCGAATCGCTTCGTCATCCAGAAAAGAGCCGTGATCAATGGAGGCGACGCCCGCCATCGTTGCGCGCTTGATGCCTTCGGTTCCGTGTGCATGCGCGGCAACTTTCTTGCCCCACATTGCGGCTTCTTCGACCATCGCCTTCATTTCTTCCAGCATGTATTGCGGCGCGCCGACGGATTCTTCTTCTGACAACACGCCTGCGGTCGCGATCATCTTGATGACATCGGCTCCGTACTTGATGTTGGTGCGAACCAGCTTGCGAATTTCGTCTGTGCCATTGGCGATATTCGAGAAGTTATTGAAGTTGAGATAGGGCGAAAATCCGTTCAGATCGCCGTGCCCGCCCGTTGCGCCAATCGCTAGCCCTGCGCAAATCAAACGTGGGCCAACAATGTCTCCGCGATTGATCGCATTGCGAAGCGCGATGTCCACGTAATCACGCGCGCCTAAAACACGCACGGTAGTGAACCCGGCTTCTAATGTCCGTTTGGCGTAAATATGTGCCGTCACCGCATCATCAATCGGGGAGCGGCGAAAGATGTCATCATAAAAATTATTTGGCTGCCCTGTAATGTGCGTATGGCAATCAATCAGGCCGGGCATCACCGTTGCGTTTTTCAGGTCAATGACTTCGGCACCTGCGGGGACTTTTACATCCGGGCCAACCGCGACAATTTTTTCGCCTTCGATAATGATGAACGCGTTGCTGATGACCGTGTTGCTGATGCCATCAATCAATCGCCCAGCTTTGATGGCGATGATTTTGGGTTGTGTGGTGGGTTTGTTTTCTTGCCCGTATGCGTGAAAAAACGAGAGGACGAGAAGGGGGAGCAGGAGTTTCATTCTCATCTGTTAGAGCCTTTCACTTTTTACTTTTGGCGGTTTGCTTTGGTGTTGCTGTCACAATGATGTCCACCTCTTTAGACAGGAAATAGCCATCAGGCGTGGTGACCAGCAAACTGTATCTATAACTTTGTTCTTTTGAGTTTCGTTTGACTGGAATCCCCGAAAAAACTTTGCCGCCGCGCGCTACTTCGTACGCATCGCCTCCAAATGGGTTCAGTTTGCGACTGAAGCGAACCTCCAATCGTCCATCAGGACACGTCCAGGCCAATTGCTCATTCGGCATGATCTTGTCTGCTTCCTGCTTCACCTTCAGGATTTTTTTCTTGGAGTCCTGCGGGTCGCGCCCGACCGTAACCGTTACCAATTTGGCTGGTGGGCGCGGTGGAAGGTTGTAAACCAGTTGCTGGATTTCATCAAACCTGAGCGAAAGAATTTCTTTGCGGAGTCGTTCGACTTGCGAAGACTGTTGGGCTGCATCTTGGTCGGTTGCCATGAATAAATTCCTTTTTGAATTGGGCGCAACTGTATTGTGCGCAAGTGAGAGGTTGTTTTGCCTAATAGCCAAGAATGGTGTCTTTGGTGACTCTGCGGCGTCTGACCCGAATGTTCGGGTCTAGCACGACCTGCTGATTGTCGTTGGTTTCGACCACAATAGTGTATTTGTAAAGCTGGGAATCGTTGAGGTCTCCGCCGACGGAACTGTCCTGAACATTGGCGGTGGAGACATCTGCGCCAACGCCAAGCGAAGCCGTAATATAGTTTTCCTGATTGGGCAGCGGTTCATTCCCGGAGGTCACTGTAAATGGCGTGGGAATCGCATCAAAGCTGGCCGTCAATTTGCGTGCGTTGTTCGGAAAGCCCGGATTGCCGGGGTCTTCAGCTAAAACCCAGCGGACATTGACTGGCTCGCCATCCTCATCAATCACCGAAACCAGCGTGGTCAGCGGATTTGGACTTAATGAATAATTGCCATCGGAATCTTTGTGAAGCGTAACTTTGATAATTCTTTCCATTCGGTTTTTCCTCAAATGTATAACAGACAATCTGCCCGTCAGTTTATTTTCTTGGACCTTATCTGTAGTGCAAATTTAATTGGAGACGCAAACAGAATGTTTGCGCTACGCCTTCGCCGTACCTGTACAACAAACATCTTGTTTGTTGCTCTGCCTGGGAATTTCCATCCTCATTTAACGAGCCTGATTCTGTGCTTTCTTAAAAGGCTCAATCATCGTTGCATAGCGCGAATTCAGCGTCAGCGGTTGTAACTCAGGCGTATGCTCAATCTCTGTCAAACTATAGCCATGTTTCAGGGCCAATTCTGCATAGGTTAATGCTTGTGATTCATTGCCGATCAGCTCATAAACCAGCATTGCGCTGGCCAGAACTTCATTGTCCGTTGCCTCTTTTTTCAGCGCCAGACGGATAAAGTAATCTGCATTTTTGGTATCGGCAATCTTTGGCTGACCTGTATCGCCTAGCAGTTTACTCCGTTTGGCATGAATTTCGGCGATTTGTGCCAGACCTAATGGCCCTGGTTGGCTTTGCCGCAGGAAGGCAAGCGCTTTTTGGTATTCGCCTAATGCCTCTTCCGCTTTGCCTGGAATTTGCCTAAGTGCATCGCCCAGCTTCGTTCGCAGCAGGGGAGATTTTTCGTTGATTGTCAGCCCGGCCTGAAAACTTTTCGCCGCCGCCTCAAATTGTCTTTGGTAAAGCTGTGCCGCGCCCCAGCCCGTGTAAGCATCTTCAGTCGTTTCCTTCTCCGTTGCTTTCTTTTCCAAAGCCAAGCGAAAGTAGTATTCAGCTTTTGGATAATCCCCAAGTTTGAAGTACGCATTCCCGACGTTTACAAAGCCGCTTGGCCCGTCAGGATTCAGGTTGATGACCTGTTCCCATTCCTTACGCGCGCGTTCAAATTGCCCTTGCGCAAAATAAAAAGCGCCCCGTTCGTTGTAGCCACCCCAATAGATCGGCCACAAGGTGACAGCGGCGTTGTACTGTTCTTCGGCTTCTTTCAATCGGCCTTGATCTTCATAGGCTCTGGCCACGCCTAAAATCGCGTCTATGTTGCTTGGTTGTTGTTGGCGTGCTTTCTGAAAAGATTGAATCGCTTCGTCATATTTTTCGAGGAAGTACAACGCCTGCCCGCTGACAAGCAGTGATTCAGTGGCTTGTGGGTCTGCGCTGATTGCCTTTCCAGCGAACGTGATGGCTTGCTCGGCGGCGTTTGAATCATTTGTCAATAGAGCCAGCTGAAAATGCGCTTGTGACAACGCGGCGAGGATGCGGGCGGAATCGCCTTCTTTCTGAAGCAGGTTGTTTAGAGTTTTGATGACCGGCTTGATTACTTCACTGGTCAAATCGCTTTGTAAGGCATTGAGCGCAGTCAAATATTGTTCTTCGGAAGCTTGTTCTTTGAAAGACACGACAGACGGCGGACGAATTACGCTGACTTTCAGCGCACTGGCAACTTTGGCGACTAATGCCGTTTGCATTCTTGCGTACTCTGAACTGTTCCCTTCAACCGAATCGCTCAGAATTCGGTTTTGATTATTTTGCACCCAATACTTGATGCTAACCTTATCGCCTTCGTGTTTGACTTCGCCCGCAAGCAACAGATTCACGCCGAGCGCTTTTAGCAACCGCGCTGGGTCTGCATCGGCAAGGTTGATTTGCGCGGCTCTGGCTGTCGGCAGGACGTGCAATTCCGGGATGAAAGACAACAGGTCTTGCAGGGATTTGGCTAAGCCGGTTCCCACTTGGGTTTCCGCCGCACCTTCTTCTTTGAAGGGCAACACCACCAATGTTTTTTCCAGTGCCAGCGGTTCAGTGGGCAGACTTTTCACTTGTGTTAATGAACCCAGCCCATGCCGAATTTGCGCGCGGAAAACAAATCCCAAAGCCAGGACAATTAAGGCCATTGCAACCAGTCCGAGAACTTTTTTTCTGCGTTTGAGTTGACGTAGAAAATCAGGTGAAGGTGTCTCGCCAATCGCCTGCGATAGCGTCAATTGGGCGTCGTTCGCAGTGATCAATCGTTGTTGGGAATCTTTTTGCAAACACTGCTGGAGTAAATTACGAATCGCGGGTGGTATGTTTTCTGGGAGTCGTTGCCACGCCGGTTCAATGGAGCGAATCGCATGAAACAAATCAATCGTGTCTGTGCCCTGAAATGGTCGCTGCCCCGTTAGCGCCTCAAACAAAATGCAACCAAACGCCCAAATGTCTGTCCGTTGATCTAACGGCAGTCCATAGGTTTGCTCTGGACTCATGTATGGAACTGTTCCGCTGATGATGTGTCGCTCGGTCGTCCAGTACGAGCGTGTTGTTTGAAGCTGTTGGGAGGTTTCTGCCAATTCCGCCGTTGCTTCCTGATGCAGGATTTTTGCTAAACCAAAATCCAGAACTTTGACGCGTTCGCCGGGCGCGATTTTGATGTTGGCGGGTTTCAGGTCGCGGTGAATGATGCCTTGTTTTTGGGCTTCGACCAGAGCCGCTGCGATTTGCTGAAAGATCGGCAATGCCTCGGCCAACGGCATTCTGCCGCCTTGCAATCGCTCGGCCAGCGTCGGGCCGGGGACGTACTCCAGCACAAGGAAGGGCGTCGTGTCATTCAGTTCCAGATCGTGAATGATGGCAATGTTGGGATGATTGTTGAGCCTTGCCACCATTCGCGCTTCGCGCTTGAAGCGTGCAATTTGTTCAGGATCGTGCGCAATGCTCGGCGGCAGCAATTTAATCGCGACTTTGCGGTCTAACTCAGGATCGTGAGCCAAATACACTTCGCCCATGCCGCCTTTGCCGAGCAACGAGATGATTTTGTATTTGCCAAGTTGTTGACCGATGAACGGCTGTGTGGTGAGCGAAGATTCCGTTTCATCGTCCGTTGCCAGTTGCTTAATTTCATCCGGCAGCGACAGGACAGGTGTTTCCAGAAAGGAATTGAGGCGCTCGTCTTCTTCCAGTAAAGATTCGATTTCCTGCCGCAGCGATTGATCCCCGTTGCAGGCTTGCTGCAAAAAGGCATCGCGCTGGTCGGGCGGCAGGTTGAGCGCCTCGTTCAGTAATGGCTCAATTTGTTGCCAGTGTTTTGAACTCATACGGGCTGCGAATTGCGGTGCAAAATGCGCGCGAAATTAATGACTTTTGTTATTGAGTTCGCGTTGCAAATAGAGTTTGGCCAAACGCCAATCCCGCATCACCGTATCTGGCCCGACTTTCAGCACTGTCGCGGTTTCCTGCACGCTTAATCCACCGAAGTATCGTAGCTCGACGACTTGCGCTTTGCGCGGATCAACTTGTGAGAGTTGCTCCAACGCATCATTGAGCGCAATCAGGCTGCCGTCGCGTTCTTCGGCCAGCGACAGCGCTTCTTCAAATTCGACGTGTTGCAGATGTTTGCGTTTTGCCACGTCAATCAGGATGCGGCGCATCACCAGCGCACACACGGCAAAGAAATGCGTACGATCCTGCCAATCTACGGCTTTGCCTTTGGCCAGGCGTAAATAGGCTTCGTTGACGAGCGCGGTGGTCTGGAGTGTATGCCCGTGATTCTCGCGCCGCATGTAGTGATGCGCGAGACGGCGCAGGTCTTTGTAGACGATGGGCATGAGTTCATTGAGAGCGGTTTGATCGCCTCCACTCCAAGCCGAAAGTAACTGTGTAACCTCATGAGATTGGACTTCACGCAATTGCGTTTTGGATTGTTGCACTGCTGTCATACACGTTTATCTCCTGGCTGAGCGAAAGCGGGGCGGATTATAGCACTAAAATTTTTTCTGCAATGGGCAAAGTAAAAAAATAAAAAAATATTTTCCGGGTTCAAGTTTTCCCTTTTTAATTTCGCTTATGGTAGTGGAAGGGGAAGATGGGGGAGGTGAAAAACTAAATAAACCAGAGTGAAAGCAAGCAGCGTTCTCAGCCAATAGGGCATTTTAATCGCCCTGAATTTACGTTCAGTAACAGCAGCATCTGAAAAAGATGTACTGCAAACATCCTGTTTGCAGCGCCTCTCAAGATGTGGTGCAAACATCCTGCTTCCAGCTCCTTGAAGCATTCTTGCGGAGCTGCAAACAGGATGTTTGCACTACATTTTTAGGCCTAGCTGTTAGCTAACAGTCCTTTGGTATAGCCGATGGTTTCGGCCAACCCTGCCAATGGGTCTTTACCGTCTTTTTCGTATTCGTAGCCTGCCAATCCCTGATAGTTAATCTTACGCAATGCTTTCAAGATCGCAGTCAAGTTCAAAATCCCGCGCCCGCCTTCAATCGGCGTGTTTCTGTCGCCAAGCGCCGAGATGTCTTTCAAGTGAACATCGTACAAACGGTCTTTGCATTTGATGATGGATGCTGCCGGATCAACGCCCGCGCGTGCAGTGTGACCAACATCAATGCAGAGGCCGATGCGCTTGTCGTATTTGGAAATCAAATCCATCGCGTCATAGGGCGAAGGGAAATAGTTTTTGTCTTCGGGGCCGTGATTGTGAATCGCCAGCTTGATGTCGAATTCCTTGACCAGCTTGTCCAGCAGCGGAATTGCATCGCGGCGCGGCGCACAAACAATTGTCGGGACGCCCACGTCTTTGGCATATTCAAAGCCTTTGCGAATCTCATCATCGGTGCCGCGCATTGACACATTGCCGACGCTCATCGGTACGAGCCCTGCATCCCGAAACATTTGCGCGCGACGTTTGCGCTCTTCCGGCGTGTGCGAGATGTCAATGTGATTTTTGACGTTCTTGATGGAAATGTATTTTACGCCGACCCGCTGAATGCCTTTGATGGTTTCTTCAATGGGCCATTCGCGGAAGGTGTACGTGGCCACGCCGATTTTCAGGCCGCGCCACGGGTCAGTTGCAGCGGCAGTTTGGGGCGCTGCCTCAGATGCCAGGTTGATGAAAGGCAAAGCCGCAGCCGCATACGCTGAAGCTTTGAGTAAATCGCGTCGAGTGAAAGAGTTGTTCATATGTTTTATTCTCCGAAAGAAGTTGACGGAATTATTGCCACAGATACACGTAGATCACAATAGTCAGGCACCACGAGCATTCGCCGATTCGTCAGCACTGGCGCACAGGGAACGCTTCATAAATTTTTGCGCTTTTCTTTCCCTTTGGTTTTTTCGTAGAGCTTGAGAACTTGCTGCCTGTCCTCAATTTCTTTTGTCCGCGCCAGGCAGGCGTATTCCCACGCCAGTTCTGCCCCGTATTTTTCAAGATTGAACCCGATGGTTTTCCGATAGCCATCTGAGTCAATCCATGAAGCCACATATCTTTGCGTGCTGGAATTCGGCCATCTTGTACTTCTATCCTGCGCCAGATGCACGCCCACCTGACCGGTTTTATTACTCGGCTTCATTTTATTTTTTCCGGCGGCGCTGGCTGGCAGGGTGGCCAGCAGTTCCTGGTAATAGGCTTTTGCTAACTGAAACGCTTTTCTTTTTCCGCCCGATTTTTTGTCAGAAAAAAACTTCAGGTGGATTTGTTTTTGGCGTGCGATGCGAACCCGATAGCCGTGCATTCGTTTATCGTCAAGATCGAAGCGCGTGATTCCAGGGCTGACCTTTTTCGTTGGCATACGGCTCGTTCCTCTTAAGGTTTTTGGGATGGTTCTTCTCCTGTGTTTGGCCTTCTACTGACAATGAAAATTCGCCGCGTCATCAATGCTGCCGCTGCCTTTGTATTTTGCGACTTGCGGATAGGCGCAAAGCGGACGTGTGCGCACGGTTTTTCCATTCAGGATTTGTGCGCCAGTCAAACTGTCAGGAGCCGGGCCTTTTTCGACCCATTGCATCAGCGGCGTTAATTTGTCGAAGCTGCTGCAACCTACGCCTCCGCCGCAATGAAACATGCCGGGAACCATAAACAGGCGAAAGAAATTCTTTGTCTCTGCTCCCATTTTTTGCAGTACGGATTCGTAATAATCCACACCCATTTGCGCATTCAGTGCAGGATCAGCCCAGCCGAAATACATCAGCAATTTGCTGCCGCGCTTTTGCAGACGCGATAAATCCGGGTCAGTCGCGTCCAGCACGTTGTGAATCCATTCCAGCCGTTGCGGGTCTTTGTCAAAGTCGAAGTCGGCATACTTAAAATTCGGATTCTTGAAAGCCAGATAGCGGAAAAAGCTTTCAGAAAAATTCACCGAAATCGTCGGCTGCCCTTTCTCATGAATGATCCAATTATCCCAACCGCTACGCCCGTTCGGGCCTGCGATTTCTGCGCCAACGGGCCAACCGGGGAAAATGGTTTTGCCCTGACTTTTCACATCGCCGTAGATTTGCTGCAAGGTGGAAAGTTGTGCGGCAGTAAAGCAATCGGCTTTGTCTGCGCCCTCTGCGCATTGTGGCAAATCGCACGACGGGCAGAATTGGCATTTACGCGGATCGTCAATCAGCCCATCTTTCAAACCATCTTTTTCATCGCATTGTGCGTAGATTTTTTCGGCGAGCAATTGCAGCTTGGCGTAGGGAATCGGTGTCTTAGCCAACGCCTGTGCCATTTGCGTGTAGCCCGTCATCGTGCCGGAAAAGTTCAGCACTGGCGCACCCGCTACGATGCCATCGAAATCGTCGGGGAAGCGCTGCGCGAGGATCAACCCCTGCCTGCCGCCCGTCGAACAGCCTTCGTAATACGAACGCGTAGGCTTTGCGCCGAAATAGGCTTCGGCAATGCGCTTGCCTGTTTCTGCTGTCGTGTGCAACGACCGAAACGCATAGTCCAAAAGCTTCTGCCGATTCACCGCAAACGTGCCAAGCGGTTCCGTCGCGGCATCGTGACCGGTGTTGGTGTCTGCGACGACAAAGCCGCGTCGAATGGCGGCACTCCGTTGCCCGATACGGTTTGGAGCATCCAGCGATTCGCCCGCGTAGCCGCCGTTGCCGAACATATAAAAGCGGCGATTCCACGTCGCAGGCAAATTCACTTCAAACTGGATTTCGGGCTGAATCAATCCTTTGACGCGGCAACGTTCCGGCGCGTCTGCCGTTGCCGGAATCAACGTCGCGCTTTCAATTGAGAAGTCGTAGCTGGTCAAACTGCGCAAATCCGCACAGGCGCATTTCGGTTGTAAGGTGGTTTCGCCTGTGGGCGGAGGGAGGAAACCGGGCGTTGCTGTTTGCGCTCTGGCGATTGTTCCCAGCAAAATAACCACAGCAAGAGCGGCTAAACATTTCCTGTTCATGAGAGTCTTCCTCCGTCAATGCATGGAGTACAAGCTTTAGCTTGGTTTTCAGTTTTTGATAAAACCAAGCTAAAGCTTGTACTCCATGCGACCAAGCTAAAGCTTGTACTCCATGCGACTTAAGTTTAGGTGGTAATTAGTTTTCGGTGCTCGCTAAACGACGCGCTTAAATCCTGGGCCAAACGATCATGCAAGGATTGCATTTTGGCATACACCGCGACGCTTTCTTCGTTTGGTTTGGTGCGGGTGTTTTCATCCAATGCCAGATAGCGGGCGCATAAATCTTCAATGTTTGAAGGCTTGCCCTGATGTTTGTCATAGGCCCAGATCGCTTGAATGGCAGCGCCAACGGCTGCACCTTCTTCGCTGATGGTGCAAACGACTTCAGCATTGAACACATCCGCCATGATTTGTCGCCACACTGCGCTTTTGGCTCCGCCGCCTGTGGCGCGAATTTCGTGTGGCGTAATTCCCAGTCCGCGAAAACGGTTCAAGCCGTAATTCAATCCAAGTGTCGTGCCTTCCATCGCCGCGCGCGCGAAATGCGGAACTGAAAACGTTTGCTCGCGCAAGCCAAAATACACGCCTGTGCCATTTGGGGAATTGGGTGTGCGCTCGCCTTCAAAGAAGGGAATCAGCATTAGTCCGTCATTGCCTGCGGGAACCGATTCGACTGCCTTCGCCAATTCATCGTGCGAGAGATTGAATTGTTCGCGTACCATCTCCGTCGCAACGGTGACGTTCATCGTGCAGACCAGTGGTAGCCATTTACCCGTCGAATCGCAGAACGCCGCGACTTCGCCTTGTGGATCAATCACCGGATGCGACGAACAGGCGTAAATCGTTCCCGAAGTGCCGAGGCTAACTGTCACGACACCGGGTTTGACGTTGCCTGTGCCAATCGCGCCCATCATATTGTCGCCGCCGCCGGAACTCACGATAACGGAATTGCTCAGGCCAAATTCCTGCGCCAACTCATCGCGCAGCGTGCCTGCAATGTCGTCGGCATTGATGAGCACAGGCAGCATTTCTGCAATACGCGGATCAATCGCATCAATCGCGGCTTTTGACCACGTGCGATTTTTTACATCCAGCAATGCCGTCCCCGACGCATCGCCATGTTCCATCGTTTTGCGGCCCGTAAGCCAGAAATTGATGTAATCGTGCGGCAGCAAAATAGACGCGAGCCGCGCATAGTTTTCCGGTTCGTGGTTTTTGAGCCAGAGAATCTTGGACGCCGTGAATCCTGCCGGAATGCCATTGCCAACGGCTTCAATTGTCGGATCAAGGCCGCCGAGGTGGTTAATGATTTCTTCGCATTCCGCCGACGTTGCCGTATCGCACCAGAGCTTTGCCGGACGAATGACTTGATCATTGGCGTCGAGCGGCACAAAACCATGTTGTTGTCCTGACACGCCAATGCCTTTCACCGCAGCCCGGTCAATATTGGCTTTAGCGAGAGCGGCGCTGATCGTTGATTTGACGGCTGCAATCCATTCTGCTGGATGTTGTTCTTTGTGGCCGGTGGGCAATCCTTCGATCAAATCATACGGCGCAGAAGCGCTGGCGATGATTTCGCCGGACGCCGCGTCGAGGATGATCGTTTTGGTGCTTTGGGTGCCGCTGTCTATGCCGATGAAATATTCGCTCATAGTGAAAAAGTAGAATGCGGAAGCCCGACCGTCAGGAAGGGCGTACATCGTTGCTGGGTTGTGCCCTTCCTGACGGTCGGGCTTCCACTGCATTGCCTAGAGTGCCAATTTTTTTACCAACTGTCCGACCTGATCGGACGCATTAAATAGTGACCGCAACGGCATGATGCCGAAAAGCCGATGATTGCCGACTGCCGCCAGACCCGCCGACGCGATGCATCCGCACTGCGAGCAATCAGGCTTGCCGCCAAATTGGCAAGGCGTAATCTTGCTTTGCAAATCTGCCGTTAAATTCAACGTCGTCCGCGAAAAGATGCAATCCTCTGGTTTTGCCGGAGGGTTTTTATATCCTTCAATGACCTGATTCGGTAAATGCAATTTCGGAAATCGAGAGCGAAGCGAACCCAATTCCTGCAATACTTTCAGCCGTGTGGCAGGCGAGAGAATCTCGACATCCTGCGCGCCCATTTGCGGCGTGAACAGACTGAACCAGACGCGTTTGACTTCTTCTTTTGCCGACCAGAAGGTTAGGAATTCTTCCAGGTAGCCCGCTTGTTCAGCAATCTGGCTTGTGACCGTGCAATGCACGGTGATCTGATGCCCAACGATATTTTTCAAGATGCGATCATAGGTCGCGGGTTTTCGTCGTGCATCGTGTTCTGGTTGCAGCCCATCAATCGAAACCACGACATACAAACCGGGAATCTGCGCCCATTCTTTCGGAATTTCTCTGACCGCGCTGGTCACAAGCTGCACTGAAATTCCCATTTTCCCCAATTCCGGCAAAATGGAATTTAGTTCGCGGAAACGAACCAGCGGCTCGCCTCCGACAATCGAAAGATGCAACGGGCGATGTTCGCGCACAACATTCAGAACCGCTTGTACTAAATCATCGCCTTTGTGATCCGCTAACGAGCGCAATGGCCCAAGATTCTGCAAGTGTTCCGGCTCAAACGCATAACATCCCGGACACCGCAACGGGCATTCCTTGGTGATTTCCAAAGACAGAGAAGGGGATTTTCCCTGGAGGATTCTCCCCCAGGCGCGGACAACATCACTATTCTTCATTCACTCTCCAGTTTGAGGGGGAATAAAACTCTCGCCACTTCAAATCGGAGCAATGCCAGGTGATCACCGCGCCGAAAAGGTCGCCTTGTAACAGACTTACTCTGCTACACATTTATTTCGTAACACGCCTAAGCCTTCGATTTCAACTTCATAGACATCTCCGTCTTTCAATAGGACAGGCGGATTACGGAACACTCCGACGCCTTCGGGCGTGCCTGTTGCGATCACATCGCCCGGTTCCAGCGTAATGCCTTCGGTGATGAAGTTGATCAGCTTAGGAATTCTGAAAATCAGCTTGCTGGTGTTGGATGACTGCATCGTAGTGCCATTCAATCGGCCTTCGATTTTCAGGCTGTGAATGTCGGCAACTTCGTCTTTGGTCGTGATGAACGGCCCAATTGGACAAAATGTATCTTGCCCTTTGCCTCGAATCCATTGCTTGTCGCCGAATTGTAAATCGCGCGCGCTGACATCGTGCAAACAGGCATAGCCGAAGACATAATTCAGCGCGTCTTCTTCGCTGACTTTTTTGGCGCGTTTGCCAATAATCACGGCAAGTTCGGCTTCAAAATCTACTTTTTCAGCGTGCTTCGGCAAGACGATGTCGCCATTGTGCGCGTTCAGCGAATTCGGCAGCTTCATAAACACCATCGGCGATTCCGGTAATGCCGCGCCTTGTTCCAGCGCGTGATCCAGATAGTTCTGCCCAATGGCGATGATTTGTTTGGGATAGACGGCAGGCAGATATTCGACGGCATCCAGTGCGTAGGCGGTTTTGGCCGTTGCTTCGGTTAATGCCTTTGCAATCACGCCGAAGCGTTCAATGGCATCCTTCATCGTGGGGGCAATCTCGGTTACGTCTACGATCACATCGCCACGCAAAACGCCGAGGCGAATGCCATCTGTATCTTTAGTTTTGAATTGTGCAAGTTTCATAAGCGTTAGTTGTACCACAAACATCTTGTTTGTGGCTCAGTCAGGATAAACTCTGACGTACCACAAACAAGATGTTTGTGAATCTGTAAGAAATAAGCGCAACAAACAGGATGTTTGTTGTACATGAAGATTACTCAGCGATTTCAAATTTTCTACGTTGAAATTCATCGAAGGTGACTGCCAGGACAATCACTGTGCCGATGACGATTTTTTGAATGAAGGGCGAAATACCCAATAAATTCGCGCCGTTTGAGAGCACTCCCATAATCAGAGAGCCGATGAGCGTGCCGACGACTGTTCCTTGTCCACCGCTCAGACTGCCGCCGCCAATGACGACTGCGGCGATAACATTCAACTCGTAGCCTTCGCCCGAAGTCGGCACACCCGTGACCAGTCTTGCGGTTTCAATCGCGCCTGCCAATCCCGTCAGTCCACCAAGGATGCAATAAAACAAAATCTGATAACGCGAAACGCGGATGCCTGCATACCGTGCGGCTTCGACGTTGCTGCCAATCGCGTAGCAGTAGCGTCCAGGCTGTGTACTGGTCAGCAGGAAGTGAACAATTAAAGCAATTACCACCACAATCAGCAATGGCACCGGAATGCCGATCAAGGTGCCTTCGGCGAGCTTGCCGAAATTTTCCGGCAGATTGACGATCCCATTGCCATCTGTGATGACCAGCGCAATCCCGCGATAAATACCAAGCGCGCCCAAGGTAACAATAAACGGTGGGATTTTTAGTCTGGTTACGGCGATGCCGTTGATCAGCCCGCCAGCTAAGCCAACAGCAATGCAAACTGCAATGCCGGCCAGAATGATGCCGAGCGAATTGCCTTTATTCGTCATCACCAGGGCTCCGCAGCAACCAGCCAACGCCAGCAATGAGCCGACCGAAAGATCAATGCCGCCAGAAACCATGACCATTGTCATGCCCATTGCCATGATCGTAATGACTGTGGTTTGGCGTGCGACGCTGGCCAAATTTCCGGGGGAAAGAAAGCGCGGTTCGACCACCGCCACAATGAGGCAGAGCAGAATCAGGCTAATGAAGGGGAGAAATCGTTTGATGAGATCAGGCATATCTTATCGGGCTTTCATAAGGCGCGCACGAATCAGCAAAAGGACTCCCACGCCCAGCAGTAAAAATGGCGTATAGGTCGAGCCAATGTAATAGGTGCCTGTGTAATTCAAGACAAAGATAACGGCGGCTGCAACACAACAAAGCAAACCAACCACTCGAAAAATTGCAGGTGACATAAGAGGGGCTCCTTC
Organism: Acidobacteriota bacterium; assembly: GCA_018268995.1. Lineage (GTDB taxonomy): Bacteria > Acidobacteriota > Blastocatellia > RBC074 > RBC074 > JAFDVL01. The sequence goes on along the minus strand of JAFDVL010000035.1, from coordinate 44,538 downwards.
AGTAGCACCTGAGTACGCACGATCTTGCGTGCAGGTTTATGAGACCCGCACACAAGATGCGTGCTTACTTAGGTGATTAATCTTCGACAGCAGCGTATTTTAGAACTTCTTCCTGCGAGGTTTGTTTCGCATTCAGTTCTGCTACTAAATGCCCACGCCGCATGACTAAAATGCGATCTGCCATTCCCAGCAGTTCCGGCAAGTCAGACGACACCATGACAATCGCCGCGCCTGCCTCGGCCAGTTCATTGATCTCGCGATAAATTTCTGCACGTGCCGCTACGTCAACGCCGCGTGTCGGTTCGTCCAGCAAAAACACTTTGGTTTGCGCGAACAGCCAGCGACCAAGCAACACCTTTTGCTGATTACCGCCGCTCATTCGCCCCACGGTTTTCGTCGGCGAGGGCGGGCGAATATGCAGTTTGCTGATGTAATCTGTGGCCGCTGTCGTTTCCGATTTTGCTTGTAGCAATCCACCTTTCAGCAACGCTTTGACATTTGCCAGGGTCAGATTTGTTGCCAGCGACAGGTTCAAGCATAGCCCCGTGCGCTTGCGGTCTTCCGTTAATAGGCTTAAGCCGTTCGCTACGGAATGATGCGGCACAGCCTGATGAACGCTATGCCCCAGAACATTGATTTCGCCATCCGTGGCAGGTTGTGTGCCGTAAATTGCTTCGACCAATTCGGTACGGCCTGCGCCTGCGAGTCCGGCGATGCCGACGACTTCGCCCGCGTGCGCTTGAAAGCTGATATTGTCGAATTTGGGCGGACGACTCAGATTGCTGACGCGCAATTTTACGTCGCCAATTTTGGCATTGCGGGGCGGAAAGATTTCCTTGAGTTCGCGCCCAGCCATGTGACGAATCACTTCGTCGGTTGAGATCGAACCCCATTGCCCGGAATACACCGCGCGACCATCGCGTAGAATTGTGACCTGGTCGGCGATTTCGTCCAACTCTTCCAACCGATGCGAAATGTAAATTACCGCCAGCCCGCGCGCTTTCAGATCACGAATCAGGCGAAATAAGTCTTCGACTTCGTGCGAGGTGAGCGAAGAGGTCGGCTCGTCCATCACGACCACCTTTTTCGCTTCGACGATGGCGCGAGTGATTTCGACTAATTGCCGTTTGGCTGTGCTGAGTTGGCTAACGCGAGCGCGTGGATCAAGCTTGAAACCGTATTCAGTCAGCAGGTTTGCGGCCCGTTCATTAAGTGCGCGTTGATTGATGATGCCAAGGCTGGAAACAGGTTCACGTCCGAGGAAGATGTTTTCGGCGACCGTGAGATGCGGCGCAAGCGAGAGTTCCTGATAAATCATTGCCACGCCGTAATGCAGCGAATCCACTGGGCTTTGCAATTTGACCACTTGCCCATCAATCACAATCTCGCCTGCATCAGGTTGATGCACACCTGCGAGGATTTTCATCAGCGTGGATTTGCCTGCACCATTTTCGCCCAGCAAGGCCAAAACTTGCCCGGCAGCGGCGGAAAGCGTGACGTCCGTCAGCACGGTATTGCCAGCGAAAGATTTGCTGATCCCGCGCATTTCCAGCGCAGTTTGGGGCATTGGCATAAACGTTTAATTGCGGAATGATGAGTGCGGAATGTGGAATATTTTTTAGCCACGAATGAACACAAATTTTCACGAAAGGTGTTCTTGCGAGAAACTATTCGTGCCAATTCGTGTTCATTCGTGGCTAATAATTAGTGTTCACTACGATCTTTTTTGGCTTGCATATACACCATGTAGTAAACCGAAACAGCGACTGCCAGAACAAATACGCCTCCGATTAAACCACCGATGCCCAACGTAATGATTGGTTGAATTACTGATTCTAAATCACCTGCAAACATGAATGAATCCCTTTCTAACTTTATTTACGCTAGCGTCGTTACAGCGAAGCTGGCGCGCGGATTATAACAGCAACCCGCCAATTCTTTGAAGGCATGGAGTACAAGCTTTAGCTTGGCTTTTTGATGATTAGGCTTGAAACCCAAGCTGAAGCTTGTACTCCATGCCTTTTATTTTCGCTCTTTGATCAGGTTCTGGATTTTTGGAGTGTCAATGTTGTCTTTCTTGACCAACTCGACGCCCGTATCCATCCTGCGCTCAAGCGGCTTGTTCGCTTTTTTGTTGAGGATGGCCTTGACGCCTTCATAACCCATTTTGTAGGGGTCTTGCACGACCAGCGAATCAATGATTCCGCCTTTGACTGCTGCGATTAAGTCGGGGCTGGAATCGAAGCCGACTAATTTGACCTTGCCTTGTACGGCTTTGACGTTGATGGCGCGCAATGCGCCAACGGCAGAAGATTCGTTAGAGGCGAAGATGCCGTTCAGGTCAGGGTGACGCGTAATGATGTCTTCGGCTTTGTCCGCAGATTTAGCGCGATCTGCTTCGCCGTACAGGAAGTCCACAATCTTGATGTTCGGATATTTTTTCTCAATGACCGATTTGAAGCCTTCTTCGCGTTCGTCGGTGGAAACTGAACCTTTCTTGACGCCCAAAATTGCGACGTTGCCTTTGCCACCAATGATTTCCGCCATTCGCTCAGCCGCGATTTCCCCGCCTTTGCGATTGTCGGTGGAAATGTAGGCTTCGTATCCGTCCCAGTTAATGCCAGAGTCAATGATCACAACGGTGATCCCTGCCTCTTTGGCTTTTTTGGCCGGAGTTACCAATGCGTCACCGCTTGAAGGCGCAAGCACGATGCCGTCCACTTTTTTGTTGATAGCATCTTCGACAATGTTGACCTGTCCAGTGTAATCAGTTTCGGTGGCCGGGCCTTTCCAGATGATGTCCGCGCCAAGCTCCTGCCCAGCGGCTTCGGCTCCGGCTTTAATCGAAAGCCAGAAGTTATGCGAAACGCCTTTCGGAATCACGGCGATTTGCGGTTTGCCGCTGCCTCCGCCGCCTGCCCGATTGCAGGAAAGGGAAATGAGGCACAGGGAAAGTGAAAGCGCGAGAGAAAGAGCTAGTTTGATGGATTTCATAGTTGGAATGTTCATTGGTTAAATACTGCTACGCCTTTAATGTAGTCCTTGGCAAAACGATCTTGCGTGAACGCCTTTGAGATGGATGCGAGCGACGAATATTGATGCGTAATCAGTCGCGAAACATTGATCAATCCACCGCTGAGCAAATCCAGCGCCTGTGTGTGAATGATCGGCCTTCCATTTTCGTCAATCGCACCGGATGCGCCACACGGAGACAGAATCGTCGGTTCTAAAAACTGCACGCTGTTCATCGCGCCCAGGTCTAAGCCGTGGTGACCGTGACCGTACATCATTAACGTGCCCTGTTTGCGTAATATCCCAGGAATTTGCGTGAATAATTGGGCAACGCCCGCTGATTCGATTAAATACTGGACACGCTCGCCCTGCGTCAAGTCCTGGATGGCTTCTACAATATCCACTGCTGTCGGATCAATTGTCGTTGCGCCGTATTCTTCTGCGAGCTTGCGCCGTTTTTCGTTCGGTTCGCTGACGATCAGTTGCCGACTGTAACCAACGACATTGCGCAAATATTGCGTGAAGAGCAATCCAGCCGGCCCTGCGCCGCAGATCAGCACCGTTTTGATCGGTCGTTCGCCGCCAAATGTGTAGCGCGCAGGCATTTTCATTTGTACCTGCGAGGCATGAATGACGCAACCGAGCGGCTCGCACAATGCCGCTTCAGTGAACGACAACGCGCCTTCAATGCAAATCGCGTTGACTGCGGGCACCGCGATAAATTCGGCTAATGCGCCTTGTCTTCCTGTCAGCCCCAACTCTTCGTACTGCGAACATTGATGACTGTTGCCCGTGACACAATATTCACACCATTGTTCAGGTAACAGATTGCGACTGCTGCAATTGATGCCCTGGTCAATCAGGACGCGGTCGCCAACTTTCAGGTCTTTGACTTCGCGCCCCACTTCCACGACCGTGCCGCAAAACTCGTGACCGAGGATTTGGGCTTGCTCATTGAGGGGAATGCAACGCCCTACCGTATCAAAATTGTAATTCGCCTTGCCTTCGTAGATGTGAAAGTCGGTGCCGCACAATCCGACCGCGCCCACTTGCAAGAGGATTTCATGTGGTTGCGGCGTAGGTTGTGGCAGGTCGCGCAACTCCATCCGCCCAGCATCGTACAGAACTAAGGCTTTCATACATCCAAATCCGCCGTGTCCAATCTGCCTTGTTCGTGCAAGACCTTGAAGCGCGCAATTGTTTCCTGCACACCCTGCCGAAGCGAAGTATGCGGAATATCGCCAAGCGTGGCGATGATTGCCGAATCATCCAGTTCCGCCGGAATCGGCATGATGTTTTCCGCCTGCGTGATGGTTCCTTTTGCGGCGGGAACTTCGGTTTCGATTTCCGCGATGATGTCAGCAATGGCCGCCGTTTCGCCGTGCAGATTGAAAACAAATGCGCCTTCCTGCTCTGAATCCGCCGACCGAATAAAGGCGTCAGCGCAATCGGCGGCATACAGAAAATCCGTGCGCCCGCCGAATCGAATATGAAAGGGACGCCCGACCACTGCGGCTTTCATCGCTTTGGTCGGATCGGACGTGACACCGAAATCGCGCCCTACGCCATAAACCGTAAGCGGGCGCAACCCAATGCTGCTAATGCCGTTGTCGAGGAAATAAATTCGCGCATTGTCTTCGTTGCAACGCTTGAACGCACCGTAATGCGAACCTGTATTGCCAGCCTTGTCCTCGGTTTGTGGCGTATCGTCGGATTTCCCAAAGACCGCTGCGGAACTGGCATACGCGATATGCTTTACCTGCCCCGCCGAATGCAGCGCCGCCTCAAAGACATTAATTGTCCCGATAACATTGACCATCGCGCCCATCCGTGGATCAGCTTTGCAGGAGGGCACCTGCAATCCGGCCAGATGAATGATGTGCGTGATGCCGTGCTGCTCGACAATCGGCGGAAGCGTATTGGCTGCCGTAATATCGCCCGCTACAAAGGACGTTCGTTCGATTTCGTCTTCGTCCATAATCAGGCGCAGACGGCGCGGATCGGCACTACGATCAAACATCACAACTTGCCCGGCATTGGCGGCTAGCAATCGTTTGACAACCCACGCCCCAATGAAGCCGTGCGCTCCCGTAATCAAATAATTTTTTTCAGTCATTGTTGGTCTAGTTCGTTTTGTGAAAGTTAAGCGTGCGAATCATACCCTGTCATCTTTTTTGTGTCACGTCAGACGGCGATGAATTGCCAAATTGATGGTCGAAGCATTCGTTCCCTGAAACCGATGGGAACGTTCAGCGCTGGCTGGTAAGGTCGAAATCCTATGTGGACAGGCGTTCTGAGTTCTCCAGCCTTTGCTGGTGGTTTGCGTTTTCTCAATAGCCCAGTCGTTGACGGCTGGGGAAAATGCAGGAAAGAGCAAAGAGGACGCTTTGGGCGTCCTTCTCCAGCGGCTTAAGCCGAGCGAAAAGCCCGCTGAATCAGGCTTTGAGCCTTTGTTTGGTGGTCACCCAGCCGTGAACGACTGGGCTATTCAAAAACAACAGAATTTCCAAACACCGTCTCAAATTTTCTGTAACTTCTTTCACTGTGAAGATGCAATTAGTGGGGCAGGCCTCTTGACCGCTACGCTTGTATCATTAAGTATGTGTCGTAAGTCAACGCAGTAAAAAACTACCGCAGGAGAATTTTAAGCAATTTATGAAGAATAACTTCATCTTACTTTTGTTATGTGCCCTCGGCGTATTTTTTTTCAGTGCTTGTGATTCGGCTACTCCGACAACCCCGAATGCCACTTCTTCCGCTACGCCTGTTGCTACAGCGGCCACCACTGCTTTTCCGAAGGACGAGGCCGCCAAGCGCATTAATCAATTAGCCACACAGGACGGGTGCAAAGACTCCACCGCCGACCTGCGGTTATCCTTCACCGACGCTGAGGGGAAGGCACAGCAAATGGATTTTCGTTTGCAGCGAAAGTACGAGGGCAACAAAGTCTCAACCCTGATGACCGTGCTTGCACCAGCCGAAGAAAGCGAGAAAGCCTTGCTGGCTTTTGAAGAGACAGGCAAACCAACGGATGCGATTTCGTACCTGGCTGGATTGAAAAAAGTGACGCACCTGAAATCTGACAACCCGTTAAATTTCCGTGGTTCCAAAAGCACCGTGCAGGAAATGCTGGGAATGGAATTTGGTAACTATGAACTGGTGAACGCCACAGTCGTGACACCAGCGGGCGCAACGGAAGGGGAAATGCAGATTGAGCTAAAAGCAAAAAGCGATTTGAGCCTGAGCTATCCAAAAGTTGTTGTTGCCTATAATGCGAGCGGCACAAAAATTCAGCGAATTGACCTTTATGGCTCGACGACAGAAAAAGCAAAAACGATCCAAATTCGTGAGGTCAAAACAATCCAGAATTACCAAACCATCACCGCAATGGAGATTGAGGATCACGGGCGGAATCAAAAGCTAAAACTCGAAACGCGCAACATGAAATACGACACCAATCTGCCCGCTTCGCTTTTTACGGAAGCTAATCTCATCAAAAACGTAACTGCCGCAAGTCAAAAGCAGATTCAATAAACGTGTTTCGTTATCCGTTGCGGGTTGTCAGTTGTTTGGCGACGGATACCGGCAAACCGACATCGCATCCAACGGCGACAACTGTCAATGAAATCTACGCTCCTTCACCTCATCATTCATCGTCCCTGGCTCGTTATCATTGCAGTTATCCTTTTGACTGTGTTTTTAGGCTCTGGCTTACGCCACGGCTTAGAGCTGAATGTCTCGCCCTTGTTGTTTGTCGAAGAACACAGCCGTGAACGAGAGGATTACGATAGCATTCGCAAGAGTTTTGGGGACGATTTGGTTTTGGTGGTGGCAGTCGAAAGCGATGACGCCTTTGCCCCGGCGAATCTTGCCAAACTTCGTACCCTACATCAGCAAATCGAAAAACTAAAAGGCGTAGCTGAAATCATCAGCCTCAGCAATGCGCCGTTTGCGCGGAGCAATGCAGAAGGCGCGACGTTGGAAAAGTTAGTTCCTGATTTACAAGGGATCGTTCCCGCCCGGCTGGCCGAAGCGCGTCAAATTGCCTTGAATGACAAATTATTTGTTGGGCAAATCGTTTCGCAGGATGGCAAGACAGCCGCGCTCAATATTCTGTTCCGGCCAGAATTGTCCACGGATGAGCGCTATCAGCTGACCTCCCAAATTTACGATCTGGCAAAGCAGGCAGGCTTCAACCAGGCATTTTTTGCAGGCGATCCTTTTTCGCAATGGCGAGGGGTCGAAACGCTGCGCCGTGATCTGACTTTGTTTTTGCCCCTGACCTTGGTCTTGGTTGCTTTCCTGCTCTGGCTTTGTTTTCGCTCGCTGGTTGCGGTTGTGCTGCCTTTGCTGACGGTGGGGATTGGGTTGCTTTGGGTGTTTGGCTTGATGGGACATATCGGCGCAAAATTCACGATCTTGAGTCTGATGTTGCCGACGGTGCTGTTAGCCATCGGATGCTCGTATGTGATTCACGTTTTCAATCAAATCGCATTGGAGCAATCGCGGTCGAAGGATGCCAGGGAATTAAATTCAAGATTTCGGATTCTTAATCAGGCACTCAGTTTTATTTCTTTGCCGGTCATTGTTTCTGCTCTCACGATCATCGCCGGATTTCTGTCATTAGCCTTCACCAGAATTCCGGGGATCAAAGGCACGGCGATTTACGCTGCGTTGGGTGCTACCTTTACGATGGTTCTTTCGCTGACCTTTGTTCCGGCGGTGCTGGCAGTAATGGGAGAAAAGGCCGTTCGATTGAATTGTGGATTGGGCGGACAATTGATTTCCGGGCTTGAAAAAACAGGACGCCTTGCTGTTTCTAAAGAGAAATTGCTTTACCTCGTGACGGGCTTGATGTGCCTGCTGAGTATTGTGGGAATCTTTCGCCTAATCATAGATGTGGATTATTACGGATTTTTCAAGCCGGGCACTGAGGCCGCCATCGGCTCGGTCGAAATCGGCAAGCGATTAGCCGGAGCCATCAGTTTTGATGTGATCGTCGAAGCCAGCAAAGACGGCGCATTGGAAACGCCGCAGGTTCTTGCGCGCATTGAAGAACTGCAATCCTTCGCTGAATCCGCCAGTCGGGGACAAGCGCTTTCGGTTGTGAATTTTATCAAGCACGGCAATCGCGCGTTTCATAATAACGACCCCAAATTTTATGCGCTGCCGACGGATGAGAAGATTGTGCGCGAACTGATGTCTGACCGGGAACAACTTCGTAAATTTATTACGGATGATGGCAAACGCGCCCGCTTGTTGGTGCGCTCGCCCTTGACTGGTTCGGCGGCGATGTCGAAGGCTGTTCATTCCATCGAAGCGAAGGGCAGAGACTTGCTGCCAGAGTTTCGTGTGTATGCTACAGGCACGGTTGCCTTGATGAATCGCACATCGGATATGATCGCGCGCGAGCAATTACAGAGCGTGACCATTGCATTGCTGACGATTTATGTTGTGCTTTCCCTTCTTTTTAAATCGTGGCGCGTCGGGATTACCGCGCTTGTGCCGAATCTGCTGCCCGTGTTGTTTTTCTTTGGTTATATGGGCTGGAGCGAAACACCGCTGAATATGACGACAAGTCTGGTTGCCAGCGTGGTGCTTGGATTAGCCGTGGACAATGCGGTGCAATTCATCGTGCGCTTTCGCAGTATCCAGCCCCATCATGCTTCTGTCCGCGATGCAATTGTCGAAAGTATGCGTTTGTCTGGCAGGCCAATTATTTATGCGAATATTGCCATTGCCGCTGCGTTCGCTGTCTTTTCCTTGTCCAATTTCTGGCCCGTCGCCACGTTTGGAATTCTGTCGGCAATTACGATTTTAGGCTGTTTGGTTGAGGATTTGGTGTTGTTACCTGCGCGCCTCACCTCGCCGATTTTCCGTGCGACTTCAAAGTAGGCTCATCACAATCGTTTCCCATTCGATTTCCAGCGGTGCTTTTGAAAAGGGCTTACCTGCGCGCTGATACCAATATCCGGCATTGGTTTTATCGCCTTCCTTGCGGTGCAAATAGGCATGCACCCACGCCCCTTGTTCGTCATCCTGATTTTGCGCGCATTCGTGTGCAGCATTCCAATCACCTTTTGCATCGTGCCATAGGCCTTGTAATGCGAGGCTTAATTCTTTGGGTGGGGTTGGGGCTTGGAGCGAAGTCTGAAACTCATCCAAAGTCATATTAATCATTGTGTCGAGTTACTTCCCACGCCGCGCGGTCACGCAGCAAGTTTGAGAGCAGCATTGTATGAAGACCGTGGCCGGATCGAACGGCGTGGACATGGCCTAAAATTGGCATTCCGGCTAAGGCTAAGTCGCCGATGATGTCGAGAATTTTATGTCGCACAAATTCATCGGCAAAGCGCAACGGCTCAGTGTTCAGCATGCCATCTGGCGTCAGCGCAATCGCATTTTCCAGCGATCCGCCCTGGCACAAACCACTTTTTCGCAGCATTTCTAATTCGTGAACAAAACCGAACGTGCGCGCCGGGGCAATTTTCGCAATGTAGCTATCATATGCCGCTCGTCCGTTATACAGACAAAGTTCGCCGCGTTGCTTGCCAATCATCGGATGATTGAAATCTATCTCGCAAGTAATGCGAAATTCATCGGCAGGGGAAATGGAAATAGATCGGTTGCCTTCTGTTACTTCGATTTTTTTGAGTACCTTCAGAAAGGCACGCGGCGCTGAGAGAGCAACGATTCCGGCTTGTTCGATTAACTCAATCCATTGCTCGCTGCTGCCGTCCAGGATCGGAACTTCCAGCGAATCCACTTCGATAATGGCATTGTCTACGCCAGACCCCATCAGGGCCGAAAGCAAATGCTCGACGGTCGCAATCATGACGCCCGACTTCATCAGCGTGGTGGCATAACTAACGTGGGCTACGAATTGCGGTGCAGCAGGGATTTCAAAATTATTTAGATCGGTGCGGCGAAAAAGATACCCGGTGTAGGCTGGAGCCGGAAGCACACGCACATTAACAGGTGAATTTGAGTGCAGGCCTACTCCGCTGACTGTAAAGCTGTTTCCGATAGTCGTTTGTTTCGTCATTTATTCCATCATTCAAAAGGGGTAGCTATTCAAAGCAGAATGTCTTAGCAAGAAACAGGCCAGGAATGCTGGAAATCAAGTGAGTTACTAACTGACTGAGAATAAGTAAGATGTGGGCCAGGTGGAAGACTAAGGAAATACGCTCTGCTGCAAATTAGCAACACTCTCATTTCAAATGTGTTGCGCTTTAGTCAGAAGGGAAGTCGAAAAAAGGCGGAAGCCACCTCTCAACAAGCAAAAAGC
>JAFDVL010000035.1:0-34223 GCA_018268995.1 Acidobacteriota bacterium | reverse complement strand
GCTTTTTGCTTGTTGAGAGGTGGCGCAACGGAAATCCCGTCGTTTATTCGTAAACGCGACGGACTTTCTTGCGATTCCGTTTGCGTGCTAACGCCGATTTGACGCGGCGCTTTTCGCCCGGTGGCATATAGAACTGATGACGTTTGACGTCTTTGATGATGTCCTCTTGCTGCACCTTGCGTTTGAAGCGGCGGAGTGCGCTTTCCAGCGACTCGCCTTCACCTAGTTTAACTTCTGCCAAGCGATTTTCACCTCCCTGCTGGCATAAAATATTTCGTTACCATTCATTGCGCTTAAGCCTGCGCCAGAAGCTTGCGTGACAGGCCACGAAAGAAACAGGGAAGGTACAACAATCTGTCATCCGGGGTCAAGACACGTGGCTTGACAAACGTCGTAGGGGCACGCATTCTGCCTGCCGTTATTCATTTTCCACAAAGAAGGGATTTCATCACGAACGACATGAAGGTTTTAGTCATCGGTTCTGGCGGACGCGAACATGCATTGGTTTGGGCTTTGTCGCGCAGTCCACTCGTCACACAGATTTACAACAACTCTACCAACGCCGGAATTTTAAGTCTGTCAACATACATTAACGAAAGCTCAATCCACGGGCTGGCCGATTTTGCCGAACGCGAAAAGATTGACCTGACTGTGGTCGGCCCGGAACAACCGCTGGTGGATGGCGTCGTGGATGCGTTTACTGCTCGTGGCTTGACAATCTTTGGCCCGACGCAAGCCGCTGCACAACTGGAAGGGAGCAAGGTTTTTGCCAAACAGTTTATGCAGCGCCACAATGTCCCGACCGCCCGTGCGGTGTTTTGTGATTCGCAAGAATCTGCGCTGACTGCTGTGCGTGATGGCTCATTCAAATATCCGCTGGTGATCAAGGCCGATGGGCTGGCCGCAGGCAAAGGCGTTGTCGTGGCAGAAGATCAGGCAACTGCGGAACAAACGATCAATGACTTTATGGCAGGCCAGAAGTTAGGCGCGGCAGGAAATCGGTTACTGATTGAAGAATGTCTGGTGGGGCGTGAACTTTCGTATTTGATTATTACCGACGGAAACAGCTTCAGCGCTTTGCCTTTTGCACAGGATCACAAACGCGTTTACGATGGCGATCAAGGTCCAAACACAGGAGGAATGGGCGTGTTCTCGACGCCGGGCATGTTGGATGACGCGACAGAAAAGCGCATTATCACGGAGATTGTCGAACCCAGCCTGGAAGGAACGCGCGCGGAAGGATTTAATTTCCGAGGCGTTTTATTTATCGGCCTGATGCTGACGGAAAATGGGCCACAGGTTTTGGAATATAACGTTCGGCTTGGTGATCCCGAAACGCAAGCGGTTTTGCGGCGACTGGATAGTGATTTGGCTGAAATCCTGCTAGCTGCAACTCGCGGCGAATTGGCACAGGTGCAACCCGTTTGGAGCAATGATTCAACCTGCTGCGTCGTGATGGCTTCAGCCGGATATCCGGGGAGCTATCCCACAGGCAAAAGTATTTCAGGCTTAGCTGATGCCGAACAAATTCCAGGCGTGACCGTCTTTCAGGCTGGCACACGAAAAGGCGAAGATGGCGTGATTGAGACAGCAGGTGGGCGTGTGCTGGCTGTGACGGCGCGGGCAGCAACGTTGGCAGAAGCGACTTCCTTAGCTTATCAGGGCGTCGAAAAAATTCATTTTGAGGGATGCCATTTTCGGCGTGATATAGGCACGCGATAAAGTAATTGGTTGGCGGAAAAGGAACAGCCTCAATCCGAAAAGATTGAGGCTGTCGTGTTTTTACAACAAAGACTTTGAATCAGGTCTTAGTCTTTCTTGCAGTTGTTGAGTTGCATGTAGATGGCGAGCAACTTCTGATGATCCGAGGTGTTGCCCTTCAAAGCCGCCCAATTCGTGGCCGTGAAGAGGTCTTGCAGGGATGAATTGCCATCCAGAACCACGCCATTGCTTAAGGTCGCAGGCAGTGAACTGGCTGGTGCAGGCATCCCCGGCATCGCCATCGGCACGCGAACGTGGCACGCGAGTTTTTGTTTGCTCAATTGCGGATACCAGAAGGGCAGCGCATGTTGGACGCTCAATTGTGCGGCCACATACTCAGCCACCATCTTGGAGTATGGATCGTTACGGGTAAAGCCACTGCAACCCAGCGCTTGCCTGACCAGAATGCCATTGAAGCCATAGGGGCTAACCATCAACCCCATATTGTAGTTGGGAATGCTGACCCAGTAGTCACGACGATAGCTGGCGAAGTCAAGACGATTGCACCAGGTGCAAGCATCGGCAAAGCAGATCGTCAGATCGCAACTGATGGTCGGGCAAGCCGGGCAAACATTGGCGCAGCGAGCCGCTGTTGGATAGGTGCCTTGTTGACCCGTTTGGATGCCGGTGCCCGTCGCCGTGGTCGTCGCATTGCGAGTCACCACGATGTTGATGAGCGCCACGGTCGTTCGGCCACTGCCGCCCGCGCGGTTGACTTCCACCACCAACTGATTGCAATCCGGGATCGTGCCATTCATCGGCAAGGCCAGCGTGATTAACCGGGTGCGATTGCCAGCTGTTCCGGCGGCTTCTTCATAGGGCAACAAGGTGCCGATGGTGGTCGGCGAGTGGCCAACGGCGTCCAGCGTTGCACCTGCCAATAAACCGGTGACGCGTGCGCTGTTGTTATCAGCCTGGACGGTGAGTTGAACGAGGGTTCGGCGACCACTGCCATCGGGTTGTTGGAAGTACAACGTGATGACATCGCCTGCTGTTGCGCCCGTGCCCGCCACTTCAAAGTTGATGTCCCAGATGCTATCGAGACAGGACACAGCAGTGGAGATGGCATTGGGAGTAGTGGCCACAAAGCCGAGGGAAGTGGTGTTGGGATAGCCCGGATAGCTGCCAAAGTTGGCATTGGAATTGGGGGTGATGGTGAAGAAGCTGGCTCCGGGGGATTGCGTGGTGAATTGCAAGCCATTCGCCCCGAGATAGAACAGGTCGCCATCGGGCAGGACGCCGCCGCCCGGCAGAGGCACATTCTTTTGGGTGCCGAAAGTGAAGGCTGGCGCGGTGCCCGTTAAGCAGACAGCTTGTGCTTCCACTGTGGTGGGGACACGGAAACTGAGGTTGGTGAGTAGAGCAAGACTTAAGAATCCTGCCAGGAACACGAGTCGTTTCATGAAATTTCCTCCGAAAGTAGCGATACTGATTTGGAGGTGAGCAAAATAGCCTGGGGGAGCGGCTAGAGCCGAGAGCTCTTCACCCACACATTATTGAGATACAGAGCCTAGATGCTGCGTATGTCGTGAGCATCAGATAAATTTGCCAGGAGAGTTGCCACGAGTGCCGGCTGGGCAAGGTCAACACAGGCCTAATTGTGAGTCTGAAAGGAAGTTGTAACTCAATTTCCTCGAAGCTTACTTGTGAGCCTCAATAAAAATCTTGTTAGCTGCCGGTAAATCCAGATTAGAACCCAAAAGATACCGCGTGAGTACTAACGTAAATACAATGTGTGATCGTTCACCGTAAAGCTAACTTTGGTCTGTGTGAATGTCAATTCCGAGACTAATAGTTTAGCGAAAATCTGATCAGATAAAATCAGGAGGATGAAAAAAACGTACCGCATCAGATAAATTTGTCGGAGAGGCGTTGATTCTGTGTGAGTTGAGAAAACTTTGTTATACTGCATTCCGGCTGCAAGCCTCATAGCCGAAGAGCAATACCAATGAGGCCCAATATGATAAGGATTACAACCCGATCATCATTCAAATGAGGAACAAAAAACCATGTGGAATCGAATCGTAAGGCTGTTCCGCTCCATCTTTGGTGGAATCATTGACCGTGCTGAGGACCCGGAATTGATTCTCCAACAGTTAATTCGTGATATGCGCGACAAGATCCCGGAGATGAATAATAACGTTGCGCAAGTTGTCGCCAATGAAAAACTACTCTCCCGGCAGGTCGAGCAGGCACAGACCAAAGTGGCTGAATTGGACAGCAAAGTAAAAGCCGCGATTAAAATGGGCCGTGATGACATCGCTACGCAATGGATCGCTGAACTCCAAACGACACAAAAAGGTTTGGAAGTCACCAAAATGCAACTGCTGAGCGCGAAAGATGCTTCAGGGAAGGCCATGAAGTTCCGCGACAATTACATGGCGCAGATGAAGAAAAAGACGGATGAAGCCATGCAGTTGATTGCGCAGAGCAAACAGGCCAAGATGCAGGAGCAAATCGCGCAAACGATGACCAGCTTCCAGATTGGTGACGATTCGGCGACCTTTGACGATATGCGTGAGAAGATTTCCCGTCGTGCCGCCACAGCCGAAGCCAAAGCGGAAATGGCCACCAACACGCTTGATAACAAGATGCAGGAAATCGAAATGGAGGCCGCGAATTTTGAGGCCCAGGATAGCTTGCTGGCCTATAAACGGCAGATGGGCTTGATACCCGATGCGGTTACGCCGTCATTAGGAGAAGGCTCGCCGCTGGTGAATTCAGAAAAGACATTGGGTGCTGCGGATGATACGATTCCGAATCGCGCCCGCACGACTGAGTAGCCGTGATTCTTTTTTAGCACACTCTTTTTCTGGCCACTGGCTAAAAGCTATGGCTTCGCTAAATACTTGAATCTTTGCGCGGCGGAATTGCGTATCACAATTCCGCCAGAAGTTATGGAGCGCAAAATCTCATATCTCCAATCCGCGCTAAAAGAACCGCTGAATGTTGGCGGCCTGCTTTTGGCTGTCGCTGGCACGGCGTACGCGTCATTATTTGGCGCAATGGATGCCGCCGTGGTTGCAGTTGGTGCGATTGTTTCTGAATCCGCTTATTTGGCGATAGTTCCCGCCTCGATTTTTTATCGGCGTATTGTGGATCAGCGAGCGCGCCATGCCTTACAGCAGGCATGCAATCGCCAACGCCAGGAATTAATCAAGACTTTTGACCCCCGCGAGCGCGAAGCGGTTGAGTATCTGAGTTGGATGAAAACTCAAATCGGCAGTAACTTCAAAAAGTTCGCCCGATTAAAAGATGACCCACCGCAGATGCGTGAACTTGAAACTGCCTGGGAAGCATTTGTTGATTTACTGGACGAATATCGTCGCCGCAAGATGCATTTGCGTTCCATCAATCCGCAGGCAGTCGAAAACCAGCTTCGTCAGGCCGAACGTACTTGTGCGAATGCTGATGATGCCACCCGCCCGTTACACGAAAAGAACGTCCAGATTTTGCGGCGACGGTTGGATACCTTTAATGACATTGAGCGAAGCGTAAAACGGGTCGAAGCACAGTTGCAGATGATTGAAAACTTCTTCGGATTGGTGAATGATCAGGTGGTGACGATGCCCGGACCTGAGTATATGTCGTCGCTTGATTTCGATACTTTGATTTCTTCGATTGAATCCACACGCGAAATGTTGCAACATACAGCGCCGATTATGAGTCAGCTCGATTCATTCACGAGCGCCTCCTCTTCTTCGACTGCTACCTCGCGCCCCACATTGGCAGCCGAACGGCGATAACAATTTGCAGTCAGTGATCCCGACTCCGCACGTCTTGCAAATTCCAGCGGTTCATTATGAGCTACCAAACTACTCACGCACGGAGGTATTCCAACTTGTTTTCTTACCAAACTTCTCACCGCATTTTATTTTTCTTCGTCCTGGCATTCCTTTTTGCTGCCGCTCCGGCTTGGGCACAGGAAGAGGATTTAAAGCCGACCTATGTGACGGCACGACTTTTTGTCGTGCGTACGCAACGGAACCAGGAACCACTGACTAATCAGCTTTTTCGATTGCGAACGGCGGCTCAGACGGATGACGAGAAATGGCTCAGCAATATGCAGAAAGCCTATCCTGCTGCCTCAGGTGTCGCCTTACTTCGGACGCAGCAGTTACGGCTTTTCATGATTCCCAAGCCCGGCATTTTAATGGTTGGCGATCCCATGCGGCCACATCTGGAATTTCAATTCTTGATTGCGCAAGGGTTGCGAGATGATGACTCAATCAACACAACAGCCATCATAGATGCTAATTTTTATGGTGGCCCAAAGGCGGCACATCCGGTTCCCATGTCAATGGCAAATAATGGGTTTGAAATTGCGCCGGGGATGAGCTATTTCTTCACGACAGATGGTTTGCGGCTGAAGCATGATGTTTACACCGTATATTTTCGTGACCGCAGCTTTGCCCCGATTCTGGAACAATATGACCATTATCTGGTGCTGTCACTGACAGTTGATGCGGACAAGCCTTCGGCGTGGTCTTTCGATGCGACCAAATCTGCCGAATTACAAAGTAAAGCCTCCAAAAAAGTGGAGCCAGTTTGGTCAGATGAGGTAAAGAACAATAAATTCTTTGGCAAAGTACAAGTGCGGGTTGAGATTGGTGCGGATGGCAAAGTTGCCAATGCGAATATTTGGGAATCCTCTCTGCCGGAAGGCAATCTGCAAGCGTTAGCCGCTGCCAGACAATGGGAATTCCCAACGACGGAACTCGCTGGCATAAATTCACCTGCCAGTGCATTATTAACCTTCGCCATCGCGCCACCTCCGCCGCCCAAAGCGCCGGAAAAGGCCGCGCCCACAGACAAAACACCAGCAACGGAAAAGTCACAGGGACAAGCGAAGCCAGCAGAGAAGAAAACGACTGCGACGAAACCGCCTGTGAAGCGGCGCAACAAATGACAATTCACCCTCAGAGATGCGAAGAGGCACGAAGTTTGGCAAAAGTCTTCTTCGTGCCTCTTTTTGTTTTTGGAGAATGAACCACCCATGCCAAACGGACAACATTCATTAAGCACTGCGGGCAAGCTGCCGCGTTGGGCCGAAGAACTCGCGCTGAAATACCGCGCAGGCGAAGCGAGCCATTTTCTTTTGCATCACAACGTTTACGACCTGATTCGCGCGCGTTCCGGCTACGTTTCTTTGCTTACCTTTTTGCAGAAAGAATTGCTTGGCAACAAAGGAATCGTTGCTTACAACCGCAGCGAAGGGCTGACCTTTGATTCCGACGAAACCTTGCGGCAATTCGTTGCGCATCAACGCGTCGCCGATCCTTTAATGAATGTCAGTGCCGCCTCGCAATTGCCGCGCGACCCCGCCAAAGCCCTGCCTTTGATCGAACGCTTTTTGTTTTATGCCGACAAAGTGGCAGTCATTATCAACTTTGTCGAAACGATCCTGCCTGCGGGTGAAATGACTTATTTATCGGGCGATGAGCGTAACACGCTGGTTGCATTGCAACGCTGGATGACGCATCCGCGCCTGCTCGAAACAGATAATCTGGTCATTCTGATCGCCGAATCCGTTTCGGATGTGCATCAACGCATCCGCGAGAATTCAC
Source organism: Acidobacteriota bacterium (assembly GCA_018268995.1). GTDB lineage: Bacteria > Acidobacteriota > Blastocatellia > RBC074 > RBC074 > JAFDVL01. Next base: position 26,895 of record JAFDVL010000035.1, on the reverse strand, counting down.
GGCTGGTAAATATCAAAATTCCGTACCCGGATGAGGCCGAACGGTTGGAATATCTGAGTGAAAATATCAAAGCCTATCCAATGCGCATGGAAATGCACGTCAATCAATTGGCCGCGATGACTTCAGGCTTGAATTTTATTCACCTGCGCGGTTTGTTGCGTGCGGCGGTCATCTCGGATGATGGCCTCACTTTTAATGATGTGCGGGCCAAGAAAAAAGAAATTATCGAAGCCGAGTGCGCTGGGTTAATTGAGTTCACTGATCCGAAATTCGGTCTTGATACCGTTGGCGGATTGAAAGCGGCGAAAGATTATTTGAAAGATATTGCCGAAGTTATCAAGCAAGGAAATCGCGAAGAAGCGCCGATGGGGATTTTGTTTTCCGGCCCTGTTGGCACGGGCAAAACATTTCTGGCCGAATGCTTTGCCAAAGATTGCGGCCTGAACGTCGTCGAGTTCAAAAACTTCCGCGACAAATGGGTCGGTTCGACTGAGGCGAATCTCGAAAAAATCCTCAACCTTCTGCAAGCGCTTTCGCCTATCGTAGTTTTGATTGACGAAGCCGATGCCGCACTTGGCAATCGGGATTCGGGCGGCGATTCCGGCGTGGATCAGCGCGTGTTTTCCAAGATCGCCGCCGCGATGAGCAACACCGAAAATCGCGGGCGCATTCTGTGGATTCTGATGACTTCGCGCCCGGATTTATTGCCGATTGACTTGAAGCGACAGGGACGTGCCGAAGAGCATATCTCGCTGTTTTATCCTGAAACCGAAGAAGATCGGCTGGAAATTGCGACGGCAATGGCGCGCAAAAATAAGATCAGGAACACGATTGACGATTGGACGCCGATTACCAAAAATCTGCTGCATTTATCCGGCGCTGACATCGAATCCATCATTATCCGTACTCGCCGTGTCGCGCGTCAGGCAGGCCGCACCGAAGTGACCAATGACGATCTGAAAGAGGTTGCCACTGAGTTTACTCCTGCGCGTGATGAAGTTGCCGTTGAATATCAGGAATTGGTTGCTGCCCGCGAAGCTACGACGCGTTCCATGTTGCCCGAACGATTTCGGCAAATATCCAGCGCCGACCTTTCACAACGAATAGACGAATTACGGCTGATGGTTCGGTAAAGTACGACAGGCGGCCCGCCTGTCGTACATCGGATTCAAAGATGTCCACAATCATTTCTGTCACTGATTTGAGTAAAAGTTTTTCCTCGCATACGGCGCTCAATCAAATCAACTTCACAGTTGAGGAAGCCGAATTGATCTGTTTGATCGGGCCTTCTGGATGCGGCAAATCCACATTGCTGCGTTGCCTGAACGGGTTGGAACTGCTCGACAGCGGCAGTGTGCAAATTGGCGATGTCAAACTGGAGCGACACAACGGCGCACAACCCCGCGATTTTCAGCAAAAGCTGCGGGCTTTGCGCGAAGAAGTCGGGATGGTGTTTCAAAGCTTCAATCTCTTCCCACATCTGACCGTCCTCGAAAACGCGATCAAAGCCCCAATGGTAGTCAGAAAAATGAGTCGCGCTGCTGCCGAAGAAAGAGCCAGAAGCTTGCTGGACAAAGTTGGCCTCGGCAATCGCGTTGATTATTACCCCGCACAGCTTTCCGGCGGACAGCAACAGCGCGCCGCCATTGCCCGCGCCTTAACGATGTCGCCCAAAGTGATGCTATACGATGAACCCACTTCGGCTCTTGATCCTGGCTTAGTGGGCGAAGTGCTGAACATCATGCGACAACTGGATGAGGAAGGCATGACGCAGATTGTAGTGACGCACGAAATGCGCTTTGCCCGTGAAGTTGCGGATCGCATTGTCTTTTTGCATCACGGCGAATTGGTCGAATCCGCTCCTCCTGAAGAACTGTTCACGACACCACGTGACGAACGCACGCGTCAATTTCTGAAAGACTTTCTCTAATGGAACCACAAAGCAGAAAGAGCGAAAGCGAGAAAGAGGGAAAGAGCGAACAGGGATTTGCCTCCGGTTGCTCTTGGCGTCGCTTTATTGCGCTGTCGCTTCTTTTCGCTGTCTCGCTGTCGCTCCATCGCTCTGTCGCCGCGCAGAACGATCTCCGCTGGGGCGCAGATTCAGAAGGTGGCGCGCCCTTTGTTTTTTCCAAGCCTGACAATCCGCGTGAACTCATCGGCTTTGAAGTGGATTTGGCGAACGCCCTGGGGCGTGAGCTAAAACGCCGCCCGGTGTTTGTGCAGAACCAGTGGGATGGCCTGATTCCGGCGCTACAGCGTGGCAATTACCACATGGCGATGAACGGGCTGGAGATTACGGACAACCGTAAGCGGGTCATTAACTTTACGCTTCCGTACTACGCGACTGTCGAGCAACTCGCCGTACGTGCAGGTACAACGGGCATCAATTCGCTTGGGGATTTGAAAGGCAAAGTCGCCGGAGCGTTGAAATTTTCTCTGGCGCACACGCTGCTTGAAAAAGCAGGAGGCATTGAAGTTCGCACGTACGACAGTCAGGTCAGTTGTCTGGATGATTTGATTTACGGGCGTCTGGATGCGGCTTTGATGGAATTGCCCGTCGCCGTTTATTACGTCAAACCGAATCCAAAACTGCAATTCGCGGGCGAGCCGTTTGAGCCGGTCTTGTACGGCATTGGTGTGCGCAAACAGGATCAGGAATTGCTTGCTCAACTCAATGAGGCATTGCGAACCATCATCAAATCAGGCGAATTGCGCGGAATTTATGAAAAGTGGAATATCTGGAATAAAGAAACCGAAAAGCTTTTTATTGAGCTAACCGGAACGCCGCAGCCTGCCACCTCGGCTTCGTCCGCCAACTCCACCAAAGCCTACGAGGACTTCACAAAAGTCATCACAAACAAGCCAACGTGGGGCGAACGATTGAAACGGTATTGGAGCTACCTCCCGTTTTTGTTATTGCAGGGCGCGCCGATGACTTTGCTGATTTCCATTTTGGGAATGATCGTGGCAATGGCGGTGGGATTGGTGCTGGCGTTAATGAACCTGTACGGCCCGCGTCCATTGGTATGGCTTTCGCGCAGCTACATTGAAGTCGTTCGTGGAACGCCGTTGCTGATTCAGTTGTATTTGATTTTTTATGGCTTGCCATCCGTCGGTATCAAGCTGACGCCATTGGTCGCTGCTGTTGTTGGCCTGGGATTGAATTACGCCGCGTACGAAGCCGAAAATTATCGCGCAGGCATTCAATCCATTCCGCGTGGCCAAATGGAAGCGGCCCTCTCACTCGGTTTGACGCGGGCGCAATCGCTGCGACACGTGATCGTTCCGCAAGCCTTGCGGTTGGTGATTCCCCCTGTGACGAATGACTTCATCGCGCTTTTTAAGGATTCCTCGATTGTGTCGGTGATCACGATGGTCGAATTGACGAAAGTCTACGGCCAGCTTGCCACGGCGTATTACGATTACATCGGTGTCGGAATTCTGACGGCAGCAATTTACTTCCTGCTCGGCTTGCCTTTCGTCAAGCTGGCGCGCTTTGCCGAAAAGCGAATGGCCTTCGATCAACGCGTCCCGGCATCAGCAAAGAGAAGATGGCTGGGGCTGAAAAGCAGCGACAAACGGCAAGAATAAGCGAGCGCGAAACAAAGACCCACGACCAAAACCCAACTGATAACTGATTCAAGACAAGTGTTAAATTGACAGCTCTCCCAGAACGATGTAGCCTGCCCGCATCTAATTCCAAAATTTAATAATCCGGTAAGCGGTTTTTACCTCCTCGATGTGCGGTTTCCTGAGTTGCGATCTGCGTAATGGCAACCAGAAGTTGATAACACGGCTTCATTATTGAAGTAGTAAATAGGGCTCTGAGGTTACAAGGATAGCCTTGTGCCAAAGAGGAGTGGGAAACGAAACCGAGAGAGCTTTCTCTCACTTAATCAAGCGTTAGGAGGAAATGGGATGAGTACGAAAACGCTGATAGGCTTGGGAGTCTTAGCCTTTGCCTTGCTCTGTTTTCTTTGCATCAGTTTTCACGGGCCAACATTGTTTGCCTCTGTCAATAGCACCGCTCCTGTTGCGGCCAATTTAGCCGCGCCCAACTTAGAAGCGCGCCTTTTTGATGGCAAGGTCACATTGTCCGGCACGCTGCCCGATCAGGCGTCCAAAGACAAAGTCTTAGCCGAAGCCAAACGACTTTATGGCGATGGCCAGTTTATTGACAACTTAAAAGTCAGTGAGCGCACGGGCTTCCCAACTACCACGTGGTTGCCCGCCGCTGTGGCGATGCTGCCCCTGGCAAAACAGGCCAGCAATGAAGGTGGTTTTGCGATGGATGGCGGTTCTGTGACCGTGCGTGGGTTGGTTGATTCTGACGACATGAAAAATAAGCTGATTGCGGATGCGACTAAGGCCGCAACGCCGCTTTCATTGATTGACAGGGTCGTCGTCAAAGGCAAACTGACCGAAGCGCAGGCCGCAGATTTTCAGGCGCAATTCAATCAAGCGATTGCTGGCAAGATCGTCGAATTTGAAGTTGGCAAAGATGTCATCACGCCGAAGGGCCAAGAGGTTCTGGATCAAATGACTTCGGTCTTCGGACAGATTCCTGGCATTCCGGTCGAGGTGGGCGGACACACGGATTCGCGTGGCGCTGCCAAACAAAATCTGACCTTGAGCCAGCGCCGTGCCGAAGCCTGTGTGAAGTATTTGACTGAACACGGCGTCGCCGCCAATCGCCTGACAGCAAAAGGCTATGGATCAACCAAACCCGTCGCCAAAGAAGACACGCCAGAAGGATTGCAACGCAATCGCCGGACGGAATTCACCGTATTGAAGGAGGCTAAATAATTATGAGTTGGATGGAATTGATTTTACGAATGTTACTTTGTTTATTGATCGCAGGCATCATCGGCGCAGTCATTGGCTGGTTGCTGCGTTCATTGTTTGGGGGCAATAAAACTGCCGAATTGGAAGAATCCTGGCGCGGTCGCTTAGCCGGAAAAGAGAAGGAGTTGGAAACGCTGCGGGCTGACAGCCGCAATCAGATTTCCGCTGTTGAAGGCCAGCTTGCTGATTGCAATGCGGGCGTCAAAACCCATCTGGCCGCGATTGCTGATCACGAAGCGAAATACGCCGAATTGCAAGCCTCGCTCAATGCGAAAACGTTGGAATTCGACAAGCTTTCTGCTGATGCCGAAAGTTTGAGAGGAAAGCTCGCTTTATCTGATTCTTCTTCTTCCGATTTGCAGGCGAAGCTCGCCACCGCAGAAACTTCATTGCAATCAAAGCATTCAGAGCTTGGTGATTTAACTACGAAACTAGCGGCAGCCACGGCGCTGGCTGCAACGCTGAAAAGCGGTGGCCCCGATGTCGAAAAGCTCAAGGCCGAAAATGATTTGCTCCGCAAACGCATTGGCAGTTTGGAAGCAGACCTTACCGCATCCAAGGCGCTGTCGGCAGAGTTGACTACGCTAAAGGATAAACTTGCTGCGGCAGAAAACGCGACCGCCGATTTGCAGGGGAAGCTGACGACCGCCGAGGCTTCGATGTCTGGCAAGCAATCTGAAATTGGCGATTTGACAACAAAACTGGCAGCGGCAGCCGCACTGGCTACGACGCTGAAAGGCAGTGGTGATGAAGCGGCCACGCTCAAGGCTGAAAATGAATCACAGCAAACTCGCATCGCATCGCTGATTTCAGAACGCGATGCGTTACAACAACAGCTGGGTGAGCTACAAACGACAGCGAAATCGCAGGCGGAAGATTGGGAAGCAAACGCCTTACAACTTTCCAGCGACAAAGACCGGGAAATTCAGGAACTGCAAAAACGCGTTGGCGAATTGGAGCCATTAAGCGCACAGGCAAAGGATTGGGAAGTTAAATACTTTGCCGTGTTGGATGAGAAGCAAAAAGAATCTTCGGCCTTGCAATCCCGCATGGCTGAGCTGGAACCACTCGGCGCACAATTCAATGCAATTCAAGCTGAAGCCAAAGCGAAAGACAGTCAGATTCACACGCTGGAAGCGCGGATCAGGGAACTGGAAACTGGCAATGCAAAAGCTGAAATTGTGCCCGACCTGATTCGCATTCAAGGGATCGGCCCGGTTTATTTCGAGAAGCTTTCCACAAAATCAGGTATCAAGATGCAGGCGGATTTACTCGAACGCGGCAAGACTGCTGTCGGACGCAGAGAGATTGCCGCAGAGTCTGGAATTGACGAAGCCTTGATTTTACGCTGGGTCAACCATTGCGACTTGCGTCGGATCAGCGGCGTAGATGAGCAATACGCCGAATTGCTTGAAGTCGCCGGGGTTGATTCCGTTCCCGAACTGGCGCAACGGAATGCGGACAACTTGCACGCCAAAGTTGTCGCCACGAATGAGGAACGGCATGTTTCGCCTGACACTCCCACCGCCGATGACATCCGGCAATGGGTCGAACAGGCAAAAACTCTGGGTCGAGTTGTGACGCACTAAACGCGCCTATTTTGAGCAATCCAGATAAGTCTAGGAAGTCTTGGGGAACCTGACTTTCCTAGACTTTTTTATCTCAAATGCGGCATATTCATACTGCGCCAAACGCGGCGTAAATCGCTACGAACGAAATTCGCGTCAGGATGAGTCATCTCAAAAGGTTTGTCTGTTTTCACAAGGAGGATCGCCGTGAGCCAACACGAGAATCATGAGCAACTAACGCGTCGCCGCTTTATTCGCAAGTCTGCGGAACTAGCTGGAGCCGCTGCCTTCACGCCGTCGCTTTTGACGCTGGGCTGTGCTGCTGAAAATAATCCTATCCATAATCCTATCGAAGCTGTCGAAGCCGCTGTACAAGGCAAACGAAGCCATAGCGACTTAGTCCGACTTGGCAAATCAAACGTCAAAATCACGCGGATGGGACTTGGCACTGGAACGGTGAATGGAAGAGTGCAGCGTGAGTTGGGGCAGGAAGGATTCAATCGCCTGGTGCATTATGCCTACGATCATGGCATCCGCTACATTGATACCGCCGATCAATACAAAATGCACGATATGGTGAACGCCGCCATCAAAGGTTTGCCGCGCGAAAAACTGTACATCCAAACCAAAATGCGCTGGATCGAAGACGACACGCGCCTGAACCCGATGAAACATTTGGATCGTTTCCGCAAAGAAGTCGGCACGGATTATTTTGACAGCGTGCTGATTCATTGCACGACCAAGCACGATTGGCCCGAAGAGTGCAAAATCATGATGGACGCTTTTGACGAAGCGCAGCACAAAGGCTGGCTGAAGCTCAAAGGCATGTCGTGTCACGGTTTGGCCGCGCTTAGAACCGCGACAACTCACGACTGGATTCAATTGCAACTGGCACGCATTAATCCGCAAGGCCGCAAAGTGGACGGTGATGACAAGAACGTTCATGCACCGCAAGGTAAGCCGGAATTAGCGATGAAGGAAATCAAAGCCATGCACGACAAAGGGCGCGGCATTATCGGCATGAAAATCATTGGCGAAGGCGATTTCAAAGACCCCGCCGACCGCGAAAAAGCAATTCACCACGCGATGACCTGCGGTTATGTTGATGCCATCGTCATTGGCTTTGCCAGCACACAAGAAATTGATGAAGCCATTGAGCGTGTCAATCGGGCGCTCAATGCGAAAGTTTAATGAGAGGGTAAGAGATTGAACCACGGAGTAAACGAAGTAGACGGAGAAAGGTAAAATTGATCAGGCTGCTAACGTTTACAGCCATCATTAAGCCAGTTAATTAGAACAACTTTCTTCGGGTTCTCCGTGTTCTTCGTGGTTTTTCATCGCTATGCAAGTTATTCCTTATGAAGCTATCGGCGGCGAACAGTCTGTCCGTAAATTAGTGGATCGTTTTTATGATTTGATGGACACCTTGCCCGAAGCCAAAGGGCTTCGCGCGCTCCATCCTGAAAGCCTGGTCAGTTCCCGCGAAAAGTTATTTATGTTTATGAGCGGTTGGCTGGGTGGCCCGCCGTTATTTGTGGAGAAGTTTGGGCATCCCCGGTTGCGCGCACGCCATACGCCCTTTCCGATTGGTGAATCTGAGCGCGATCAGTGGTTGATGTGCATGCAACAATCCGTCAATGAATTGGACGTCGAGCAGAAATGGCGCGATTTTCTGATGGAAAAGCTCAACGGTTTGGCTGATTTCATGCGCAACAAAGAAGGCTAAGACAAATGCGTTACTATCCGATCTGTCTTGACCTGAAAGGGCGTCCTGTCTTGGTGGTGGGCGGCGGCGTCATTGCCGAAGGCAAGATCCTACAGCTTGTCGAAGCCGCCGCACAGGTTCACGTTGTCAGTTTGTCTATCACAGAAAACCTAACGCAGCTTGTTCGTTCAAGTGTCATTACCTTTCGACAAGGCGAATTCAAGGATGATGATTTGACCGATAAAGTTTTGGTTATCTGTGCCACGAATCAACCCGCAGTCAATGAGTTTGTTGCACACGCCGCCGCTAACCGCAGAATGCTTTGTAATGTTGTAGATCAGCCTGCACTTTGCAACTTCATTACGCCATCCCTCGTTATGCGTGGCGACCTGCAAATCAGCATTTCTTCCAGTGGCAAAAGCCCGACTGTTGCACAGCGTGTCAAACGCGAAATCAGCGAGTTGATTGGCCCAGAGTATGAAATTCTGTTGGAAATCGCCGCAGAATTGCGCGCGCAAGTGCGAACGATCATTCCTACCTTTGAGGGACGCCGTGATTTTCTGCGTTCCTTTGCAGATTCTGAAGCTCTTGATTTAATCCGGCAGGGAAGAGAATCGGATGCCCGCGCTCTTGCACAGCAACAATTACGCGAGTATCTGCTTGCTTCGGCTACTGACAATCACGCCGCATAGTGTTACTCTCCAATCTCCCCTTTTCATCTCTCAACCAATAAGGAGAAGCCTATGAAGTCTTTTCTCGCCGCAGTTCTTGCTCTCTCGTTTCTTCTGATACTTTCTATTTCTGCACAGGCCCAATGGCAGGATGGAAATCTGGCGATCAAAACCAATGGCAGCATTTTCAAATCAGGTGAACCCCTGAAAGTTGAGGTGATTGCTTTGGAATCTATCCCCGAATCATTCTCGCTTCAGGTGAGTTACAGCTACACAATTAAGGTCAAGAAAATCGAAGTCAAGGAAGATGCAGATGGCAAAAAGACCGAGACAGAAAATGAAGTAGATGAAATGGTGACCCGGCGGCGCGAACGTGGTTCGATCATTTTGAATATGGAGCAGTATCAAACCCAATTGCTCGATGATACCTATCATTTTGGCGAAGGCGCGCCGCGTGGTTGTTTGACTGTGAATGTTGATGTTTTCCGTGCATATTCTAAAGAACGCGTGTCAACGCTCAGCTCCAGTGTTTGTTACGAAGAATCAGACAGACCCACCACAACGCCTTTTTTGCGCGGTTTCAAGAAAGTCTATTCCGATACCTGGATCAGTTTTGATGGCCTCTTTTCACCCGAATCCCGCTACAGCGCACTGCTCATTAGCGATGGAAAAGTTGTGCAGCACTTACGCACCGGAATACATACGAACGATAGGAAAGAGCTGAACCTTAGTTCATTTGAGTTCAATACGAATACTGGAAAGAATTATGAAGTATTAGTGAGTGATCACAATAAAAGTATCTCTTCAACTCTAAGTAAAGTGACGATTCCACTCTCAAAGTAACTTGATAGTGCAGCAGAAAGTAAGGCGTATAGTAAATATTTTTTATGATTCGATAAAAAAGTGCTTGACGACTTTTCGCAACAAGAGTATAAGTACATTTCGCTTTATTAACTGAAACTATAAACCATTTTAGGAAACCATGAAGGGCATAACCAAAACAACTAAACAGACATTGAGTAGCGGCGCAACAGGCGCGCTCCATTCGTTCGAGTGGCGGCTCAATGGCGTGGTCTGTTTTGGGGCAACGCCCAATCCATCAGCCATTATGCCGAAGGGTAGAGTCACATCCGAACAACTGGTAAGTGATTATCGCCTATTTGAGCATTGTTAGATCAGCGGGAGCGGGTTCCCGCTCCCAAATCCAAAAGATAAGCAATACAAGGATTTAGGTTTAAGAGCAGACCCGCTCCCGGTACCCCCCGGTGATGCGGGTTTGTTGTTTTGCCAGTGAACTCATAATGGACTTGAGGCCGGCTTGTAAACCCGGTGTCTCTGCGGCAAGCAGGTTCGATCCCTGCCACTGGCACCAAATGTAATTGCAGAGGGTTAGGCTAATTGGCAAGCCACCAGTCTTGAAAACTGGCAAACCGTCAGAAGGTATGTGGGTTCGAATCCCCCACCCTCTGCCAAACCTGAAGGAGACACATCAGCATAAAGTAACTTGGAAGTGTGGCAGAATTGGTTGATTGCACTGGTCTGCTAAGCCAGGAGTTAATAGCTCATATAGGTTCGAGTCCTATCACTTCCGCCAAATTAAAGTACGGAGAGTTAGCCTAATTGGTAAGGCAGTAGCTTCGAAAGTTACCGAGTTTATACTCTTCAGAGTTCAAGCCTCTGACTCTCCGCTTAGTATTCGTGTGTCTATTTTAAGTAAGTAAGGCTAAGTTCTTTGTAAATTTAATAAAGTATGCATCGGTAGTTCAGATGGAATTCAGAATATCGGTTTCCGAAGCCGAAGGTCGCAGGTTCGAGTCCTGCCCGATGCATCAAATACCTCTGGGGACGCCGCATCTTGCGTGCTGGATCTGAACGGTGAGCACTGTCGCCGCAGAATATCGTCATGTAGGAGCTAGCACGCAAGACGCGTGCGTACCCAGGGAGGAATGCGGATGTGGCGGAACAGGCATACGCGCAAGTCCGAGAAGCTTGTTTTTGGAGGTTCGAATCCTCTCATCCGCACCAAAGTTTTTGCAGGAGTGGCGCAACTGGCAGACGCGCTGATCTCAAACATCAGTTTATGAGAGTTCGAATCTCTCCTCCTGTACTTATGCGGCTGTGGCGCAATTGGCAGACGCACTGGTCTCAGACACCAGTTTTTGAAGGTTCAAGTCCTTCCAGCCGTACCAAAGTTTGTGGATGTAGTTCAATTGGCCTAGAACGCGAGCTTGCCAGGTTCGAGGCTGTGGGTTCGAGTCCCATCATCCACACCAAATGCAGTTAACAGGCGATAGGGAACAGTGAACAGCACAATAATCTGTTAACTATTTCCTATTAACTGTTCACTTTTCAGGTCGCTTGGCCGAGTGGATACAGGCAGTGGATTGCAAATCCATTTACACAGGTTCGATTCCTGTAGCGGCCTCTACATTTCAGTCGCGCTCCCAGTGGGGAGCGAATTTGAAAATCTAAGCCGAAGTGGTGCAACTGGTAGACACGGCGCACTTAAAACGCGCTTTTCTTGAGAGTTCAAATCTCTCCTTCGGCACTTTATGCGAGAGTGTGGTGTAACTGGCAACACGTCGTCCTCCAGAGTCGAATTTCAGGGTTCAAATCCTTGCGCTCTTGCCAAAGTTATCGCGGGCGGTCAAGCGACCGGTGAGGCCTCATAACCCTCCGCCAGTTGGGAGCATTACCCAGGCCCGCAACCAGTTTGCAAGTATTCTTACTTGCATCGGCTCTGAAGCAGAAGCTATTTGTTTGTACGTTTCGTCGGAGGCAAAGGACAAAAAACGAACAAATAGTTTCCGCTCCAGAATAAGTAAGCCAGAGGATTAAAAGAGACTTTGATAGTAGTCGGAAAGAGTACGAAATAGAGCGATAAGAAGTGGGAAAAACGCAATTTGGCGGTAACGGGAAAGTGTCGCCGGGCTTCTTTCTAAGTGCTTGAAAATAAAACAAATATCTTAAAAATAGTGCTTGACGGGCAAATGGATTATAAGGTAAAAAGGTAGAGTATGACGTTACAGAACAGATACAACACGGAAGTTAGTTTGCAACGCAGATTTATGCGATGTGGCGAACACGTGCGCGCTTTTGTAACTAAGCAAAATACTTTCAAGCCTAAATTTTGGGGAACGTTGATTCACGATATAGCCGCTGGAAAACCTGTCGCGGGCAATCGAGATCATCAACATTTGTAGTTCTGAGTGGGAGCGATTCCCGCTCCCAAGTAAATCACTAATAAGTATCGTGAGCTAGCTGGGAGCGGAGATTGCAAAGGTAGGAATATCTTTGAGTCTGTAGCCTAGCTGGATTAAGGCAACGGCCTTTTAAGCCGTGAGACGTGGGTTCGAGTCCCACCGGACTCATTCTGTGTGGCTCCTATAGCTCAATTGGCAGAGCGGCAGATTTATACCCTGCAAGCGCCAGATTAGCGCGTGGTCTGAGTTCGAGTCTCAGTGGGAGCAGTGTTATGGCGAGCGTAGCTTAATTGGTAAAGCGCCTGACTGTGGATCAGGGGATTGCCGGTTCAAATCCGGTCGCGAGCCCCAAATTGAAATCGTTGCGATGTCGTCTAATGGGCAGGACAGCAGCCTTTGAAGTTGCTTATCAAGGTTCGAATCCTTGCATCGCAGCCAAATGTAAATGAAAGGAGCAGCACCAATGATGTTGAGAACAAGAGCTATGCGGATGACCTCCAGACGCCTGATTGATTTAGAGGAAGAGCTGAAGCCGTTGTTGGCCAAAGCGATCAAAGGCGCTGCTTCAGCAAAAGAATCTGAACGGATTCAAACGATTTTTGCGCTGTGTCGGCAGGCCAATAAGTTGGAGCAGTATCGCGCCTGGCATGCACAGGTGAAGGCGATTATGGCTGTGGATGCAACGCAGCATTAGTTTCGGCTCGAAGCTCAGTCCGGTTGTGAGCAATCGGTTGATAACCGATAGGTCGTTGGTTCAAATCCAACCGAGCCGACCAGCATCTCGTGGCCCGTTGGTGTAGTTGGCCAACACGCCGGATTCTCAATTCGGAGATGATGAGTTCAAACCTCATACGGGCTGCCAAAGTTTGATAAGGCGGTGAATGCAAAGCGTCGCGCAGGTAGTTTTTCAAGCTATCCCTAGCGAGTTCAAGTCTCGCCACCGCTGCCAATTTGAAATGGGGACGTGGGCTAGTTGGAGTGGCCGCAGCACTGTCAATGCTGAGATCGCGGGTTCAAGTCCCGTCGTTCCCGCCAGAATTGAATCGGTAACTCAATGGGCCAGAGTGCCTGCCTCTTAAGCAGGAGGTTGTGGGTTCAAATCCCACCCGATTCACCAGGTTTCTGTCAGCGTTTACGGTTGAACGTGACAACTGCCTGTAAGGTTTGTGTTGGTCTTGCCGTGAGTAAATCGTGCCAATCGCGCACGTGAGGCTCACCTTTGTGGTCAAGCGGGACCAGACAAGTGCAACGCAAATCTTACAGTCTCAGCTCTTTGAAAATTCGATGCTGAAATAAAAAAGGGTGACAGCCGTATCGCGCGTCACCCGAAAAGGGAAGGAAACTCTCGCTGGCGTTAGCGTTTGCCAGCCATCGTGAAAGCGTTCATCAGTTTGGTGGGGGCGGACAAGACCTGGCCCATCAGACTGGATTTGGTTTCCTGCATTTCTGTCGAGAACTCAAAGTTCTTTTCTTCAGCAGGGACATAAAACGTTTGTTTGCCATGACGCACGCGAAGCGCCGGGCGGCCCATCACGTTTAAGAGATAGGGCGAGTCGAGGGTCACAACTTCTCCGGCTGGCAAACTGCGGCAATCTTCCGATACGCAACGATCATAGCTGTCGCGCATTAACGCATTGCGTTTCAAGACTACCTGATAGCTGCTGTCGTAAGCCGCGCGAACTTTGTTGGTGAATGGCAAGTCGGCAAACGCCACTTCGGTTCGGGCGACGTTAGCGTAAAGCTGTGGTTGATAGGCCATCGCCTCGTCATCATCATGCGTGCTATGCGATGCCTCTTTCGGTGCAGGTGCTTTTTTGACTGGCGCAGGTGCTGGCGTGTTGACAGCTTTCTTTTCGGAGTGCGTTGGCACTAAAGCGGATTTGACTCCGGTGGTTGTGGGCATCCCGCTGTGTTGGGCTTTGATCACAGGCTTTGCGGTAGCGGGCTGTTTCTCGCTTTTTACCATCGGTGCTTCTTCGTTATCACGTTCTGACAAAAACTCGACCTGGCCGCTGTGCAGGTTGTACACGCCGCCAACGATTTTCAGTTTGTGTTCGTGTTCCATTTCAGAAAGCACATCGCTTTCAAACGTCATCATTTTGACTTGATAGCGCACGTTTTCTTTGATCGCCGCGTCAACGATTTCGTTTTCATCGCGGCCATAGACACGAGCTTTTTCGACGGCAGGGCGCAGGCGTTGGACGATTTTTGCGATGTTGGGGGGAACCGGGCTGTTGGCGACGGCGGCTTTGACCGCACCGCAACTTTCGTGGCCCATCACGACCAGCAGGGAAGCGTGCAAATGTTCGGCTGCGTATTCGATGCTGCCAAGAATGACGGGGTCAGAGACATTGCCCGCGACACGAACGACGAACAACTGGCCGAGTGATTCATCAAAGATTGCTTCAGGCGAAAGACGGGAATCCGCGCAAGTCAGAATGATGGCATACGGATGTTGCCCTTTGGCGAGTTCCGGGCGATCCGCAATGTAATGCTTTTCCAGGGACAGTCCCTTGATAAAGCGGGCATTCCCGGCGATCAATTTTTCAAGCGCCTCTTCGGGCGACACTTCAGGCGCAGTGGTGCTATGTGCTTGTAAGGTTAGTGGGAGAAGCAAAATTGCCAGCACACTGGCAGCGATAATCTGGTGGAGAGATTTGTGGGTAGTAGTCATAAAACCTTTCGTAAATCTGGGTGATGTCAGAGAGCAATCCAGCCTGGGTTCGACAGCTTATCGGAGATTTTGAGGCAGAACTTGAGACAATCGTGAACGATTTTGATGAAATAGTTATTTGATTTACGCGGCGCGTCAAAATGATTGACCGGGGCTATCAGGATTTTTTGCCGGATAGTCAAATTGACCGGGGCTATCAGGACTCCCTCCCGGATAGTCGAAATGACCAGTATTTTTTGACGCGCAAAATTTGTGGCTGCGTAGCTCAGTTGGAAGAGAGCATCTCATTCATAACGAGAAGGTCAGCGGTTCAATTCCGCTCGCAGCTACCAAAAGTTTTCTTGTGGGATAGCCAAGTGGCAAGGCACTCGCCTGTTAAGCGAGCGATGCGTGGGTTCGACTCCCACTCCCACAGCCAAATTTTACCGGGGTGTAGCTCAGCCTGCGCCAGAGCGCGTGTTTCGGGTACACGAGGCCAGAGGTTCAAATCCTCTCACCCCGACCAAAGTGAAAATGTGACGAATGCCGATGGAACTACATGTAACTTCGACTGCTAATCGAAAGACGTTTCATCAAAACTTTGTCGTCACTTTCAGTCTGCGAAGCGCAACCGGCTGGCGCACCAGTCTTCCAAACTGGAGAGAGTGGGTTCGAGTCCCATCGCAGACTCTAAATTTGTGCTGCCGTAGCTCAAGGGATCAGAGCAGCCGTCTCGTAAGCGGCAGGTTGTGGGTTCAATTCCCACCGGCAGCCCCAGTTTGAGATTCGAGTATTGAGTTTCAAGTTTCGCGGGAATCCCTCGAAACCCAAAACTCGAAACCCGAAACTTCTTATAGAAGCGTAGCTCAGTGGCAAGAGCGTCTGCCTTACAAGCAGAGGGTCGTGAGTTCGAGCCTCACCGCTTCTACCAAAATTTACGGACAAACGAAACAAGCGAAAAGGAAAGCTATGTTTTGGTTTCTCGTCGGGGTCGTAGCCAAATTGGCAAGGCGCTGGCTTTGCACACCAGTCATTGTGGGTTCGAGTCCCACCGATTCCACCATTGGTCAGGATTTAGGATGCAGGATGCAGGATTTAGGTGAGCGAGTTTCCCTCTATCCTACATCCTATCTCCTAAATCCTCATTCAGCCGGTGTAGCTCAGACGGTTCAAGAGCGCAGTCCTGGTACGACTGAGGTCGTGAGTTCAATTCTCACCACTGGCCCTGAAATTTCTGCCAATATTTCTGGATGTAGGGTAGAGGCCACCCACTTGCCTTGGGAGCAAGTCCACGCAGGTTCGACTCCTGCCATCCAGACCAAAGACTGAAAGATGAAGGTGGAACGATGAACGATGAATGCGCGGAAATAGAATTCATCACTCAGCGTTCAGCATTCCTGCTTTCTTTTCTCCGTGTAGCTCAGATGGAATCAAGAGCGTCTGATTACGAATCAGAAGGGCGGGAGTTCAAGTCTCTCCACGGAGGCCAATTTGTGGCTGGATAGCTGAGATGGATTAGCATCTGTCTGAAAAGCAGAACAGGTGGGTTCGATTCCCACGCCAGCCACCAAATTACAAATCAGCCCTGGTGATGTAGCTCAGCGGAAATGAGAGCAGCGGTTTCCTACACCGCCGGTCGTGAGTTCAAATCTCACCATCACCTCCAGTACAATGCGGGACTGTAGTCTAATCGGAATCAAGGCACTCGTCTTCTAAACGAGAATTTGCGAGTTCGAGTCTCGCCAGTCCCTTTCAATGTACGACAGGTAGCCTGCCTGTTGAGCGTTGGCGAAAGCAATCAGTGACAGGCAAGCTGCCTGTCGTACATAGTTAGGAGTCGGTATGCAATCACACAGGCGGGTTTTATTACTCAACGCTTCCTACGAGGCATTAAATATTGTGTCTGCGCCAAAGGCATTGGCCCTGGTGTGGAGGCGCGTAGCTGAAGTTCTTGAAAACGATCCTGGCGAAACAATTCGTTCGCTGCGCTATACGTTTCAAGTTCCGTCGGTTATTCGCTTGACGCATTACGTGGACGTTCGTTCACGCCAAAACCGCACGACCAGCCGATTGCGGATTCTGGTGCGCGACAAATATCGTTGCCAATACTGCGGCAAAAAGGGAACTGCATTTGACCTGACGCTCGACCACATTATGCCAAAGTCAAAAGGTGGAAGAACGACGGCAGAAAATCTGGTTGCGGCGTGTATGCCCTGCAACAACCGCAAAGCGGATCGAACGCCTGACGAAGCCCGAATGCCTTTGCTGGCAAATCCGGCAGCTTTGTATTTTGGCCTGCGGCAAGCGGCTTTCCATCACGCGGCAGAGGAACGGCCTGAATGGAAGAAGTATTTATTCCTCGAAGACGCTTACCTGGAACGCACTGCGTAAGCAGTGCAGTGAAAACAAAGGGCGGGCTAGGGCTATGGTTAAGTAACAATCGTAGCCCTAGTCCGCCCTTTGCGTTTGTAGCGCGTGGCCAAGAATTGCTAGATCAACTTGTTTCTCAGCGCCTTTGATACGGCTTCGGATTTGGAATGCACTTGCAGCTTTTCGTAAATGTGGCGCACGTGAAACGAAATCGTATTGACACTAACGCCCAGTTCGATAGCAGCAGTTTTGTAATTGTGACCTTCGACCAGCAATTTCAGAATGCGTGTTTCGTGCGGTGTCAGGTCGTGTTCGGCTTGCGCGGGCGGATGAAACTTGCGAAACAGATGCACCACGCGGCGTGCGACTTCAGGGGACATTGGCGCGCCCCCAGCGACGACTTCGCGCAACGAGGCGAGCAATCGTTCAGGCGGCGTTTTCTTTAGCAGATACCCGGCTGCGCCCACGCACAACGCCTGAAAAATCCGCTCATCATCATCAAAAACTGTGAGCACGACCAATAATAATTGTGGCTGCCGTTCGTGCAGAATTTGAATGCCTTCCAGCCCCGACATTCCGGGCAAGCCAATGTCAATCAAGATTACGTGAGGTAAAGCTGAGGACGCTGATTGAAGCCGTGTTAGTGCCTCTTCCATTGAGCCATAATTCCCTACACAGTCGAACCCGTCAGCGTGGTTGAGAATTTGTACCAAACCCTCTCGAATTTCAGGACGGTCTTCGACTATCGCAACACGAATGGCTGAAGACGCTGGCGAATTGTGCAAGGTCGGGTCTGGCATGGGCTTATGTCCGGCAATCTTTCCAAATGAATGTCTTGTTTTCTGTTGAGGGCATAAGCTTGCTCCTGATTTCGTGAATATTCTTCCTCAATAGGAACTGCAATTTACTGTGCGCTGGCTTTAATCCGTTCCATCAAAGCGCGATCATTGGCGGCGCGTTGGGCAAAGGCTTGCAGCGGGGCAACGGTTGTTTTCATGACGCCCCACCACGGCAGGCCTTCAAGCAATTGATCCAATTCATCGTGCGTGGCAGCTTCGATGACAAAGCTGGCAGTGCGCGTGCCGACCAGCACGCCGCCTGCGAGCACTTTGCCTTCGGCTTGCAGGTTGGCGAGTA
This sequence comes from Acidobacteriota bacterium, assembly GCA_018268995.1. GTDB lineage: Bacteria > Acidobacteriota > Blastocatellia > RBC074 > RBC074 > JAFDVL01. Next base: position 8,743 of record JAFDVL010000035.1, on the reverse strand, counting down.
AATCAAAGCTGGGCAAAATCATCTCGGCGACCATTTGCCCCAATTGTTGCGGCGCAAATAGGGGGCCGGGTTCGACGTATTCCATTGTGACGAGAAATTGCATAGCAGGTAGCTCCTGTTTAGTTGTGTTTCAGGGGAAAGATGACGCGAGCTGTCATCAGTTGGTCTATTGCTGTTGAGCCATTGCCTCGGTAATCGGGCGAGGATCATAATAGGGCCGAATCTCCTTGATTTGCCCTTGTTCCAGATCAAGGCGGAACCGATCAAAAACCGGAATGACACCAAACACAGTCTCGAAATCAAACAGGCTGGCGACATATTCGCCTTCGACGATGTGGCTTTTAATTGTGCAACCTTTGATCGCCGGGAAAAGGCCTGACAAGTAATTTGTAACGTCTTCGACGCCATGCAGCTTTTCGGTCATCGGATTTTCAAACGTGACATCTGGTGCAAAAGCGACGCCCGTAAAGTCGCGCCGATTACCCAGCCCGTTGATATAGCCTTCGACAATCTCAATCTTTTTTTCTCGCTCCATTGTGCTGATTTCCTTTTACGCGAAGTATCTTGAGCCTTGCGTGATTGACGTGATACCCAATGGCTGAGGTGTATTTACGAAACTTTTGGGCGCGGATAATTGGCATCGCGTTTGACTTCCCACAATTGCATCAAATGTCGCTCGCAATGCGCTGGAATGCGCAGCAAATACTGATAGCCGTCATAAAGATTGCGGTTGGAACTCCACCCCGAGTAAACATAATGCTCACGCCAATCCACTTTGAGATTTTCAATGATGCGGATGGTTTCATCGCGCTGTTTGTCAAAGTCTTTCAGCATCTCTTCCGGTGTTCTGTACTTTCCAGCCGGAATCACACTGGCCTCAGGCGGCGCGTTGCTGGGAATGCTGGTGTCAACTTTTGACCGATCCAGTAAATCGTTGACGATGAATAGATCAATGCTGCGTCGTTCTGCTAAGGTTTCTTCGCTCGCTTTTGGTTTTGGTTTCCGCCAGTGAAAAATGTACGCGGGTTCGTCTCCTTTTCCAAACTTGGCAGCGAATTCACTCATCAACCATCGCTCCGTCAAAATAATATGCTCTGCACATTCGGCAACTGACCAGCGAAACGGCTTCGGCTTGAACGTCCATTGCTCCGCTGTCACATCCCGCACCGCATCGTGCATCATCTGGCGCGAGCGTTTCAGGTAATCCATCAGAAAGCGGCGCTCTTCTCCCTGAAGCGAAGGGGTTGGCGACGATGCGGGCGACTGCGCTTGTACGCTGAACGCCAGCACGACAATCATCAGCAGGATGAATGACTGTTTCATCTCTTTTGCTCCTGTTTGTAATGGACTGCTTGTGAACTGCCGAACTGCTATCCTGCCCGGCTTGTGCGCTTTCGTCACCACCTGTTCAGGTAGGGATTTTATCGCTGTAAAGACGCGGGGGCCGCGTATCTGCCGCATCCTGTCCAAGCTGCGGCAGCCCGGAGAAAGTTCCCATCGCGATCTCTCTTCCAGAAATTTACTGCAACGGGAATTTACTTCTTCCGGCGTGGGCGGAGCGGCACATCCAACTGTACGAGCGTGCCGTTGCCATTATCCGAGATGATCATCAGCGTACCGCCTAACTCTTTCGCACGTCGTTGCATACTCTCTAAACCATTACCACCATTTTGCCTTGGGTGTGGGTTCGTTTCCACAAAGCCACATCCATTGTCTTTGAGGCGCAACGACAGATGTTGATCGTGCAACATAAACAGCACCTCAACATCGGTTGCATCTGCGTGTCGCACGATGTTGTTGATGGCTTCCTTGAAAATCAAAAACACCTGTCGTCGCACATCGGCATCCAGACTGACTTCAGCGTCCGGCGCGTGAAAGCGCAGGACGATGTCTTTGGCCGTCAGCGTATCACTGGCAAAGCGGCGCATACGTTGTGACAGATCGCTGAGTTGATCGCGCTTCGGATTGATCGCCCACACCAAATCGCTCATCGCATCCAACGCCTCGCGCGATGTCACGGCGACTTTTTCCAAGGGCTCTTTCGCCGTTATGGTGGTCAGTTCCCGTTCAGGGGCGAGTCGTTGCCGTGCGACTTCGCTGAGAATAGCGATTTGCGACAGGCTGGAACCGACTTCATCGTGCAAATCCGTTGCAATCCGCATCCTCATTCGTTCAAGTGCCAGCAGATGTTGGACGCGATAGCGATATGCTGCATACGCCAAGCCGCATATTGCCGACGCACAGAGCGCAATGAACCACCAGCGCCGATACACCGGCGCAGCAACACGAAACGAAACACTGGCCGGGAGCGTACTCTCGATTCCATCAGCATTGATGGCACGGACAAGAAACCGATAATAGCCAGGGGCTAAGTTGGCAAAATTAATGGCTCGTTGTTTTGTGGGCAGTTGCCAATTTTCCTCGACTCCTTCTAATTTGCTTTGATAGCTCAACGGATCACCTGGCGCAAAACTCAAGCCCACATAATTAATTTCAATTTGACCCTCGCTGGCATTGATGGTCGGCAGGCTGACCTCAATCGCACCTAACGCCGAGATTGGTTGTACCTGCCCCCCGATACGCACCGTATCTATCAAAATCAAAGGTGGTTGAGTGGGTGGGTCAGGCTTGGGTGTAAACCGTGAGAATCCCTGTGTGGTGGCAAACCACAAGGTGCCGTCGTGATCGTGTAAGATGTCGTCTACGCTTCCTAAGGCTAAGCCATCGGCTGGGGAGAAATGGCGAATTCTGCCCGTCTTTTGATCTAATTGATCAACCCCTTTCCCTGTCCCCAAATAAATTCGCCCAAACTTGTCTTCAGCCAAACACATAACACGGTTGCTGGTGAGTCCATTGGCGGTTGAATAGCGGGTGAAGTCGAGTTGCTCAGCATTGGGCACACTAATGTAACTTGCTCCATTATTGCCTGAAGCCATCCAAAGTTTTCCCTGCGTATCAAGCAAAAGGTCATACACGCTGCTATGTGGGGCTGTCTCTACGTCAGAAAAGTCTGTGATGACACCGTTGCGGTAACGCGCCAATCCGCCCGGTACAACATTGCCGCTTAACCCCAGCCACAGGTTGCCGTCGCGGTCTTCCACCAGCGCACTGACCGGGCGATTCTTGAGCGCGTCCAGATTAAGCTGGTGGATACGGTTAGTGGCGCGTTCCCAACGATCCAGGTTATTGTGTTCGCGTGAAGTATTGGCGATCCAAATATCTCCTTTGGCATCTTCAAACAAGCGCGTGATATTGTTATTGCTCAAACCATTCTGAGTTGTATAAATAGCCTTGGGAGCTATGCTCGCCAAATCTTCAAACCGGGCTACGCGTGGAAATCGAAACAGGCCGGATTGGGTTGCTATCCACCATTCTCCCTGACGATCCTGAAAGCTAATCTGATTCCAGCCAAGACTGAACTGCACCTTACTTGGTACGTTGGGGCGAACCCAAATAAACTGCCCATTTTCATATTTTCCCAGTCGCCAATGCAGTGCGGCAGCGCTTTTCTTCAAGGTTCGATCTTCCTGGGCCAAATACTTTTCCGGGGCATAGCCCGCCAAAAATATCTCTCCGTTGCTTCCCTCTCGAACGGAAATCACTGCGGCGGCTCCATCCTGATAGCCAAAGGTCGTGAAGCCATCAATGAACCACTTCATGACTCCAGCATTTGCCGTCCCAATCCACATATTTCCAAAACGATCTCCAACGACACGTTTGATGTAATAATCGCTCAGCCCATAATCTTTGGTGTAGACCATTATTTGTGGTTTCGCGCCATTGGTGGATAGGACAAGCCGACATAACCCGCGATCTGTTGCTGCCCAATAAGCGCCGTCTGCGGCTTGCCAAACATCCCGTACCCATGCGCCCGGCAATCCTTCCTCCGTAGAGATCGTCTGTTTGACCAGCCTTTGCCCGGATTTGGGATGTGCTTCTAATTGTAAAAGCCCCTTGCCTGTGCCTGCCCAAATTTTCCCTTCTCGGTCTTCATATAATCGTTTGATCTCTATATTCGGTAAGCCTTCTAGTTCTCCATATTGCTCTCTGGTGCCATCTGGAAAAATGCGAAAGATTTTGCCGTATGAGCCTGCCCATAAAATGCCATTTCGGTCCTCTAATAGGCCCTCAATACTGTATTTTTTATTGTCTCGTTGCCAGAGTTCAGTGGGGTGTAATGCGTAGTCGCTGCCTACCTTTTCCAGTCGTAGCAACCCTGTTTCCGTACCACACCAAATCCTCCCTGCGCGATCCTCTAATAGGGCGCTGAACATATAACCTGAACGTTCATTGGTAAGGTTGTAAGCGAGGAACCTTCCATTTGATTTAGCCGCCTGATTGGGATTTCCTTGCGGAAAAAAGCGGACTAAGCCGCTGTTGGTTGCCAGCCAGTAATCCCCCGACCGCGTTTCGATCAGATCATTGACATTGCGATGTGGCAAACCTTGTTCGACGCCATAATTGGTGAATTTGTATCCATCAAAACGCGCAAATCCTTCATTCGTGCAAAACCAGATGAAACCGCGCGAATCAAAGACAATTTGGTTGATGTTGTTTTGTGGCAAGCCGTCTACTGCCGTGTATGTTTTGATCGGCAGGGTTTCAGCGCAGATAATTATATTGAGGAACACCAGCCAGCCAATCAGCGAACTGCTACGCTTGATAAGAGACCGGGATAAAAGATTCACGGAGGACAAGATTGACGCTCCTTACAATAGATCTTTGCCGCTTCAGGTAAAGTATTGCGTTAGGCTGTATCAGTATATGCCCCAACGAAGCAAAACATTTCAAGGCAAATTATCTAATCTGCGGAAGACCAGCTTAGTATCCCGTTGCTTGCCTCACAGCGTTTGGAGGAGGAGACCACAGTCTAATGTACGCCGGTTGCGTCGGTACTCTCTTAAAAACTATAAGAAGAAAAGCAGTTTGGCGGGCACGATTTACCGTAGCTCCAGCCATTTCATCACGCGATACTGATCCTCGCTGAGGCGTGGTGTTAGCGGATCACCGCGCCAAAGCCGCCAACCTTTGTAGCTCCAACGGCGCGCCAGATACAACCAATGAACGGGGTACGACCACCACACGCCGGGCGGCGTAGAGTCATTCCGATAGCGAATGTCCATCTCTGCTGGTGTGGGGCAGAGGATTTGCCATAAATACCTTCCTTTGTCTTGCAGGCGAGTTTCTTGTCGGAGTCGAGTTACTCCGCTCGTGACGCGATGGGCTTGGCCTTTGCGGACGAACAGATGGGACTGCGCCGCACGCCAGACCTCAGCCTCGCAACCAGCAGGGTACAGTGCCGCCAACCATCGCGGAGGGACAGGCGTTCCCAACAATTCGGCGGCCAGGGTCATTTGCAAATAGACGCCTTTCTGCCAGCCCCACGCCTGCGCGCGCGCGCCTATCGCATCCCAATCCAGCGAGGCCGCGTGACAGCGAATGACCCGATCCACATCGCAAACCGTGCCGATGCCGTGCCAGAACAATTCTGACAGATGATGATGCGTCGCGTGATAACACAAATGCAGCAGCAGGTCTTCCGGGTTGAGGCACAAGGCGTCTGTTCCAGCGATTGACCAGGGGATCGCACGTTTCCATAAATCTTCCGCGTCAATGCTCCAGGCGCGATGCGGCGGTGTCAGGTTCCAATGTAATTCCACTTCGGCGACAGCCCCTGTACGGCGCAGGGCAGGAAAGTGATGTTTGCAGGCCAGGTATGGTTCCGGCAGAAAAGGAGCGGCTGCATCGTAGCCCAACTGCCGCAGGCAGTGATACGCCGCCTCGCTGTGTTCGCGCCGCACGAGCAGGTCAATGTCCGTCATAAACCGCTGTGCTGGATCGTCATAGACCGAAGCCGCAAGATGCGCCCCCTTGAGCACAATGACTGGGATGTTTGCCTCGCGCATCGCCTGCAACAGCACGCGCAATTCGCGTCGCAGGCATTGGTTGCGCAGGGCGTTTTGAAAATAGTGTCGTTCTAGTCTTTCGACTGCTGTCGCTGGCAGCGCAGGCGGAAGGCGATGGGCTTGCCATTGCCAATACAGCAAGGGCGCGACTCGTTGTTGGATTGCCAGTTGTGCCAACTCCTCCCACTCGTTCGCTGTCAGCGCGTCAAGCGCCGCAAAGTCCGCCGCAGAAATCCCTCGGCGAAGACTGGTCAGGAAATACGCCATGACGTGAGAAAGAATGGGCGGTTGAGGCATATCAGGCTAGGAAGTTGGCAGGGCGGTCAGAACAATGCGCCAGAGTTGGGTTTCATTTGTTTGCAAATGCTGGCGCAGATAAAACCGCAAGCGTGGCGATAACGCCTGCACGGCGGAAGGCAACGAATAGCCGGAAAAATCAACATCCAGCTTTTCCTCGGCTGCGCCTTGAATTTCGCAGATCACGTTCATTTCAGTCGCCAATGTCGTCAGAATATCCAGCAACGTTTGTTGCTGGGCGTGCACGCTCAGCAGGCCGCGTTCGCTTTTGACGCGCAAGGATTTTTCGCGCATTTTTTTCGGCGCATTTTTTTCGGCCTCATTGTTTTGCTCGTCCAAATCAAAGCTTCCTTCAGCACCGCTCAATAGCGCATTAGGGGCAATATGTGGTTCCGGCGGAGTTTCATCAAAGCTCTGCAAATACACTGCCAGAAACCTGGGCGCGGCGTTCGCTTCACCGCTGACGACGGAATCCAGCACCGGGCGCGGAGCCAGCAGAAGCACCGTTTGTTCCAACGAGTATCCGACAATGTCCAACGTTACACGCTGTTTTTGCAATTGCGGGCTGAGCGTGATGGGAATACGCAATTTTTGTGAGAGCGCAGATGTGATTTCTGTTAGCGGAATCTCTTCACCGCTGATGGAAACAGCGATGGTGGGTGTTACGTTGATTTCGATTTTGAATTTTTTCGCGGCGCGCGTTTTACCCTCGCGGAGCGTTTGTCCCACCGCGACCGTGCCGCACAATCCAATGACCGCCAACAGAAATGCGATGTACCGTTGATGTCTCAGCATAGTTCCTCCTATTCAGAAAGCACGCGCAGAAAGCGTTTGACTACAAGCTGTCGCACCAACGCAATTTGATTGCGCTGGCTCAGCCCGCCGGGAATCTCCCCCACTCGAAATGACGATGTTTGAGCGATGAACCGCAAAGCCGTTTCCATCACGCGCGGCGCTTCAAATTTGCCGTGTCCCCAATACAGCGCCACCGCTTCCGCCTGCACAATCACGCGACACAGCCTGCCGCTGTGATGTGCCAGCCGCGTATCAGCATCGAGTGCGGATTCCATCTCCGATTCGCCCGGACTTCCCACGTCAGGACGGTTGCGGATAAAGATTTCGGCCAGTTCCTCAAAGGCATTCGTCACGTTCAGACGTTCCACAAAAGATTGCAAAAGAGCGTGGACTTGTTCCTGCCAAAGGCCTTCATCCAATGTGGACGCGGCAAAGCCTACCGGCAATGCTTTTCTAAAGCGCGCATCCTGATTCGCCACCTGGCCCAACGCGACACCGAGCAAGTCCGTCCACGTCAACACATGAAAACCTATCGTCAAATGGGCCGAGGCGGATTCGCCCGTCCAGGCTTCGTGCGGCACACCGCGCGGCAGGTACAAGGTATCGCCCTGTTCCAAAGTGAATTCGGATTGGATGGCGGACTGCTCAGACATCGCGTGCATCGTTTTAGTCGGGACTGCGCCGCGTTCCCACATCAGCGTGCGTTGCTCTTCGAGCGAGACAGCGGGCGGGGATTGCAACGGCAAGGCAACCGGCGCTTCGCACACGCGCCAATGTTTGCGTCCAGCAATTTGCAGCACCAGCACGTCGTGCATATCCCAGTGTCTTTGTAGCCCCTGTTGTTGCGGCGGCGTCCAGTACAAATTGGCTCCGACAGGACAACTCAAGCCTCGCTCCAAATCGCGCGTGAGGTGACGCAGCGGCGGATGAAGTCGTTGTGTATGCAAAAGGCGAATGGTGGCCCCGCGATTGAAAGCTTCCGCCAGGAAATGCATCGAATGACGTTGAATACCACCTTCTTTCTTAGCAGTCTCGCCCAACAGTTCGATGGAGTCGCTGTGGGTCAGACAAGCGGTTGTCAGGACTTCTTCAATTTCCTGCGGATGGAGTATCTTGCCAAAATAATCACGTTCGTTGCGTGCCACGCGCAGAGGCGATTGCTCCCAATATTGGGCCAGGAAGTCTTCGGTGGTAATCGGAGCAATCAGGTTCGCCAGCGCATCTTTCATGCCAACTCCAACAGGCCCTGGGACGCCAATTTTTGACAAAGTGCCTCAACACTAGCCGCCGCCGCTTCTTCCGCCACCTCGTATTGGCGTGTCAGGGCAGCGGCAGCTTCCAGCAATGAATCACCCGCTTCCAAGGCGCGCCACACAATCGTGCCGGTTTCATTGAGCTTGAAATATTGATGTGTGTGCAGATTCAACAGCACGCCTTCGGCTCCATTAAAGTCGGTGAAAATAACGTAGTCAGGTAAAGTCGGTGCAGGATTCATCAATGCGCCTCCATGAAATTAAAACAGACTTGTGAGTAGCTGTGATGCGCGGTCAGGCTGAAGCAGCAAATCGCGCCCCGCGTGCAAGCGCCAAGATTGTGTTTGCGCAACCAGTCGCGTCAACGTGTTTACTTGCGCGCGCGTGATGGTCAGTTTGTGGGATGTGAATGACGCTTCGACGGCAGCGCTGATGAGCGGAGTGTACCAAAATATTTTGCAGAACAAGCTTAGTACACTGTAAAGTAAGTTT
>JAFDVL010000034.1 GCA_018268995.1 Acidobacteriota bacterium | reverse complement strand
ATGGAGTACACGCTTCAGCGTGGCGTTTTCTTATTTAGCGTAAAGCCACGCTGAAGCGTGTACTCCATGCTCATCTCTTCAGGCAATGAGTTTAGCCACAGCGCGGGCAACGGATTGATGAGATTTTTCCAGCGCATTTTCTGCAACCTCGCGTGACACATTTGCCTGTTGCATCACCAGCGCGACAGGCAATTTCCAATTCGCAGCTTCCAACACAGACTGCGCCGTCGCTTCATCCACGTTGCATTCATCCTGCACAATGCCGACAGCACGTTGACGCAGCTTGATATTTTTGGTTTGCATGTTCGCCATGCGGTTCCCGGTCACATAGCCGAGCCGCACCATTGCCATCGTCGAGAGCATATTCAAAACCAGCTTCTGCGCCGTGCCGGATTTCAGTCGCGTTGAGCCTGCAATGACTTCCGGCCCGACAATCGGTTCAATTGGAATTTCAACCGCTGCGGCCAACGCTGTGTTTTCATTGCACGTAATGCAGATCGTCAGCGCGCCACTGCTGCGGGCATATTCAACCGCGCCAATTGTGTACGGCGTGCGACCGCTGGCAGCAATACCAACAACCACATCGTTACTGGTGACACCTCGCGCTTGTAAATCTGTAGCCCCGGCGGCGCGATCATCTTCTGACGCTTCGACAGCCTTGTAACAAGCCTCGTACCCGCCTGCGATAATTCCCTGCACCAACTCTGGCGACACACCAAACGTCGGTGGGCATTCCGAAGCATCCAGCACGCCCAATCGCCCGCTTGTCCCTGTTCCGACATACAACAACCGTCCGCCGCGTTCGAGACGTTCGGCGATTCCGTCTACGGCCTTGGCAATCGCGGGCAAAACCTGCTCGACGGCTTCCGCGACTTTTTTGTCTTCGGCATTGATGATGCGTAAGGCTTCGAGAATTGAGAGTCGGTCTATTTCTGCGGTGTTGGGATTGGATTGTTCGGTAGTGGTCATTATCGCGTGGGTAACAAAGGCTCTTTTTTTATTGCTTGTTGTCCGATTAACAACTGATCGCGGGTTTGAATAAAATTCGCGATTGCCAGTTTGGCCGCGCCCATCACAGGTTTGTAAATTGGCGCAGCAATGGTCGCTTTGGGTGCGAACGCAGTGAGTTCTTCGCGCAAGGGTTGCAAGATCAATTCGCCCGCCTCGAAGACGCCTCCGACATAACCAACGCGGAACTCATCATTTTGCATATTCAATTGTTCGATGACAGCTTTGATGGCCCGCGCCAACTCGTGAGCTGCATCGGCCAGGATTCTGATCGCAGTGGCGTCGTCTTCTTGTGCAGTTTCGACAACGAGCTTGGAAAGCTGTGCGATCTGCGGCATGACGTTGTTGTCAGGATTGTAAATCACCGCTGGAAGTTCAGGTGGAGTCTTGACGTTGAAGAATCGGCAAACTTTTTCGGTCAGATGTGTTTCATCCTGGGCACGGCGATCATATGCGGTCATCACAGCTTCGAGTGCGCGACGGCCAATATAGGTTCCGCTGCCTTCATCACCAAGTGTCGGCCCCCAACCTCCGGCACGGGCCACTTCACCATCTTTGTTTATGCCGTAAGCAATCGAACCCGTACCCGCAATAATCACAATGCCGGGCTTGCCTGCCGTGGCTCCGGCGAGTGCAATGCGCGCATCGGTCTCCAGCGTAAAGTTCAGCGTGGGCAAAGCCTGCTCAATTGCATCATACATTTTGCGATGATTGTCAGGATGCGAGACCCCTGCGAGTCCGATGCAAGCGGTTGTAATTTGATGCGGCGTAATATTGGCCTGACGACAGGCTTGTGTAATCGCCTTAAGGATAGAATCTGTTGCGGATTCGACACCGACACGATGGAAATTAGCTGCGTCGGCCCGACCTTCGCCAACCAGGCAGGGAGATAGGTCAACATCAGGATCAGCCGGTGCGTGAAAGATCATTGCGCGCGTATTCGTTCCACCGCCATCAATCCCTAACCAATAGTGCAAGTCTTCAGGCGCTCCGGCCAGACTCCTGACCACGGAATCCAAAACTTCGGTGAGGTGGAGCATATCTTTTTTCTCAATCCTTCCCTCATCATCACTCAACATACCGCATCCAGCTCAAGATTTTTTGGGGACGAGCTTCCCACGGATACAGACATGTTTACTTTGGAGCTTGGGGAGTAAGTATATTAAACTCCCTTGCCATCATAAATAAAACTAAAAGTTCTGATGGTAACGATAAAAAATACTTGTCATTGGTTGCGAGTTTTATGGAAGACCTGCTAGTGACAAGTGACAAAGATCAACCTTATGGAATTTCGCCAACTAAGAACGCTTCTGGCTATCGCCGACACTCGCAATTTTACGCGGGCGGCGGAGCGGGTGCATTTAACGCAGGCTGCGGTGAGCGCGCAAATTAAGGCACTCGAAACCGAGACTGGCGTTCCGCTCTTTGCGCGCGTGAATAAAAAAGTGTTTTTGACGGAAGCTGGAGAGTTGCTGGTACGACGGGCAGAACGTTTGCTGAAAGCACACGATGAAGCGTTGCTGGCACTCAAGGAATTAGGCGACGCAGAAAAAGGAAGGCTACGAGTTGGTACGGCTTCGACAATGGCGAGCAATGATCAGTTACCGCTGATCTTAGCTGAACTCAAACGCGCATACCCTAAAGCCCATCTCGTCGTGCGACGCGCCACCAGCACAGAAATCGTCGCGCAAATTTTGCAGAATGATTTAGACATTGGCCTGGTTTCATTGCCCGTGGAGGCTTCTGACATTCGCGCTGAAGTCTTGCAACGTGATCGTCTGGTAACCATCATGCAACCCGATCACGCCTTGGCGCATCAACGCAACATCAGCCCCACACAACTTGCTGCCGAGCCGCTGATTCTGGGTGAACAGGGCGGTAATACACGTCGCCTGATTGATTTGTTTTTTGAGAAATCTGGGGTACGGCCTGAGGTAATTATGGAGCTGGGCAGCATGACTTCGATCAAACGAATGGTCGAACACGGGCTGGGTTTGAGCATTGTGCCACGTTCTTCGGTGCGCGAAGAGACGAAGGCTGGTAAACTAACGGCGCTGCCCGTGCGAGGGTTAAAGGATTACTGGGAATTAGGGTTGGTGTCGCTGAAAAGCGCGCATGTGCCGCCGCTCCAAATGGCATTCAAGAAGCTTTGCGAAAAATACTTTGACTGAGGAAAAATGTGAGGATGAAACAATCACAAGTACGATGCGGGCTTAGCCTGTTGCTTATATTTGCTGCCTTTCTTAACCTGACACCCCTTCCGACTTCTGCCCAACAGCGACGACCGAGACGCACCAGCGACGGGGCGTCTGAATCGCTTCCTGTTGGCTCGCGCGTGTTGCCCAGGGGATATGTTCTGATCTTACGAATGGAATCGCCGTTGAACTCCGACACAGCTCGCCCCAGTGATCGTTTTGTTGCCCGCATTGATGAAGCGATTACCGATGAAGCGGGAAGTATGATCTTACCTGCAAACCTGATTGTGATTGGGCACGTCGCCAGAGTTGAACCAGCCCAAATGGGACGCCGATCCGGGGTAATTGAGGTGGATTTTGATCGGCTGGTGATGCCGGACGGACGCGAATTGCCGCTCAAAGCAATGCTGACAAGCGCTGATCCGGCGGAACGCAAAAAGCTAAAAATAGATGAAGAAGGTGTGATCGAAGGCGGAAGCCAGATCAAGCGCAACACCGTCTTTATTGGTGGCGGAGCTGCCGCAGGTGCAGTCGTTGGTGCGATTGCAGGCGGCGCAGCGCTGGGAGCAGGCATTGGCGCAGCCGTCGGCGTGGCTGCCGTGCTCCTTGCTAAAGGAAAAGAGGCGGTGGTGAATTCAGGAACCCTGATTGGCATCGAACTAATCGAATCGCTGGATTTGTCACAACGCGGAGTCATACCGCCGCCGCGTCCTTCTACGTCAACGCAACCTCCCGTTTCAACCACTCCCAGCAATTCGCCTACAACCCCGCCGAACACCTTACCGAATGGGAACACTCCGCAGCAACCGGTTCCAACTCCGGTGCCCATCTTGGAACCACAGCTTACAAAGGTCAGCTTTGTTCAGGCACAACGCGTTGCTGGTGGCACAATTCTGATTATTGTGACGGCAGAAACGCCCTCCAGCGGTTGGCGCATCAAACCCGAACATACAGTGAATCAGGATGTGCTTGAGGTATGGGTAAAGGCTTTGCCACCAGAAGGACGCGCCGCCAAAGTCATTGCGCATCCAACCGGAAAACTTGAGGTAGCCGACCCCAGCCGTTTTATCCGCCGCATTCTCGTACACGGTACAAATGGTGATCGCACCGTAGTTCTGCCTGCGCAATCGGGACGATAAAGGTCATGAAAATTTACGACATCACGGTTCCCTTCTCGGTCGAATTACCCGTTTATCCTGGTGACCCGACGGTACAAATTTCCCAAGTGGCAAGCCTGGCAGCAGGTGACATTTGCACAGTTTCACATCTGAGCTTTGGCTCACACACGGGCACACACGTTGACCCGCCCGCGCATTTCATTGCAGGCAAAGCAACGCTGGATCAACTGCCACTGGAAATATTGATCGGAAAAGCGCGCGTCGTAGATGTCGGAGAAATCAGCGCGATTGATGTCGCAACCCTTGAAGCAGCGAATTTGGCGGGTGTGGAGCGTGTTTTATTCAAAACGCGCAATTCACAGCTCTGGCAACAAGGCGCACATGAATTCGAGCGTAGTTTTGTTTATCTGGAAACAGACGCGGCAGAACGATTAGTGAACTTGGGGGTGAAATTGGTGGGGATTGATTACCTCTCGATTGAGAAGTTCAATTTTGATCAGCCCACAACGCATTACGCGCTGCTGAGTAAAGATGTGGTCGTTGTCGAAGGATTGAATTTAGCCGAGGTAGCAGCAGGCGATTACGAATTAATCTGCCTGCCGATGAAAATCAAAAATGGCGATGGTGGGCCTGCTCGTGTTGTGCTGCGGGAGCTTTAGAAGCGCTCAGCCTTGCACAATTTGCGGCTGCACGGGTGAGGCCACAGGGGGTGGAGCACTGACGTACTCAGTTTCCTTGATCAGGTCGTGCGCCCATTGATTATGCCGAATCATCTTGGGCGGAGTGCCTTCTTCACTCAGATACTTCACATTGCTGTACTTCGCATCTTGATAATTTGTGACTTTGCCGCTGTTGACCGCTTCGATCACCTGACTGATTCCGCGCTCCAACGTCCATTGCGGAGCATACCCCAGTGTGCGGCGAATTTTATTAAAGTTCACGCGATAGTTGCGCCGATCTCCATCGAACGCGACTTCCAGCAATTGCGCACTCGGCACCAGGTTGTGAATAATCTCGCCGACCTGTCGAATCGTGTAATTCTGTTCTTCTGAACCAACATTGAAAACCTGGTTCCGCACAGAATCCAGCGGCGCTTCAAGAACGGTGAAAACAGCTAACGCCGCGTCATCAACATGTACAAACGGACGCCATTGATCACCGCCGGAAACGGTGATTTTTTTCTCCACCAAAGCCTTGGCGGTCAATAGATTCACAACCAGGTCAAAGCGTGTACGTCCTGAGAGTCCGTAAATTGTGCCAAATCGTAAGCACACAGGCACAAAAGAATCACTAGCCATGCTCATCAACACGCGCTCTGAGGCAATCTTGCTGCGGGCATAAAGCGAAACTGGATTGAGCGCTGAGCGTTCATCCAACAGCTCATCGCTTGCGCCATACACTGAGCAAGTGCTGGCAAAGATAAATCGCTCGACGCCGCTGCCTTTCGCCACTTCAGCAATCATGCGCGTCGCCATCAGGTTCACTTCAATCGTTAGCTCTTCATCCAGCGCGCAGGCCGGATCACCAACAATCGCGCCCAGATGAATTACGGCATCCATGCCGCGTGTCGCTTCCACAACTTTGCTGACATCGCGAAAATCTGCCTGGATAACTTCTAATCTCGGATGGTTAATGACATCGGCAATCGGCTCATTGCCATACAACAGCATATCTAACAAACGCACCTGATAGCCTTTGTCGAGCAGCTTGAACAACAAAGCAGATCCAATATAACCTGCACCACCAATTACCAGAATCTTTTTGACTTCCCGGTTTTGCAGTCCTCGTGATTGTTGTTCTTTATGAACGACATCCAACCAAATTCGTGACCAGCCTCTGGCCGCGACGATGAACGTCACGCTCACCAGCCAGGCAAAGAGCAAAGCGCCGCGTGGGATTTGCGGCGAAGCGCCGATAAAGTATGCGGCAAAACCAAATAACAGATAGCTTAGACTGACCGCCTGAAAAATGATCAGCGCCTTATAGCGCCCTTTGTACGCGCGGCCATACGTGTAAAAGCCGCTGAGCGCAAACACCACCACACAAATCACCGACAGCATCCACGAATATTTTGCGTAATGACGAGCGTACTGCCAAAAAATCTCCGTGTAGGTGAAGCCATTTTCTATGGTTTCAAAAGCAACGAGATAGCAAAAACGAGCTGCCAAGGCTGTAAGCATGGCAAGATTTACCAGCACGACATCCGCTAAAATGCGGACAAGTTTCTCTTTGCTGGTAAGGATTGAGCGAAAAACTAACATGAAACTTTCTCCAAGGGGGCGGGGCACGCTCACAAACTTGGGAAGGAAGGGCGGGAGGAGAAGCTATGTTTTATGCAGCAACTTTTGCAGAATTACTCTGCAAGGCTTCAGCCACTTCCACGCAATGCTCGTGAATTTTCCTGAAAGCCTCACAAATTTGCAAGACAATTTCGTCATCCATCTTTGACCAGACTGGCAAACTTAGACTTTGGGCCGCCAATTTCTCAGTGTTTGGCAAATCAAGGTCTGGCGCGGCGTAATGTTTGTAAGCCGTGTGACGATGTACAGGCGGATCATAGTAGGTACGCGTATCAACGTTTTCCGCTGTCAGCGCCTGTTGCAATTCATCGCGGGTCAGGCCAAATGCTTCCGCATCAATCGTAATCGAAAAATCTTTGTACGAATTGCGATTCCCTTCGCGCACAACCTGAAAATCAATGCCGGGCAGTTTGCCCAATTCCTGATGATAAAGATCAACAACTTCATTGCGACGGCGTGCTCCAGATTCCAACCGTTGCAAACTGTGCCAGCCGAGCAGCGCATTGAACTCCGGCATGCGCGCATTGATGCCCGCAAACGCGCTGTCATAATTTCCGCTGTTTCCATACTCACGACCGATTCTAACTTTGTCGGCCAGGTCATCGTTATTCGTGGCGACGATTCCGCCTTCGCCCGCAATTAACAACTTGGTTGGACTCAGGCTGTAGCTGTTCGCATCACCGTGTGAGCCAACCGGTTTGCCCTGATAAATCGCGCCGAAGCCGTGTGCCGCATCGAAAATTAATTTCAGGTTGTGCCGATTGGCGACCTCCTGCAACGCATCAACTTCTGCCGGATTGCCAAAATTATGTACGGCGACAATCGCGCTTGTATTTGGAGTAATTGCGGCTTCGGCTGCTGCCGGATCAAGATTCGTGGTTCCAAAATCCACATCGGCAAAGACAGGGCGCAAGCCAGCCCACACCAATGCGCTGACGGTTGCCATAAAGGTAAAACTGGGAACCACCACATCGCCCGTTAAGCCCAAGCCTTGATATGTCAGCATCAGCCCTGTCGTGCAGCTGGAAACAGCAACCGCATGCTTAACCTGCAAATGTTCGGCAACAGCTTCTTCAAAAGCTTTCAGGTATTTTCCTTTCGTCACCATGCCACTGCTGATAATTTCCTGTACGCCCGCCTCCATCTCCTGCGGGCTGGGCAAAGAAGGCTTCACAATAAAGACCTTGTTCTCAAAAATGGGGGAAGCCCCTAAAATTGCGGGTTTATTACTCATGCTACTCCTTGTTTGTTTTGATAATTTTCGCGGGGATGCCCACAGCCGTTACATTTGCGGGTAAATCACGAATCACCACGGCACCTGCACCGACAATCGCATCATCACCAATAGACTTACCCTGAATGACATTCGTTCCCATCCCGATATAGCATCCGTTACCGATGGTTACATTCCCGGCCAGATGCACGCTGGGATTGAGATTACAATATTCACCAATTTTCGTATCGTGGCTGACGGTTGTGGCTAAATTCAGGGTCGAATAACTTCCGATATGCGCGCCAGTGTTAACAACTACGTGAGGAAAAACCACGATTCCCTGCCCTAAGGTGGCGCGGGGAGAGATATGCGCAAGAGGCGAGAGCGCGTTCACAAAGCTCAAATCCATTGCCCGCGCACGTTGCACTAAACGCCGGGCAACAGCAGGCGTTCCGACAGCACAGATCACGGCAACCTCATTTTTATTGATGGTTTCAAACCAGGCCCAATCACCCAGGATTGGCAGATCATCAATCACTTGCCCGTGCCGTGCAGGGTTTTCATCCAGAAAGCCCTGCACCATCAACGTTCCATCCTGCGCGGCCTGATGCTGAAGGATTTCAGCGATTTCGCGTCCGTGCCCGCCTGATCCGATGATAACAACTTTTTTCATTCAATTGCTGCCGGTAAATTCTTCTGCTGTGGCCTGCCCCGGCTGATTGATGCCTTCGCGCTTCACCATTTTATAACCTGTCAGCGCAAGGATTTTCAGATCCAGCCAAAACGATTGATGATCCACATACCAAACATCCAGGCGAAATTTCTGATCCCAGGTAAGCACATTCCGACCATTCACCTGTGCCCAACCAGTAATCCCCGGCAGCACATCGTGGCGACGCATTTGCTCCGGCGAATAGTGCTCCAGATATTTCAGCAACAAGGGACGCGGCCCGACTAGACTCATTTCGCCTTTCAGAACGTTCAATAGTTCCGGCAACTCATCCAAACTTGAGGAACGCAGGAATTTTCCAAATGGAGTGAGGCGCATTTCATCCGACAATAAATTCCCTGCGGCATCACGCGCATCCGTCATCGTGCGAAATTTGCAGATCAACAACGGCTTGCCCTGAAATCCTGCGCGCTGCTGGCGAAACAAAATCGGCGATCCCAGATTGAATCGAACAAGTAAGGCCAGGACGAATAAGAGTGGAGCAAACACTAATAAAACCACCACGGCAACCAGTAAGTCGAAGGCTCGTTTCATCACTTTAACTTGCAACAATTTGCGCTGACAATAAATCAGGCACAGGCATTCCCTGTTCCTTTAATAACCGAGCGTACTTCGCCTTAACCTTGTCAAAAACCAATTGCTCATCAAATTTTGCAAGCGCCAATTTTCTGCCAGCCTGTCCCAGCTGCTGAGCCAGACGATGGTCACGAAGAAGCGTCAGGATTGCCTCTGCCAGAGCCTTCACATTCCCTAAGGGGGACAACAATCCATTGTCGTTGTGAATGACAGCCTCTCTGCAACCACGAATGTCTGTGGCAATACACGGCACGCCCATCGCCGCAGCTTCCATTGGAGAGCGAGGGAATCCCTCACGATATGAGGGCAATACAAAGACATCCATTAGTGCATATAATTCCGGCATATCTTTGCGCCGTCCGGTGAACACACAGTTTTCTGCTATCCCATAATCCTGAGCAACCGTTGGCCGCAGGGCATCGGGCTTTTCTTCGTCTATCGGGCCAATGATTAAAAACTTTGTTTTCGGTTTGTGCTCCAGCACGATGCGAGCGGCTTGCAGCAAATCCAGAATCCCTTTTTCCTGCACTAATCGCCCAACAAATCCGACGACCTGATCGGCATCAGTCAACCCCAGATCGCTCCGCATCTTTACCAGCAATTCTTCATTAATTTTCGCCCGGTCAAAGCGCTGGACATTTATGCCATTGCCCAGAAATTCGATTTGTTCAGGGCGACAAATCTTTTCGCGGATTGCAGTCTGGATGTCCTCACTATTTTGCGACAGGATCGCATGGGAACAGCGAGCAGCAATCTTTTCCGTCGCAATGTAAAACTGTCGCCAGAACGTTGGCATGTGATCGTGAAAGTAAAATCCGTGCAGCGTATTGACAATGATCGGCACGCCCGCCATTCGCGCTGCCATTTGCCCTAACAGTCCTGGCTTGGGCGTATGTGTATGGACAATAGTGAATCGCTCACGGCGCATCACGTCATATAGGTTCTTCAGCGCCATGAGATCAGCAGCAGGTGTAAAGTTGCGAGTCATTGGCACTTCAATATGCCGAATGCCAGCCGCTTCGATTGCGGATACGTCTGGCCCGGCGGATGAAATACCAACTACCTCAAACCCCACTTCTTGAAGACTCTTTAGCTGGTTGAGGAGCAAAAGATGCAGTGCCATATCAATCGTTGTAATATGCGCAATCTTCATCCGGCTTTCATTATCCAAGGTTCTCTTCGAGCCAGGATTGAAACATCAATACCGGCCACAAATAATATTGCCAATTGCGACTCCCGGCCTGGTGCTCATCCCATTTGAGGCGAATAGCAAGCGGATCAAAGAATCCTTCCTGCTGTAATCGCTGGCTATTTAGCAAAGCCTCTGCCCATTCCCGCAAAGGCCCACGCAACCAATCGCCAATCGGAATTCCGAAGCCTGCTTTTGGCCGTTCGATTAATTCCGGCGGTACGTGTTTATAAAGCAATTGCCGGAGCAGCCACTTGCCTTTGCCATGACGAATTTTCAGTGACAGCGGCAATCGCCACGCAAATTCTACGACCCGATGATCCAAATAGGGCACTCTGGTTTCTAAGCTAACCCCCATTGCCGCACGATCCACTTTTACCAAGATGTCATCAGGCAAGTACGTCACCAAATCCAGAAACATCATGCGTAACACAAAGTCAGGCAAATCAGCCCATCGCTGTTTGTCAGTCAAAATTGTTTCTGGTTCCTGTGCATTCAGCACAACGTCAATTGGTGTCTTCCAACTGGAAACCAGATTGCGATACATGGCTTCGGGATGCTCAACAGCCAACACTTCGGCTAATTTATGCAGCTTATCACCGGGGATACGCTGCTTGAGCGTAGCTGGCAATATGGGGCTCAGCCCTTGAAACGCAGCATCCCACATTGCCGGGGAAACAGTTGTAATACCAGCTGCTGCCATCTTTCGGATTTCACGCGGCATCCAGCCAACCTTGTTCCAAATGTTTCGCCCCCAAAAATAGCGATTGTAGCCGCCGAATAATTCGTCGCCGCCATCACCTGACAAACTGACCGTAACCTTACGGCGAGTGAGTTCAGAAACCAGAAACGTTGGCACTTGCGAAGCATCGGCAAACGGCTCGTCATATAATTGCGGAAGGCGAGGGATCACCTCCATCACCTCTGTCGGTGTCACATACAATTCCGTGTGTTCAGTTCCCAAATGTGTGGCAACAGCCTTGGCGAATTCTGCTTCGTTATACCCAGATTCGTGAAAACCAATCGTAAAGGTTTTTACCGGAGTTTCACTTTGCTCCTGCATCAAGGCTACGACCAGCGAAGAATCTATGCCGCCAGAGAGAAATGCACCGAGCGGCACATCTGCGATCATTTGCCCAGCAATCGCTGTCTGCAACTTTTCTTTGAGAAGCTGTAGTGCTTCGTCTTCGCTGCCGGTGAAAAGATCGCGCAACCCTGTTTCAGCAGCTTCCCTGGCTGACCAATAAGTCGTAACTTTACCAACTGGATTCGCAGCAGAAAGCGAAAGAAACGTACCCGGAACCAACTTAAAAATATTCTTGTAGATAGAGTATGGCGTCGGAATATAGCTATGCCGCATAAACAACACCAGTGCCTGCCGATCTATTTCACCGCGCCACGCAGGATGCGCGCGCAAGGCTTTTAATTCCGATCCAAACAAAAACACATCCCCAACCCAGCCGTAATATAAGGGTTTTTCGCCAATTCGATCTCGCACCAGATGCAGTGTGGCCTGCTGCCGATCCCACAGCGCAAACGCATACATTCCCACGAATCGTTTGAGCGCAGCTTCCAGCCCCCATTCGCAGACTGCCGCAAGCAATACTTCCGTATCGGAATGGCCGCGAAAACGATGCCCTAATGATTCCAGTTCAGCCCGCAATTCTCTGAAGTTATAAATCTCACCATTAAAGACAACCACATAGCGTCCATCCGCAGAAAACATCGGCTGATGGCCTTCTGGAGAAAGATCAACAATAGAAAGTCGCCGCTGGCTCAGTCCAATTCCTTGCGCAGTATCCAGCCAGATTCCACTATCATCTGGCCCTCGGTGAATGAGCGCGGTGGCCATACGCTCAGCAATCAGGGCGTAATCGTCTTGTTTTGTACTTTGTGAACGGTTAAAAAAACCTGCAATCCCACACATAATTAATTCTCTAATATTTTTTCATATAGCTTTTCATACCGAGCAACTATTGCGGGCAAGCTAAAGTTTTCTTCGATTCTGCGGCGCGCGGCCAGTCCCAATTGGGCTTTCTTTTCAGGCTCCATCGAAAGGATTTCCAACCACCCCGCTGCTAAAGTTTGTGGATTTTTTGGAGGCACAATGATGCCCGTATCGCCAATAATAATTGAGGCATCTCCGACATCAGTTGCGACACAAGGAATCCCACAAGCCATAGCCTCACCCAGCACATTAGGAAAACCTTCGCTGAAAGAGGTTAATGTGGCCAAATCAAGACCTGCATTTATCCGAGGTAAATCTTCGCGTCTTCCCATTAAGTGAATTTTTTCTGTCGCATTTATTGCAGCTATCCACCGACTTAGCTCTTCATTCGTAGAATCAATGCCATCACCACACAGGACAAAATGTACATCAGGAAGTGATTTGTGAAGAATGCCCACTGCTTCGATAAAATTTTGATGATCTTTAAGAGGATCAAACCGCGCAACCAGCCCAATTAGTGAGGTATTGGAAGGCACTCCTAATTCCTGGCGGAGCGCAACACGGGAGACTTCATCAGGCTGGAACTTAAGCAAATCAAATCCATTTGGGATGATCTCAATCTTTTGACTGTCATAGCCCAGCCGTACGTGAAACCCTTTACCGACAGTTGAGCAACTAATAATCTGTTTAGGTAAACGTGACGACAAAAAAGCACATGATTTTATTGTCAATAAAGTAAGTTTGTTATGCGAAAAGTAATCCAGCTCGCCCCCGCGCAAATTCCAAACAGTCGGAATATGATTGATGACCCTGCCCACAATTCCGCCGACCAAATCCGCGTGATACATCCAGGTCTGCACTAAATCAGGAGGGTGAGAGTGCAGCCATTGCGACAGCCGCATGACACCTCGGACGTCTGGAATACCACGTGGCATTTCCAAGGCTCTGACCGAAATATCAAGTTTACGGATTCTTTCTCCGACTGCACCAATAGTCGTCAAAGCAATGACTTCTGCTTCATACTTTTCCCGGTTCATATGGGAAAGAAGCTTCAGAAGCATCGTTTCTGCGCCGCCCGTACTAAGGCCGTTGATAATATGGGTAATTTTGATCTTGTTGTTTCTTGCCATTTCCCGCTACTTAGTAGCTATTGCGAAGTAAGGTAAAGGCACGCTTATAAACGGCAATTTCTGGAGAAGGTATAAACGAGAAGTATTTTATATGCACTAATCATTTCCCCGATACATTCGGAATATCAGGCGGCAAAGCCGATGGCAAATTCATAGGTCGTATTCTTCGCCGCGGAACTGAGCGAAAACGAGCAACTCGGGCTTTTCGCTTGGAGGTGCGTCTTGTCAGACGCCTACCTAAATTCATCATTGCCAGCATGACTCCAGGTCCCCCGACTACAACTAAAAGTCCATAAGCGATAATGTGATGCCTTGTAGCAGTTCCCCAGTTCGTGGTACCAAATGACCACAAAAGTTCTAAACTAAATACACAAGTCAGTAAATAGCCAAACTTACTGCGCCGTTCACCAGAAGAACGCCACCAAAGCTTAATTCCCTGATAGAGCAAAAAGAATCTGAATACGCCTTCGCTAAAAGCATATAAATCCATTAAGCTGCTAACCTGCCACGGAAAGGGAGCAAAGAGGTAAAAAATGAACGCTAAAAACCCGGTTCCTACTGCACTAGGGATAGAAGACGTATCAAGCCTTACTTCATAGTTTGCTCGGGCATCTTGCTCTCCCTTTTCTCGATAGGTTTCGTAATAATTAGCCGTTTCTCCCTTGATCAGTGCCTGCGATGCGCCGCCAACATCTCGTGCCAGATTCCACCAGGCCAAGACAATTCCAATTAAGAGCGGAATAGCAATTAGTTGGCCTAATAAGTTATTAGTTCTCCAATTTGCCAGATTGATTCGCCCTCCCCAAAACAGGCTATAACAAACAAGGAAAAGAGCATATACCATCAATCCATTATGAAGCAGACCCAGGGCAACGCCGAATCCAACAAGAACAATCATCCTCCAAATCGAGACTTGCTTTCGAAGCTGAACGGCAGAGTAGCAGACCAAAATAAAAAACAAGGCTTCCCAAGGCTCACGCATGGTGATGGATTCGTAAATGATAGCAGGTGGCAATCCCCCATATAAAAGGATGATTCCCCGCTTCCATCGCGACAAACCAAGATTCCCCATCAATCTGATTAGTAAAATTCCTGCAACTACATAAGCCAAAACAGAAAGGGTTTGTCCAAGCAATAAAGACTCACCAAGGTATTTGTAGCAAAACCCCAGGCTCCTTGCGTACAAAGAACTGCCAATATCAACCGTACCAAATTCAGAAAACCATGTCGGCTGTGTTGAGCGAGCAATCTCTATTGCGTTCAGATGAAATGTTGTGGCATCAAGACCTGCACCATAGATCTTTGTAAAATAGACATTGATGATTGAGATTCCGTGTCGAAGTGCAAGCACGAAAAAAGAAGCCCATAGTAAGCGACTGTCGGATCGAATATAGCGAGAAGAAAACAATAAAAAAAATGAGAAGAAGATTAGAATTACAGCGACCCATTCCTTACTTGGAACAAAAACGAAAAAAAACGGAAGGAGTAAAATAGCTATTAATGGAAACGTCAGTTTTTCCCAATTCATTGCAATATTCCCTTTTGATTCAAATCAACCCAGTCTTTGCTTGTTTGTCTAAATAATAAATTTTCAGTTTTTTCTACCAACGATTCACAGCTGAACATTTTACAGATTCTGACTCGTGCCAAAGCTCCTAAGGTTTGTCGAGCATCGGCGTCGAGAGAGGTCCAGGCTGCTGCCATCGCATCCTCATCATAAGGAGCCACGATTTTACCTGTCTCTGCGACGATTTGTGCGGAATCCCCAACAGCTGTAACCACACACGGAATTCCACACGCCATAGCCTCTCCGACAACATTCGGAAATCCTTCGCCGTAAGAGGCTGATGTCATGACATCAAGCGCATTATAGACCATCACCATGTCACGCTGTCCGCCTGTCCAAATCACCTTGTTTCCCAAGCCTAGACCGAGACTCATTTGCTGCAACTGTTTTGTATAGTCCGCCGGGCCATCACCAACACAAATAAAGCGTACTTTTGAGTGGTTCTTAACGTATTTAGCGGCGGCCCGCAAAAAGGTTTCATGTCCTTTTATAGGATCAAGGCGGGCAACTAAACCTATAAGAAAATCACTCTCTGAGATTCCCCAGACGGCTCGTCCTCGTAAGCGTGTTACGGGGTCAGGCTTAAAGTAAGTGGTATCAATTCCATTTGGAATAACAACCATTTTTTTGCGGGGAAACCCTTTTGCAGCAGCATATTCTCGCCCTGACTCAGAGTTGCAGATAATTAAATCAGCAAATGGGGAAAACCAGCTTTCTATTCGATAAGACCAACGTGCCACCCAATCATAATTCTCTAAGTTCATGTTACCCGCGCGAACGCCCCAAACTATTTGAGCCTGAGAAAGAAAAGGCTTCAACAAAGCGGCGATGGTATTTGCCGTCACCAGATAACTATGCAAGACCTGAGGATTTGAACTTCGAATCGCCTGATAACATTTAAATAAAAATCCAATGACATCCCAACGAGCCGTTTTTCCGAGATGATATACACGAATATTGGAGTCTATTAAGCATTGCTCAAGCTCTCCCCCGCCATAAAAAACTAAGACTTCAATTTGATGGCCTTTACTAGCTAATCCCTTTGCCAATTCAACTAGCTGACGTTCTGCTCCACCTTTGTCCAAAGATCGTATAAAAAGCAATACTCTTAGTTGAATAAAACCACCTCTATCTCTTAATCATTTCCAATGCCAGTATCGGGCAAAGAGGTTTTATTTCCACTGGCTGTATCAAGCCAACAAAATTAAGTCCTAAGCCCAAAAGTTTAGCTATTGAGGCAGGAAACTTTTGCGCAAATCCGATATGATCGCCACATAATTTACCCGCTTCCCAAGCTTTCGCGTGAGTAATTAGATCAGATGGTGCCAGTGCTAATAGCTTTTGGCGCTGCATAATAGTTACATTATGAAGTAAAAGGTTTTCGGGATGAAAGTACTCTTGTACCTTTCCGTATATTCCACCGTAATGTGGAATTAAGATAATAATACGGCCTCCTGGTCTGGCTAAGTCAACGTGTGCCTTAACAAGACTGGATGGATCATCAAAGTGCTCAATAAAACCAGCACTGTAGACCACATCGAATGTCCCTAGAGGGAAAGAAGTATTAAAGAAATCCTCGTGACGCAAATCGCCCTCGATACCTAAAGAAGTAAAAAGCCGTCTTGCCTGAATAACTCCATTTTCAGCAAAATCAACACCAGAGACCTTCGCCCCTAAGCCCTTCGCAACCCAAGCTAATTGTACTCCCGGCGCAAAACCAACTTCTAAGAAACTCATTCCCGGCTTTACCTTCCGGCGCAAAATATTTCGGATGTTTCTGGTAGAAACAAAAAGGCTAGGCGGAAATTTTAGGCGTAGCGTCCCTTTGCGTTGCTCATCCCAGTATTCTTGAGAGGTTTTCCGCCCGTCTTCTGACAACTCATTTATTTGCATATGACTATTTGCTCGCTTTATCTCTTAAGTAAACGGTCAGACTAATTGGCAGCGCAATAAACCAAAGAAATTTTCCTAATGTATTCCTCAGTCCTCTATATTGAGCGAGCAGACTAACCTTTCGATGCATAGAAAATCGCCCATAATGAACCGCAGATCTAATAAACTCCAGAGGCCTGTATTTTATATAAGCAATATATGAATTGAGTATTTCTGCATGCTCTAGAGCTCCACCCAATGCATTCTTTGTGGCACCTACCTCATGAACCATGGACGGCCCTTCAATATAATAGATACGCAACGCTTCATTAATAAATCGCGTTTTAAGTTTCTTGCCGATGCGAAGCCAGATAATACTTTCTGGGATATATTGTTTTTTAATTTCTGCTGGGAACGGATTTTTTCTCAATAACTCCGTCCTAAAAATCCCCCACTTTTCTCCCCCGACCCCGTATCTGTAATTTACCTCCAGCCATGTGGCATCAAAAACCTTAGAGGGAAGGCGCGGGCTGATCTCTTTGCCATATTGATCAACGCAAAGAGTTCCAATACCAGCAAAATAATGTCGCTCTAACTTAGAAATGGATTCCCAAGTATAAACAATGCGCTCCACAGCATCGTTGGTGCAAGCATCGTCTGAGTCAAAGATCATAAAGAGTTCTCCCCTTGCTTCTTTGACTCCTTGATTAATTGCAATATGCTTGCCTTGATTTTCTTGCCAGAAATATCTAATCGTAAAATCTGCTTCTGTTTTCCACTTGTCAATTATCGCAGCAGTTTCATCCGTCGAACCATCATCAACAATAATCCACTCAAAGAGTGTATATGTTTGTTTGACCAGACTTTCATATACTCGATGTAGCGTATGAGCACGGTTATAGGTAGGTGTAAATACAGTAATTGCGTACTGATAACTTTCTGCCTTATTCATTTAAGACTTTTCACGCTTTTCTATTTCACGCTTGATTACTATCAAGATAATCGTCATGGCAATGATATAAACCAGACTTGTCGAAAGCGCTATGCCCTTTATTCCCATATTGCGGGAAAGATAGTAGTTCAGCCAAATATTATTGATTAGGCTGATAAATGAAATAATAGTAATTACAGAGTTCGCATAGATAGCATTTAATAGGCGAAAGCCAACCAGATAAATAACATAGGCCGGAATTTGCAAAGCATAAATGATTTGGATCGCAGATACTAACTCTGTGTTTTGTGCTGTAAATGCCCCGCGTTGAAATACCAAACGAACAATTAAATCGGAAAAAAGGGCGATTGCCAAAGTGGATAAGACTGTAACTGGCAAAATGAATTTATAAATATTTGCGTAAAATACGCGCCTCAGGTTTGCCCAATCTTTCTCCAGCGCCAGCTTAGAAAAATACGGAAAAACAACGGTCGCAACGGCAGTAGCAAAAAGGGTAAGTGCAAGGCTAATGACGCGATTTCCAAGTCCAAGAGCAGCAATATCGCCTGTATTCAAGTGCGCGGCAAAACTTTGATCTACAATCGGCATCAATCCTGATATTGCAATTGCGCCCGCAATCGGAAGTGCATTTTTGATGACTTGCCTGACCTTTGGATTTTGCCCTCCTATTTCAAATTTAATTTTTAGACCTCTACGCTGCAAGAATCGTAATAGAAACAGAAGCTCTAAAATAGCCCCCAAGATTAACCCTACTGAAATAGTCTGTATGCCCAGCGTCTTCGCTAAGATTAATAATGCAACTATTAAGGTGATGGAGGTCAGGCCTGGAATTAGTGCGGTAGCTTTAAATTCTTCTTCGGCGTTCAGTACAGCCGTAAGGGTCAACGACAAGCCTCCTAAAATCATTAAAGGAGTTAGTTCGTAAACTAGCCCTAGCGTGAGTTTTAGTTTTTGCGGATTAAACCCGGAGATAATGAGGGGCAATAAGTAAGGTAAGGCAATTCCTAACAATGCCGTGACCGTTATCAAAACTAATAAGCAGGTAGTAAGCGTTTGAGAAAAGATAGATTGAACGTGCGCTTTATTGCCTTCTCTTTTTGATTCCAGGTAAATTGGAATATACGCTGTCTGGAAAGAGCTTCCCACCACGATGATCACAAAAGAGGCGATAGTAAAGGCCACATAAAAAGCATCCAGTTCATCGCCAAGGCCGAAAATCGCAACCGAAAAAGCCTCTCTTAATGCGCCTAATGCTTTTACTCCTAAAGTAAGCAAACTGAAAATCACCGAACCGCCAACAATTTTGCGATTAATGGAGGCATTCGACCAGAGCTGCCAAGTTGATTTTAATGACTGTATGGAGTTGCGAATATGGCTTTGGTCTATCAACTATCTTACTTAGTGTTTCGTCAATTCAAGCAGATATTTGGCATAGCTTGTATTGCCAAGACCATCTGCCAGTCTCGTTAATTGTTCTCTGCTGATAAATCCTTTACGGTACGCGATCTCTTCCGGGCAAGAGATCATCATTCCCTGCCGATCCTCTACTGCCTGGACAAAACCAGCTGCCTGCATCAGCGATTCGTGCGTCCCTGCATCCAGCCAGGCCACGCCGCGTCCCATTTGTTCTACCTGCAACTGTTTTTCTGCCAAATAGAGTTTATTCAGATCCGTTATTTCGATTTCCCCGCGAGACGAGGGCATTAGGCTACTGGCTTTCTGCACGACAGTCCCATCATAGAAATAGATACCAGGAACGGCAAAATTCGAGCGGGGGTGAAGTGGCTTTTCTTCAATATCTAAGGCCCTTCCTTCATCATCAAATTCAACTACGCCATATCTTTCGGGGTCTTTGACCGGATAGGCAAAAACAAGGGCACCTTGCGTTAGTTTCGAGGCTTTCACTAACTTTTCTGGTAAGCCGTGTCCAAAAAAAATGTTATCGCCTAAGATCAGGCAAACAGGTTCATTTGCGACGAATTCGGAACCAACCAAGAAGGCATCAGCTAACCCACGAGGCTCATTTTGAATAGCATAAGTAAAACGAATCCCCCATTGACGCCCATCCAGTAAAAGCTTCTGAAAAGATGGCGCATCTTCTGGCGTGCTGATAACTAAAATGTCCCTGATCCCGGCCAGCATCAGCATAGACAGGGGATAGTAAATCATCGGCTTGTTGTAAACTGGCAGCAACTGTTTGCTGATTGCCAGCGTCAACGGATGTAAACGTGTTCCCTTGCCCCCGGCCAAAATGATGCCTTTCATTTCTGCACACCTCGTTGCTGGTAATTCTTATGCAGCCATTGCTGATAATTCTTCTGTTGGCTGATCTTCGCGATCCATTCTGAATTGGCTAAATACCAATTGACGGTCTTTCGCAAACCAGAGATTAAAGACTCACGCGGTTCCCATCCCACCTCTGTTTTTACTTTGGCAATGTCAATTGCATAGCGACGATCATGCCCCGGACGGTCGGCAACATAATGAATCAACGATTTATGAGGACAGTGCGGCGAATCGGGAACCAATTCATCCAGCAAGGCACAAAGCTCTTGCACAATTTCCAGATTCGCGGGCTGATTGTTACCACCAATATTATAGGTTTCGCCACTTCTCCCCTGTGTGATCACCAGCTTGATGGCTTCGCAGTGATCCGACACGTACAACCAATCTCTGATCTGTTGCCCATCGCCGTAAATCGGTAGCGGCTGTCCCGTCAACGCATTCAGAAGCATCAAGGGAATCAGCTTTTCGGGGAATTGGTACGGCCCATAATTATTTGAGCAATTAGTAATCGTGACGGGCAAACCATACGTGTGATGATAGGCTCTGACTAAATGATCGCTGGACGCCTTGGAAGCGGCATAAGGCGAATTGGGTGCGTAAGGAGTTGTTTCAGAGAAGGCAGGATCGGTTGGCTGGAGCGTTCCATAAACCTCATCTGTTGAGACATGATGAAACCGCACTGCTGCTAAAGGCAACGCCTTTTCTTCCAGCCACACCCGCCGACAAGCGGTTAATAAGCTCAAGGTTCCAACCACATTGGTTTCGATAAACTGATGTGGATTGCTAATCGAACGATCTACGTGCGATTCCGCTGCAAAATGGACGACAGTATCAATCCGGTGTTGACGGAGGAGGCTTAAAACCAACTCCTCGTTGCAAATATTTCCCTGCACGAAAGTGTACCGGGGCTCGTTCGCTACGTCGGTCAGATTCTCCAAACTGCCTGCATAAGTAAGGGCATCCAGGTTGACGATTTTTATCTGGGGTTCGGATGGTAATAAATAGCGAATGAAGTTGGAGCCGATGAACCCCGCTCCGCCTGTGACTAATACGTTTTGCATGTCTTAATCGAAAAGCTCTGCCGTGCTTAACAACTGCCCTTCAGCATCTTTCGTGGAAATAAGGACTGGTTTGTGGGGAAGTAATGGCCATTCAATCCCCAATTGAGGGTCATTCCATAACAAGGTGCGTTCCCATTGTGGAGCATAATAATCCGTGGTTTTGTAAAGCACCTCTGCCCATTCGCTTAAAACATAGAATCCATGTGCAAAGCCCGGCGGAATCCAAATTTGCTGCCGACTCTGCGCGGAAAGGTTATTTCCCACCCATTGCCCAAAGGTTACCGAGTGACGACGTAAATCTACAGCAACATCATAAATCTCGCCGCTCAGCACGCGCACCAATTTCCCTTGCGGCTGACGAATTTGATAATGCAGCCCTCGTAAAACCCCCTGATGTGAGCCTGATTGGTTATCCTGAACAAAAGGCAATGTAAGACCCAGTTCAGCCAGCTTTGCCTGCTGATAGGTTTCAGTGAAAACGCCTCGATCATCATGGTACACCGGAGAGGTAAGCAACAAAACATCCGAAATGTTGGTGGGATGAATCGTAATATTATTCACGCGAAAACATTGCTCCAACGTACACCAAAACTATTTAGACAAAGACGCCAGCAACTCGATGATAGACCTGCTCATACCTGCTGACGATGATGGGCAAACTAAAGTTATCCGCAATCCGATGGCGAGCATCCCGCCCTAAACGTGACTTGGTTTCGCGATCTAACTGTAGCAGGCATCGCCAGGCCTGTGACAACTTCAGTGGGTCTTGAGGTGGAACAACTAATCCAGTGGTACCGACTAAATGGGCTGAATCCCCAACATCTGTCACCACACAGGGAACGCCACACGCCATTGCTTCGCCCATCACAATGGGAAAACCTTCCCCGTATGACGATACAGAAGTGGCAACGTCCAAGGCAGCGGTGATGCGCGGCATATCTTCACGAATCCCTAATAGCCGACAACGATCTTCTATGCCTGCGGCTCGAATCCAAGCTACCAGCTCTTTATTCGCCGCGCTGATGTCAGTACCACAAAGCAGGAAAAAGACGTCAGGTTGCGTGCGATGAAGGAGTTCGGCAGCCTGAACAAAGGTGTGGTGATCTTTCTTCGGGTGGTAGCGAGCAATTAATCCAACCAGCGGAGCGTTAACAGGGATATTTAGCTCCTGCCGCACTGAGGTACGCGCCTGCGGATCAGGGTGAAATTTTGTGAGATCAAAGCCATTCGGAATCGCGACTGTTTTTTTAGCGTCGTATCCCATTTCAATATGAACGCGCTTCGGAACCTCACCGCAGCAAATGATTTCGCGGGGCACCCGGCTGGAAAGCAACGCTCCGGCTTTCATTGTCCAGACTGTTTGGCGCTTGCTTTTCTTGGGGTCAAAGTTGCTGTGATGAATGCCCCACACAATGGGGATATTCCCAGCCAATTTCGCAGCAATTCCGCCCATCAAATTGGCGTGATACATCCAGGACTGAATCAAATCTGGTGACTGGCGTTTCAGGATTCTGACCAGCCGCCACAAGGCGCGCGGGTCTGGCACCCCAGGCCGCATATTCAACGTCCGCACGGGAATTCCCAATTTGGCAATTTTTTCACCTAAAGCGCCCATCTCTCGCAAAGAGATCACTTCTGCTTGAAAGGCATCGCGATTCATTTGTAGCAACACCTTATAGAGCATCATTTCAGCCCCACCAAGATTCAGGCCGGTAATAATGTGCGTGATGCGAATGGGGCGATGAGCTTTTTCGATTAACGTTCCCAGTTTCTCAGACACTAGAGAAAGAGAAGCGTTCGAATTCGTTACTCTCGGTAATGCTGTCATGGGTTGTTCTATCCTATCGCCATTAACGTGGCTTCTGTTCTGTCCACCAGGGCCGAAACACTGAATTCCCGACAGATTCGCTGTCGGGCTTGCGCACCTAATTCCGGGGACTGCTGACGCAAACAGGCCAACCATCCACTTACCAAAGCCGCCGGATCGTTCACAGAAACGACAACGCCTGCGGAGCTTACAATCAAAGCCGAATCACCAACATCTGTCACCACACAAGGAACTCCACACGCCATTGCTTCGCCAATTACGTTAGAAAAACCTTCGCTGGAAGAGGAATTTGTTAAGAGATCCAGCGAGTTATAGACGCCCAGCATATCATATTGTGCGCCTGTCCAGATCACACTTTGTTGCAATCCTAACGTCTCGACGAGGGCATATAATTCTTCTTGATATTGGTTATTTACACTTTCCCCTACGCAAGCGAAGCGAGCGTTGGGGTATTGTTGGCGCAGCCTGGCTGCCGCCGACAAAAAGACTTTATGTTCTTTGATAGGATCAATCCTACCCACTATTCCAATCAAAAGTTCATTAGCAGCCACTTTCCAGGCCGCCCGCGTTCTTTTTCGCGCCGATTCGTCAGGATAAAATTTTTCGATGTCTATGCCATTCGGAATCGCAATAATCTTTTTTGCAGGCACGCCCTGACCAACAGCAAAGCGCATCCCCGCCTGTGAATTCGCAATTACCAGTGAGGCTGTCCAGGCCAGTTTTTGCTCCAAAAAACAAAGCAGGCGAGATAGCCACCCATAATATTCAAGTTTGAGATCAGCAACCCGCAGCCCCCAGACAGCTTTTGACTGAGGAACAAAAAGCCGCAGGAAGCTTGTCAAAAGATTACTGGTCGCCAAATATCCGTAGAGAACATCGGGGGATTGGTGACGCACCAGTTTGATTAAGCGCCACAAAAACCCAATTACATCCCATCGCCCACGTTTATCCAGCGTATGCACAGCAACGTTCGATTCCAATAAAGTCTTTTTGTGGACGCCATCATAAAACGCGATCACCTGAATCTGGTGGCCTCGTTCCTGTAGCTTTTTTGCCAGCACCACCATTTGAGTTTGCGCCCCGCCCAGGTTAAGGGCACGGACAAGAAACGTGATTTTCACTACGTCATTCCCCGCTGCTTACGGGCTGCCGAAAAAAGCCTGTGCCGCAGACGCAATCGCTGTTTGAGCCTTAACGCTGCGCCACCCCATTTCGCTAATGTTGCCGCGCTCAGCAAGGGTTTCCGATTTTTATAGGCTTCAATAATTTCCGGTAGACTTGTGAGACGACTTTGATAAGCAACAATATTCCGCTCGAAGTCTTGCAATTGCGTGCGATCCCAATGATTCGGATGAAAACATACGGTGTATACACCGAACGGAAATGAACGAAAATCCGAGAGTTGTTGCGGAACCCAAAATAATCCTTGTGAGTCTGTTTGCGGATACAAAAACAACCCATCACTAATAACGTACGGCCCTTTTTCTGAAAGACATTGCAAAGTGATCTGATCAAAAGAGTGTGCCGGAGCCGACCAGGCATTCGGGGTAATATTTTCCTGCTGAAAAATGGCGAGTGCTTGTTCCAACTTTTCCAATTGATCTTGCTGAGACAACCCGGCAAATTCGCTGAAGTGATTCAGACCAATCAACCCTGCATCTGCGGTTATAAACTTGTGCTGAAAGCCATGGAGCGCGATTGCCCAGCCGCGCAATTGCCAGCGCCGAACTCGATCCCAAAAGTCTGGCACAGCAGGAAAGCATTGTAATTCGGGGTCTTGATTATCAGGAACAACTGCCAACAAAGGACAAATATCATGTCGCTGCAAGATGGCCTCGACTTCATTCCACACGTCCCAATTCATCGTCGGGCAAATGTCATCAAAGCGAAGTAAATAGCGAGCCGACATTCTTTATTAGCTACGAATTTGGCGACACATCTCGCTTGCGAAAAAGGGCCTGTGCGTGAATATCCATCTCAGCCTTTTTACAAGCAATCAGGTCTGGGTGTTGTGCAATACAAGAAAGCACATGGCTGCCGCAATACAGCCACCGCGCCCAATGCGAGGCTTCGATAAAGTCGCGTGCCTTTGAGGTCGTGATCAGAAGATAGCCCCCCGGCGCAACCATATCTACGATTTTGTCACGCGCGGCACGCAAAGCCGATGGGCTGTAATAGTATTCAAGCACATCCATGACCGTCACTAAATCGAATATTCCCGGCGAAGGATCTTTGCTCAAATTCCATTCGTAAAACTTTACTTGTGGCAGATCAGCGCATCGCTCTTTGGCGCGGTCTAAGGCAATAGCAGAAATATCCAACGCCAAAAGAGAATCGCAACGCACAGCTAAGAGCCGGGTAAACCGGCCTTCGCTACAACCAATTTCCAAAGCACGCAGCGCTTGTTTATCCGGTGGAATTTCATCCAGAAATTGCAAAGCGCTGCGGTATCGCTCCTGTTGAATTTCAAGCTGATAATTCCAGGGATCAGCTTTCTGGCTGTAAATCTGGTCGAAATGGGTTCGATCTTGTGCAGGGTTCTTAGATTGGATCAGCCATAGGCGAATCAGAAATGCCCACAAACTGCGGAACAATCGGATGCGTCGTAAGCCTAAATCTCGCCATAATACTCGGCAAAAAGAAAACACAAGACTTTCAGAAGAAGTCGTTATTTGAGGGGTCGGCATTCATTTCCCTAAAGGGGCAACTGTCACAAATCAAATCGTCGGACATCTGCTAATCGGTAATTTCAGTTAGTAGTTGTTCCCATTGCCGCATAATATTTCGCAGGGCAAATCGTTTCGTAATCTCAAGAGCATTTGCAGCAAGAGACTGACGCTTAGAAAAGTCAGGTAATAAATTTAAAATGGCATCTGCCAAAGCGTCAACATTCTCGACCGGAACTAAAACGCCATCTACTCCATCACGGATAATTTCCTGAGGGCCGCTGCAACAGGTGGAGATCACAGGCAAGCCAACGGACATCGCTTCGCATAAGGCGTTTCCAAAGCCTTCCCAGCGCGAAGTTTGGACAAACAAATCTGCTTCCGTCAGAGCTTGAACCACATCTTTGGTAACGCCCGGAAAAGATACATGAGCGGATAAACTCAATTCGTCTCGCAATGCCTCCAACGCCCGACGCTGGCTACCTTCGCCCCAAATCGTCAGCGAAGCAGTTGGGAATATTTGCTGAACCAAAGCAAAAGACTTCAGCAATAAATCAAAGCCTTTCACGTGTTCCAACCGCCCAACTGCGACGATCCGATAGCCTTCAGCTTGCAACTTCGCGCTTTTATCCAAGGCAAGAACGGGATTGGGAATAACACGAATCTTGTTTCTCAGGGAAGCAGGAAAATATTTTGCGGCGTGCGCGGTAAACACTGTGATTTTGCTGGCGAAAGGATAGGTGATTCTTGCCAGCCCTTGCCATAGCTTACCGGGTTGCGACAGAAAAGGGTCGCTTCTCTCTGAGATAATGATGGGAGTATTGAATCCAAGAGAGGCCAGCAATACTCGTACATTGGTACGAATCAGGAAACTGATAATAACATCTGGGCAGGTAGCCTGAAGCGCCCCTCTGAGCGCCCAAATCCGTTGCAGATTGTTGCGAAAACCTGCAACGAAATTGCTGGCTTCACTGAGCACATCCAACGACTGGAGCCTGACCTCGGGCGACAACGGATAGAAGGGAGTGACACTTTCACTATCGAAGGTAAGAATCGTCACCGTCCTTCCATTTGCTGCCCAATAGTTTGCCATTGCGGTCAGGATTCTTTCGGCCCCTCCACATCGGATGGAAGGTACAACAAAAGTGATTCTCATTGCGCTTTCTTAATTACTCGATAGGTAAAGAAGAAGAGCAGAAAAAACGAACAACAACGGGTCAACGTGATGGCTAAAGCGACTCCGGCAATTTGCATTCGGCTACTGAGAACCCAAGCCAGCAACGCGCTCATCATGAAATCCGAGAACGTGACCAGAAGCAAAATCCGATTGGCTTGAAAAGCTTCCAGCAGGCGTGAAATCAAGGTGCTGGCAACATAAAAAGGCAGTTGCAATGCCAGATAAAATAGCAGCACCGAAACGACGTTCACGTCTCCTTTATCAAAAGCACCTCGCTGAAACACCAACCTTGTAAGTTGTTCGGCAAAGAGCAGAATGATCATCGTCACAGGAATAGTCACGCCCAGGGATAATTGTAAAAATCGTTTGAGCGTGTGCTGAATCTGTGTCCAGTCTTCTTCAGCCGTCATGCGCGAAAAGTGCGGCATCAAGGCAGTGCCAAGCGCCGTGGCCATCAGCCCGATAGGCATTGCAATTAGTTTATTGGCAAATCCCAGCGAAGCCACACTCCCGGCAGCCAGGCTTGCAGCGATTGCAACATTTACCAATCCACTGCCTGAGGCAAACAAATTGCTGAGCATCAACGAAAAAGATAAACGTGCAATTTGTTTGAGGTATGGCGTCTTCCCATACCACTTGAACTGGAGAGAAACGCCCTTCCGACGCAGAGCAGTGCCAATAATCAATAACTCTGTGGTAGCGCCCAGGGTAATAGAACCAGCCAGAGCGTAAATCCCCAAATCTGGAACCATCAACAACGAAAGGATCGTGACGATGATCGTTGCCAGCGGGATCGCCGCAACCAGCGCAAAGACATTCCCGACATTCAACACCGTCCCCCAGAAATTACTCATGCCAGCCAAAAGCACGGTTGGCGCAACCAGCCAAAGCAATCGGTTGGTCAAAGTAAGTTTCTCTGGCGAAAATCCCTGTGCCAGGTAGGGGAGATAAAGTGGCTCTGCGAGCAAAGTCAAAATTATCAAGAAAGCGAAAAGGCAAAAGACGCAAACAATGGAGCTGGAAAAGAGCTGTTGTGCAGCCTGTGAGCCTTCTCGTTTTTGAACCTGAACATAAGTGGGGATGAATGCCGTTTGAAATGAGGTTCCGGCAACGCTGATCAGCAAGAAGGGAATATTCTGGGCCACATTGAAGGTATCCAACTCATCGCCAATACCGAAGCGCCAGGCAATAACCATCTCCTTGCCTAGCGCAGCCACCTTCACCAGCACCGTGACCGCCGCAATCACAACGGCTACCTTGAAAATGTGGCGATTGATGGAACCAGAAAGAGAATCCATCAATCGCTTCACAATCTTGGTGGCCAACTTAACGACAAGATGCGACGTGCGACTTACGATCAGCCATGATCGCCGTTGCTGTCGGTAGAGCTGTAATAGCCAGAGTAATACCGTTGATAGTAGTACTCGTCGTAGCCTTCACGTTGGAGGTTGACATTATTGAGAACAACGCCAAACACTTTGGCTCCAACTCCTGTCAATTCCTGGCTGGCACGACGTACAACATCACGCGTACTGCGACCGGCCTGCACCACCATGATGACACCATCCACCATCGTAGAAAGAATAACCGGATCAGTCACGTTGATCAGCGGTGGAGAGTCAATAATGATGTGGTCAAACTGCTCAGTCAGCAGAGAGAGCATCTCGCGCATTTTTTCCGAACTGATCAATTCGGCTGGATTCGGTGGAGTCGGGCCACAAGGAAGCAGCGAAAGATTAGGAATGGGTAAAGCGTGAATTAAAGCATTCAGCTCTGCATCACGTGACAGATAAGTTGATAGCCCATGCACGTGGCTGATACCAAAAACTTTATGCACCTTCGGACGGCGCAAGTCGCAGTCAATAATCAGCACTGAAGCGCCAAGTTGTGCCAGGGAGATGGCCGTGTTCACTGCCGTCGTTGTTTTTCCTTCTCCGGGGCGACCACTGGTCACAAGAATCGTTTTGGGTGGATGCCCAGCCGAAGAAAGCAGCACAGAAGTTCTTAAGGCACGATACGCCTCGGCCACAGTTGATTGGTTGTCGAGCGTCATCAATTGGGTAGCCAGTGAAGCACTGGGCAACGCCAAACCATTTGCAGCAGCGATTTCTTCCTGCTCCACTTTGGAGGGAAGTTTCTTCAATGACGTGCTGGTTGCAATCGCCGGAATAACGCCCAAGGCGGGCAGTTGAGCATAGCGTTCGACATCCTCAACCGTCTTGATCGTGTTATCCAGATATTCAAGGAAAAAGGCGAGACCAACTGCCACCGCAGTACTTAGGAAAAAGGCCAGAAGGATAGACAGCAAGCGCCTTGGCCCTGCGGGCCAGTTAGGAACCTGAGCAGGCTCAATAACCTTGATATTGCTGGAGGACTCTTTTAGTTTCAACTCAGCTTGTTGGTTTGAATTGATCAGATCGTTGTAGAGTTTTTGCTTTTGCTCTACATCATCCTTGAGAGTATTGAGCTTAATATCAGACTGATTTTCTCTCACCGCTTCTGATTTGGCCTTATCACGCTCTGCCTTGATTCTGTTTGATTCGCGCAAAGCCCGTTCAGCATCGCTTTTGAATTTATCTTCTAACGCTCTGGTGCCAACTTTGATCTGGCCTTCCAGTTCATTAATCTGGTTTTTGACTTCTTGCACCTGTGGGTTGTCTGGGCCGAAACGAGCATCTAAGGCAGCTTCTTTAGTTTTGGCGTCACTCAATTCTTTTTGTAACGTGAGCAGTTTTGAAGTGCTCCTGTCAAATTCTGCCGGAAGCTTGGCGACGTTGCCATTTTTCACTTCTTCATAAAGTGATTCAGCCTTGATGCGCTCAGCTTCGGATTTTGTCAGCGCATCCTGATACTGTGCCAGTGTCGCGGTCGTCAGCGTCGTATTACCGTTCTTACTATCAAGCGATACAATGTTGTGATCACGCGTGTACCGGGATAATGACTCCTGGGCTTGTTCTAATTCCGATTTGATTTTACGAATAGACGTCTTCAACCAGTCCTCAGTGCCTTTTAAGTTCCCGATCTTGGTTTGGTAATTACGATCCATGAAAATCCGGGTGATCTCATTGGCAACTTGTGAGGCTAACTGCGGTTCCGTATGCGTGAACGCCAGCGTGACAGCACGCGTTTCACGCACTTGCTGCACATTCAGATTATCTTCAATTACGCTGACGAAAGGAGCCAGGCGAGCGCTCTCTGCGGGAGGTCGAATAACCACTTGATTATCTATATCCGGCGGCAGGGCACTGGGTAAAGGTTCAGCTACATTTGGCTTTTGTGGCGATGATCCAAACCAAGTCTTTTTGGTCGTGTCCAGAAACTTTGGATTCTGATCCAGTTTCAGATTCACAACGACATCTTCCAGCAAAGAACGACTGGTCAGCATCAACATCTTGGTTTTGATATTGACCTGATAGTAGGGATCAAAATCGTTGTCCTGAATGGCGATTCCATCGCGCACGATGGTACTACTTTCCTTGCCGATCTCAATCATCGCCTGCGCCTGATAGTAGGACTTAGCGCGATACATTTGAATTGCGACAATGGTCGTCACAATGGTAATAATCGTCAACACCAGCCATTTCCGGCGGCGCACCAGATGCCATAAATCCCGGACATCAAACGAACTTTCCTTGGACTCCTCATATGACTCCTCGTACGGATCAAGCAGCGGGTCCATCACCGGCCTGGGATAGCGGTTGCGCTGGCGGGCCTCCATTTTTAGATGAGGCGAGGAAATCCTCTCCAGATTCTGTCTTTCATTTGCCATTAGAATTCCTTTTCTCTGTTTCGGGGTTCAGGGCACAGAGGAACAAGTTTCTTCCGTCCAGGAAGAAGCTTCTTAGTATTTTGTGGGATACATCAGCAGGGTTCTAGCGAAGAACTCGTCCTCCTACTGATAGCGAGGCACCTGACCCAAAAGCATTGAGGATCGGATAGATTGCTGACTTCAGCTTACTGTTTGGAACAATAATAATATCATTTGCAAGGATCGGAATATCGGGGCTTTTATTACTCATGATAGCAGCGACATCAACATTTATTTCTTTACGTTCGCCATTTGTTCCTTCACGAAAAATGATGGTGTTTTTAGGTTGGGCCTTAGAGGCTACATTCTGGGCCAGAGCAATGGCCTGCCGCAAAGTAGTCCCATCCTTAAGAGGAAACTCGCCCGGCGCATTGACCTCACCTGCGACAAAAAATACATCTGTTTGCGGAATATTTACGA
Organism: Acidobacteriota bacterium; assembly: GCA_018268995.1. Lineage (GTDB taxonomy): Bacteria > Acidobacteriota > Blastocatellia > RBC074 > RBC074 > JAFDVL01. The sequence continues at coordinate 13,687 of JAFDVL010000034.1, read as the reverse complement.
CATCGCCCGGTTCAAGCAGAATGTTTTGATCAAATTTCCCTTTGTACAAAGAACTGATATTGCTGACCAACATCTCGTATTTGGGAATATCACCTGCTTCCGTAGGCGACTGTGCAACTTCCGATTTTACGCCCACCTCTTTGCCCAGCTCCTTGAGTTCACGAATGATATAAGCGCGCGAGCCATGATTGTCTAATAACCCTCCGGCATAACCAATCAAGCCAAAAAGTGTAGGGCGACCTTCGATTTGAAATGGGCCGGGTCTTCTGACTGCCCCCTGAATCAAGAATGAGTGACTATTTACTTGTGTAATTGACACACTCACATGAGGATTTTTCAAATATTTCCCACGTAATTTACTGGCCACTTGCATAGTGACTTCTTCTGTGGTTTTTCCGCCCACGTCGACATACTGCAAATAAGGCATGAAAATGCTACCTTTGGAATTAACACGAGTTCTCGTTAGCAGTTCTGGCGCATCCTCAACACGAACTTCAATAAAGTCTCCCGTCCCAATACGATAATCTTCCTTTGTCGAAACAATAACGTTGGGCGGCGGAACGGAATCAGTGCTTGATTGGGACTGTGGTTTAAAACGATCTTCTAAGGGCCGTCGGTCCTGTGCAAATAAACTAATGGCCCCAAAAATAAAGGTAAACGTGACCAGCACACGAACCACGCCGTAGTTCAATTTTAATAGTTTGGATTTTTTCATCCTGAAACTCCTGCCGTAAAAGTGGGGGCATTCAGACGGGGGCCGGGGGAAAGTTCAACAGCAATTTCTTGCTCAAAGGCTTTTTGACTGCAAAATGAAGCGATAGCGCAAAGCAGCAAAAACATCATGGCATTAGAGGGTAGTTGTAGATTGAAATCCAGCAAACTATGAGTGAGCAATCCGACGATCCCAGCACCACTGCCCAAAGCCATCCCCGCGATTAAAGGATCCTGTGCTCGAATGCCACGCACCACATCTCGCAACACTACCCAAATAAACCATAACGCGAGAACCGCGCCTATCATACCACCATCTGCCAAAACCTGTAGATAATCATTATGCGCCTGCGCCACAAATCCTAACGATCCGTCATAACCACTACGTTGTGGATATACAGTTTGAAAGGCTCCCAGTCCAGCCCCCGCGATGGGGTAACTCTTAAATACGCTAAGAGCATCCTTCCAGACCCAGACGCGGCTCGTGGTAAGACTATCCTGAGTATTGCCTGTTACACGGTTCACAATAGGATCAGCACCTATCCAGAGGGTTCCTACTAAAATAGCAACCATCACAACTAAAATGATCATACTGCGCCCAAACACGGCGGCGGTAGGGCAGCTTTTTTGTTGACGCAATTGCCTGCTGAAAACGGCAATAAAAAGCAGTTCGACTAACAGGCTGAACATGCCACCACGAGAGAGGGAAAAAAGGATAGTGATCCCCATAACAGCAGCGAGAAAACCATAAAAAACACGTTCTTCAAGACGGATCGCTCTGGCCACAATCAAAGCAAGGGGTAACCCGATCAACAATTCCATGAACCCGGCAAAATGATTGTGGTTAGCGAATGGACCGAAAGGAGAGCCTAACCCGCTAAGCGGGGTTCTAATCCAGTAAAACTTTCCATTCCAGGTAAAGTACTGCAACAGGGCAAAAACGGAGAGGGCAAAACCAAAAAAGGTTAGAAATCCGACTATTACTCGTAACCTTTCTCGATTGGCAAAAGAATTGGCGGCTAAAAGAAATAGTATTTGGATGGTGGCTAAAATGGCTACTGTGCTACGAGTGGCTTCAACATCTTGTGACAAGCTATAAAGTTGCCCATCTTTTCCAGTAAAACCTATGCTTTGTGCCAAGCCAAGGACAAGAAAACCAATCAGCGGCCAAGTGGAAGGGGGAATCGTTAGCGTCAAATGCCGATCTATAATAATCTTAAGCCCCCAAAGCAAGACCAAAATCGCAGTCAATAACTTAACAAGAGAGATAGACCAAAACTCAACTGCACCGAACGCTAAAGCGGCAAAACAAAGTGTAAATAAAACTCCAACCGCAATGAAATTATCTAAACGTAAACTCATCCAAGAAATGTCAAATGGGAGAAAATGGAGTGACTTCAGGTAAGGAAAAATGGACAGCACTTCCCCTAAAATTGCAGCCCCGAAGGGAAACCGTTCCAAACGGCAATCATACCTTACGACTTCTCTTAGAGGGATCAGGCTAATAGAAGCCGCTACATGGTATATGGTTTACCTATCAATAACTACCTGGCTTCTTAGGAACGGGGCGAACGTAGCTAAACTAAAAAGATAGCGCAGGCTACTACACCACCCCATGCCTGTCAATTTTTTTACTCTTTTCCAGAGAACGCTCATAAGGAAAGCTCTCTGATTCCCCGATGTCCACAAAGTTTAAAATTTAACGAGAAAATATCGTTGACTCCATTATAGACCGTAAGATAGAATGCCCGCCGTTAATAAGTCATCCTCACAATCCGGCAAACTTTCAGATGACTTGCTATCGCAGTAGGCTTTTAGCTTAGGCATCGCGCTATCTGGATTCTTCTCTTATTTTCGTGCCCTAATGGAGAAGAAAAGAAGTGTCAAACTGTCAGGATTCTTAGCTAGACAGTTGGCCTTTTGGCTTGGCGCACGTTCTGGATAGCAATTTCAAAATTTAATTTTCTAGGTCCTAAGAATCTAGCCTAATTAGCAGTTTCTCTTTCCTGTCACTGGATAACCTTTAGCTTTTCGGCCATTGGCTAACCGCATCCTCAAAGTTAAAGCGATGTTTGCGGCTTGGCTCACCGCTTTTTGGTGAGAATGGTCTTGGCTTCGAGTGCTCCGCTCGATGGAAAAATATTTCACACACACTAAAAACCCTCAAGGAACGCCTTGAGAGAGGGGAATGAATATGCAAACCTCACACAAACTCACACATGTCTTGCTTGCACTCGCGGCGATGGTCGCCTGCATCTCAACAGCTTGGGCACAACTTCCACCAAATGCGGGGAATACGACCAATATTCCTAGCACCGAGAAGCCTGGGTCAATGTTGTATTACGACATTTACACTTCAAAGGTCGGGGACGCGGCTCAAAATACGCGGATGAATATGACGAATACTCATCCTACCAGACCAGTAAATGTGCATTTATTCTTTGTTAGAAAATCTGATTGTACAATTGCAGATACTTATCTGTGTTTGACAGCCAATCAGACCTTTTCCTTCTTGTCATCGGAATATGACCCCGATGAAACAGGGTTCTTATTTGCGGTAGCAACGGATGCGGCGGGCGTGCCGATCAATCATAACTATCTGATTGGCGATTTGTTCGTAAAGAGCAACTTTGGCACGACCAATTACTATCAAGCCAATCTAGGCGCAATGGCTTTTTCCGCTCGTCAAATCTATCGCGGAGTTGTCGCTGACCAGTGGGAAGTCTGGCCTGAATTTGCTCAAGCGCCAGTGGCGGATAATGGCACAAGAGCTTTTCTAGCTTATGGCCAATATCGTGATCCTAACGATGCAACGGCACCGCATGCACTCTATGACCCAATTCCGAATCGCCTCGCTCTGGACAACATCCAAAGCCCGGTGGATGGAAACAATACCCTGTTGATCACGCACTCCACACAAGGAAGAGTTGATTTCGCAGGTGGTATCGGAACAGTTATTGGGTTGGTTTACAACGACACAGAAAAAGGATTCAGCTATCAAACCTCCTTCCCTGGTTGTCTTGAAATCAGGCAGTTAAATGACAGCACGATCCGTATTCCCAATGGATATTCAAAAGCTATCCCGACAGGTCGTACGGGTTGGATGACGTTGCAATCAGCTACCAATGTCGCGGGTGTTCCGAATCTTGGATTGTTAGGTGCAATGATTGTCTCCAATGCCAAGTCTAATATAGACAAAGCAGCCTTCAATGGCGGACATAGCTTGCATTTCTTATCGCTCCGCTCGAATCCAGGATTTGCAATTCCTGTTATCCCAACAACCACTTGCTCGAACTTCTAAAGCAGTTCGCACAAGAACCTTCCGGCAAAACGGAAGTCAGCTATGGCTGGCTTCCGTTTTTTTGTTAACCCCGGCCTCATTCCAAGCCAGACTATCAACCCTTTCATTGCCTGCCCTCAATCACGTATGCTAATTTTCCCTTGGCTATAATAACAGTTGTTCTAATTTAAGGTTGCCTTCATCCGAGTGGGGGAGTTGTGATTCCATCTTACCGCGAGCGATTTAATACTAATTTTTCATTAACCACCTACCAGCAACTTGTTTTGTCGCTGGAACAAAGAATTGGCCGATCCATTGGGTTTAGGGTGAGTGAAACGCCTGTCTTCATCCCAAGTGATTTGAGCGCAGAAATTCAGCAGGCGGCGAAGGCACTCAATCAGCAACTGCTCAACGCTACATATCTGGCTGTCTCTGATCGGGCAATTCCGGTCAATTATTGTGCGCCTCATCAAACAACACATCCAACTTTTATCCAAACGGACTTCGCGGTCGTACGTGATGCAAACGGAGACCTCAAACCAAAGCTAATCGAATTGCAGGGGTGTGCATCCATTCATGCATTTCAGCTCTTGCTTTCTCAGGAATATCAGCGGCTATTCGACATACGAGGCTTAGGCTATTTGCTCAATGGGATGAGTGATGAGAGTTATCTTGCTTTGCTCCGCAAGACCGTAGTCGGTCAACATCCGCCAGAGCAGGTTGTGCTGATGGAAATTGAGCCACAGACCCAGAAAACATTGCCGGATTTCGTGATGACGGAAGAGTTACTCGGTGTCCCAACCGTTGCGATCAATGATGTAATTAAGCGAGGAAGGCAGCTTTTCTATTCTCATCAAGGCAGAGAAATACCGATTCGGCGCATCTACAACCGTGTGATTGTTGATGAACTAATCCAGAAAAATGTGCAATTTAACTTCGACTATCGCGATGAACTTGAAGTTGAATGGGCCGGGCATCCGAATTGGTTTTTTCGCATGAGCAAATTCTCGCTCCCGTATCTTGATCATCCAACCGTGCCGCGTTCCTGGTTTCTCAATCAGCTGACCGAATTACCTCAGGATTTGGAAAACTTCGTCCTGAAACCTCTGTTTTCCTTCGCTGGCAGCGGAGTCAAGGTTAATGTCACGCCAGCAGATATTGACGCTGTCCCGGAAGCAGAACGCGGTGATTATTTGCTACAGGAAAAAATCGAATACGCTCCTGTAATTAAAACGCCCGATGATCCAAGCAAGGTTGAAATACGACTGATGTCCATCTGGCCAGACGATGAACCTGAACCGATTCCGGCCATGTATCTGGGAAGAATGAGTAAGGGCGAAATGATGGGGGTAGATTTCAATAAGAATAAAACGTGGGTTGGTTCCAGTGCCTGCTTCTTTGAAGTATGAGAGTTATGGCGCTTGATTATGGCGCAAAAGCGATTGGCGTCGCCATTTCAGACGAGTTACGGCTGACCGTACGACCGTTGACAACGATTCGGCGCAAACGACAAAGCCGGAACCAAATTATCCAGCAAATTCAAAAGTTAATTGAAGAATACGAGATTACAGAATTGATTGTGGGCTTGCCGCTAAGAATGGATGGAACTATAGGTGAGGCAGCGGAACGGGTGAACGTATTCACCACAGAGTTACAAAAAGCAATCCACATTCCCGTCTGGTCGCAGGATGAGCGATTAAGCTCGCGCGAAGCTGAAGAGGAAATGCGCGAGATGGGGTTTGATCGGCATCAGCGCAAAGAAAAGTCGGATGAATATGCAGCGGTTATAATTTTGCGAGATTATCTTGAGTCCCACCCCTGAACGAAACGAACAACCATGCAACTAACTTCAACTCAAAAAAAACTCCTGATTGGATTAGTGTCTCTGCTTGCGCTAGGTTTAGTCTTGGCGATTGGCGGAGGATTCTGGCTAAACAGCGAAATCAAAAAAGCGCACGCGCATAACGCCACAGAAAAAATTATCACGATCCCGCCCAAAAGCAGTACCAGTGCAATTCTGGCGAAACTGCATCAAGAAGGGATTATCAGTTCTCCAACTGCCGTTTCGCTCTGGCTGAGAACGTTTGGCAGGGGTAAAGTCCTCAAGACGGGCGACTATCAATTCGATTCTCCCATCGCGCCTCTGCAGGTGATTGATAAGCTTGTGCGAGCTGATGTTGCCACGCGTAAACTCACGATTCCTGAAGGCTACAATCAATGGGAAATTGCGGAAAAGCTGGCAGCGCCCTTGATCGGGATGAAAGAACCTGCCCCCGCCAGCAAAGAGGAAATCCTACAGCTTTTCAAGAATACAAAACTGATTGCTGATCTTGATCCGAAGGCTACTGATTTAGAAGGCTATCTTTTCCCCGACACATATGAATACACGACAACCACGACTCGTGCACAATTGGTCGAAGCGATGGTCAAGCGATTCCGCAAAATTTATACGTCGGAAATGATGAGTCAGGCGCACACGATAGGCATGAACACGCGTCAGCTAATCACGATGGCATCGCTGATTGAGAAAGAAGCGAAAGTGGACAAAGACCGGGAATTGATTTCGCAGGTCTATCACAAGCGCCTGAAAATGGGGATGAATTTAGCCTGCGACCCCACGGTGATTTATGGTGCGATCTTAGCTGGAAAGTACAAGTGGAACGGAATCATTTATCAAAGTGATCTTGATCGGGATTCGCCCTATAACACTTATAAAAAACCGGGGATGCCGCCAGGGCCGATAGCTTCGCCAGGCAAACGTGCCATTGAGGCCGCGCTGAATCCCGCACCAACAGATTATCTGTATTTTGTCGTGGATGGCGTCAAGCGAGATGGCTCGCACGTTTTCTCAAAAAGCGGGGCGGATCATGAACGAGCGGTTTCAGCCTATCGGCAAATGGAACGCGAACAACAAGCCAAATAACCTAATCACTTCTGGTGTTGCCACGCCCATCGGTAAATAGAAAAGTGGAGCTGAATCAAATGATAGGAAGGATTGGCTCAGCTCCACCTCCGCTCGCTTCCTGCCTTTGCGTATCAAGCGAGCTAAAAAGGAAAGATTAGGGCTTCCCCGGTTTTGCAGTCATCACCATCAGCATCTTGGCCACGGGTGGATTGGCGGATGAGTCTAATTCGTACATCACGCGATCACCGGTTTTGAGTTCATCTAAGGAAACATCCTTGCCCTCTTTCGTGATTTTGGTATCGGCGGTCACAGAAATGCTTTTCTCAATGCCTTTATCATCTTTGACCTTGAATTCATTCTTCGCCACATCAACCGCCAGGACTTTCCCAGACTCTGACTTAGCCGCAGGTTCTTGCGACACTTGGCTCGCTTGAGCACTTACCAAACAGGCCATGACCAGCATCGCAGAAACAAACGTCAATACATACTTCTTCATAAAACTCCTCCAGGTAAATTACACATTTTTTGGTGCTGTACGCCGCTAACTATCTTCGTACAACTCGGAATCCCGTCGCCATGATTTGACGACGGATCTCTTCACACACGACGACCAATTCCAGACGAATCGGAATTACACACTTAGGGGTCTCCAATTTCGCACTGGAACTTCCGTCAATAACCATGTGAGGAGAAAGATTTAGGTGGCAAGAGGTGTGCCGACGAACTCGCCCGATGTTAAAACGCGAGTGCTCAGACCAGTTAGCAATTTGCGGGCGAAAAGACTCAGAGGCCGGAAATTTTGCCTTGCGGTAAGAATTGCACGATTTGCTATGTAACAATTTCTCGCAAAGAAGGATGGATGAAACAATGCCATACAGCGCGTTGTTTCATCCTCTGTACTCGTTAAGTGTAATGACAAATTAGGTTGGCAAAAACCATTCGCAGCAACACACAAGATGTTGGCTCTTCCAACGGTGTCAATAAGCTAAGCGCTAGCCAGCTCTTTCATCGAAGCCACCACAGCTTCGGTAAATTCCATCGTGCTGGCTGTGCCGCCAAGGTCTTTTGTGCGGACGTCCTTGGCCGCAAACGTGTGAATTAGCGCCTTCTCAATCAGCGCCGCAGCATCACGTTCGTTAAGGTAGCGCAGCATCAAAATCGCCGACTGCAACATGGCCGTTGGATTTGCAATACCCATGCCGGCAATATCAGGCGCAGAGCCATGCACCGCCTCAAACACCGCGCCAAGCTCGCCAATATTGGCTCCGGGCACAATGCCAAGTCCTCCGACCAAGCCAGCAGCCAAATCCGAGATGATGTCGCCATAGAGGTTTTCCAGCAACAACACATCGAACTGCTGCGGCCTCATGACAAGCTGCATGCAGGCGTTATCTACAATTTTGTCATCGGCGGCGATGTCAGGATAATCAACGGCCACTTTGCGAAAACAATCAAGGAACAAGCCATCCGAAAGCTTCATAATATTGGCCTTGTGAATCGCCGTAACCTTCTTACGGCCTTCCTGTTTCGCATACTCGAATGCAAATTTCGCAATGCGCGTCGAAGCTTTTTCCGTGATGACCTTGATGCTTTCGACGACACCGGGAACGACAACGTGTTCCAGGCCGGAATACAAATCTTCGGTGTTTTCACGCACAACAACCAAATCCAGTTCGCCAAACGGCGTCTTGACACCGGGCAGCGAACGCACCGGACGCAGGTTCGCATACAAATCCAGCGTCTTGCGCAAGCGCACATTCACGCTGGCAAAGCCGGAACCAACTGGCGTGGTCAACGGTCCTTTCAGCGCCACGCGGTTTTGTCGAATTGAATCCAGTACAGGTTGCGGCAATGGATCGCCAAAGCGCGACAACGCTTCTGCGCCCGCAACAAAACTGTCCCATTTGATTTCAACGCCTGATGCTTCAATGATGCGCACAACGGCGCTGGTGATTTCCGTTCCAATCCCGTCACCGGGAATTAAAGTTATTCTGTGTGTCATGTTTTTCTCTGAATTCGCCACAGATTTCACCGATTCACACAGATTTTAAGTAGCGAAAATAATCTGTGCGAATCTGTGTAAATCTGTGGATGAAAATTATTCCCACGCGTTTGTTAAATCGCCCCGCTCGTCGCGCCACTGCGGCGTCCAAGCCAGAGCGATGACACGTAAATTAATATCTTTCTTCTTCGGCTTCAGCGATACGGTTTCGAGCCGTTCATTCATCGGATCACTTTGCGCTTGTAAGGCCTGCGTTTCGGCTTGGAATTGCGCGTCCAGTTCCTGCATCTGGGCTTGAATGGCTTCAATAGTTTCTTCTACGCGCCCGACATCGCCGGATTGTTTCGATGCACGCGAAAAGCTGCTGAGCGCACTGGCACCACGTCGAACATTTGTGGCGCTGGCAACTTTGTTGCCCATAAATGCACCGAGCAATGAAGCCCCGACATTCAGCCAGCTTTGCATCTTGGCCGACTGCGCTTCCTGCGCTTCTTTTTCACGCGCGGCTTCTGCACGTCGCAAACGCTCTTCCAACACAGCAAATTTCGGTGCGTATTTTTGCCGCAGCTTTTCGACTTCGGCATCACGATCCTCACGCACAAGCTGATTTAACCGTAGTCGGAAATCCCGCTCTGATTCATCTGGGTTGGAGTAATTTCCGTGATAGCTGCTCTTCAGCAAATCAATTGTGCGGTTGCGGAAGATAAAATCAATCAGGTCTTTGCCCCATTTTTCATAGCTCTTGCCCTTGCCCGCCAGCGAAGGCACATCGGCGAATAAGGCTGCCTCATTCGGTTCCGTTTCCAGATCGTTAGGATGAATCTCAATTGGTGCAGCTTCCGTCCAATCCACGGGAATTGTGTTGTTTGTAATCGCAGCTAGAAATACGGCTTCCTGCGAATAATCTATGCCCAGCTTCATATCCAGAAAGTGAATGTCTGCACCACCCACTACCATCGGCGAATAGATTAGCGTACAGCCTTCATCCGGGGCATTTGACCGAACGGGCAAAAAGTATTGCGTCACATCTGCGCCCAGCAACGGACGCGCGCCCGCGCTTGCGCCAGAGGCCGAAGCCTTTGCGGTCGGAGCCGCTTTCACGGCTGCGATGGTTGCGCCGCCAATTTGATCGCGGATCGGATCAGTCAATTGTTTGATCTGCGACCGCGTCAATGGCCCGCGCAGATACGACATCGCCCAACGCGTCTCTAACACAATTGGCGCGTCATTGTGGACGTTGTTCATCATGAACACACGATTGCCGAGTCCCGCCAAAATCTCCTCCATCTCCTGCCGATCAAAGCTCCCGCCTTGCGAAGCGGATGCGCCCTCCAATCCTTCTAATACGCGCGCCTTGTCGCGTTCCGTTTGCAAGCGCCCGATGAACCAGGTGCCGGTATTCGACAGGCCCTTGTAATCTAAATCCACTGGATTCTGCGTCGCCAGCATAATTCCCAAACCAAACGCGCGCGCCTGCTTCAGTAGCGTCAACAGCGGTTGCTTTGAAGGCGGATTCGCAATCGGCGGGAAGTAACCAAAGATTTCGTCCATGTACAAAATCGCCCGCAGCGAGGTTGTGCCTGATTGTTGCCGCATCCAGCCCAACACCTGATTCAGCAGCAACGACACCATAAACATTCGTTCGGCGTCGTTCAGATGCGCAATGGAAATGATGGAAATTTTCGGTTTGCCTTGCGGCGTGTAGAGCAGATTTTTGATGTCGAGCGGTTCGCCTTCCATCCACGCGCTGAAGCCCGGCGAGGCGAGCAGATTGTTGATCGCCATCGCTAGCTCAAAGCGTTCTTTGCCCGGATAAAACGAGTCCAAATCCATCACCCCGACTTTCGTGAACGGCGGTTGCTGAATTTGCTGAATCAGTGCGGCGAGGTCGAGGTCTTTGCCTGCCTGCCAGCAGGCGTTGATGATGTTCGAGAGCAGAATATGTTCGCGGCTGCGAATTGGGTCGGCTTCGATGCCGAGCAGGCCGAGCAAGCTGGTAACAGTCGTGCTAATACGTTCGCGCAGGAGTTCACCATCTTCCAGAATTTCGGGTGGCGGCACCGAGAACGATTTCATGATCGAAAGCTGAATGCCCGCGCTGCTGCCCGGCGTATAAATCGCCAGTTCGGTTGTTTCGCGCATCTTGCGAATGCGTTCGCCATCCTGCCCCCATTTGCCCAAGCCTTTTTTCCAAAGCTCCGATTGTGACGCCGCAAATTCTGCTGGACTTTTGCCATTGCGTCGCGCTTCGTCTTCGTTAATCCACGGCTCAAAATCGCCCGGAGCCAGATCAGGAAACGTCAGCAGCAAATTCGCAATGTCGCCCTTCGGATCAATCGCAATCACGGGGACAGAATCCATCGCGGCTTCTTCCAGCATTGTGATGCAAAGTCCGGTTTTGCCACTGCCCGTCATCCCGACACAAACCGCGTGCGTAACCAAATCCTTCGAGTCGTACAACACCAAATTGTCTGACGCCTGTTGCGCTTTCAGGTCGTATTGTTTGCCGAGATAAAATGCACCTAGAATTTCAAAATCCTGCATAGCCAAGCTCCTTCGATAAACCGCAGGCTCACTCACCTGTAGCTGTATTCACTGCTTAAAAACTGAATATGATGTACTGCAAACATCCTGTTTGCAGGAATAACTGATTATAGCCTTCTCAATGCTGCAAACAGGATGTTTGCAGTACATTTCTGCGCCGTCATAGTAAAGAAAGACAGGCTGGCAAGCAACGCGGCGGCTCAGAAGTCCAAGAAATTAAACCACGGAGCACACGGAGAGCACGGAGAAAAAACAGACAGGATTTACAGGATGAACAAGATGGATTTGATTATCCTTGTCAATCTTGTCAATCCTGTTCAATTCCCTCCGTGCTTTCCGTGTGCTCCGTGGTTCACACTTTTGCCTTCTCGAAAACAATGAAGTGCTGATAGGGCAGAAAGTTTTTCGTCTCTTTCCATTTCAAGCCGACGGCTTCCAGTTCTTTTCGCACCTGTGCCACCGTCATTTTGTGAACGCGTTTGATTTGGACGGCAGCGTCTTCGCCGCGATATTCAATCAAGACCACACGCCCTTCAGGTTTGAGGCTTTTGACCAGGCTCTGCATCATTTCGCGCGGATAAGAAAATTCGTGATAGGCATCCACCATAAACGCCAAATCAACGGAAGCTTCGGGCAATTTCACATCCTGCTCAGTTCCCTGCACTGTCACCACATTGTCCGCCTTCAGCTCTTTTTTGCGTTGCTCCATCATCGCCAGCATTTCCGGCTGAATGTCTACGGCAAAGACTTTGCCCTGTTTGACGACGGGGCTGATGCGAAAGGTAAAGTAGCCCGTTCCCGCGCCAATGTCTGCCACCGCATCCGTGGGCCTCAGCTTGAAGTTCTTGATTACGTCATCCGGCTTTTCCTCTGCAATACGTTCCGCGCGCTCCAACCAACTTGCGCCTGTGTGCCCCATCACATGCGCGATTTCCCGCCCCATATAAAACTTGCCAATGCCATTCGGATCGTGATCCGCGCGATGTTCATAGACGGAGGCAGGAGTCGCGTTTTGCGGAGCGACCTTCACGGGAAATGCGAGCCAAAGCACAGGAATAAGCAACAACCAGAATTTTGTCATCATAGGTTTAGTTAATAAGCTATTTGGCAATCACACGCAACCAGTCGTACCGCCCCCTCTCGCTCCTACAAAGCGGCACAACTGGGCAGCCCGATGCATCGGGCTTTCTCGACCATAGGCCAGCCGTTCGACGGCTGGTCACACAGCCCCAGAACCGCATCAGCCCGTTTGAACGGGCTTCCCACCACAACTTCAGCCCTCGTCATCCCGATCAATCCGTTCCAGCCGCTCAAACACATTCTGCTTTGCATGATGCTCTTTTTGATTCTGAATATATCCTACCACCCACGGCAAATCCTTCTTCCCGAAACTCACGACGCCATAGCCTGTTTGCCATTCCAAAACTTTCCGATTCGCAATTTCGTGATTGATGTAATGCGCGCTTGCGCCTTTGATCGCGCCAATCCATTCGCTCACCGTCAGCGTAGGCGGAACGCTGACAGCCAAATGAACGTGATTCGCCGTTCCTCCAATTGCATGCACCATCACCTCCGGCGTTTTCATCGCCCGATTGCGCACGTAGCGATACAGATGTTCTTCGATGGTTTCGGTAATAGCAGGAGTGTTGTGTTTGGTATGCCATACCAAATGCAAATAGATTTCCGCATAAACATTCCGGGGCATTGGCTAATCCTCGCTGAATGGCTGAAGCCTGGCTGATGAGAAGCCCGCTGAAACGGGCTGAATGAAAATTATCGCCTACGAAACCAGCCGTCGAACGGCTGGCCTGTTTTGCTGAGCAAGCCCGATGCATCGGGCTTAAATTCGTCCCAACGGGACGCTCTCGAGATAGCCCAGGGCTTGAGTCCTGGGAGCTAAAATTTCACGCCATCTCAATCGCCTGCGCGTCTTCCAATCCTAATTCCTTCACGCTCTCATCGCGCATCACAAATTTCTGTATCTTGCCCGTCACGGTCATCGGAAACGCTTCGACGAATTTCACGTAGCGGGGGATTTTGTGGTGGGCGATTTTGCCGCGACAGAAGGTTTGCAGGTCTTCGGCGGTCATGGTTGCGCCTTCACCCAGCCTGACCCACGCCATGACTTCTTCGCCGTATTTGTGGTCGGGGACGCCGATGACTTGGGCGTCTACGATGGATGGATGCGTGTACAAAAACTCTTCGATTTCGCGCGGGTAGATGTTTTCGCCGCCGCGAATAATCA
>JAFDVL010000033.1 GCA_018268995.1 Acidobacteriota bacterium | reverse complement strand
ACCATCGAAACCATCTGGTTCATCATGTGGTGCGGCAGGTGACAATGCAGCATCCAGTCGCCTTCGTACTGCGCGACGAATTCGACATCGCGCGCTTGTGCCACGCCAACGATGACCGTATTGCCCGGAAACCAGGCCGATTCAGGAATGCGCCCGCCTTCCGTTCCCGTCACATAAAACTGGTGACCGTGTAAATGAATCGGGTGATGATCCATGCCGAGATTGACGATGCGAATGCGTATGCGCTCGCCTTTCTTCACAATCATGGGGGTGGTTGCGGGCGCGGATTTGCCGTTGAGCGTCAGCCAGTTGAATTCCATCGCAAACGTGTTCGGCACATCGTTATTCGGCAGCAGCGCCCAGCCCTGCAAAATCATCGCAAAATCCTTGTCACAACGCGGCGCGTGCGGCGTTTTCGGATGAATGACGAACATCCCAATCATCCCCAGCATCTCCTGCATCGCGCCGTGTGAATGATAGAAAAATGTGCCATGCTGATTGACTGTGAATTCGTAAATAAAGATGCCGCCGGGTTCGATCATCGGTTGACTGATGTACGGCGTACCATCCATCTCAATCGGGATTTCCAGACCGTGCCAATGCACTGTTGTCGCTTCCGGCAATTTGTTCTCAAAGATAACCCGCACACGGTCGCCTTCCACTACTTCGATCATCGGCCCCGGCACGCTGCCGTTATAGCCCCAGGCCCACATCTTGCGCGCTGGCCCCATGTGTGTTTTCGGCATGATCTCGCAATGCACCACCTCGGCGCGCAGGTTGAAGACCTTGACGCCGTTGTCCATTGTGTATTCCAGCTTTGGCAAATCGGGTGTTTGTACCGGCACATATTGTGCGGACGCTTGTTTCGCCTGCTCTGCCATCATCTTTGCGTGATCGTGGTCAGGCATCGGCGGTTTCGGTGGTTGATTGGGCTTTGGCTTAGCGGGCGTCGTCTTCTGATCAGTCTTGGGCATCTGATGCCCCTCGTGCTGCGCTGAGGCAGTACGACCCAAGAGCCAGCTTGCGCCCAGCAAACTCGAACCTTGCAAAAATTTTCTTCGCATCCAATTCATATTTTCCATTGCAATTACTCCTTATGATTGTTCGTGCGTTTTACTCTCGGTCATCCGCATTGGCTGGATTGCCGCCTTCCATCGTCATGCCGCCCGGTGCATCGAGTGCCCCGTTCAGCAAATAGCCTTGCAGCAGCACGGCGCTCTGCCAGGTGTTGATTAACGCCGTAACGTAATCCGCCCGGACTTGAAAGAGCGTGCGTTGCGCAATCAAAACTTGTGGATAAGCCGCTGCCATGCCGCGAAAGTTCTTGAGATAGGTGTCGTAGGCGCTCTGGGCTTGCGGCACAATTTGCTTTTCGTATTGCGATGCGACGCGCAACGCATTCAGGTAACTGCGATAGACTGCGGCGAAGCGTGTGCGCAATAACAATTCCACCCGCTGGACTTCGCGTTCGGCGATGTCGAGTTCAGCGGTCGCCGCTGCAATGCCGCCTTGATTGCGATTCCAGAGTGGAATGCGCAAACCGACTTCAACCTGTGCTTCCGGGCCGGTTCGTCTAGCATTGGGAATTTCTTTTTCCAGCAACTCACGGTTGTAGCCGAATCCGCCGCGTAAAAAGAGGTCGGGCGTGACCTCCGCCTTGGCGCGTGAAATTACAGCGCGCGCACGTTCGACGCCGGTTTGTGCGCGTTTGATTTCCGGGCTGCTGCTCAGCAGTTGCTGCAACAATGATTGTTGCTCCAGCACGGGCAAATTCTTTTCCAGTTCTCCAACCAGCCGCGCGGGTTTGAGCGATGGATTGCCGACAACTGCTGCTAATTCCAGCCATACTTGCGCTTGTTCGTTCTCGGCCATAATTAAATCCAAGTCGGCGCGTTCGGCCTCAATGCGGATTTGCGCGACATCGGGGCGATCCGCTTGCCCGACATTGAAAAGCTCGCCCGTGACTTTGACCGCATCGCGCGCAAGCTTGGCGAGTTCGGTGCGCACTTCCACCAATTGCTGTGCGCCGAGCGCGCGATAAAACAACATCCTGACGCCGTTCAGGATGCGCTGACGTTGAGCGGTTGCCTCTTGTTCTGATTGCAATTTCTCTTGGGCAACAATGGCGCGGCTTTTCCTAAGTTTGCCGCCCAGCGGAATCGTTTGCTCAATAAACCCAAGATGCTCGCTCTTTTCACCAATCGCGCGAAACGCCAATTCTTCGCCCGCGTAGCCGACAATCGGATTTGGCATCAACCCGGCTTGCACACGTCGCCCTTCTGCGGCGCGAATGGAGGCTTCGGCTTGCGCGAGTGTCGGATTCGACTTGAGCGCCATTTGCTCCAAGTCTTCCAACCGTAGCACTGTTGCAGGTGTTGTCGGTTGAGCGGCAGTCACTTGCAGCGAGGTTTGCGTGAGTGACTGATTCGGTTGGGACGTGGTAAACGTTGGCACAGGCGTTTGTGCGAACGATAAGAATGAAAATATAAATAACAACGCGCAAAAACAGGCTGGTTTCGTAATGAGACATGCCCCTCTTTGCAGAGAGTCAAAAGACATGATCTGATCCTCCTCTTTTCCGAAATAGAGATTGGTAGGCGTCTTGCAAAAGACGTACCAAGACTAACGCGCAGGCACACTTCTGCCTGCGCTTCTTTATCAAGAGAGAGGGAGGGTTAAATTCTTAGGATTGTATGTTGAGGGAAACGTGGCGGGGAACGCAGCGGCTTCCAGCGGCTCACTTCCTGGTGAGGCGTGTAGAAACCAGTCCCAAATAAAAACGGCTCTATGAGTGCAGGTTGGAGGTGGAATTGATCTACGACATCTGCCTGTAGATAGCTGGCAGGTTGAATCGCGTCTGCCTCGTGATGAGGACATTGATGCGGGTCTTTCGCTGGTGTCTGCGTGGGCGTTTCTGGTGACGAATGACAGTGGCTCTTCTTCTTGGTTTGCTGCGTGACGAGATTCCTTGGAGTGGCTCCACAACCAGAAAGAAGGCACAACGCACTACAAACCTGCGCTAACAGCAAACCTGCCGCCAAAGCAACCGAGCCAGTAACAATGAATGGGCGATTAACCATTCGCATCGGTCGCAATCCTATCCTAACCACGACGTAATTGAAAGCCATTCTCCATCGGCTGTCGTGACGGTCAGTGTAGTGTCAAGGAGGATTAGGACAGGTGGAATTGTAGGAATAATGACGAGTTTCTGATGGTTGTCATGACAATTGGAAGCGCGTGAATATTGTGCCTGAAACACAAAAGCCGGGTCACACGACCCGGCTTTTGTGGCGCTGCAACACGAGAATTGCGTCAGAAGATCGGCTGCATACAAGCGGTGTTGTCACCTAACACGAAAGCATCAAAGCGTAGCGACATATCAGCTCTGGTCGTTCCATCGCCCAAAATCGTGCCGTCCGCTAAGACACTGCCATCGGCCAACACACTCCCATCCCCGATAATGATGCCGTCCCCAAGAATGGTCCCATCAGCAAAGACTACGCCATCGGCCAACAAGGTGCCACTACTGCCAACACTCACCGCGCCGGATTTCAGCAGTACTCCACTGGATATTTTTCCGGCGACGATGCCTAAGACGCCGTTGGCAATGGCGGTCGCGTCACCCAGAATCTGCCCCGAACCATAAACACTCTGCCACATTGTCATCAGGTTGCTGCCATAGAGGAAGCCCCAATCGGTGATGACGCCCTGACCCCATTTGACCGTTTGCCCGGCAATCACGCTGGACTGCGAAGTGGGCAGCGCCGCTGTGAGCAAGGCCGCGCCATTCGTGGCCGGCAGCGTCGTCTTGACGAGCTTAGCGAGGCGCACTGCGCCGTCTACATTCAGCAGTCCCGCGCCTTGCTCGAACATATTCGCATTGGCGAGCGGTTGCGCCGTGTACATCAAAATCGCTTTGACCAGACTCGGCGTCAGACTTGGATTGGCCTGCAACAGCACGGCTGCCGCGCCTGCGACGACCGGAGCCGACATCGAAGTGCCGCTCATATACATCGCGCGATCCGTGTCATTGCCGCTGGTCCAAGGTTCCAGTGCTGGGTACTGGGTGGTCAGTGTAATTGCCCCACCGCCATTGGGTGCTCTAGCATTGATCAATTTGTTGCCGGGCGCGACCAAATCCGGCTTGATGAGGTTGTCATACTTGCGGACGCCATTGACGACCGTATAGCTGCGCGTCGGGCCGCGCGAGCTATAACTGGCTACCCTGTCGTCAGAGCGCAGGTCTGTGCCGAACGTGTTCGCCGCGCCCACCGTAATGACGGAGGGATCAATGCCGGGCGAATGGATGCCGCCATAAATTTTGTTGCCGTTCGCGTCCTTGCCGTCGTTCCCAGCGGCGGCGACCACGACAATGCCGACATTGTGAGCGCGGCGCGCGGCTAGACAGAGCGGATCGTTGGCATAACTATCTTTTGCCATTGTGCCGAGACTGAGATTGATAACGCGGATGTTGTAGGACGCCTTATTCGTGACACACCAGTCCAGCGCTGTGACAATGCTGCTAGCAACGCCACGCGCGTCATTATCCAGGACGCGCAGGTTGATGACCTTCGCGCCCGGCGCAATGCCGTTGTACTCGCCTGCTTTTAGTTTTCCCGCATCGGCATCGGCTGTCGCCAGTCCTGCCACGTGTGTGCCGTGTCCGTGCAGATCAACGGTCGAACCCAGCCCCGTGAAATCCTTGCTGTACACAACGCCCGGATGCCCGGTAAAAGTGGCCAAGAGTTTGTTAGTGGTATCCACGCCACTATCAAGGACAGCAATGCCGATGCCTGTTCCATTGAGTGTTGTGCCGCTGACAAGACTGCGAATCTGTGCCGCGCCAGTCGTTGTTTCGATGTGTCCCATCGCGGCGACCGCGCGATCCGGGCTGACATACGCGATGCTACCCTCGGCAGCAATCTGGCGAATCGCAGCACGCGGCGCTTCAATCACCGCCAAGCCCATCCCCTCCATCCTACGACTGATGCGACCACCGAGCAGCGCCAATTTCTCTTGCAGTACGATCTCTGGCGTCGTGCCATCAAGTTGCACAATAAAACTTTGTTTTACTTCGGCTGCTACGTCTTCCGATGGCAGCGTCACGCCGTTGATGCGCGTCGGTTGCGAGTTGCTGCGGGTTTTGAGCGCAAGCCGGTTCTGTCGCATCTGGCCAAGCGTCAAGGCTTGTTGATCGTCTTGTGCCAGGATTTCTTCGAGGTCAGGTGCCAACTTGGGTTTCTGGTTCGTTGGCTGTTTCTTCTTCAGCCCCTTGAGTGTTGGCGTTTGCGGCGGAATGCTCAAGACCGAAAGCGGCACACTTAAAATCAAAGCTAATGTACATGCGAGATGCTTTTTCATAGTCGTAGCTCCAGCCCTGACGTCCAGTGATATGCGCAGGGGTATTCAGACAAAAGCATTAAAGCCCGCAAGTTTGCAGAATTGGTGATGAGTTTCTGACGATTGCCGTGACAACTGGAAAAGCTGCAACATTCCGCATCATTGAAAGAGCATCCTGGCAATCGTGCTAGATCGAGTAGACAAAGTGAACGAAAGTAGTGCGCCATTCATATTCAATTGCCCTGATTCAGCATAGGTGGTTTGCGACGCAGTAATCTAACCTTCGAGCGATAGAAGTTCTGACTGACTTCCACTTCGTAGTATTTCTCAACGAAGGATTCCAACACGCCACAATTCAGGTCAAGATTCACACTGCGACACAGTTCATCCGTCACCAGCCAGAGCCGCTCCTGTTTTCCAGGTATTTGCGCAAGGATGGCGTGAAGTTGAGCCTCGCTTTTCAGTACGCTGTCAGGATGGTTGAAGGCTTGAAATTGTTCTGCTCGCGGGACAGGGATGAGCCGATTGACTCCCGCATAGTAATGCGAGAGCGGCGCGGCGCTAATGGCCTGAAAGATAAGGATGGGTTGCTCGCGTTGTTCCGCTGACATCAAGTAGCTGGCAACCCGCTCCCAATCTCCCGTTTTGGCCGGATAAGCGTAGGTCGTCAGCAACGAGGTCAGAGAAAAGAAACACAGTACCAATACCCCTCCGACAACAGCGCCTCTGTAAGTGAAGAGCGTAAAAAGTGCGAAGACAGAGAGAAGGGCGGGCAAAAATAATATGGTGGAATGGCGCGCTTCGAGAAACTCTGCCGAAGTCAACAAATAGGCTGCCAGCAAACAGGCCGAAGTAATGACGCCCGTCGTCCAGATCACACAATGGGCAGGCGTCGCTTTTTGTCGGATGCGCCGCACCACTAAAACGAGCGCAAGCAGACCGAAGGCGATCAACACGCCACGTCTCCCTATCTCCAACGAGGGCCACCCGACGGGCAGAAGCTGTTCCTGAAGCCGCCAGGAAAGCATCTGGACGCCTGCCTTAAAGCTCTGCCGATGTGCTACTGCGCCCGTATATCCGTTCATCTGTCCAGGAATTTGTATCAGCAGTGGCGCAAAGCCTACCCCAACCATTAACATCGCGCCCAGAAAAGCCCCTGCCGTTCGCCAGCGTCGCAGCAACAGTAAAGCGCAGCCATGTGCAAAGAGCAGAAAACCAAGATAGTAATACGTGTAGAGTGCAAGAAGGGCTACCAGTCCATAGCCCCAACGCGCACTCCGTCGCGGGGACTCTGCAATATACCCCTCAAAGAAAAGCCAGAAGAGCAAGGCCCCCAGCAATAGCACCAGCGCATAGACCCGCGCTTCTGTCGCCGCCCAAACGGTGAAGGGATTGAAGGCAATCGCTAATACGATCCATCGAGGATGGATGCTGGGCAGGTAGCGCCGCGCAACGCCGACCAGCACCATCAGCATGCCTACGATACAGAAGACGGAAAACAGACGAGCGTGAAAAACGGTATTACTGAGCATTCGCCAACTGGCAAGGAGCGCGAAATAGAGCGGGGCTTGCAGTTCATAAGACAAGGCCAGGCTGACTGCATTGCGCAGCCCCCGACTCGTCGTTTGTAACGTCGAAGCCTCATCAATCCAAAGATTCAATTTCCAAGCCAGAAGGAGTGCAAGACAAAGATATACTGCCAAAAGCGAGGCAAACCAGCCTCCTTGTACTAACGCTTTGAGGCGACCTAAGACTCCCCACGGGCGTTCGATAATATATTGATTTTCCAGATCATGGGCGGCTCTCAGCCCAGTGCGGAAGGCTTCAATGCTTGCCCCAGGCTGCCTCATATTGTGATTCATGGCGGTCTCCGAGTTGCCGGGGAGCGCATCACACAGGACAAGAGTCGCAGAACAGTGATGGATTAATGACAAATCTTCTTGCGGCGGGCAAGACGGGCAAGTATCAATCGGCCATTCAGGTGATCGAAGACGCGGCAACGACCGAAGTGATTCCGGGGTTTGAGGATGCTGGAATAAACTTATCTGGCACCTTGATCTTTTGTGCTATTATTCGCCGCCCAAGCCGCCCCTTATCAATCTGCAAACCTAGCCACTTCTTATGGCCTCGCTGTAACTGAATATCCAAGCATACAAGCCAATAGCTAACTCATTTGAGCGCCGAGCTAGGTTGCTGCAACGCACAGAAATACCGCAATGAATACGAGCCTGTTATCAGAGTTGAAGACCGCCAACGAGTCCGAGCGGAAACAATTTTTACATGATCTGCTTTTGCAGGAAGCAGCCCCGCTCATTAGAAAAGTGCTACGACAACGACTGGGATTGTATGTCAATCAGCAGGGGGCAAATCCGCAGCAACCAGACGCCGAAAACCTGTATCAAGACATCCTGATGAGGCTGCTCCAACGCAGTCAGGACTGGCTGGCTGACGGAGAAAAGAATGCCATCCACAATTACCGCAATCTGGTGATTACCACCGCCACCAATGCATGTCACGATTATCTGCGCGCCAAAGCACCCAATCGCGCCCGGCTCAAAAACAGATTACGTGAACTATTTGCCCGGCATCAGGATTTCAAACTTTGGCAAGGAGCAATACAGGAACAGCTTTGTGGCTTTACAGTGTGGGAGGGCGAGGCCAAATCCAGCACGGCAATGGAGCAGATCAGGAAGTGGCAAACCTTCCCGGATTCATTTGCTGTCGCCGTGGGAGATGTCCAAAGCTTCTCTCTCACGCAACTCGTTGCCGAAATTCTGCAACAGGCAGATGGGCCAGTCGAACTGGAAGCAATGACGAAGCTGCTCACGACCTTGTTGGGGACACAAGATCATCCGCTGGAGTCGTTAGAGCAAGAGCAGGAAGCGACGGACTGGCAACCGATTGATCCGGGAACAAATGCGGAGTTACGGTTAGAAGATCAAGCCCGGCTCCAATCGCTCTGGGAAGAAATCAAGCAACTCCCCGCGCAGCAACGGGCGGCGGTGTGTCTGAGCATGACGGATCAAAATGGCAATGATCTGTTCAGTATCCTTTTGGAGGTGGAAGCTGTGTCCTGGACGCAGCTTGCCAGTGATTTTGATCTTTCCCCTGACGAGTTCATTGATTTGCTCCGGCAACTGCCGATGGACAATGCGGGTGTGGCCAACTATCTCGGAACGACGCGAGCGATGGTGAATAAATGGCGCTGGCGCGGCTTGCAACAATTGCGCACCCGCCTGCGCCAGGAAAAATAACGGGCGCGGGAATTTGTCGCTGCAACTATCGTCAATAACAACGAAGATATTTTTGATGCGATTGCTTCTGACCGAGAATTTTGAATTCATGAACGACCATCTTTCTGATCCAAACATCCTCCTGTTTCACGCGCGCGCCTTGTCGCCCGCCGAAATGAAGGCTGCATTAGAGCACTTGGCGCAATGTCTCCTCTGTCGTCAACGCAGCCACGAACATTTTCAGGCGACCAATGCCTACCAGGCCAGTACGATCAACTTGTCCCCTGCCTGGCAATTCCGACACGAACATCTTGATGCGGAGCAGTTAACAGCATTGGTGAACCAGCGTCTGGATAGTGTTGATGAAGAGGTCGCCCAAGCACATTTGCAAACCTGCCACGAATGCCGCTGCGAAGTGCAAAGCCTGCGCGCCTTCCAGGCGGAACTAAAGACGGAACTGCGCCATCGGTATGGGCCAAAGCCCGCGCCTAAACAAGTTGGGCAATGGAAGTCGTGGTGGTCAGCCTGGCAATGGAAGCCTGTGTTTGCAGCTACGTTCGTAGCGGTCTGCGTGCTGGCGACAATTCTCATCATTCTGAATCAGGGCAAGAGGCAAACCACTTCGCCTATTGCCCTGGCATCCCCTTCGGCAACAGCCAGTGTGATCAACCCAAGCCCCAGTACTTCTCCCGCAGCATCGCCCAGCGCAACAGGATTAGTGCCGGAAGAAACCGTCATCGCGTCTTTGCGTGATCACGCCGGAATGATTGCGATTACAAAGACAGGAAACCTGGAGGGCATACCCAGCGTGACGGGTGAACTACGCGGTGACATCGTAGCAGCCTTGCGCACCGGAAAGCTCAAGAAGCCTACGATCCTGAATGATCTCGCCCATGACGTTGACACGGTGCGCGGGAAGCCGACGGATCAAGCTGCTACACGGTTACTCACGCCCGTTGGGATCACAGTCTTGTCCAACCGCCCGCTGCTGCATTGGCAGCCAGTGGAGAAGGCTATTGGCTATGAAGTCGAGATCGCCGACGGGCGCGGCAATGAAATCGCGCGGAGCGAACGGCTTCCCGCTGCGACTCAACGCTGGCAACCGCCACAAGCCCTCCCACGCGGCACGATGTATACGTGGACAGTACGCGCCATCCGCGAGGAACCGGCGACTACTGCATTGCCTCTCACATGCCGCTTTAGAGTGCTGGGAACAATGGAAGCACGAGAGCTTGCCCGCCTGAAAGCACAAGCCAATTCGCATCTCGTCTTAGGAATGTTTTATGTTCGTGTCGGGATGCTGCCCGAAGCGCAACAAGAATTCAAAGCATTAGCCCACCAGAACCCGGATTCTCCATTAGCACGGAAGCTGCTGCAAACCGTACAAGCTTGGCAATAGATCGCTTTACGGTGCGCCCACGGTGATAAAGCTGGCCCAGTAATACGGGTGTTGATAGCGTGGTTGCTGCATCAACTGCAAGGCGGCTGCGCGCAAGGCCGAGGCATTTTGGCTTTGGCCTTGACGATGCGTGAAAAAGCGAACCATCAATTCGGCAGTGCTGGCCGAATGCACCTGCCATTGACTCACCACCAGCGTGCGAGAACCCGCCAGAAAGAACGCCCAGGAAAGCCCCACGACGCCTTCGCCAGGACGAATATTGCCTCTGGCGGTTTCACAAGCTGACAACACCACCAGATTCGCATTGAGTTTGGTCTGCATAATTTCGCGCGCGGTCAGCCTGCCATCGTCTGCGCCTTCTCCATCGATATTCGCCAGTGCCAAGTAAGAATCCAGGGGCTGACGATTGTTCAGTACGCCGTGTGTCGCCAGATGCAAAATGCTGTGCTGCCCCGCCAATGCTTTGAATTGGCTTTCCGTAGCCGCCGCTCCCGTGAAGATTTGCGCGGGGCGAAACAACTTGCCGAGAGAGGTCACTTCTTTTTCCGCTTCCGGTAACGGGGCGAAGGGATGGTCCGTGTCATTGGGAGTCGCCGGATTGCCAAACGCCAATAACGAGGCTACTGCTGTTGGTGGTTGCTGCTTCGCCAGGGACATCAAGACACTTAGTGAAGGAGCATACCGAATCACGTAATCTTCTAACGCATAACGCCCGGCACTGCTCTGCAACGCCTGAAACGGCACGTTCCATAAGCCATCATCCGGGATAATGCAAAGCTGTTCTACTCCCTGCAATGCGGCTGCCGCAGGTTGGAGTAACAAGCGATACAATGCACGGGCTTCAGCGGCGAAAGCGGGACGGCGTTCGGCAATCAGTTGCTGAAAGCGACGCGAGCGTTGGCGCAATTCCTCCGCAGAGATCCGAATCCTGAAAAGGTAGATTTCCGGCGCGGAGGCAGTGTTTCGCAGGACGAAGAGAAACGTTTGTTCCTGCGTTACAGCATAAACTAACACCGCAGCTTTCGGCGTCACCAGTCGCCCCAGTTCGGCAGGATGCAAAACAGGTGGTTCGCAGTCCGGCAGATAGCGTTCGTCGCCTTGCGCCCGTCCGCGCTGAAAGGCATCAAACAGCACCCGCGCTTTCGCCCGTTCGGAGGCTTGCAGGGCCTCCAGTTTCTTCCCTTGCTGTAACAATAGCTCGATCTGCAAATGATACGCCGTCGCTTTATCTTGGAAGAACAATTGCCGTTCCTGTTCCCGTCCCGCGACGCGCGTGCGCAGGGCTTCTAATTGCCGTGCGGCCTCGTCCAGTATCTCTGACGCTTCGGGTATTTTTCTCAGACGAAGGTAGGCTTGCCCCAGCGTAACGGCGGTGAGATACGTGAGCTTCGGCAAGCGTTGTTGCCGCGCGACTTGATGTGCTTGTAACGCGAGTTCGACGGACTGTGTGAATGCACCTTGCGCGAAATGAACCTCCGCGATGCGCCACAGAAGTTCCGCTTCGCGCATTTTATTTTGTACTGCTTTGGCTAAGGAGAAGCTTTGCTCTAACGTTTGCAGTGCCGCTGCGTAATTGCCTTGCTCGCGTTGGATCACGCCGAGACCTTCGCCTGCGGCCAGCATCACATCCTGTTTGTTCAGGCGGGTCGCTTGTTGTAATGCCTGCTGAAAGAAATCGTGCGCCAACGAAAATTGGCTCCGCCGCTGTGCGGTGACGCCCAGATTCAGAAAGGCGTTGGTGGCTTCGGTCGGATTGCCACTGCGTTGATAGCATTGCAATGCCCGTTGGAGCCAGGTTTCTGCTTGTTCATAATCCTCCTGTTCCAAATACAACACGCCAATACTGTTCTGGACATTGGCAGCGAGGTCTGGCTGTGGGAGTTTACTGGCGAATTGTAATGCCTGGTGGAGAAAGGTAATGGCTGTGGCGTTCTCCCCCAGATCATTGTAAACACGCCCCATCTCCGCCAGTGTATCTGCAATTTGATAATTCAGATCCAGTCCGTTCTGGCTCAATCGTCGATAAATATCCGTCGCTTGTTTCAGATGAGTAATGGCTTGTTCATACTTACCTGCGCGCCGTTCCAATACCGCCAATAAAGATACTGCGCCAGCAACGCCATAGTCATCGGGCCAGAGGGCTGCCGGGAAATTGGTATGCTGAATGGCCGCAGCTAGAGCCAGTGCTTGTTCGGCGCATTGCTGTGCTTGCTCATATTGCTCCAGATTGAGATATAGCGCGCCAAGATCGCTGAGCAAATGTATACCGTCGCGCTGGCATCCCGCCCCGTCAAAAGTGTCTTTGCTGGCAAGATAGGAAGCAATAGCCTCTGACATCTTCCCCAAGCCGGAATAGGTTCGACCCAGATTATAATGCGTAATAGCAACAGATCGTTTGTCGTTCAACCGCTCCGCCACCTGCAAAGCGGTCTGGTAACGAGCGATAGCTTGGGCTGGACGTTGGGCGTAATAATCGCTGATTGCTTGATCCAACAATCGCTGCCAAAGCTGCGGTGTCAGTAAGGCCGGATGGGAGTCAAGCAAACGCGCCATCTCTGTTGAGGGCGATTGATGAATCAGGATTGACCAGAACTCTTGTGGCGTGAGTTGTGGTGAGGCGGATTGTGCATACGTTACACAACCCAACCCCATCACGATGAAAAACAAAGAAAGCCGGGAGAGGTGCAACCTTCCCCCGGCGACAAGTTGGTGGAGATGAGAGTGCGATCTCACATTCATAGTTCCCAGTGAATGATGGTTCAGTTGCTCTTTATGTAAGTGTTCCGACGAACCAAGCCCAGAAGGCGGCAAACGTATCCGACGGTGACGGCGGTGGTGGCGGTGGTGGTGGCGGGGCCTTGGTTGAGTTAACCGTTCCTTGCGGATTGCCAAGATCCGCATAGGCATTGGTGGTGGCGAGGCTGGTAAAGACCAGCGTCAACGCCAGCACAAAAGCTGAAATGGTGAGTTTTGATTTTTTCATCTTACTTCTCCGGTTGAGGTCTGCTCTGATAAGAGCAGCGCGGGTTAATGATTGAGTACCTACCGTAATAGATACTCCTGGACAAAGAGGATCGAGGTGTAGAGTTGAAAGTCGCGATTGGCCGCATCGGCAAAACCATGTCCTTCATTTTTGCCGAGCAGATACCAGACAGGCGTTTTCTTCTGCCTGAGAGCCTGGACAAGAGATTCGGCTTCATTGACAGGGACACGCGGATCGTTTTGGCCTTGCACCACAAACACCGGGCATTTGATCTGTTGGGCGTTGTGCAAGGGCGCGATGCGTTCCAACCAGGCTTTCATTTTGGCGTCGCGTTCATCCCCAAATTCAGCCCGCTGAATGTCACGTCGCCAGCCTTCGGTGCGGGCCAGAAACGTGGCGAGATTCGTCATACCGGAATCCGAAATCACGCCGCGCAGACGAGGGCTGTACTGCGCCGCCACGCTCAGCGCCAGGTAGCCGCCATAGCTGGCACCTTGCACCAGCACGCGATCTGCATCCAAATCCGGCTGCGCTTTGATCCAATCCAGCAACGCCCCGACGTCTTTGATCGCATCTTCTCGCTTCAGCCCATCATCCAACGCTTGAAACGCTTTGCCGAAGCCCGATGAACCGCGCACGTTGGGATAGATTTTGACGACTCCCAATTCATTAATGAGGAAGTTCTCTTCATAGCCATACGTCGGGCGATATTGCTCGGTCGGCCCTCCATGTAAATCAATAATGACAGGCCGCTTGCCACGAAATGACGCAGGAGGTCGAGCCAGAAATCCAGTGATCAATTTCCCATCAAAACTTTTCCACTGAATCGCTTCCGGCGCAGCGATGTTTCCAGCCGCGGCTTCCGTACTGCGCGCCCACTGCGTCACCATACCTCCGTTGCAATCCACGGAGTAGACATCGTTCGGCGCGCTGGACGACTTAAAATTGAAGGCGAGGTCAACTGAATTGGAGTGCCAATGGAGATCAGAAACGATTCCATTCGGTATCCCGGTTATGGTTTTCGTTCGCTTATTCTCCAGATCGAGAATAGACAAGCGTGAAAGCCCCGCTTCATTCATCACCACCGCGAGGGCTTTACCATTCGGACTGAGGCGAAACTCCTCCACATTCCATCGCGCATCCTCCATCAAATAGCGACATTGCTTCGTCGCTAAATCGAGATACACCAAACGCCGCATATCCGCATCTCGGTCGGTAATTACATAAATGCCTTTGCCATCGGCGCTGAATTGCGGTTCGCTGTAATACGCCACTTCATCTTGCGGGGTCAGCAAGCGCGTCTTGCCCGTAGCCATTTCGATCAGCCAGAGTCTGCTGTGTGTATTCGCAATAAACTCGCAGTAGACCACCGAAGCATCATCCGGCGACCAATCAGCGGCTTTCAAATAGTTGCCAGTAGATGTGACCAACAAACGGTTGCTCTTCGGATCAAGCGGGCTGACTAAATTTAGATTCACTCCGTTGTTGCTCGGCGGAGAGGAACTGTACACAATCTGCGTTCCAGCCCGCGACCAGACGGGTTCGGTGCTGCGCGCCTTGCCATCCGTCAGTAATATGCTGGTGCGCTTCTCAATGTCGTAGTTGTACATCTGAAACGCCTCATTGCCATTCACATCGCGGTTGTACACAAGATATTTGCCTTGCGGCTGCCAATAGAAGTCATAGATATTGCTTTCGCGCAGATACAACCACGTCTGCGGCGCAGCGCCTGGCGCATTCACCCGCGACACCCACGCGACACTGGACATGCCTTTCAGCAAAGGTACGTGTTTTTCGCGATCCCAGCCGGCGAGAGGCAATCCATACGCTCCGCTATACCGCTTCACCTGCTGGGCCAACGAGGCAGGTATGCGCGGAATCCCCAACACTTCCAAATTGGGATTCGGTGCGATTTCTTCGGAGGAAGTCGTGCCTTGCGCCAGGCAAAAGAGGCTACTCCAAAGCCAGCAGAAAACCGTCAGACTAATTGTTCGGTAAATGTTGTGTTTCATATCGTTGGGGTCAGGAAAGAGGCCATGCGCGAGACTACCAGAGCCTTATGCACATCAAGTGGCGATTTCCTTGCGATCCTGTGCGTGCAATTGCTACGGATGATCCAGGTTGTTTTCCAGTGACGTTCTCCATAGACGACAGCCCTATCACGAAATTCCAACGATGGTGAAATATTTTCTCCGCCGGATATTTTTTTCGTCAGCGGAATTCTTGCGCCTGCCTATCGTCTATCAAATTGACCGTTTTTCATGTGCAACCAGCTTGATGATCCGCGCTCACGCATATCACCCGGATTCTTTGAATAAACAATATGGTCCAAAGCACAGAACCACAAGCCCTGATTATTGCGGCGGAGACTGAGCATGGCGAACAGGTACGACACATCTTGCAGCAGGCAGGCTGGGCCGCCACGATTTGTGGCTCGGCGCAACAGGATGCGCCATCGCTGGGTCCATCCGACCACGTCTTGATCGTGGTGCTGGAAAACGCTGGCTGTGAAACATCGTTAGCCTTACTCCACCAATGGCAAACAGAAACTGCCCAGGGAACCGCCGCCCTCATGGTTTTTGCTGCGCAGCCTGCCAGCGCCGATGCGATGCGATGCCTGCAACAGGGCGCGATGGATTATCGGAGATGGCCGCTGCTGCCCTCCGAAGTGTGCGCGCTGGCCGAGCAGGTGCGACGCCAATGGGCGGCTGCCTCCCCAGGAGCAGAACCATTGTCATCCCCTCTCATTGCCAAAGAAAGCAAAACCAAAACGCTGATTGGCGGCTCGCGCCCGATGCTGGAACTATCGCGCCAACTCGTCAAAGTCGCCTCCGCTCCTGACCTGCCCGTCTTCCTCAATGGAGAAACCGGCACCGGCAAAGAAGTCGTGGCTTGGCAGATTCATCAACTGAGCCGTCGTCCCGGCGCATTCCGCGCGATCAACTGCGCCGCAATGGTCGAGAACTTGCTGGAATCGGAACTCTTCGGTCACGAAAAAGGCGCGTTCACGGGCGCGCATGCGATGAAGAAAGGCTTATGGGAGGAAGCCGCGAACGGTACGATCTTTTTGGATGAAATTACGGAAGCGACACCGACGATGCAGGCCAAGCTGCTGCGCGTCTTGCAGGAAAACACAATTCGGCGCATCGGCTCCAATCACGAAATCCAAGTCACGGCGCGCATCATCGCCGCTTCCAATCGCAATCTCAGTGCGGCAGTCAAAGACGGCCTCTTCCGCGAAGACCTCTACTATCGTCTGGGACAAGTGATTGCGATTCCCCCCTTACGCGAACGCGCCGAAGACATTCCGCTCCTCCTCGCGCATTTCATTGAGCGTAGCGGCAAAGGCATAATTTTTACTGATGAGGCATTGCAGATGCTCTGTCGTCATCCCTGGCCGGGCAATGTGCGTGAGTTGGAGAGTGTGGTGCAAAAGCTGGTGGCCTACGCGGGCAAGTACATCTCTGCTGAGGATGTCGCCCGGTTCTTGTCGCCCCACGAGATGACGACAAAGCAGGCTACGCAGGAATTGCTCTCCGGCTTATTACTCAACCAGCCCGCCCATATTTGGCCGACCGTCCACGAACTGCGTGAACGCTATATCATTGAAGCATGGTTGCGGTGGGGACGCGCCGCACAAGTAGCTCGCATTCTGAGTATAGACTACCGCACCGTCTATCAAATCCTCCGTAAGGCCAATCTGATACCGGCAAACGCAGAAGAGACCGCCGCAGACGCGCAGTCGCCACCTGAGATTCCTCCGTCCTGCTGACTTCCACACAGCCGAAATCCAAGCTGCCCGCAAGCAACGAGCGAAGCCGAACCACAGGCTTCCTACCAACTTGACCGGGGAGGATTTCTGCTGTGACCGATGAAACCAAAATTGATTTTCGTTTTGCCTGTGATGAGCAGTTGGAGTTGGGCGGCGCTGCGGCTCGGTTCAAACACAACGTTGCCGCGCTGCAATTGCTGAAGCGATTGGAAACAGGGATGGATTCTGAGCGCGATCTGGCTGAAGAAGAACAACGCAGTCTCGCGCGCTATTCCGGCTGGGGTGATACGGATGTACTGAATCACGCCTTTCCGAATGGCACATATTCCTGGGCAAAACCTCATGCGGAGTTGGAAGGCTTGCTGACGCCGGAGGAAACCAGCAGCTTGCTGGCGAGTTCGCTCAATGCCCATTACACGAGCTTGCCTATGATTCGCGCAATCTATGCGGCACTGGCGCATTTTGGCCTCGCACAGGATCGCCAGAGCCGCTTGCTGGAACTGGAAGCGAATCAATCTGTCGCCTTCGCTTCTGTATCGTCACAAAAACTGCGCGTGCTGGAACCCGCCGCCGGCATCGGTCATTGGCTGGGCGCGATGCCCGCCGATTGGCGCGCGAAGACCGAACGTGTGGCCGTCGAGATAGACTCCCTCAGTGGGCGCATCCTCACGCATCTTTATCCGAACACAAAAGCATTCATCCAACCGTTTGAAGCCGCGCCGCTCCCGGAAAACTACTTTGATCTGATTCTCTCGAATGTGCCGTTCGGCAATTATGCGGTCGCGGATGGAAGCGTGCGCGAGAATTATTTGAAAGCCGCGATTCACGATTACTTCTTTGTCAAAGCACTGCGCCTCCTGCGTCCCGGTGGCGTGATCGCGTTCATCACCTCCCGCTACACGCTTGATAAACAATCGCCGAAGGTGCGGCAGTATCTGGCGCAGCACGCCGAATTGCTCGCCGCCGCGCGTTTGCCGCGCAATGCCTTTCGCGCGAATGCCGGAACCGAGGTCATGACGGATGTGGTGCTGCTGCGCAAGCGCAGACAGGCGTGCCGAGAAGTCAATGAGGCGTGGGTCGAGACAAGCAATGCTGCCCTGCGTAATGCCGAGGGCGAAGAATTAGAACTCAAGCTGAATCACTATTACACTCAATATCCGGCGTATCTGCTGGGCACGCCGACCTTTGGGCGCGGAATGTATCAGGCCAATGAATTTCTGTTGCAGGACGATGGGCGCAATCTGGCGGCGAGTCTGGCGGAATGTTTGTGTGCACAACTTCCGGCCCAGGGGTATCAGGCGACAACGACGTTGGAAACGCCCTCTGCCATCTCGCTGACCTCGCCATCCGAAGCGTGGATAAACGCCGCCGAAATCGCCTTGCTGTCTGAGCGTGAGCGAAACTGTGTGACTGAGTTGCGTGCCATTTACACCGCCGCCAAAGAGGTCATTGCGCTGCAACTGCGCGACGCATCCGATGAAGATTTGCAAGCACAACAACAAACGCTGACCGACCTGTACACACGCTTTAAGGCGCAGTTTGGGTCGCTGCATCAAAACCTCAGACATCTGAATCCTCATAGCCCGGCTGTCCCGTTTCTCAAGGCATTGGAAATCCCGGTGGGGAAAAATCTCTTCAACCGCGCGCCGCTTTTTTATCAGCGCACGATGCGACCAGCGCGCCAAGCCCAGGCGCACTGCACACCGAAGGAAGCCTTGCTGATTTGTTTGCAAGAACTCGGTCGGGTGGATGTGCCGTATATCGCCCGCCAGTGCCAACGCTCGCTGACGGAAGTCGTCACCGCCCTTGATGGCTTGATCTATGAAACGCCCGCAGGCAGCTACGAAACGGCAGAGGAATATTTATCGGGCGAGGTGCGGCAGAAACTCCGCGAAGCCGAACGCGCTGCTGCATGTAATCCCGCTTTCACCAAACACGTCGCCGCGCTGCAAGCGATTCAACCTGCAAATCTGGGACCAGACGAAATCATCGTGCGTCTCGGCGCGGGCTGGGTGCCAGAGCCAATCGTGCAGGAATTTGTCACGACGCTTGTGCCTTCGTTCGGCGGCACGGTGCGTTATCTTCCGACGCTCGCCACTTGGAAAGTCGAGAACATCAGCGCGTGGGCGCGCAGTGCGATAGAGGCGAATCAAACGTGGGGAACCTCGCGCGCGAATGCGTTTGAACTGATCGAGGACATTCTCAATCTGCGCACGACCACGATCACCGATGAAAGCATTGGCGCAGACGGCAGTCCGCGCCGCGTCGTCAATGACAACGAAACGATTGCCGCGCAGGCCAAGCAGTTGGAGATCAAACGGAAATTTTCTGATTGGATTTGGCAGGACGAAGCGCGCACGGCCAGATTGATTCAAATCTACAACGAGCGGTTCAATGCGTTTCGCAAACGTGAATTTGATGG
Source organism: Acidobacteriota bacterium (assembly GCA_018268995.1). Lineage (GTDB taxonomy): Bacteria > Acidobacteriota > Blastocatellia > RBC074 > RBC074 > JAFDVL01. Next base: position 79,238 of record JAFDVL010000033.1, on the reverse strand, counting down.
CAGTCATCTCAGTTTGCCCGGGATGTCCACTGCGATTGAATTGTTTGCACATCAGAAAAACTCCATCTGGCGCATCCTGCAATCCCAAGCGACGTTGCTCGCGCATTGCGTGGGCGCAGGCAAAACGTTTGTGATGCTAGCGGCGGCGATGGAACTGAAACGATTGGGACTCTGCCACAAAGCTCTCATCGTCGTGCCGAATCATTTGCCTGCGCAGTGGGCGGCGGAAGCGTTGCGCTTGTATCCGAATATCCGCTTGCTTGCACCGAGCAAAGAGCATTTGACCTCTGCCCAGCGCGGTGAATTGCTGAGCCGCATCGCGACTTCCGATTACGACGCGATCATCATTCCGCAGACGGCGTTCAAGATGCTGCCACTCAACCCGACGACGGTGCGCGATCACATTCAACGCGAGATGGAGACGCTCAATGGCTATCTGGAAGAGTTCGAGTCCACGAGCCGACAAAACAAACGCAGTATTAAGGAAATTCAGCGTGCGCTCAAAAAACTCAAAGCCAAACTCGATACCACCGAGCAGCAAATTCAGCGCCTCGACCAAGCCACGATCACCTGGGAAGAACTCGGCATTGACGCGCTCTTTCTGGATGAATTTCATCATTACAAAAATCTCTATTGCCCGACCAAGATGACGCGCGTCGCAGGGTTGCCGAACACCGATTCGCAGCGCGCGTTTGACTGTTTTATGAAAGTACGTGCCGTGCTGGAAAACGGCGGGCGGGTGGTGTGCGCGACCGCCACTCCCGTCAGCAACACGATTGCCGAAGTGTATATCTGTCAGAAATATTTGCAGCTTGAAATGTTGCAGGAACTGGGGCTGGATCATTTTGATGCGTGGGTGCAGCAATTTGCCGAAACGACGCAGTCGCTTGAAATGACACCCGATGGTTCCGGCTTTCGGATGAACACGCGCTTCAATAAATTCACCAACATCCCGGAGCTTTCGCAGCTTTGGCAACAGGTCTTGGAAGTAAAATCAGCAGCGGAGTTGAATCTGCCACGTCCGAAGCTCGCGGGCGGCAAACCGGATATTATCAGCGTGCCTGCGAGCGACGAATTGAAAGCCTACGTCCACGATCTCGCACGTCGCGTCGAGGCGATCAAAGGCCGCCGCGTCGCGCCACACATAGACAATATGCTGAAAGTCACGAGCGATGGACGCAAAGCCGCGCTGGATATTCGCCTGGTGCGTCCCGATGCTGCTCGTCCCGCTCAATCCAAGGTGATGGCACTCGTCGAGCAGATCGAACGCCTCTACCACGAAACGAAAGAAACACGCGGCGTGCAGTTGGTGTTCCTGGATATTTCCACACCCAAAGGACGCAGCGATCAACTGTAGATTTTTTTCATTGAACCACGGGGCGCACGGGAGACACAGGGAGGAAAGACAAGACAGGATGAACAAGATGAACAAGATGCAGAAAAACAATCTTGTCCATCCTGTCAATCCTGTCTGATTCTTCCCCCGTGTGCCCCGTGTCCCCGTGGTTCTCTTTGCTTGAAGAAAGGAATCACTTGCATGGCGAATTACACAGCCTATTTCCGCTCCAATTACTTTGCCGTCAAAGATGTCGCGCAGTTTCAAGCCTTCTGCGCCGCCTTTCAATTGGAGATGATTACGGACACCGAAAACAACCAAACGCTCTATGGCTTTCTCAATGAGGGAAACGAGGGTGGCATTCCGGTCACGCGCTACAACGAAGCGACGGACGATTGGGAAGAGGTGGATTTGCTGGGCGAACTCGCGGCGCATCTGATGGAGGATTACGTGGCAATTGTCATGGAAGTCGGCTTTGAAAAGATGCGGTACCTGATCGGCATGGCGCACGCAGTGAATGCGGCGGGCGAGAGGATGGAGGTTGATCTCGATGAGATTTATGAGCGGTCAGCGGTGCTGGGACGAAAGGGTACAAGTTGTTCAGAGTGAAGGAGCGTCCCCATGTTGACCGAACCACCAGCCGCGTTGCACCACGAAAGCGTGGCGGAAACCGAATCCGAACGATTGGATCGCCTCGGCATCTACGGCGAGATCAAACGCGAATTGATGAAGCGTGGCATTCCCGCCGATGAGATTGCATTCATTCACGACTTCGAGACGCCCGCGAAAAAAACGCAAGCCTTTGCGGATGCGAATGCCGGGCGCATTCGCATCTTGCTTGCCAGCACCGAAAAAGCCGGCACGGGCGTCAACATGCAGGAACGACTGTATGCATTGCATCATCTGGATGCGCCGTGGCGTCCGGCGGATGTCGAGCAGCGCGAAGGCCGGATTCTGCGGCAAGGCAATCGCTACAGTGAGGTGCGCATTTTCAACTATGTCACCGAGAATTCGTTTGACGGGTACATGTGGCAGACGCTGGAAAACAAAGCGCGTTTCATCGCCCAGATCATGACGGGCGAAGTCACGGCGCGCAGTGCAGAAGATGTTGACGATCTGGTGATGACCGCCGCGCAGGTCAAGGCGATTGCGAGTGGCAATCCACGCATTCTGGAGCGGGTGTCGATTGAAGTCGAACTCGCCCGACTGTCCCGCCTTTACAGCGTTTGGCGTAACAGTCGTCGTCATCTGAAGTGGGAAGCGGAAGCATTGCCGACGCGCGTGCGCGAAGCCGATGCGCGCGTGACGGCGCATGAACAGGCCATCGCCGTGCGTGATCAATCCAATGAGAAAAGCGATTCCTTCATCATCAAGGTGCGGCGTTCACTGGATACGGAAGAGATGCTCACGATCACCGAACGAGTGTCAGCGAATGAGCGATTGGAGCGATTGCGACGACAAGTCAGCGCGCAAATACATTCCGACCAGCAAATCCTCGGTTCGTATCGTGGCTTTCAATTGCTGGCAAACAAGCAACGCGACCGCGAGGAAGCGTTTTTCACGCCGGTGGTGGGATGGTTCACTGTGCCGGAGGGTCAGTTGCTCTATGAATTCAAATTCAGCGATACGGCGACTGGTACGATTCAATCTATTGACGCGCAGTTGCGCAGTCTCGACACGCATCTCAACCGCACTCTGCAAACGCAACGCGAATTGCGTCATCAGCAGGAACAACTGACTGCCGAACTTAGCAAAGGCTGGGAATATGCACCAACCTACGAAGCCTTGCAGCAACAACTCCAAGTCGTCAATCAGGCGCTTGCTGCCGATGGCTCTGAGATCAGCGACGTACCAACGTTCACGCCGCTGGATGCCGACGCGATGCGCGTTTGCGCTCCGGCGGCTATACCGAAACAGCCGTTGGCGATCCGTGCAAATACGGCAGCAACATCTTTGCCTTCCTTTGCCATCCCGGATCAACAAACGGAGTCGCCGATCCTTGCGACAGCAGAAGCACCAACGCTCCCTATGGAACCTGCGCGCATCACGTTGGAAGAATTACGCGAGCAAGCGAGACCCACGCCCGCGCGCAAATCTTCGCGCGCTCCTTCCACTGCCCAGATGAGTCTCTGGTAAGCAGCAAAAAACAAGCGGTTCGCAAATTGTGTTCAGACGGTCAATTCCAGACCCACTGAATCTCTTCATTTTATTTCCATCAGGAGGTGCAAGCTCATGAATGCCAATGTGATCCCTTTTCCCACATTGCCCAACGGCCACCCAAACGGCGTCGCGGTCTTACAACGCGAGTCTCGGGCAGAACGCGCCGCGACCATCACCCAGCGTGAAATGCAGCAAATCGAACGACTGCCGTTTGATCTCTCCGCGCTCGAAGACGAAGGCGTCTTCATCAACGTGGACGCCACCGGATTTGGTCTGCTGGATCGGCGACTGGACTGGCAGGCACTCGGCGTCGAGTTGCCAGAAAACACCGATGTCAACTTCACGCCGCCGCGCTGTGGGTTGCTCCCGAATCGCTATCGCCGTCCGCTGCTCACGCCCGTGTCGCGCGCGCACGCGGCGTTGCATAAATTCAGTTATCAATTTCGTTTGACCGAAACGCTGTTTGAAACGCCTGCTTATCGCTGGGTTCCGTGGCGCGCGTTCGCAGAATTTGAAACCGCTTTCCAACAGGCGCAGGACAATCTCAATGCCGCGCGACAAAAAGTCCTGGACGATTACGAAGACATCTGTCTGGAAGTATTGGCAACCTTCCGCCGTGTCGCCGCAGATTCGCAACAACGACTGGAAGCCACAGGCGCGGTCGTACCGGAAGATTTTGTCGAGCGCGTGGTGCGCAATGTGCTCTCTGCCTTTCCAACGCGCGAGGAGCTGCGCACTAAACTGCAACTGCGCTATCAGGTCGGTGTAATTCTGCTCGGCAGCGAGATGCTGCGCGAACAACGATTTGCCGCCGAAGAGCGCCGTCGGATGGAACAAGCCGAAGCCGAAACGCATGAAGCACGATTACATCTGCGTGTGGTCGAGCAAACCGCGCAACAACACATTTGGGCCGAGCAAGAACGGACACGCTTGCAACTTGCCGCTGAAGCCGAGGAACGCCAGCGTGAAGCCGCAGTCAAAGAACGCCTGCGGCAAATGAAACTCGATGCCGCGCGGGAGAAATTGCAGGAAACGCTCAGCCCCTTGCAGGAAGGAGCCGCGCAACTGCGCACGCAGATTTATGAATCCGCGCAAGCCATGCACGAAGCCTTGCAAAAGCATGAGTTCCTGCCCGGCGCAACCGCGAAGAAAGCACGCCAACTCGCGCAGTGGTTTCGCCTGATGAATTTTCAATCGGACACGGAACTGGATCAGTTGCTCGGCCAATTGGAGCAACTCGCCACCAAACCTGCGCGCCAAACCAAACGCCGTGCCAGCAATACTACCGTCAAAGCTGTTCTGGATGACATCATTCAACTCTGCTACCGCGATGCGAATGCACTCAGTCAGCCGAATCGTTTGGCGGCGTTGGAATTCTAGTGAACAGTTAACAGTGAATAGTGAGCAGTAAGCAAGGGAACATCTTTTCTTCCTGCTGTTCACTGTTCACTAATCTCTGCTTTCTCTGTTCGCTGTTAACTGCTCACTATTCACTGTTCACTTTCCCAAAGGAATCTATGCCACCAGAAGCATTAGAAAAAATCGTCACCGAATTGGATGTCCTGATCCGCGCCCGTTATCCGCTCATTGCGATCAACACGGCAGAAGAAGCACGCTTTCACCGCATCATTCAAGCCGTCGCGCAACTCAAATGTCATCGGGAAAAAGACAAAGGCTTGTTTGTGTGGAGCCGCACAACGGGCTTGCGTCAAATCGCCGGCAGCGAACTCAAAGGCGGCAAAGAAATGAGCCTGCCCGACACCCACGATGCGACGAGTGTGCTGGAATACATCGGCCAGCAAAAGAAAGGTTTGTTCGTGCTGTGTGATTACAGCCCATACCTTGCGCCTTACGGCCAGGAAGACCCGCAACTTGTGCGCCGGTTACGTGAATTGGCGTGGGAGATCAAAGGGCGACATATCAACGTCCTCTTCGTCGAACGCCAGTTTCCCGATTTGTCTCCGCTGGAAAAAGAAATCAAAAGCATCGAACTGCCCTTGCCCGATGAACGCGAAGTGACGGCAATGCTCACGCGGCAAATGCAGAGCCTGCGCGACGGGGATGTCCGAGTCGAGGCCGATGAACGGTTGCAGGAACAACTCGTACAGGCGTTGCTGGGACTAGCAGAATCCGATATTGAAAACGTGCTGGCGAAAGCCATCATCAGCGGTAACGGCCTCACCCACGACGCCTTGCCCGTCATTCTGGATGAAAAGAAATCAGTCATCAAAGGCACGGGCGCATTGACCTATACGCACGCCGAACCGGCGGATCATCTCGGTGGCTATCACAATCTGCGCCACATCCTGACCGAAGCCGCCGCGACGTTCACGCCCGCGGCAAAAGCCTACGGTGTCGAGCCAATGAAAGGATTGCTGATGGTCGGCCTGCCGGGTTGTGGCAAAGACCTCACGAAAAAAATTGCGTCCTCGGTCTTGGGGAAATCGCTGCTCGATCTTGATTTCGGTAGCGTGATGGGTGAGGGCGGCGGCGTCATTGGCTCGTCTGCTCTGACCATCAAACGTGCGCTCTCCATTGCAACCACACTCAAAGGCATCCTCGGCATTAGTGAATTCGAGAAAGCGGTCGGTGGACTGGAATCGTCCGCCAAAACCGATGGCGGCGAAACGGCGCGCACGATTGCGTATCTGCTGAACTGGATGCAGGAACAATCGGATGTGTTTGTGATCGGCACGGCGAATGACGTGCGCGGCTTGGCGGCTGAGCAAACCCGACAGGGCCGCTTCTCGCACATCGTCTTTGTGGATTTACCAACCACAGCAGATCGGCGCGAAATCTTTGCCGTGCATTTGCGCAAACGTGACCGAGACCCGGCCAGTTTTGATCTGGAGGAATTGGCCAGTGTTACCGAAGGCTTTTCCGGGGCGGAAATTGAAGCCGCCGTCAAAGCGGGATTGCTATGTGCGTTTATGGATGGGGAGCGCGAAGTTACGACCATTGACATCGTCCATCGCGCGCAGAGCATTCAGCCCACCAGCCTCATCAAACGCGAGCAGGTCGAGTCGCTGCGCAACTGGGCGAAAGATCATATGGCGATCAGCGCCGGCGGTGTCGGAGTCACGCCGCTGAGCGAACGCACCCAGCTTGTGCGTGCGTTGGAAATGTAGCGGGCGGCATGGTTGTGAAAGGAGCAACGATTATGAGCAAATATCTGACCTTTACCGAAATCGCATTCAAGGATCGAGAGACATTGGTGACCGCTTTGGAAGACATTGGCTGTCGCACGATTTGGTGTGGTGTCAACCTGCCGATGGGGCGTTATTACAACGAACAAACGCCGCAGCTTGCTGACCTCATCCTGCCACGCCAAACCTTCGGCAACCCGTATGGCGACATCGGTTTTCAACGGCAGGCGGATCAAACTCTCACGCCGATTATTGACGATTTGGATCGCAACCGTGTGCTGAAGGGACAATTCCTGCCGAAGCTGCGCGCTGCCTATCACGAACGAGTCGTGCAACAAGTAGCGACTCGTTTACGCGGCACGGTGCAGCGTGTGGTCGAGGGAAATGTGATCAAACTGCGCGTGCGCTACTAAAGGAGGTTGTCATGCCAGAAGTGAATTTCACCATCAATGAACAAACCGGCGAGATGGAGATGCAGATCGAAGGTGTGCAAGGCACATCATGCGCGGACGTCGCTAAGCTGGTGAAAGAATTGCTCGGTCAACCCGCGCGCGAAGAAAACACCCGTGAATTCTTCGCGCGCTCGAACATCAAGTTGCCCATCCAACCACAGAAACGGACATAGTTCAGAGACCAGCAAACGGCGGAGCATCAGCAGGAACAAGATAGGTCAGGAGCGGCAGGTAAGCTCCATCGGCATCTGCGGCGGCAAAGACTTCAGCCGCATTCGGGCCGTGCGCAATCAACCGATCTCCGTCTAATGCCACCCACTGCCCGCCGTATTCGTGAGCGTGTGCAGTGATCCAACGCTGGCTCGGAATCGGATCAGGCGCTGGAATGGGATCCACATATTTCACTTTGGGTTTGTCCTGGCTGTCTTTTGACATGGCTTCTCCTTACAGCGCCGCACCAAAGGGGCGAGCCGGGGCAGTATACCGTTGACGTCTTGTGCAAGGAAAGAAAGAGAATATGCTAGAAACAACCTGGATCATTGATCCTATTACAGGAGCATTAACGGTCGAAGGCTTGTCGCACTCCTCGCTGACAGCAATGACGAAGGAATGGTTGTCGCCGAGTGTCGCTATCAATTGCGCGCGTCCGCTTGATTCTTCACCAATGAATCCGCTGCCGATCTTATCCACTACCACAGAACCCTGCTTGCGTGTCCATCGCATTTATCATCATTCCGTCGTGGAAGGGCCAGGACGTCGCAGTGTGGCGCAAGTCTCAGGCTGCGCGCGTTTCTGTGTCGGATGTTTTGTACCAGAAACGTTCGATCTGAATAGTGGTGTCAAACTCACCGTTCGAGAAATCTCAGAAAAACTTTTGGCGGATGAAGGAGCACCACGCGATGGCATCACGATTCTGGGCGGCGAACCGTTCCTGCAACCATTTGGCTTGCTGGCCTTGCTGCAATTGCTGAAAGCGCAAGCGCAGCACATCACACTCTACACTGGCTTCACGCTAGAAGAATTGCAGCAACGCGACGATGCAAGCATCGGAGAGATTCTCGCTCTGACGGACATTTTGATTGACGGGCCATTCGTCAAAAAACTCACCGACAATGCCGGTGAATGGCGTGGCTCCACGAATCAACGCATCCTGCACCATCCCGCACAGTACCTCACATCAACCAACCGTACCGCCTAAAAAGTAGCGGCAAGCAAGCCTCGCCAATCATCTTTATGGAAAGGATTCCCTATGTTTGCCAGCACGCAAGAGATAACCGCACCGGCAGCTAACAATTTGTTTACGCTCGCTGACAATGAAGCCCCGGCTCGCCACGTCAAGCTCTCTGTCACTCGTAACGCACTCCGCACCGAACTGGATTTGTTAGCCGAAGTGGTCGAGGCCAAACAAGCGTATCGCCTTTTTTCTCATCTCCTACTAGAAGCGCGCGCAGATCGCCTGCGGCTGCGGGGCGTCGGACTCTACAACACCTTGCAATGCGATGTAGACGCCGAGGTGCAGCAAATCGGCAGCGTCTGCCTTCCAGCGAAAAAACTCGCCGAAATCATACGCCATCTGCCTGCCGCCACGATTGATCTTACGAGCAATGCCGAAGCCGCGACACTCAAATGCGGTGACAGTCGCTTCAAATTCAAAACGCTCGCTGCCGATGAGTTTCCCGCACTCGCGGAAGCGACTGAAACCATTGCCACCATCCCCGGCGAAATTCTGTTGGCGATGCTGCGCACCGTGGTGTTTGCGGCGTCCAGAACGGCTGACAACGGACGCTATGCGCTGGAAGGCGCGCAACTCTCCTTTAGTCCCGCAGGCTTGCGCGTTATTGCCACCGACGGACATCGGCTGCTGTGCGTCGAGCGTGCTGACATTACGCGCAATGAACCTGTTACGCTACTCCTTCCGCGTCATAGCCTCCCCATCATCCTCAAACTCCTGAGCGTTGCGCCGGGCGAAGTGCAGTTGCGCCGTAACGACAACAAAATCGTTTTCCAGCACGGCACGCGCCTGCTGGCCTGCACGTTGTTGGACGGCGCATTCCCGGATTGTGAGCCGATTCTGGCAACAGAATTTCAGCACGAACTCACGCTCGAAGGTGCGATGTTTCAATCCGCCATTCAACGGATGGCGGTCTTTGGCATAGAAGGTACAGGCACAACCTTCGGCGTCATCAAATTTCACTTCGCCCCCGATGGTAGCGCGAGTAGGTACGAAGTCCAGAGCCATTCTCCCGTCGGTGGTGAAGGCCACGAAGAAATCCTTCCGCTTACTGCCGATTCACAAGCAGCCGTCACCATCGGCTTCAATGGACGCTACCTACTGGAATTTGCTCGCGCCATCTCTGCGCCTTCCATTACCATCCAGTACAACGACGCCCGCACCAGTGTAGCCATCTCACCAGCTACCGATGATGGCTGTGTCGTGCGTTACATCCTGATGCCATGTTTGGTTTGATGACCTGTTGACGAACACGCTGCCGTCGCGCTAGCCGTCTGCCCTGCTTTCTCAACCACTAACCAACTCGGAGGAACGCATGCCTGCCACAAGAACTACCTTTGGCTTTCCCCACACCGAATGTGCCTGCGACGAATGCGTGCTCAATTGTCGTTTTATTCCCGGCTATCTAATTCCGTCGGATTTAGCCGCGATTGCCGCAGAGCGTGGCTATGAAAACGTGCTGGCTTTCGCACTCGAAAATCTGCTCGCCAGCCCTGGTGCAACCGTGATGGCAGCAGGAGAAGTTTTGCAAATTCCGACCTTGGTTCCGCAACGTCAAGCCGATGGCGCGTGCAGATTCTTGATGGCGGACAATCGTTGCGCCATTCACACTGTCTCGCCTTACGGATGCAGCCATTTTGATGTGCATCAGAGCAATGCCGAAGCGGATGAGAGAAGTCTGGCAGGACTTGCTGCGATTGCGCGGGAGTGGAAAGCCGGGGGGCTATACGCACGACTTTGGACCATCTTGCACGCTATGAAACGAGAAGCCCCCTCACCGCTGGAAAATAAGGCGCGTCTCAAGAAAGCCCTTTTCAATCTTGGCACCAAACAACTTGACCACTCCGTAGCCAAAAATGACTACGACACCCCACCATACGGTGAACAGAGGGGTACAAACTGATGACGCCCCACTTATGTTTGGTAAACTCCCAGCAAGGGCGTTCAGAGGGATCAAGGTTAAGGTATAGATGCTCACCACATCCGCACGGGCAAAGCATTACAGCAAACCATAGATGCTCCTTCTCTCCCACCAAGTAAACTACCGCTGGCTCTAATTCATCAGGTATTTCGATAACATTCGCAGCCTTGCTTTTCCGCTGCCCGCCAAACCACTGTCGTAATCCTTCCCATAATTTCCGCAGCCAATTCATCGCGTTCCCCCTCCCAAAAGTTCTTCACTCAAAGAAGGGAGATTAAGCAATGGGTTGACGTCTCCTCGCCCAACGTGGCGCGAGAATACTGAACAGGGTTCATTATCAACATCGCTATAAATCGCACCCTGAGTCAGGCTTAAGCAGTGGATGGCATAATCTGCGTTACTATCGTCGCGGCAACGATGTAACCGCAACAAGAATTCGTTCACCGCAAGGCTGGCGAAATGCATATTGATGCTTATGACTGCCGGACGATCTGCTGCCACTCCGATGATGTATTTTGATTGAAGCTGTTCTTGATAGGCTTCAGGACTTGTACGTTTGAGGTCGGCAGCCCGCAATTGCTCCAATGTATAAACCCCGCGACTGAGCAAACTGGAACGATCTGCTTGTAAATAATGGACAGTGCCGCAAATCTGGTTGACGCTGCCATTCCCATCCGCATCCAATCGTATGCCAACGTCAAAGAACGGATTGAGGTAATAAACCGCCAGCCGATTGAGAAGATGCCTTCCATCAACGCTGTCTACGCATCCGAAAATCACGTCACATTCGGCAACCGCTTTGACGACATCAGGGGAATGAAGGTTTTTAGGCAGTGGTAAAACTTCCGTTCCAAGCCCCGTTCGCGCGATTTCATCGGCAAGGACATCAACCTTGAATCGCCCTTGTTGCGCGTCTTCCATCGTAGCGCCGAGAATGCGATTCAGGTTTTTCTCTTCGACCCGATCAGGATCAACGAGAACCAGCCGCCCGACACCTAATCGCTTTAGCTGTTCGACGACAGGGCTGCCTGTGCCAGAGCAGCCAACTACTGCCACTGATAATTGCCGGAGCGTCTGCGCGGTTCCCTCGCCAAACGCTTGTGCATGACGCTGTGTATACGCCGGTAAGGTCTCGCGCTCTTCTCCTGAAAACCAGAAATATAAATCATCGCCAGCCACAGCAATTTTGCTAACAGGAATGAACTGTCCAGTTGGGGTGATTACGCGCGCGATTAGCTCGCCATCTGGTGTCATAATTGCGCTGGCGTGAATAATGTCATCATCAAACCAACCATACACCGACCGGAAGAGATCAATGTCCGTCTCATCATCAAAGCCGGAAAAATCCTTCAGTCCCCCTGGATGGCTATGGATTTTTAGGAGTGCGAGTTTTTCCTGCATCGCTTTATCAAGCAAGTCAGGCAGGAATTCTGTCATCCAACGAACACGATTAGTCGTTCGTTCGAGATAACAATCCGAAGGAACGGAGACGATTTCCCTGACAGTCAGGATATGGTGGTTATCTGTTCTGAGCGTCCCACATAACGCGAACACGACGGCTTCATTTTCATCACCCGGAAAAAGCATCGCGCTGATTTGGCGATGCTGATCTCCCGTGAGTCGCAATCCATATTTTTTCATTTGTCACTTCTCCAATTCTCTTTCGAGCCAGTAACTCACCAGAGTCAGATGAAAAGAAAGATCATCAACGCCCGGTCGCCACGGATTTTCAGCCGTGTAGTGTCGAGACCAGCGTTGAAATGATTTTCCGTCAATTGTTTGTTGATGGATTGCCCTGATTGCGCGCCCATCAAGGCGAATGAGATCAGGCGAAAAATATACCATATCAAGCGAAGTGTCAGGGTAACTGTCCGGGATCATCACAGCGACTGTAACCTGCTGGTAGTTATAACCAGCAGGCACAGCGAAGCCATGAATCAGTACCCATAAACAATTCAAATCGCGAATGGCTTCCCATTGACAATTCGATTGTTCCAGAAACTTCACATCCGATTCGGGCAAAGAAAACTGTCGTCGCATTCTCTTAGCCCTCCGTTTGATCAAGCGGTAACGTCATAAACCGCTCCACACCGGGTCGGGTAAAATCGGCTTTCTCATCCAAGCCGATGTTCTCCTTATGCCCGCTACTCAGCTTTTGATATATGCGGTAGCGTTCGGGTGGCGTTTTCTGCGCAAGTTGCAAGAGCTGCCGACCTGTTAGGAAAGGCACTTCGACAACGTATTGTTGTTTGTCAATCCGAATCCGATAGCGATTGGCTTTTGGCGGATGGCGATTGGCTTTGGCGTACTCTTCGAGATCAATGATTTCTTCCGTTTCAGATAACTCGACTTCTGATTCCATTTTATTTGCTGACAAATCGGTCATTTCAGACATATATTTCACCTCCAAAGTTACAAGGGTTCTTCAAGCTATTGCCTGACACTTTCAATTGGCAGCGAGCATCGCCATTTCGCCGCCCGCAAGAAAAATTTTCGTAACAAATTATTTTTCATGGTGAACGGCAAAAAATGACGTCTGACTGCCAATAGATTAGGAAAAGGAGAATTCGCCGTAATGGTTTGAAATATCAGTGAGGTAGTGTTGATGGAAAAGAATTTCGCAAAAGAAGAAATTGAGAAGATGTCTGATGAGGATCGAAAAAAATTGATTCTCAGCTTGGGGCGATATGCTGACAATCAAAGGCGTTTTTACTATTGGTATACAATGGACCCAGAAGCCTTACCAAAAGGACATACGCCTGCTTCTATCGTCGGTCTAGCCCTGGAGACAGTGCTGAGAGGAAAGACCTGGCAGTGGCAGCCAGATAAAGTTCCAGACCTAAAACGCCACTTGATGAATTTTATTGACGACTGCTTGAGGAAGCTTTCGATCAATAGAGAAAATAAATTGCTCAAGCCCGAACCCACCGAGACAGAAGATGAACAATACAATAGGGAATTCATTTGCTGGCAATCGGGTTCTGACAAACGCGATCCCAAATCAGACTGGCTTGCCCGCCAACAGACTACGCCGGAAGAGTTGCTTCTTGAGAAAGAACGGCAGGCTCAGATCAAACATGCGATGAGCATTTTGCTGAATCTCTCGAAGGACGATCCTATTTTGCTCAAAGTAATCGCTGCTAAACTTGAGGGATACGAGAAAAGTAGCGAAATCGCAGAACGCATCGAGGTAGAGGTGAAAGAAGTTTACAAAGCCACGAAACGTTTTGACCGTAAAGTCGCTGAAGTTGACCGCAAATTGAAGGAGATTGAAGCAGCGAAGACATCCGAAGCTCCGGCAAATTTAGAGAAAGAAGGCCGCAATGAAAGGATACAGAAACGAAATGCACAAATTGGAGAAGGACGACCTGCAACTACTCAAAGAACTGAATGACCTTAGCGCCGAAGCAGATTGGACAGTTGAAGAATTGGAGTCAACTCTTCGTGAGAGAGGCTTAGACCCAGATCAACTTGTTAGTGAGGTAGAAAGTAGAATTTTGACGTTCCTTGACTCAGAAAATGGTGATGATGCAGGAGCCCAAAAAAGCGCATCATCAGAATTCGTTCCTAAAACTGTTCTTGAGTTTCTCCGCGAAAGCACCGGTAAGAAAACCTCAGAAATTGCGGAGGAAATAGGAGCAAATTCTATTTTTGTTTCCAACGTTTCCCGCTACGGAAAGGTTATTGACATTGGTACTAAGCAAGAAATAGCAAATGTTGTGGAGCAGAAACTTCAGATTCCCGCCGCTCAAATAATGCAACGCTTCGAGCAAGCGGGGCAAAAGAAAATGGCGGCCTTTCGCAAAACGTCCTATGAGGAGTCAAAGGCAATAACGTATGAGGAAATCGTCAATAGCTCTGGCATGAACGAAGAAGCGAAACGCTTCTGGCTTTCTTTGGCGAAGAAAGGATTTGAGTAATGCGTTCTCTCACCAGGGCCAGAAGTGTAGCAAGGCAAGTTCGTGCTCAAATCGGCTATGCCAACGACAAGTTGTATGAGCGAATAATTTCGTATATTGAGAAGCACCATCAAATTGAAGTTCAAGCCGTGCCGTCTGCTGCATTGTTTGGAAGCAAAGCCGAAGTTCGCGCAGATGATGCGGCTCTTTTCTATGATGAAGCTCTCGAAAAAGATGAATTTGAAAAGCTATTCGTGATTCTTCACGAGTTGGGACATCTTGAATTACACCATCGGCTGAAAAGTGTTGACGAAGTTCCGAATCTCATTATTGGCGCAATCTATGCAAGTGATGGGGCAGCGGCATTAGCCCGGTACAATCCACGGGCGCAAGAAGAAGCTGAGGCAAACGCTTTTGCGCGAGAGTTTTTGTGTCCCGGCGATGAAGTATTTAGACGCTGGCAAAGTGAGGATCGCCCCGACTCTCGAATAATTGCGGAATCTCTGAATCTTCCGCAGTATCTTGTTCGCGCACAACTGGCGGAAGCTTTAGCCCTGTTGGCAATGGGTGACGGCGAACAATCAACCAAGAAAAAGCAAAAATTCGAGTGCGATAAAAGCCAACTTGCTGCCGCAAAATTTGTCGGTGCGCCTGCACTCGTGAATGCCGGGCCAGGAACGGGAAAGACAGCGACACTGGTCAGAAGAATTGTCTATTTGCTTGATGAGATAAAAACTCAGCCTGAAAACATTCTTGTTTTGACCTTCAGCAATGAAGCGGCAGAAGAATTACAATCACGCATTGCCGCTCGCTTTGGAGATGATATTGCCTCACGCATCAAAGTCGGTACATTTCACGGATTCGGGGTGGAAATCCTGTTTCATCACGGACAGTTCGTTAACCTTGACTCAAATTTCGGAATCCTTGACGAAATAGGACAACAAGAATTTGTCAGCCGCATTCTTGCCGAAACGGAGTGCCGCCGAATCCTTCGTCTTTCCCGACTTGATGAATCTATCGAAGGGATTGTGAAGCATATTAACTACCTTAAAGAGCGGCTTCATACGCCCGATGATTTGGAAGCAGCTTTACGCAATTGGCAACCTATCGAGGAAGAGAAAATTGCCTACTTAGAATCGCAGGAGTTTTTGAATGTCTTTCGGAAGTATGAAGAAATTCGGCAAGTGAGCAAGCTGGTAGATTTCTCCGATCTCATTGCCGCGCCAATAAAAATCTTACAAGAGCAAGACGAAGTCCGACACCTGTACCGCGAGCAATACAAGTGGGTGTTGGTAGACGAATATCAGGATGTCTGCCGATCTGTGGCGAAACTGCTGAAGCTATTGTGCGGGGCTGACAATCCTCCGTGGGTAGTTGGCGATCCGCGGCAGGCAATTTTTCGGTTTCGTGGAGCCGCTCCAGAAAATGTCATTCGCTTCGAGCAGGATTTTCCCGACGTAGAACGATTTAACCTCAACACGAACTATCGTTCCTGCCCTGAAGTTATCGAAGGAGCCAATCAACTGGCGGCATTGATGCAAAGCAATGAAGATGCCGCTCTCGACTTTGAAGCGTGGCGACCCCATCAGGACAACCCCATCGCATTTGGAGAAACGCCGCTGTCTGTCGCTTTTGGCAACTCCGACAAAGCGGAGCAACTTGGCATCGTGGCTCAGGTGAGAAAATGGCTGGAGCAAGGTGCGTCATTGAACGACATTGCAGTTTTAGCGCGGCGAAACGTAGATGTCCGAAACATCGTGCTTGCATTAGGTGAAAATGGCATCCCAGCAACAACAAATGGGTTGGCAACTTCAGAAGGCGCGGCGGGTGATTTGGCAGGAATTATTACCTTCCCAGATCGCCCAAGGGCTTCCATTCCGCGCTTAGCTTATGCGCTTGGCAAAAACAGATTTGCCCCGGAAACAATTGATTTTGCCATTAACTTACTCTTGGATCATTTAGAGCAGGAGTCACCCTCTCCACTTGTTATCAAGGGTGAAGTGGGAGAGTTGATAGCGGAAGTGACTCAAGCGGGTGATGTATTAGCGAAAGAAAAGTTTTCGGGCGACGCCTTCAATTGCATCTGTGCCTTCCTCTTTGAGGGAAGTGATTACTTACGGCGAATTCTTGCCGAACCTGAAAGTGCAGCGCGTGGGTTAGCCATAGATGAGATTGTGACTTCGATTGTTCGAGCGGCGTCATATAGGTTTTCACATCCGAAAGATAAACCGCTCGTGGCACGGCGCGGTTTCGCCGACTATTTCCGAAATTCGCTATCTTCCAATCAGCCCAGTCTGCTTCCCCCAAAGGAGAATGTGGACGCTGTGCGTGTGATGACTTGCCATGCCGCCAAAGGCTTAGAGTTTCCTTTGGTGATTGTGGCCGGGCAAGCATCATCAATACGCTTCTCGAAAAAGGAAAAAACGTTTGATTGGCTACCGATGCAATTCCAACCCGATAAGGAAAACGACCGCAGGCAAGCGGACTCCCTGCTTTTTGTGGGAATAACAAGAGCGAAACGGGCAATGCTGGTTACTTACGCAGGTTCGCGCAGCGGCACATCGCGTTCAGAATCGCGCGAGACTGCCGATTTATTAGGCCAATGGGTTACGGCTCATAATGTCTTTCAAGATGAATTTCCTCCTTCTACAGCACAAGAAACTCATGCTGAAGTTGAGCTTGTTTGGGGCGGGTCGCTGTCTCAGCCATTAGCCTCCCGAACGTTAAGCAAAGACAGTTGTACAATCCGCACTTACCTAAACGATTTTGCGAGAATCAAATTTCCATCAAGCCATTCACCCCTTTATCCAATATTTTTCCAACTCGTTCGTGCCTCCCTCGAACAGATAGTTGAATTGGCGCATAGCCAGATCTCCTACCTCTCAGAGCAGGAAGCTGAGAACATATTCTTTGAGAAATGGTCTCAGCACGAATCGGTCGCGGGGCATATGCACGAACGGCTCTTTGGCAGGATTGGACGCAGGTATGTCAATCGCTTTGCCAATGCTTACGGTGAGGTCTCAACGATTGATGAATACTTGGACATTACATTTTGCGACGAGACAACTGGCTTACCGCTCCGGCTTGAACTCGTAAAGCTGTATCGAACTACTAACGGTGAAGTAATAGCCATTGCCTTTCGCCCTGAATCGCTTAACGGCAAAATTAACGAGAAGGGTTTGTTATGGGGTAAGTTTGAAGCGCATCGTAATTCACTGGTTCTGCTCAAGGAACGGTTCCCTGATTTACGAGCCTTTGTCTTTTCCGGCGAAGACGGGACACTGCACGAGTTTCAATGGACGAAACCCAATTATTACAATCAAGGTGTTCAGGCATTGAATGATAGGGTGGATGCGTTTTCCCGAGGCGTGTTCAAGCAAAAGATTGAAGAATACAATTGCGACAAATGCACCCAAAGAGTAACTTGCCCACATTGGATTAAGACCGGATTTTAATTCGTAGAAAGTAAATAAATATGGCCAATCACAAAGAACATTTATTGTACGGGGCAGCCGCAGGGGCAGCCGTATACCTAATTGATTACAATTTGAGTGGACGTGAGTTTTCTGTTGCCGAATTCATTGGCGCAGCATTGTCTGGGCTGGTAGCTGCCAAACTCCCCGATTTGATTGAACCCGCCGTTCATCCAAATCACCGCTCAACGTTTCATAGCGTAACTTTCTCAACAACGGCATTGCCAGTCGCTTGGCAATGGACGCGAGGAAAAAGAGAGGAACATCTCAAGCTGGCAGATAAATACACCTCGCTAGCCGCACAAGCAGTCAGTGAACAAGAAAAAACAATGTGGCGACAAAAAGCGTTCTGGCATAAGGTTGCTGCTGGGGTACTCCTTGGTATGGTTCCTGGATACGCCTCACATCTCCTGGCAGATGCGTTAACTCCCAAAAGTTTGCCATTGTTCGGATAATAATATAGCCCAACAACGTATAGGCCTATCCCATTCGTAGACAGTAAGCCCCTCTAAAATAATTGCTCGGTTCGTAGGCGTAGAATGGGAATGCCTGCGCCTGCCCGAATTCGCCACCACTAATTACCCCTCCTCCGCTCTCATCAATATCCCTCTTGTTATCAGTTGACTTGTAGCGACAGACAAAGATTTTGGCTGTGCGTAAGACGTGAATCTGATGCCAAACCACATCCCGGCATAGGTTCCACTTCGATACACCAACCAAAAGGAGATACACAATATGTTCGCTACCAACACCCGTACCAATCACAGCATTTTTATCCCGTTCGATACCGGCTCACCCAGAGATGGCGTGATGCAACATATCAGCCGATTAGGATCGCTCGCGCGCTTGGATTTCGAGCGATGCACAGTCGCCGGAGAAATCATTTTCGCGGTCGAGGCTGATGCCGTTCCCGTCAGTCAACCGGACGAAGAAGCGCGCATCGGAACACTCGCGTATGCACTGCGCAAATTGGAACCTGCGGAAGATGCGGCGGAATTCCTTCGCTGTCTGAATGCGATTTGTGAAGGCGGCGATGCCCGCTGTCGGCAAACCACCGCTTCGCATTACTACCACGAAATCAGCGAGCGCGGCACGAGCGTCGTACTCAAGGAAATGGGCTGGCTGGCGATGCAGCTTGCCAGTCTGAATGCGGTCGCGGAATGCTTGAAGGACGATGAATTCTGGCCGGAAGCGGAACCGAAAGCAGCAACGGGGGGAGAGCAACCCAAAGAAAGTATTGCGGCATTCATCGCTGAAGAAATTGTGAGCCTCGCCCGAATGACGCGCGGGCGTCGCAAGAGCGCGTGTTTCCTGCACGATGAATACGGTGACTGGCTTGGTGAATTGGAAGCAAATGGTGCGAGCGTGGAAGAGTTGGATGATGCCTTTGCGCAGGTGGAATCGCTTCAGCAATACGACGAAGGCGGCGCGGTGATCGTGATGTCAAGTCACGAACGCACGGTTGCCTGTGGTCGTCTTGATCCTGAATATGCAGCGGAAGACTTGCCGGAACACGCACAGTATCTCGTGCCAGAACTGCGACGACTTTACGCGAGTGGCAAATCGCTGGAGGAACTTTGGGATGACCTCCAGTGCCAGCTTGAGGTGTTGTTTCCGACGTCTGGCAAAACCGAAACGGGCAAGCCGTTTTATTCGCACGCCAATCGCAGTTGGCAACAGTTTGTGCGACAGGTGTTGGAAGCGATTCTGAATGATTGCCAGCAGGATTTTCATTTGACGGCCTTGCGCACGAATCCATCGTATCGGCAATTTCACAAAACGATTCGCACCGCACAGGATGCCCGGATGATTAGCGAAACGATGAAGCGAGCCTACGAGGCACGCCAGGCCGGAACGCTCCCGCTCAAACATTTCACGGCGCTCAAAACCGCTGCGGAATTGCAACGCGCACGGTTGGGAGTGCAACAACTCTCCGCCAAAGCCTTTCGTTTAGTGCAGGAAATCCAATCTGCGTCACCGGCGCGACTACGATATTTTTCGTGGGCGTTTTACGGAACGAATCAACCGGCGCATGTGATTCACAACTTGCCCGCGCAGGAACAAGCGCGCGTTTGGGCGACGCTGAAAACGCGCAAAGAAATCGTGACGCAGAAAGTGGTACGGCAAGCTATTTAATCCCACTACCAGCCTCATTCACCGTTTAGAAAAAAACGCGGGTTGTAATCCTTGCTCACGAGGAATCGTTGTTCCTGATGGTGAGCTTTTCCATCTATTCATTTCGATACACCAACCAAGGAGAAACAAATATGTCAGCCTACGCACAAATTTCAGGACGTTTAGGGCAGGAACCGGATTTGCGGTTCACCAACAGTGATGTCCCGGTACTCAATCTTTCCATCGCCAGCAATCGGCAAAAACGCGATGCCAATGGCGAAAAAATTACTGTTGCCGATTGGTTTCGCATCACGGTTTTTGGACGTGATGCCGAGATCATTGCGCAGTATGCGAAGAAAGGCAGCGCGCTTGCGTTCAATGGTCGGTTGCAAACCGATTCCTATACTGACCGTGAAGGCCAGCAACGGACATCCACTTCCATCATTGCAGATTCGTTCGAGTTCGTCGCCGCGCAAAAGAGAACGGAGGAAGCAGCACCAGCGGAACCTGAAGAAGTCGCGGAACCGAAGCCAGCAAAAGGACGAAAGAAGTCAGCGAAGAGTAAAGAGGAGAGCGAAGATATTCCCTTTTGACTTTAATTCGTCAGCCCGAAGCTGAAGCGATGATGCCATCTTGTAATGGTTGTTATTGCTTTCCGTCAATTACCTTCGATGCGAGTGGCTTCCGAAATGCAAACAGATTTTGGCTGTCAGTAGATCAGCAAATTTTGTTGATTAGGAGCCACTCGTATGATTCGCATTGAAAACAAGAAAACTTATTGCGGCAGCGGCGTGTACATCGGCAGACCATCGCTGCTGGGCAACCCCTTCCATATCGGCACGCACGGCACACGCGACGAAGTCATTGCGAAGTACCGCGTCTGGCTGTGGCAGCAAATCCAGGAACAAACGCCCGTGTTTCAGGAATTGCAACGATTGGCACGCCAAGCCCAACACGAGGATTTGGTATTGCTCTGTTGGTGCAAACAAGCCGACCGTACCGTACCGTGTCACGGCGATGTGATTCAAGCCGCGCTTCAATGGTTAAATGGGAAAGATCGGTAGAGGCTGATTTGTACTACTCATCTTTCCCCTCTCCTAACTACCTTCCTGCTATCAATCCGAGAACGGATTCCGAACCGGAACGGAAACCAGAAACGGATCGGTTCCCGACCTCGTTCCCGGAACGGTTTCGGGATTGCATTTCAACTCGCTTGGTGACTGTTTCTGTTGCCGCCATTGGTAAAAGCCACGATCCGCATCAAAGAGCCGTTGCATGCCACGATCTATCAATTCATCGGGTGTCGGTTCCTCGCCTGCCACTTCTTTCACATACAAAACATACTCCGCAATCTGTTGCAGCACATCCTGCCGCAAACGAAACGACGCTTTCTCATAGACGATCCGTTCAAATCTGAGCAGCGGTTTGCGTAATTCTCCATCGGTATTCTTTTTTCTGGGCATAAACAATATTCCTCCAGGTTTTAGGACAAGTGAAATCAGCCTTGATTTCTATGACGGATGCTTGATTCGCAAATGTCATGCCACAGCCAAAGTGACTCCGCCAACCGTTGACCAACGATGGCGCAACTCCTCCCTTCCGTTCGCTACCGTCTTTTCCGCCTTTTTGTTTCCTCGCTGAGTGCTCTTTTTTCTGGTCAACCTGTTCTTTAATCACGTGGGACAGGATAGGGGCATTTCGTCAGGTTAACCTGTTCTGGCAAAGCACTCTGCAACCAGAAGCTTTGCGGTTCTTCAGGTTACTAACGCGAAAAACCTCAAAAACCTGAGTGCGGAAATCATTGCACAAATGTATAGATAGCCAATAACCACGGCATCGTGCATTGGAGAACGACGCAAAACATTTATTAAGTGACTTTCTGGCGCGCATTTTGAATGGCAAGACGACAGAGAAAGGAGTTGTCTGTTATGCCCATCAAAGGAAGACCGAGACTTGTGGCGAGTCAAGCCAGTGGGACAAAACTGTTCGTGGATGACCTGCGCGAAGTTATCAAACTTTCCCAAACTGAACCGCGCAAAACCATCAGCGATACGCTGCGCGAGTTGGTGCATGAAGCCCTTGTTAATCGTCGCCGACAAGCCTTCCACCGCGACCAGTCAGAGGCGTCGCGCAATGAACAATCGGTTGCGAAACATGAACTCAAAACCCTTCAAGAGTCGGTGACAAAACTCGCCGCCCAATCGCATCCCCTGCAACCGTTATTGACTGAAATTCTCGGCTTCACGATGGCCGCCGAGATGAAGTCACATCTCCTGCTCCAAAACTTTCTGCTCAGTCGTGGCGTGAGTGAAGAAGCTGCTCATAAGCTCGTGACGGAACAGGAGGCGCGTAGCCGCCAACACGTAGAAACTATCCTCCGCACCATCTCGCAATCCACATCTCAACAGGAGTCCAAATGAGAGTTGTCGTATCCCTGAAAGCCGCCCCCGGTGGCGGCCAAGCCAGTCAAGCCGCACGCTATATCGCGTACCGAGACCGTGATGAAGAACGCGAAGGAACCGCGCCGCGCCCACTGTTTTCGGCCAAAGAAAATACACTGAGTTTTTGGCAAGCGGAGCGCACGTTGACGGAAGGCCGCACACCAACAAAAGACGAAGTCGCGCATCTGGCAGTCAGTCTCAAAGCGGAAGATTTTCAAGCTCTCGGTCGCGATGAAGATACCCGCCAGCAAGCCCTCAAAGAAGTCACGCGCGAAGCGTTAGCCGAGATTGCCCAGGAACTCGACGCTGAAGACTTGCGCTGGGTCGCAGGCGTCCATCGCAATACCGAACATCCGCATCTGCATCTGCTCCTTCACAAAGATTATGTGACACGCGCAACGGGGCAACCGAAGCGTTTTCATCGGCTGCCGGAAAGCGCGTTGCCTAGTCGCTCGCAAGATGAAAATGGCATCGAGAAAATCCGGCCCGGCAGCTTCAGTCAGGCGTTTGCTTCGGCGCTGGATCGAGCGCAGGAACATACTCGGCAGCAATCATCACAGCGTGGAGAAACTGAACAAACCGCACGTGCTTTATCCTCAACGGACGGGCAGAAAACCGCAGGAGCGAAACACGACTCAGCGACCGAACGATTACTGGCGGCAGCACAGCGCAATCCTTCCTTAGCCGGACGCGAACTCATTACCGAAATCATTCTGCGCGGCGCGGAACCGGAGCCAAATCAACGCCCGTTAGCACGTGATCTGCGCACCGCATTCCGCACACCGAATCTGGATGATCCTGATTATCGTTCTCCCTACGAACAAGCGGATTGGTTAGGACAGCAAAGTCAATCGCTCCGCGAGTTCTATCAACACGGTGCGAGTCTGAAGGGCGACGTTTTGACATTACCGGCGGAAGAACATGAAATTGCGGCCTCTGAAGAAAAACCATTCATCACGAGCTTGCCGTATGCCGTCACTCGGATTGGCAATCCCGAACAAGCCGCCGAGTTTCATACGCTGGCGAAGGCCATTGCCGGGCAAACGGCGGATGTGCGTACCGAAGTCGAAGTCTTTCGGCATTACTTTGCGCAATTGAATCTCACAGATCGGACGGCTTCGCGCGAAGAGATGACCGAAAAAGCTCTGACGGAAATGCGACCATTAGCGGAAGCGATGCAGGCATTGGAAACTCGTGAAAGTGTAGAGGCAGTGGGAATGACCACTTCGTTGGAAGAGCGATCTGAAAACACTCGCGCTGAACCTGAGCGCATCGGCTCGTACAATACCGCTGCGCGCACGATCAATCTCCGCGACGAAGTGCTGCGTTTTCCCGCCGGATTATCGCTGACAGCGCAAGAAAAACTGGTCACGCAATCGCTGCCGACGCTGGATCATTTATTAGAAAGCGGCAAAGAAAAACGCGCCTTGATCGCTGCTATTGAAGGCGCGACCTACAAACCGGAAGTTTCCGAAGAAGAACGTGCTGAACGGTTCAAACTCAGCGGCTTTCTCCAAGAATATTTGGAGGAACGAATGCGCGATCCTGAAACACGGGCAGTCAATTCCTCCGCCTCCTTTCGCGCAGCGCATCAGCAGTTGCATGCCACCACTTCTGCCGCCGAATTGAATCGGTTCGCTGAGCAGTTTCTGCGCGACAATCTGGCGCGTAGCGAGGCATTACGCCCGCACAAAACCGATCCCGTGCAGCATCCACCAGAACGCATGCCCCTCAACGCACGCGAGCGAAATCTGCTCTTTTTTGGTCGCGCGCCGGAACATCATTCAGCAGAAATGCGCGAACTGCGCTATGCGTGGGGCTTGTCACGGGAAGCACGCGCAACACAGGTGCGAGAACTTCACGAAGGTCGAGTCCAGCCTTCAGAAACCTTAGCCAAAATGCTGATGGAACTGGACACCCGCCAAAGCCTGCCCGCCCTCAAACACTATCAAGCCAGCCTGCTCAACGAAAAGATGGATAACCCCGGAAAGATGGATTTGCAGCCGTTATACGAGCGCCTGCCCCCGCACGAACGCACCTATTTATTAGAGCGAATAGAGGCGAAAAAACAGTCCTACGTTCGCCCGGAAACGCCGCCACGCGAAGCGACAAGAGATGAAGAAAAACGAACCGCCTCCACGCCGCGTTTGTGGGGCGAACTGCCGCGTGGGAGCCAAGCGTACAGGGAATACATGGCGAGTATGGGCGTCATTGAACATCGCCTGCTCAACGAAGCCGTTCAGCAGCGTCAGGCCGCCACCAGAGGCATCCTGGTCAGCAAAGAGGAATATCAACTTTCCATCACCGAAGCGCGCTCGCTGTTGCCTGCGGAAACCCAAACCAAGCTGCGACAACAAGCACGACAACAAGCCTGGGAACAGCTTGTCACGCCGGAAGTCTTCACGGCAGAACCAAAGGCGCAACAATTGAGCGACACCATCGCACATCTGCAAGAAAATTCGCAGCAACGCGCCCGCCTTGCGCATCAGGTGTTGGAGCAATTTGTGCAGGAAAAAATCGGCGCATCCGCCAGCAAGGAAAAGATCAACAACGCCGTTTTGACGAAGCTGACGCCCAATGACGCGCAGCGTTGGCAGGCGTTACAGGACTATGCCGTCCGCACCCGCGAAGAACTCTATCGTGGCTTTGAATCGTTGGATGGCATCCGCCGCGAAATCGAGCAAACCCGCACGGTCAAAGAGACGCTGGTGGAAAAGAGAGAAACTGAATTGGAACCAGATCGGCAACAGGGATTTACTACTGTCGTCTCGGCCAAAACGCCTGAAATACCGTTGGGCAACGAGCGTGATTTGACACCAGAACGTGCTGCAACGGAGCGGCCTTCGCCAGATACGTCTGAGCGTTTTTCATGGGTTGTGGAATCCGATCAGCTTTGGCATTTTGATCGTTTGCCTGCGCCGCACGAACTACCTCGGCGAGAAGTGAATAACGTTCCCACACGCGAAGACCTGGATCACGAATTTAGCTACGAGAGGTAGACAAAATCAGTTGGAGTTTACTGCCAATTCCCGCCCGGCAGCCAGTGCTTTTTGAAAGGACTATTCGTCGCGGCGGCCTGTGTCAGCGGCAGAAGAAATTCTGCAATCAGCAATGCGATGTCGGCCAAGGGTTTGGCTTCGGCTTCTAACCGCCCACGGCGGAGGAAGCCATTCCATTGCGCCTGTCGGTTTGGATCGTCATAAAACGCCTCGGTCAGTGCTAATGGCAATGTAGTGGGCAAGGGAGTGCCGCGTTGTTTGAAGGTTGCCGTGATGGCCTGCATCAGGATTTCACTATCGAAGGTCAAGGTCTGCGAGAGCTTCCACAAATCAAAAAAATCTTTAAGACGAGTATTGGCTAGTTCGAGTTCGACCAGGGCTTGAAACTTCTCGGCGATGACGCTTTCTGGCGTATAACCCAGCAAATGTGGCGGCCCGAAATCCAGCAATTGCGGATAATCAATCCAGACCGGCCCCGGCACGACCACATCCCCAAAGCCGAAGTCTAATTGCAACGACAGCCTGGCATTGCCGAGCGTCCCGCGCACTCGCACCCGGACACCTTGATACTTTTTCTCCACCGTAATCGGTTCGCCCAGCACGCTGCCGGGATCGAACTGAATCCCGTCTTCCGCGACTTCGACCGACAGGCATTGCCGAATGATTTCGACCAGATTCTCGACCGTGTTGGCTGCCCTTCCCAACAAGTCAATGTCCATCGTGGGCCGTGCCTGTGACAAATCCCACACCCGCAGCATCAATGCGCCTTTCAAAACGAAACGATCTGCAAACGGCGAATGACTCAGCCGAAATAGGAATCGTTCCATCGTGTAATATTGCAGCAGTTCGTTGAAAGGCCGCTGAGTTTCCTTCGCCAAATTCAACAGCCGATGATGCACCGAGGCAGGCAGGTTTGTTACATTGCGCTTGTTCATGGTCGTGTTATCCCAAAGCCTCCAGATAAGGCCGCATAACGCGCTCGACGCGACAAATGCGTGCATAATGCAGCAGCTTGCGTGGCGTCGAACCTTTGCGTTCGCGGCACAGTTTCAAGGCTTCTATAGCAACATCCAAGCCAATCCGGTTACGAAACTTGAAACAATCCGCCACCGTCTTTTCCGGCCCATAGACCTTCACTGAAATGTGATCCATCGTGTGTTCCTCAATCCCAGCAGTTAGCGCCTCGCCCGAAAACCAGAAGACGCGTAGTGGTGGATACTCCAGACGTGGTCGCTTCACGGTACGCGGCAACGCAATCGAAACCTCGTGCGGAATTTCAGTCGTAATCTCGTGAAAGGCGAGCGCCGAGATGAGGCAAATCACTGCCTGGGGAATGCGTGCCGCAACGGGAACGAGATCAGGATTGGCGAGTTCCGGCAAATCGGCTAAGCGATAGAGTCCGTGACTGACTGCCACCAACCGCTGCGCATCCCGCAGTTGATACAACGTGCGCGGATGAATGCCGAGCGCAATGGCTTCGGTCGTGCGCAACATTCCACCGTGTTGACGGAAAAGGGATTCGGCCAGGTTGAGACTGTTTTGCAGTTCGGTCATGCGTGGATAAGAGTAGCCACACTTGGGCGCAAGTGCAACCATCTTTATCCGCATTGCCTGTGGTGCGCTTACATCATTAGCGCGAGTCGTTCTTCTAAGGCCGCAGCCTCTGTTTCAGTCAATCCAGCGAGCGCAAATAACAAGCGGTCAATGAAGTCCTGAAACGGTTGCGCGGCACTGGCTAAAGCGGAGCGGGCGGAGCGAGAAATTTCTCCGCGCGCTTCTTCGATGGCGGTGATTTGATGAACGGCCTCGATGATGGCAGCTTGTAGTGCCAGGCTAAACGGCGGGTCTACTAACAATGGTTGCAGATGCTGAAAAGCGGCTGTTGTATTTCCCTCACGCAGAGCAGACAACGCCTGTTCTTGCATCTGCTCGTCGCGGGTGCTCAAGTTTCCCGCAAAGACAGGACATGGCAAATTGTACAACTGGTAATGACTGACGGCGGCGTTGGTACTGCCTAAACGGAAATACCAATCGGTCAGCTTTGAATTCAACAGGCCTAGCACAAAAGATAAAGGGAGTTTCGATTTGTGTTCGGGTGCATAGTTCACCTTGTGATTGCAAAATTCGCCTTCAGGAATTGCTGAGGCAATGACGCGCCGAAAATTATTCTGCGGACAGCTTTCTTGTAGTCCGACACGCTGATAGCGATGGTGAAAAGCTTTTGTGTCAGTGCCTTTACCGGCAAGAAACTTTGTAACGTTAAGAAGCAGGTCATCACCTTGAGAAGCTGGTCGCGGGACATACAAACAGATGGATGCTCCACGAGTAACCAATTTTCCACGGCTGAGATCGTCAACCAAGTTTCCTCTCGCACCTTCATTTGTCCCATTAACTTCACCTTGAAAGAATTCAACAAACTCTCTGAGGCGCGTCATACGTCCTGTATTCATTATCCTTGTCGCTAAATCCCAATCGGCTTGAGAGCAACTCACAATCGTAAAATTCGCCGGATCGTACATCGGGATTTGTTCCGTCGTCAGCGTCAAGCTCGGTGAAAATTCTTCAATCGTGCTGCCGGGATGAACGCGCGCTCTGAAGGGCGGCGATGAGCCATTTTCTTGTCTCTCTTTTTTGAGTGTGAACACCGCCGTCGAAAGTTTAGCTTCCGTAAAAACACGATTGCGCGGATCGTCTTTTTGCGGGAAGGCTTCAATGCCCGTGAAGTAACCAACCTCGACAATACTTCGACGAATATCTGCTGCCTGATCGTCACCCAATACCGCCATCGGGGTAATAAAACCAAGCGCG
Source organism: Acidobacteriota bacterium (assembly GCA_018268995.1). GTDB lineage: Bacteria > Acidobacteriota > Blastocatellia > RBC074 > RBC074 > JAFDVL01. Next base: position 51,257 of record JAFDVL010000033.1, on the reverse strand, counting down.
CCGCCTTCTGCCAGTAAATCCAAAGCGCGGCAAATGAAAAGCTTGTACAGGTTGTTTTTGCCCCGGCGTGACGGCGTGTAAGTGCGTTCGTATTCGATAAACTTTTTCAGTGTTGAGAGGTCATGTCCCGTTTCCAGTTCTGATAGCACGTCGTAAGGCGGATTGCCAATGATGGCATCAAAGCCTACTTGCTGGCGTCCGTCGCCATTCACAAAAAAGACTTCAGGGAATTCCAGTTCCCAATGAAAGCAAGCCATCTCGCTGCGCCGCGCAAGCGTTACGGCTTGTTGCCACCAATCGGCAGCGGCGAGTTGCTTCAATTGTGTCGGCTTCGCCAGCGACTCCAGGGCATTGCGATATTGTTCAGACGTGAAGAGGCCACGACCTTCCGCAGTGAAAGTTGCACACCAGAGATCACCAATCATCCGAAACGATTCTTGCGCACGTTGAAAGGCACCGAAGAGGCGATCTTTCTCTTTAACCTGTGCGAGCGTATCGGATGGCGTGTTTTGAATTTGGTGCAATGGATCAAGCAATCGTGGCAAATGTTCTTCGACTTGCTGGCGGAAGGAATTTTCCAGCAAACGCAACTCATCAGGTAATGCCCCTAACGCCGCAATCTTCGCGCCGATCAAACTATTGCCGTGCCGCAGGTGATGGTCGAGAAACGTTAAGGGTTGGTCAGCCGCGACCGTTTCGAGCCAAAGCGCAAGCTTCGCCAACTCGACAGCCATTAAATTCATGTCCACACCATACAAACAACGCTCCGCAACCTGTCGCTTCCAGTAAGTCAGCGAAGACTCGTCACTCTGAATTGCAGCGGTGTGTTCATCGTAGGTGTGCGGATGTGTGGCGATCTCTTCCGCCAGGTACTGACAGGCGCGAATGAGGAAATGTCCTGATCCCATTGCCGGATCAAGGATACGAAGTTGCAGCACACGATTATCAAAATCCTGCTGCAACTGAGAAAGCTGTGTTGTGAGAGCTTCACGTTCAGCCTCGGTATTCGCAGTGCGTATTGCTGCTTCGACCGACTGCATCTCCTCTCGCAATTTACGACTGACGTCCTCGCAAAGCGGACTGAGCGTCTGCTGCACAATATGGTCAACAATATGGTCAGGCGTGTAGAAGCTGCCGCTCGCGCGTCGCTCGCCTTTGTCTGTCAGCAGATAAACCGCACCTGCCGCATAGCTGATGCCTGTAGGCCGATAGCCGCGATACGGTTCAGGAATGGTGGAGGTGGAAAAAAGTGTAGCAGGAACCACTTTCTCGCTCTGGTCATCGCGCGTGCGACGACTAACGACAATCATCGGTTCCGTTGCGTAGTGCGGTTGAAGCTCTAACAATCCTTCATAGATTCCACCCAGATGTTGAATCGCCAAATCGTGATAATCCACCCGGTAAAGATCGGCGCTCGCAACAGAGCGATCAGGCGCACGGCTGAGTTGGTCAATGATACGCGCCAAATGCCAATCCCCAATTTGTTTTTCAGCTAAAAAAGGATGCGCGGCACTCTCAAATAAGCCGCCGTTATAGGCCGGAACTTCGTAAGTACGATGCCCACGATCAACCAAATCAAAGAGGTCGCCGAGGTCTTGCCAAATCGCCGTGGAATCCTTATCAAAGTCAGCTTCAAGTCTGCTCTCAATGCGATCTAAATGCCCGGCAATGTCATCACGGTAACGCCCAAGCGAACGATTATTCGTGTAAAGTCGGTTGCGATGATACGGCAATAAACGCCGATCTTCCGCGTACATCAGGAAGAGCAGGCGATATAGGAAGACAAAGCTTTGTTCACGGCAGAGAGTTAGGTCAGTGTCAGGATCAAGATTGTTCGGACGAAACGCCAGGAATCCTTCAATGCTCAATCGCAAGGCTTCAAAAGCACGCTCTTTCAGCCATTCGCCTACGCCTAGTCGGTATTCAGAACTGCCCTGAACGGCACGATGAATCAATGGTTCTCGCCCATCAACTTCTTGAAAAGCAATAGGACTGAAAAGCAGATAAAAGCGCAGGAAATCGTCGAGCAGCAGCGGTTGATCTAACAAGTTAGGCGAGGCGTTCCAAGTGTTCAGGAAGCCGCCCAAATCGAATTCAAGATAGGTTTGGAAGCGACGCTGCTGCGCACCAAGTTCACGCGGAATCAGCCGCCACAATCTACCGTTCGTGAGAATGGCAAAGTTAAGTTGGCTTTGATTCAAATACCATTCAATTTGTTCGGGCGGATACTCGCGTTTGTTTTGGATATTCTGAGGGCGATCTAGGCTTACAGACCAAGCCTTTGCATCCGCAACAAGCGTAGGATATTGCCAATAGGCTTGATTGTTGCGCCCGGCTGTTAAGGCGGCATCAAGTCCTGTGTCGTCAAGAAAAAGTGCGTAATCAGGTTTTCTGCCGCGCAGAAACGTTTGATAGTTCAGCTTCCAACCAAGAGCTTCAAAAACGGGCTGAATGAAGGCGTGTTCCAATCCCTGTTCGTTGTAAAGCTCAACGCGGCGTTGTTCGGCTTGCCATAATTGACTGATTTGATCAATTAGCCCGCGCGTGTGCGTTTTGTATTCTTCCCATTCTGGTTCACGTAACAGGCGATTTTCCAGCCAGTGCGTAGAGAGCAAATCACTGTTGCGCAGATAGCTGAGTGACAGATTCAGTTGTATTGGCGGCATAAACTCTGAGGAAATATGCGTAATCGCGATTATGTTTTTTAGCTGATTCGTTTTCCAATGAATCGCTTGTTGCCGGATTGTGTGATTACGCCCATTCACTGCACGCGCAATTCAGCCGCATTATCAACTTGGAGCGTTTAGTTACGATAACGAATCAGGCCGTAGGGCACGGCTTTTTGTAACACGTCTTCTATCAGAAGGAAAGTAAGCAGCCAAGTGTAAGATTTCGATACCAACTGAGCGAGGCTAAGGGACAGATTGAGAGGTCGCTGTGAAAACACGCGCGGGCAATTCCTGCATGTTTATCTCGGCGAGTGCTTGGGGTGAAGGAATGGCGGGGAGACGATTGAGTTCTTCATCGCTACGCGCCTTGCCTTTCCAGGCGCGCGCCCAGCCCGGCGCAAGGACAATGAAAAACGCGGAGGCATAGCCCCGCTGCGGGCCAGTGGGCAACGCCCAGAACGCACAGGTATCGGCATTCACCTGCGTGTACCAATAGAAATAATTCTTCGTGCGTGCTTCGCGTCCGTCCTTCCCGTAATCCGGGGGCGGAACGGTATGCCAGAGACGTTGATTGATCTCGGTAAAATTGCGTGGGAATTGCTTCGTTTGCCGATAATACATCAGTAGGTCTTTGAGGAGTTTTTCTATTTGCGGTTGCGGCTTGTGGAGTTGCGCATCGCGCACGAGCGTGTAGATGTACCAGCCATAACTGCTCAGCCCGGCAATCACGCTGAGCAGGGCGGCGATATAGGTCAAGCGCCATTTGCTGACCCGCGTGGCTGCGTCGAGCATCAGGCTTCCTCCTGCGGGATGACATTGGGTTCCGGCGCATCATTGACACTGGGATCAAGCGCGGGCGTGAGTTGAGCAGGATCGTATTCCGGCGGAAACGTCAGGTGGCTGAAAGAAAGCGGCGGGCGTGTATCGGTAATGACAATGGCAGGGGCTGGAGCCGTTGGCGCTTTCGTCTCAACCTTTGTTTCTGTCTTGCGTGTGGTAGGCGGTTGCGTCAGCCAAGCTTTTTCTCGCGCGGAGAGCGGAGCATTTACGAGACGTGCTTGTGGTGGATAGGAGAAGCGCACGGGCGGCGCATTGCCGATGATGGCGATGGCTTGTTGATGTTTCACCATCCGCCGCACTTCGGCGGCATCGAGCAAGGAGCGTCCAACTTCGGTGGTGCGTTCGGAATCGAATTTCGTGCCTTCCTTGACGTCTACGGAGCTGGCTTGCCAGACCGTCGCCTGCCCAATGCGTTTGCTGGCGTATTCGCTGGTGCGTTGGTCGAGTCCCGGTAGAAAAATCATCGTGCCAATTGAGCCGAGTACGGCATCGCCGCCATCCGCGCCGTAATGGTGATAGACCTGCCCGATGTTTTGAAAGCCGAGTGCAATGGACATCAGCCGTCCACGACCGACACCGAGCAATTCCGTCAGCCCGTGAATGAAGATATTGCCCGCTTCGTCAAAGTTGAAGAGCACCGGCGCAGACGTGTCATTCAGTTCACCTTTGCGCAAGTGACTCGCGGCCAAACCAAACAAGGTCGCCAGCACAACTTTGTAACGCGCGGCATCACCTTCCGGCACGACGACATAAATCGCGGTGCGTGGTTGCCGCAGTTCGGCAAAGTCAATAAGCCGAATCCCGCGTGCCGCCATCCTCGTCGTAATCGGCGAAGAAATCGCTTTGGCATTCGGGATATTGAAGGCCGCGCAACGCACGCCCAAGCCAATCAGCACACCGCCTTGTAACTTCGGCTCGACCTTCGTAAACATCCCCCAATACAGCGGTACTTTCGGATCCGCCGATGACATCATCAAATCATTCAATTCTGCAAGGGAATATTTCGAGACCATCTCCTGAATCATGGCGGGTGTCGGACGTTCGTGCCATTGCGCCAGGTGCAAAATGATGGCGGTGAGAGCAGCGGTTTCGGCTTCTTTCCAGAAGGGATCAGCAGAAGAGTTTTTGTTTTGGTCTACGTGCAGAATAATCGCGGCGGCTTCGTGCGCAAGTTCAGCATTGTGCTTACACGCCGGCAGGAAATTCCAGCGATCTGAGCGTTCGGGATGCTGCAAATCCACGCGATAGACGCGCTGAAAGCAATAGGCCGTTTGCTCATACAATTCGCCTTTCGGATCAAGCACAATCGTCGAGCCGCATCCAGCCCACGCCCGCAACCACGTCATAAAGAACGTGGCGGATTTGCCTGCGCCCGGCGGGCCAAAGAGGGCGAGATGACACATCGTTTGCGCGCGATTGAGAATGACATCGTATTTCCGCCCCAAGCCACCGAGCGGCAATTCACCCGGTTGTAACGATGCGCCCTTGCGCCGCGCAAGATGCAAATCGCCGAGCCAGAGCGGATCGGCCCAGCGCGAAGAACCATACGTCGAGCGTTGTTGCAGCGGATAAAACGGCAGCGGCAATTGGGCGACTTCCAACAAGGCCAGCAACAAACTCAAAAATGCACAACCGTGACAAACGATTTCGACCTCGATATTGATGATGAGCCAGCGCGTGCATTGCCACCAGATCAGAGCGGAGAACAACCCGCAAGCGAGCAGCAGCAGACCTTCGCCCCCTAAGTTCAATAACGCACTCATCGCTTGCAGAGGCGGCAGGTGCGGAGCGGTGGCAGGACGAGGAATGCCCCAGCGCGCATCCACCTGCTCACAGAGATGCGTTAGCGAACGCGGTGCGTGTCGCCAAAATTTCAACGCTTGTGATGGTTGACGAATGACTCTCATGGCTTGGGCTGTGCGGTGCGGAGAGCGTGCTGGATTTGCTCCACTTCCTCCTGCGCAAAGGCGCGTTCGCGCCACGGTTCAATGCTCCAATTGAGCGCGATCACCTGCGCGGCAGGCAAGAACGGGTCGGGTAGCATTGCGCCTTTGATTTGCCGGGCGATGAAGAGGGCAGAATGTTCATCGCTGCCTGTGACAATACGGCCAATGATCGGCGCACCGTCTTCTGGCATCCGTCCCAGCGAAACCACTTCCAGCGCGAGCGGCTCGACACGATAGCGCACATACAGTACCGCCGTCTCCGATTCCAACACCGCGCGGGCAGAAGAGGCGCGAATCGTCGGCGGCAATAAATGCCGGGAGATGAAACGTTCGGTTAAGGCTTCGCTGCTGGCGACAGGGTTCCCGGCTACGGCCTCCTGTACGACCAGCAACGTCAAGCCCATCACGAGGGCGGAGACTTCGCGCACGCGCGCGGCGGTGCGTTCCACTTCGCCGTCGGGCAATGCCTTCGGCGGTGGCGACGCCGATGCTTTTGTCTGCGCCGCTTCTATTTGCGGTGCTGCGACCTCGACCCGCGCCGTCACTCGTTGCCACCGCGCCACGATCCAATTCGTCAACAGCAAGCCTCCCACAACACCTAAGACCGTGACCAGCACGATGATCTGTGGTTGCAACGCCCAATGGCTTACCGACTGTTTCATTCCGCCCCTCCACATAGAGCCGCCACCCATCCATCCATCTCCGCATCCAGCAGTTCCATCATGAGATCAAGGCGCGCGGTCGCCTTCCGCAGATTCTCTAAATCCAGCCGTCGCTTGGCGAGAAAGCACAGATGTTGTGTCAGCGTCGTGGCCGTCAGGTCGGTATAGCCCGCCGTTTGCAGCGCGTGCAGTAGTGCGATGGATTCGCGCAGTCCCGGCTTATCCAGAATGCCGGGGAGACTGCGAATGCCGTGCATCAGCTTGATCATCTTGCCGAGCAGCAGCGGATGCACCGCCGGGCAGCGGGCGTACAAAATCCCGACTTCCTCGCGCGGCGTGGGTGGGGCGAGCCAGCTATACAAACACCGTGAACGCATCGGCGCGGACAGATCGTGGCGTTGATCGTTCGAGAGCAGAATGACAATCGGCCAGCGTTGTTGCTCGCGCACGCCGATTTCTCCATAGCGCGGAATATGCGCAAAGCCCCGTGCAAACAATTGCAGCAACATGTCTTCCAGCTTCTCGCTGACCTTATCGAATTCATCACAAATCAAAATGGGAACGATGTCGTGCTGCGCGGCCCATTCATACGCCGCCAACGCTTCGCCGAGCTTGAGAAACTCGCGCGTCCATTGCCCGGCGCGTGCTTCCTGAAAGCTGCTGCCATGTGCGACGGCTTGTCGCACCCATTGCGTCTGGCCTTCGCGATCCCAATCATAGAGCACATCGGCGAGCGTCAAGCCTTCCATCCCTTGCAGATAAAACACAGGCAGGTTACAAGCCGCCGCCAACGCTTCGGCGAGCGCGGTTTTGCCGCCGCCACGCGGGCCTTCAATCAGCCACGGTAAGCCACTTCTGAGGACGTGTGCCAGATCACGGAGCAACGCGGGTTGAATCACATAGCCGGTTTCTTGCAAGAGTTCCGCCAAGCTATGGGCGTCCTGTTCTGCGAGCAGTGTACGAGGATTGATGGTGGTTTGCGTCGGACAATGCAGTTGCATTCAATGCTCCTTATTATTTGAGGGATTGTTCCAGGACACGCCGCACTTCGGGACTCATCCGTGGCAAGGCGGCACGAATCTTCGCTGGATCAGAGGAACTGAAAAGATCAGCAAGCTCGGCATCGGTGAGCGATTCGGGTGAAGTGTTTTGTGTGACAGGTGTATCCGTAGGCACAGCAGTCGGTAAAGTCGTAACCAACACGAAGCCCACTGTTCCCGCCGCCACTTCAACGAAACTGCGGTTGGTTTGCAGCGCGGCTTCGTTGTTCATCGCGCTGCGGTACATCCCTGCCGGGTCTGCCGCGATGATGACCTGCGATCCGTTGCGACCCAGCAGACTGCTGAGAAGCTGCGTTCCGGTCTGGGCCGCGCGATCCAGCACGCGCAACCAGACGGAGGACAGGCGACGTTCGTTGCCGCGTAAACCTGCCCCGCCATCGCTGCCGAGCGCTTCCCCGTCCAGCTTGGTGAAGCGCTCTGTTGTGGGATCAAGGAACCCTTTGATCTGCACATAGGCGCGATCTCGCCCTGCGCCTTGCACCGCTCCCACGAACATCGTGCCGCGCGGCAAATGCCAATGCTCGGTTTTGCTCTCGCGCAAGAGTTCCAATCGCACGAATGCATTGGGTCGCAAGGTATAGAGCATCCCCAACAACCGCACGGGCAACATCGCCCCAAAGCTCGGCAGCGCGCGAGGGTTCTTTTCCAGCGACAGTGGAGGTGTGGAGAGAGGAAAGGGCTGAGGACCGTCGTGGTATGCGATTGTGGGATTCTCAATCTTTTCGTTCTGTTTCGTCGGCAAACTGGCAAAGACAATGGAGGCATCGGTCTTTGGTTTGCTGACAGCCATCACGTTGGCATTTTGCGGCGTCGCTTTGTTGTCTGCGGGGAAGGTGTTCGGTGGACTCAAAGCCCCCACCGGCTTCGTTGGTGAATTCGTCGCTGTAATCTCCGGCGGTGGCGCAATCGTCATCGCAATGCCGGATTGAATTGGCGCAGTGGCTTTGGGCGATGCACTCGGACTGACAGCAGGCGAAGGCGTGACACCTGCCATCGCAATGGTCGTGGGTTGATTCGTGCCAATATTCGCCCCGGCATTTTGCCCCACGGCAGCAGGTGGCGAACTGCTGAGCGAACCACGCAACGAGTCGTAGGCGGCCTGTTGTAAATCGCCGCCATTCGTGACCCGTTCCGGCGTTTTGCGCACGGCTCGGACATTGACCTCTTTGCCGCTGAGCAGGAAATAACCACCCACTGCCGTCAGCAGCAATAGCGTGACGAGGCCGCCGATCATCAACAGTTTCTTTTTGCGCGAGTTCGTAGGAGGCGCGATACCTAACGTTTCGTCTTCTGTGACATCCTGCAAATGAAGTTCGGGCAAGTCTGCTGGTGTACTCTGGTTCATATTCCTCTTTCTTTTTGGGGAATGAATCACGGAAGACACGGGGAAGAGCGAAGGAGGCAAACGCTTCCTTTCCACGTGTGGCCTGTCTTCCCGTGATCCATTCCCTTCACGCCACGAAACACAACCCTGGCTTCACGGCATGACTTCGAGCAAAAACGGATCGTCAGCTTTGTTGGACTCTGCGATGACGACAAAGAGCTTTTGCCCGGAAACCAAGATTGGTGTTTGGTAAGTCAACAGATAGCTCGCAATCCCTTGTGGCGCGAGCAGTCCAGTTGAATTGCTCGCATCTACCGCTACAGGTTTGAGTGTTTCTACCTGCAAGATGCGCCCTTTCCGATCCAATGTGCGCAGCGATAATTCCGGCTGTCCCGGTACGAGATTCAGTGGCGTCGCGAGCGTGTTGCGCACGGTGATGAGTACCTGTCGCTGCCCATTCTTCAGCGTGAGTGTTTGTAGCGCGGCTTGGATTCCGTGCAGCGGTTTGCTCCACGCCTTGGGCGCAGCCAACGCTTCCAGCCGCTGCGTCAGTAACAATGGCTCTTCTTCCGTTGGCTTAGCCGGATTAGGCGGCGGCAGTGCTGGTTGTACCGGCGGCGGATTAATCGGGGCTGCTTCTGCGACTGGTTTCGGCAACGCCGCAACTTGCCACGAAGCTGGTAATCTGGACACCATTACTTCTTCGCGCCGATCCAGATTCACGTCCAGTCCTGCCGCTTGTCGCGCGCTGACAATGGCCGCGCGTTCATAACGCACGACACAGCGATGCACCGTCTGATTGAAATCGCGCGTCGGATACAGCAAGAGCGTAATCACCATCCCCGACGTCATCTGCACAATCATCGAGGTCGCTATCGTTTGCGTTGCTGCTGCACTCGGCAAAAACTGCCGACTCGAACGCAAGAGCAAATAGTGATCCGTCGCTTTCGTGGGCGAATCTTCTATCGTCACCAAATCCGGGTCGGCTGGATTCACCTTGAAGATGCGATCCTGCGCGGGCAATTCGACGAGAATTTGCCCGCTCGGAATCATCTGCAATCGGATGATGGGGTTTTCATCGCCCGCAACTTCGATCTGCACTTCACCCGATTGATAGGTCGGAGTGGGATTATTGAGAACCGTCAGAGCGGAGCCCCTTTCCCGCTCTGACGGCCTGTCCTCTCTTCGTCGTTGCGCCTCGGTTGTGGTGGTTACGAATGACAGTCCGATGACGATCATGACCATTGATGCACAATGCTTCATGGAACTCCTTTCCCTGTTGGAGACGACTTGACGAAAGAGGCTCAGGACTGAATTTCCTTGTAATCAAGGGCGGCCACCAAAAAGCCCATGCGTTTGTTTTGATCCGTGCGTCCGGCGGGGTCAGCCACGAGCTTGACGGTGAGTTGCAATTGTTTGCTGTCTTGCACGACTTGGTTGTTGATGATTTTGGTGACGTCCTGTTTGCCGATGACGCGCACGGTATAGAGATCATGGCGATCAATCGTCACGTCCTGCGGCGTCCACACGGTTTGCCACGATTCCGCGCGCTGTTGTTCCAGAATATGCTGCTCTTTCAGATAAGCCGCGAACTTCGTCGCCGAATGCGGCACCATCATTTCGAGCGCGGTTTTGATGTCGGCGGCGCGCGTGGTCGGGTTGATCGCATATAAGCTGCGGATAAACTCACGCACCAGATATTTCTTATCGCTTTCCTGCGGACGATCCGGGGTCAACTTGACGGCATCGGTTTCCCCGAATTCCCGATCATTGATGAGCAGCACACGCCCATTGGAGCGATCTACGACGATGCGATCCGGTCTGCGCCAATATTGCCAGGCGTTGCCGAGCGCACTGAGCGTCAGCAGTCCCACCAACAGAAGCAGCGACGAAAGCAATTGATAGATCGTCCGCACATCCGCCGGATCACGGTAGAGCACTGATGGCAGTTGCTGTTCTGGTGTCGCAATGAATTCTGCCGTTGTGTCAAGAGACGATTCTTCGTGCATAACGTTCCTTTGCGTTTGGTACGGACGAGATTGGTCATTACAACTTTGGTGCCAAAGTTTCCGCACGGGCGCAGCGCAACAAAAAGCGTGTGAATCCAACGATGCCGCCGATTTCAGACGAACCAAGAGCAGAAAAACGATTCGCCGCACCGTTGGATACCTGTTTCGTTCTTCAGCCGCATCGTTGCTCAACGGCTTTGGTAGGAGATGGAGCGGGGGGTAGCAGCGGTTAGCGCAGACGAAGCAGAAAAATTTGTGTCTGCCGCATAGGAAATACTTTTTCTGATGCTTGGTGCGCTAGTGAGAGCTTCGCTCTTGAGCGTCGGCACAATACGAGCGTCTGTCGTGTAGGCTATCGTTGTGGCGGACTTGTTCACGGCCAAACGCCGCAGCAAGCCTATGCCTGTACTAACATAGGTGCGCGTCTCTCGATAAGGCGGCACACCACTAGTTCTGAGGCCGAACGGATTGATAAGCTTGCGCCCGACGCGCACCACACGACCTGCACGATACGCCTCCACCGCCGTTTCGCCCGCGTTGTAAGCCGCAAGCGTTAAGTCTACGCGCCCGTCAAAGCGCCGCCCTAAATACTGCACGTAACGCGCTGCTCCCATAATGGCTTGCCCCGGTTCATACGGGTTGGATACGCCCCAACGTGCCGCCGTCGCAGGCATCAACTGCATTAAGCCACGCGCACCTTTCGGGCTGATTGCCCAGGGACGGAAGCGCGATTCCAAACACGCAATCACCCATAACAAACGAGGATCAAGGTTGTATTGCTGCGCTGTTGTAATGAAAAGCGGTTCATAGGCAAGCGCACGCTGGCGTGTGTTTATATCAATATGTATGGACTGCGACCGAGCGAGAGCAGGCGCGGACAACATCACTCCCAAGATGATCCAACGACGCCAGAATTTGAATGTGTCTGGATTCCTTCTGATCTGATTCATTCGTAAAAACTCCTTTCCTTTTTCACCGCTGACCTTCGCAAACACGATGCCGCAAAGTGAGTCTGGAGAAGTCACGAGAAGGCGGACGTTCCTGAACTTTTCCTGGCTCCCTCAGATTTGTGGCCTGCGAGTTGCGAGGCACTTGCCGCACGCGCTATACGCCCCTCTCAATTTCGTGCTAACAGCCAGAAGGCTGCTAGCGCAAGTCAATCATCGTTTTAAGGAGTCAATCACATGCAGATCGAGCAACCCGTCTCTCACGTTCCCAACCGGTATACCCCCTTCACCACTCACATGACTGTCAAGCCTTATCTTCTTCGTATGGGAGATACCTTGATGCGTTGCGCCCAATGGATTCATCTCATCGAGCCACTCGCCATCCTCGCGGGCTGGCTCCTTACCATCAGCCTTTCTGCCTTCGCCCAAACGCCGGGCGGCGGCATCTTTGGCAGCGATCAACAGGTCGGCAATGCCATTCGGGAAGGGATCAAATGGGGACGCAATCTTTTGTTCCTCATGGGCATCATCTTTGTGGCTTGGGCGGTGGTCAATTACGGCACAGAAAAACCGGCGACCAAGCAACTCGTCGCCGCCATCGGCTGCTTTGCCTTTGGTGGCATCGTCGCGCTCGTCTTCTCCATCTCGCAGGGCAACGCGGTGAACTTCGACACAGGCTTTGGGAACTAACTCAGAACGATGAACAAGGAACGATGAGCGATGAACAAAGAAAGCGAAACTAGGAATTTATTGTTCCATCTTCTGGCTTCATCGTTCCTCGCTCCTCGTTCTTCATTCCGCGTTCATCGTTCATCCTTCATCGTTTTTTATGCTCTCTCGACCGATTCGTTCCCAGATTTATTTACCTGTCCTGCGCTTTGGCATCACGGATGAAGACTGGGGCATCGTGCTACTTGCCAGTGTGCTGGGGTATGCCGTGCCTTTTTTTCTGAATCTCCGGGTGTATCACTTGCCGCTGGAATTGCTCGGCTGGCTGATTTGTATGGGGTTCTCCATTCTGATCCTCAATCTGATCCGCCGCAAACAACGACCAAGCTGGCTCCTGCATATCTTCCAATGGTATGCGCGCAAACGCATTCAGCGGCGTTGGTGGCCGCATGAATTTCAACCGGACTGGCTACGATCCCAATCACAGGAAACCACATTCAGACGAAAAGAAAACCACGGAGCGCACCGAGAGCACGGAGAAAAACGAAGAAGCTAATAGGCATTCCTTCTCCGTGACCTCCGTGTCCTGTGTTTCATTTCCGACAACCAACTAACCATTCACTTCAAGAAAGGAACATTCTGATGGATTCATCTGCTCTTCTTATCACCGCTAGTGCCGCTGCCGCTTTTGGCGCAGGCACGGGGCTGTGTCTCAAACTCGCGCCGGCCTTTTTGCAGTCGCGCCGCGATTGGATTCCCCTGACCATGCCTCCCGACTCACCTTCCGCGCACACTCCCGCAACGCGACCACGCGAGACGTCTATCGTCGGTTTGTCTGAAGATGCACTGCGACATGCCGATGGCTCGTATACCCGCGCGTATCATGTGGAGTTAGCCGCGTCGGTATATAGCGATGATCTGCTGTTGGAAAACCGTTGCAATGCACTGGCGCGCTTGTTGGCGGCGCGTAAACCGCTGGGGACAGTGATTCAGTTCCGGCTCACTGCCGCGCCTGATCCCGGTGAAGCACTCTGGCATCACGCGGGCGCACGCGATGTGTATGACATCCATCCTCGCGCCACGATCCTCCACAACGCTGGCTTGCAAGCGTATGCCAATCTAGCCAGAGCAGGCAGCTTCCGCCGCACGGCCTTGACCTGTTGGGTGCGCGTCCCGAACCTCAATCGTCAAAAGACGGATGATCAATTCCTCGCGACACTCCGCCAGGAATGGCAGCAGCAAGGCGTGACGGGCTTGCCACGCGCATTTCTCGCCGCCTGGCAAACGGCAACCACGCACGCCATTGTGCGCCGCACCCTAGAAGAAGAACGAGCGGCCTTTGCCGAGGCTGAAAAAGTCTTTCGTCTGATTGAGCGCGAAGATGCTTTACGCTTCACTCGTTTCACTCGTGATGAACTGTGGGCTGCTGTGTATTTTGGGCATCGGCAAAACGCGACAACCGTGCCGACAGTTCCGCTGCATGGTGTAGATATTCGGCATTACCTGTGCGGCGAAACCATAGAAGCCTCCGGGAGTTATGTGATGCACGGCGCATCACCTGCGGCCATCGTCTCGCTGTTCACGCCGCCGCAGCCATTCATCACTGCGGATGCGCTGCGCCTGCTTTCCATCAACGGCACGCTGAACTTTCGTCATACGATCCTCAGTGAGTTTCTCTATCCCGATCAGAGTAAAGGGATCAAACGGTTGGATCGTCGCTTACGACAAGTCATGCGTTCGGGACAACGCTTGAGCGGCAAACAGAAGCTCGCGCCCGAAGCCGAAGTCGCCTTGCAGGATTTGACCGCCATTCGCCACGACCTCGCAGGCGGACGCGAGGCACTCTCCCAAGTGCGCTTTTCGGTCGTGATCTACGGCGAACCCGCGTACACCAAAGCGGCGTTATCCGTGTCACTCAAAAATCTGGATCGCTACTGCGAGCAGATCATTGCCGAACTGCGCAAAATCAATGGCGCGGATGCGGATCGAGAAGAACCTGCGGCGTTGGCAGCACTCTATCCGAAAACTCTGGTGGGTGAAGCCGATGGCAAAGCCACATCGCGCGAAATCACCGAAACTGCTTCTTCTCTGGCCCCGCTCATTCCGACCGAAGCGGAATGGAGCGGTGCGCCACGCCCGCACACATTATTTTCGTTGCCCACCGGAAAATTGATTGGCATTGATTTCTTTGACCGGCAACTCGTCAGTTCACCACTCGTGTTAACCCTCGCCGCGCCGCGCGGTGGCAAGAGCGTCTTGCTGGGGCGCATCCTCAATGACGTGCTCGCGACCAAAGCCGGAGCCTGCGTGCGCGCCGTGGATTTTGGTGAATCGTTCGCGCCGCTCGTAGATGTGTTGGGCGGACGCCATCTGCGTTTTGCCATTGGCTCCGAGCGCACGATCAATACATGGGATTATGACGGATTGGCCGAAGGGATTTTGCCCGATGAAGTGCAGGTCGGCTTTGTCGTGGGCGATCTCATGCAACTCGCGCGGGTGCCGGAGAATGATTCGCTGGCGGAAGACGTCCTCACCACCCTCGTCAATGAAGTCTATCGCAATGAAGTGCCGCGCAATCGTCCGATGCTGCCTAAGCACGAACCACGCCTGTCACATCTCGTAGATGCGCTTGCTACGTGGTCGTTCAAAGGCGCGGCTGCCGAACGCGCCGAAGCTCTCAAGCTCGCGCTCACGCAATTCGTCGGACATAGTTTTCTGGATGCGCCGACGCATCCTGAGTTTGCGGGAACCTCATCGCTGGATGTTTATGAGCTGGATTCGCTGGAACAGTTCCCCGAACGTGTGCGCGAATCACTCGCCTATCGTGCGGCGGCGCGGGTCTTGCGGGCCATTGGACAACGCAATGCCGATGGCACACGGTCGCCCACTTTGCTGATTTTTGATGAAGTCTGGAAGATCAAAGACAAATATCCGCGCATTCTCGACGTCATCAAACGCGGCGCGCGCACGGGCGGCAAAGAAAATGTCATCACGATTCTCGCCACGCAAGCTTACGAAGACTTGTCCTCTATTCCTGACATTGCCCGCACTGCTGGTGTCAAAATCATCGGCAAACAAGTCGGCGATTATGCCGAACTCGTTGCCGATTCCGGTCTCGCGCCCCAAGCCGCCGCCGCCATCAGCGTCATCAACAATGTGGCCGGTTCGCACGCCCAGTTCTTGTTAGTTCTTGGTGCGGGCGAAGACAAAATCGTGCAAATGGTGCAATGCGATTTGTCACCCGTCGAACTTTGGACGTTTACCACCAACCCTGATGAACGCAATGCCCGCGCGCGTGTCCAAACGCTCCGCCCACAATGGCTGCTCGTGAACATCATCGCCTGGCTCGCGGAACATTACCCGCTTGGACTCACCGGAGCCGGGTTGGTTCACATGGATGAAGCTCTTTTGTCAGGAGAAGAATAGAAACCACGGGGAGCACGGAGATCACGGGGAAAATCTCAGAGCATTAAGGCTTTTTCTTCCCCGTGCGCCCCGTGTCCCCTGTGGTTCAAATTGAAAGGAACTCATGAACAATCATACGACTACTACACTCAAATCTTTTCTGCTCGGTTTCGTGATCGCTGCGCTCTTGCTGCCTGCGCCTGTCCAAGCGCAATGGACAGTCTTTGATCCGGCCAACTACACCTTTCAAGTCACCAAAAAACTGGAAGAGTTCAATCGCTGGATAGAAACCGTCCGGCAATACACGCAGATGTATGAAAACGCCGTTGGGCAATTGACCAACCTCAAAGGCATTCTGAAAACGGTAGATGACGCGCTCGCCCACGAACGCCAGATGCGCCGCTTTCTGAGCTACTGGGGGCAAGCGGTGCGGCTCGTCTTTCGCGTCAAGAATCAGCTCGTCAATCTCGTCACCGGAGCCGCGCGCGCTGTCCTCAACATCGCCCAGCGGCTCAAGCAGGGCGTCTTTGATCCCGCCGCCGATAAACGCGATTTCGCCGAATATTTGCGCTACGGCATTGGCCGCACGGCGCAGGATACGGAAGCCGAATTCGAGCGGCTCAAGCAGATGGACAATCAGTTGGAGCGATTGGAATACGACCATCAGCGCGAAGCCGAACAACTGGCCGAGATGGCGGCCCACATCACAGCGAAAAAGGAAGAACTGGAACAACTCAAAAATTGCGCCGATTGCACGGACAAGGATCGGGATATGGAGCAGTTGTCCTTTGAACTCACGAAACTGGAAGAGAAAGCGGCGCGCACCGAAGCCGAAGTCAGTCGTCTCTTTGATGCCAAAGTCAAACGCACCGAAGCCATTTACCAAATGGAAGAAGAGCGCCTGCACTTCGGACGCAATATCTACCACATGAACCAAGCCTGGCGCGGCATTGCTGAAGCCACCCTCAAACTGCGGGAGAATTTATCCGATGTACAACAACCATAAGAGGCTCGTGCCTAAAACCATCTTTCCGTCTCTGCTACTGGGTGGCCTCCTGCTCGTTACGTTCGCCTCACCGCTCTGGGCGCAAGCACCACCCAATAATGATCCGGGTGACCCGCTGGTCAATCTCGTCCTGGTCGCCGAGAAGCTACTGCCGAAATTGCAGGAAGTGATTGAAAGTCCGCTCATTGCCGGGCTAGAGAATCTGGCGTTCTGGCTGGCGGTCATTGTGATGATGCTGTCGTTTGCGCGATTGTTTCGGGAAAACGATGGCGCGGGCAAAGACTTGTTCTGGTGGTGCATTCGCTTGGGCGTGATCTTCACGCTCTTTGGCGCAGGGCGCACGATCATCAACACCGCGAGTCAGATCGGTTATGACATCATCAACGTGACTGAGTTTCGGAAAGTCTTCTGGGAGGCCGAACTGGAATTCAACACCAACTACCAGAAATTCACCGAAGGCATGTTCATCGTCAAAGCGGTCACGAATGACCCGGACGAAGCCATCGGGGCGCTCACCAGCGAGAACACAAACTTCCGCGACATCACCAAATTGCTGGATGTTTCGTCGTGGAATCTCGCCAACATTTTCATCGGGGTAACGCTGGGACGATTCCTGCTCGAATTTGCGCAACTCTTTTTGGCGATTCTGAGTGCCTTGCTGACGATTGCCTTGCGGTTGTTTGCGCCGTTTGCCATTGCACTGGCGATTGATCGCACACTCGCCCAGCGCATCTCCTATCCGTTTGCGTGGAGCGCAGGCGTCTTCACGATGGTGACGCCGCTCGTCAGTCACATTCTCGGCTTGGCGGTGTACAGCGCAGGCAATCTCGCCTTCACCATCATCAGCCCGGCGACGGGCATTTTCTCGCTCGATGCGAATGGAGCGATCACGGGCGACCCGGCCCGCATCACGCCAGCCGTCTATGCCTGCATCATCGTGATGGTGCTGATGATGCTCGGCGCGCTGTTACTTTTGGCGTCTCCATACATCAGCTACAAATTGGCCTTCGGGCAAATCTTTGAAGCCGTCTCGACCACTGCGTCGGGCTGGATGGGCGCATTTGCGGCAACAGGCTTGGAAATCGCTGGGATCAAATACGGCACGGCTTTGCAACGCCAAGCATCCGAAACCCGGATTGAAGGCCAGTACCAAGCGGAACAGACACGTGCGACCGCCAGCAAAGATGCGAGCAATCTCACCAGTCGCGCCCAACAAATCATGGGCTTGCAATCCGCCTCCGCGAGTCGCTCGCAGGCGCTTGGTGCGATTGCCGGAGGCTACGCGATGTCCACCCAGGTGGCGCAGGCGCAGCGTTCCGCGACGCTCGGCTTAATTGAGCAGTCGAGAGTCCAGCAAGTCGCCAGCATTCAAACCGACAAAATGTTTGGTCAGCAACAAACCTCGATCCAGAGCAAGCAGACCGAAAGTGACATTCGCATCAACCAGGATGAGCGCAATCTGAACACGTTTGCCAACCGCTCGATGGATTGGGTGGATCACGGGGCGGGGGCCGTCTCTTCTATGGGAGGTCAATCGCTGCCGCTTCTACCCGCCGTGCGCGATGCGGCCAAAATGATGACGGCTCCGGCGCGCGGCATTACAGAAACGCTCATCACCGATACGATGACCGATGCGCGCGTTGGCAATGTCCGACACGCCCGTACCGGTACGCAGGACAATTACGAAACAACCGCTCAGATGCGCGTCGGAGCCGCCAATCATTATGCCCAAGAAGCGAGCAAGATCGCCGAACAACAAGCAGCAGCCAATATCGCGGCGGCGCAAACGAATCGTGATCTGGCAGCAGGCGGCGTTGAGCGCGGGTATCGCCAGCAAGTGCAGGGCGTCAATTCCGCCTATCAACTCAACCTCGAAGCCAATCAACTGCAACTGGCGGGCGCATTAAAGGCCGCCGAAGTCGTGCAAGTGTCAGGACTCAAAGCGGTCAAGCTGGAACAGATGTCGCAGATCGTTACGACACTGAGCCGGGATATTGCACGGCGGGCAGAACAGGCATTGACGCTGCGGTACTGAGCCTCGCAACCATTCATTCTGAGGTTATGGGAGAAGTTTATCGGAAGTTGTATGAAACGAAGGAAAATATCTTTATGCGGCAGACAAAGCAGCGGAAATTTGGATAATGAATCCGGGCGCGCAGTATCGCACCTTATCAATGTAGCCAAACAAGTCCGTAGTGAATGTGCAGCTATTGCTACTTGCATTGTCGACGCGCATAAAATTGACTTGCGTCCGCTTTTCATGGCACTGCACAAAGTTGAGGAAAGCGGAATAGATAATCCTTCAACAAAACCCATTTACCGACGGAGCGAGGTGTTACAAATGACTGGGTGGTCACGCACCACACTCTGGAGAAAATGCGAGGATATTGGCCTTCCAGCAAGAAAACAGGCATTTACACAGGCGGAGCTTGAAAAACTCGTGCAGTGGGATACAACCTGACTACCGTCCCGGACATTCTGTCGCAATTGCCCAGGCAATGTCACTTCACTGCGCAGCCACTGCCATCATTGTTCCTTCATTCCATCGGTCTAGAGCGGCGGCAGCGTTTTCGACCGAATCTTCCGTCAATCCCAGATAGCGAAAAGTTGTTTCCAAATTCGTATGCCCCAACAATCTGGAAATCTCGTGAATGGGCACACCGGATTTGGCCAACCGTGTCCCAAACGTGCGGCGCAGGTCATGAAAACGTAAGTCTTCGAGTGAAGTTAGACGGCAGGCCGTATCGAAGCTTTTACTGATGTTATTTGTAATTCCAAACACAAGTGCATCTGTATTCTTATCGGACTTTTCCCATAGCAATTGAAGCTCGGCTTTCAGACGTTTGGTAAGAGGGACGGTGCGTGCCCTGAGCGTTTTGGTATTGAACTCCTGAACTTTGACGGCTCTGCTTTCTGGGATACTTAATGCCTCACCATCCCAGTTCAAGTCTGCCCATTTCAGCTTAAAAATTTCACCTCGGCGCATTCCCGTGTCAATTGCGCAAACAATTATAGGTCGCAAATGACTGCGAAGCCCCTGACAGGCTTCGAGCAAACGAGCTTCTTCTTCTCTTTCCAAGACACGCTTGCGCTTTACTTCATCTGCGGTGTGAATCAAGGGCTTGGGGCCAACGAAGGGATTCTTGTGAAGCCATCCTTCACCAATCGCAATTTTGAGGGCGTGCCGCAACAAGCTAAGTTCACGATTGACTCTGGCGATACTGCGTTGCTCGCCTCTATGGGTTGGCGTTTTGATCCGAGCCACGCGAAATTTTTCGATTTTGCCCCAGGTAATCTCACGTAATGGCGTCCGCCCAAAATATTCGCGCAGGATTTTTAAGATGCCAAGATCGTCTTTATAAGACCGTTTACCCGCGACTTTTCTCCCGTTCACATATTCTGGGGGAGTCAGATAATTTTCTTCCAAATGTGTGGCCAGATGATTGAAGGTTTTGTTATCGGCCTGAAGTGATTCCGCACCATGTTCATCCAATTCTTGATACATCTTCTTGATGACTGCGTTCCCCTCAGTTTTGTTACGAACACGACGTTCTTTCCAGTGCCGTTTACCACCAGAATCAATCCAGGTAACGACGGCGTAAAGCTTTCCATCCCGTTCCTTGAAGGAGCCTTCTTCTCGTTTTGACATAATGCTATGATGTCCTCTGATATACAGATCATCGCTTATGGCAATGATCGTGCAAAAGCCCTTTGAAAATCTGCCGAAGCGTGGTCAAGACATTTGGCAAGCTGCAAAGAGGAGGACTGTGATGACATACGGATATTTCTTCCGTACCCCAGTTGCCTCATAGCCACTCCCACATGTACTCCCACATGCGAATGCAACTTCGGGAATCATCATGAAACAGATTGAATCAAAATACCAATGAAATTAGGGGTTTCCGGGTATAATGAAACAAGGTAAGATGGTTTTGTACGGACTGAAAATCCGTGTGTCGGGGGTTCGACTCCCTCCCTGGCCACCAATGTTTTCAATAGTTTACGGGCATCGAGGTGATGCCCGTTTTGCTTTATGGACACATTCGAGGACACATTGAACGTGAACTTCGGTGGACAACCGTTAACCTCCGTACCGATCCAACCGCTCTCTTCCTGAGAATCACGCCAGAATGACGCCACGCGTGGCGCTATTCGGTGGCACCTTTCAGCGCCCACCTGCCACCCCGTCCTTTTCCTGTCAGCACGGTCATCCCTCGTTCGCGGAGCTGGCTGAGTTGACGCTGCACGGTGCGCTCTGGTACTGGCTTAGAAAGCGCGGCGCGGATTTGCGCCAGTGTCATCGCCCCAGACCTCGCCAATATTTGCAACAATTCCTGCTGTACAAGAGTGAGTTCTGGCTCGTGTTGTAACGCCAAAGTGCGACGTGTGGGGCGGAATCGCACCAGTACCTCTCCTACGCCAACTTCAATCTCCGGCGCAAATAGTCCAGCCTGCTCCATCAATTCAGCCATTTTGAGCGTACCACGCCCCCACGTCTCGATGATGCCGCGCCGGTAGAAGGTCTGTGCGATCAGCGGATTCCAGGGGCGCGAACGATGCGGGCGCAACAAGTCTTCTGGCGTGAGATCAAACGGCAATATGCCAGTACTGGAAATCTCCAGCCGGTCGTCATAAATGGCGACGCTCACTGCCCCGCCCGCGATGCTGTAATCCCGATGACACAAGGCGTTGGCAATCGCTTCGCGCAACGCCGTCGTCGGATACAAGGGATCATCAATTCGCTCAAAGACGTTCGGCACAATGCGCCCAGCCACTGGCAGGTGATCGCGTAGGAACCGCTGTGCTCGCAGCAGCAGGTCAAACGCATTGCCCATCTCCTGTCGGTTATCGAGAAACTCTGTCTTTGTCAGACCCCGGAAACGCGCGAGCCGCAGCAAGCACTGTGGATAGTTGGGCAGCAATCGGTCTGCTTTGGCAAACAGAACCACAGCGGCGTTCAGCAGTGTACCTTCGCGCAACAATCCCAAGCCCGTCAGTAAGTCTTCGGCGTTGCGCGTTTGCGGGTCTTCCAGGCGTTGACGGCGGATGGCCTCTTCCACTGTGCGGATGATTTCAGTCTCGTCCAGGTCACTTATAGTGAGTCCTTGAGCAGCTTGATTCTCCCAACGATGCGCCGCATGCATCCGCTCCAACAGCAATCGCTCGTAGCGTTGATGCGGCATCATCTGCGTGGTCGGGCCGCGGCGCAGGTACGCCCGTCCATCATAAGTGTACGGGCCGCCGCCGCTGGAGACACGCAGGGCGATGACGCTGAGACCGGATTCCAGAGTGACCGTTTCGATTTCGGGAAAAGCTGGGGGTTCGATGCGGCGGATTTCGTGAACGATCTCTTCAATGGTGCGTGCCGTGACCTGCTGACCGGAAATTTCCCCGCGATCCGAAACGCCAAAGAGAACGAACCCACCGAGTCCGTTGAGCAACGCACAAACGGTTTTCATCGCGTCCGTCCGCTGCCCCGTCGTGCGTTTGAACTCGACCCGCTCAGATTCTCCCGCCGCAACCAGTGTTGTTAATTCGGATAATTTCATAAGGACGCGCTACCAGGCCAATTCTGCGGCCTGGCGGCAAGAAAAGATGCAGGGTAATAATGTCACAAGAGACGAAATCTGCTCTTACCATACTGCTAGGAGTGATACAAGTAGCGGCCATCGAAAATGTATTTGCCTGTCCGCCGTTCAAAAGGGGAGCGGACGTTGGCATAGTTCACATTCCCCGGCACGGTTCAGAGGATCGCCACAACGTGGGCATTTCTCAGCCAGAAGCGCCGCAGCGTAGGCGCTCGAATTTGTTGCTGCGGCTGCCAGGCAAGGGCAACCCAAGGGCTGGGGTGCAACCACAGCAGTTTCTTCTGAGGCAAGCAAGTAGTCGGCCAAGTCCCAGCCTGCTGCTTTTTGTGTGGCGGTGAGTTCGGCTTCGAGGAGGTCGGACACGATCACGTCCAGCCCTTGCGCCTGCGCTTTACAAGCAAGCTGCGACCATTGGTCAAAGGCATCGCCATCAGGAAAGAGCCTGGCGTTGACGTGACCGGATTTCAGCGCATAATAAGACTCGCCATTATCCAAGCATAGCGTCTTTGTTTATTTGAGCGTGTTCCGCATCAGGGTCATTAAGAAGCAGATGATTCTCTGTTTCGGCCCTGGGTTTCGCTCATTTGTGGGGTGAGTGCTCCAGCCTAAGCAGAGGAAGAAACGCACATCTCAGCCCTTTATTGCCTTGAAATACCGTTACGAGGAGGACACGAAAATGCCAGCATCAGCCGATCACATCACCGTCAAAATTGAACGTCGCGATCAAAGCCTAAACTATCCGCCCAATTTCACGCCGCCCCCGCCTCTTCCCCCGAAAGAGATCAGAACCGTATTCTGGTCTCCGATGACAAAAGGGGACGCCACGCAGATTCCTACAATGGAATTTAAAGTGACAGCGGAATTAGGAAAGCATCTGAAGAACCGGCTTATTAACCATCTGGATGAAGAGCTGATGGAATTGCAGCGGGTCAGCCAGATGCACGGACAGGAAGAAAAAGAAATACGCGCGGCGGTGGCACGATTACTTGAAAAAAGGAGTGTCGCAACCTCTTTGATCATCTCGGTAAAGATTGAGGGGTATTCCAGTTTAGAGTTGTCTCTCGACTTTGGTTCTTTTGAAAAGATTGCATCAATTTTTGACTCCAACTTTGATGATTTCAGAGTTTTCCTGGATGCGTTTATTCCATTGGCTTTTATGGACGTGTTTGGCGAGGGCTTTACCAGAGAGTTGGAATTTGAGGAGAGAATGCCGACGACGACGGAAAGAGCATTTTACGAGCACGCATTTACTTCTCAGCAGCAACGCGTGAATCTTGTCCCACAGGCATTGCCGCCGCTGCCACCACTCGCAATACCGCCCCCCCCTCCTCCTGCGCAGGAGAAAAAAGAAGATTCAGAAAGGTCTAAGGCAATGGAGCGGGCACAGTGGCTCTGGAGGCTTGCCAATGGCTCTTTGGTTGTGCCGGTGATCCTTGCCCTGGTCGTTTTATATTATGCCGCCAAGGAACTTTCCGCAGCCAAAGAAGCGCAATTCCAGGCGGTCAAGGCGATCATGGAGCAACAGGTCAATGGACTGAAAGAAGACCGAGAGCGATTCAATACGTTGGCAGCAATGATCCTGAAGAAAGCAGATGGCACAACGCAAAAGACCGAGAATGGCGAGGGAAAGAAGTGAGGGGAAGTCCCGTTACTGCATTGATTCTGAACTGAGCTGAGGCTCCTACCTGCGGATAGGGACATATCTCTCAAAAGTGCGGTGCTGCTCTTTGTTCTTGCACCCACATTGCTGTTGCATTAGGATTCTCGCGCCGAAAAATCATCAATAAAATAATCAACCACAAAGTGACTCTTTCACCCTCTGTACTCGCTTTGGTATCTACTGAAGAGCACAATCATAGGTAGTTTTTGAACACGATCCCGTGCGGATCGGATTTCCCTGAACCTGAGTACTGCTCACAGGAGTATCAGCCTATGTCCTCACGTAATCTGGCCATTACAGTTATTCTCATTTCTGCGGTCGCTGTGGCATATCTCATGTCAAAAATGCACCGCGCCAATGCGATAAGAGTCTTCGATTTAATCTGTACACACAGTGAGTCTGATTGTGTGCAAATGTATCTCGAAGATGAACGTGTAGTCGCAGAGAATAGCGGTTTCTGAGGGCTGTAACCTGCGTAGGGTTGCTCAATGTGACACCCTCCTCCAAACCGTAAATTCCCCCCGTCAAAGTGTTCGATTTCGTTCGATTTGCTTCATTATACTGAAAGTGGTTTTCAAATCGGTTCACCTGGGAGAGGCATGAGGTGACAGGAAAGGCGCTCCAAATCATTCTACTTGCGGATCTTCACTGCTGGTTGCAAATGCCTGTTGCGGGATAGCGTCTTCGCTCGCCAGACGTTCTTTCAGGCGTTGGAGATGGCGTCTCACCCTTTTCGTCACCTCCTGCTCCTCGGCACGATTACAGGTGCCCTCAAAAGGGCGATGCGGGACTGTTGCACCATCAGCGCAATAACAAAGCGGTAGTCGCGGGGTCGAAGGAGATCGCGTGTTGAGGGCGTTGAAGTGTGAACTGCACAATTGCAAAGGACTGTTCGCCATCGCCCAGCCCTTGCAAGGTGTCCCGGCTTTGGTGATTGCCACGCAACCTCGACCGGTACGTTGGAGCCAGTCCAAGGCTTGCTCGGCCTTGTGCATCATCTCTGCCACATCAGGCGTATGCTTTCTCATATCAGTTACCGTTTTGGACTTTGCGAGATAGGCTACCCTACCCCGGCACAGTCACGCATATCCGTCCAATGTGGCAATGGAGTCTCTCGTGCGCGCAGTTCTTCAATCGCGGGCCGCAAGGCTTTGCCAATTTCGTAATGCGAGTCTTTGAGCGTATCGGCGCATACGTCATCCCGGCTGAGAAGTTGTAATGCCTCCTGAAGCAAAGTGCGCAGTTGAGTGAGGGCGTCGTTAGTATTTTCCATAAATAGTGCCCCTCATTTAGCGATGCCATCTGCGGCAGCGCACACAGAATAGGGCGGATGTGACAATGCCTTGCCCCAAACGCTTGCCACATTGCGGGCAAGTGATCCGATCACGTTGTGTTAAGAGGTGACTAATTATTAGCCACGATAAGAGGCAGCTAAGTAACGTGAAAGCGGTTGCTGTATTCAAGATTACTCCCATGCGAGTGCCCCTATCTCACATCGGCGTTGAAATGATTTGACAGCCAGGGCTTCGGAGTCGGTGCGTGATAGATCGCCTTCGTATTCAGCGATTCCGGCTCGCTCCTCAAGTTCAAAGCGTCCTTGCTCGTCTGCCTGTTGCCAGATTTCAGCAAAGGTCAGGAAAATTGGTTGCGGTGAGGTCATAAAATCCTTTCAAAAGGGAAGCGGAGAGGCGCATAACGCACAGTCCCCGGTTGGCTGAAGATAATCCCCGCAGCGCTTGCAATTGCTTGCGTACAGTGACTGCCAATCCGCACTAGGGCTTATTACTACGAGGAGAATTGCCTGCGTTGGTAACATAGGCGGCGGTGCTGCAATGGCAGCGATGTTAGTGTTTTCAAGGTGAGAAAGCTGGAGCGCAGAGTTTTTTTGAGGTTTTCGGGTGACTGCTTCCGGTGCCTGTCCGGCTGCCAGTAAATAATCCGCCAAATCCCATCCATCAGTTTTTTGTGATTCTGTTAGCTCAGTCTCAAGCAGGTCACTCACTATGGTATTCAGTCCCTTGGCGCGTGCTTCTGCCGCGATTTTTGACCACCGTGCAAAGCCATCTCCATCGGGGAATAGAATGATGCGCCGCCCGCCCAATTGGGCAAGTTTTTCAGCCGAGATTTGCGTCAGCCCGCCGCACGCCATCCAGGTGTATTCAGGAAGCTCAATACTCTCAATGATCGCTGTTTTTTCTGCCCCTACCAAAGCAATCGTTTCCGGCTCTTCCCGCAGCAAATGTTGCCTGAAGAAGCATCGCCGATATTCAAAGGACTCTGGCAGCACGCCACGCTTTTTTAACTTGGCATGAATCCAGCTCATAGAAAACTCGGACTTAATCCGCTTGCCCGTGCACGGGTCATACTGGATTAACTTGGCCGTGTTATGGTCTTTGAAAATTAAATTCGGCAACTAAGTTGGGCTGGCGTTTGGGGCGAAGACCGCGCCAAACAACTGGGAGTTTTTCGTCAGCCCCACATACCTCTACCATCTGCGTCTGAAGACCTGGCAGGGCTCTTACTGGAAGGTGAATACCAGCCGTAAGCAGATAGTTGAAATAACCGGTAGGAACTTCGGGCAAGTCGGGGGGGATCATAAAACGCTGAATGTTCGGGTGAGCAATGACATTCCACCGCGCGCTTAAACTCGAATTTCAGTCCGCCACCACGGGGTAAACAGCAAGGCAAGTCTATCTTCCTCCCACCGACAAAAGCAGATTGACAGGCGAATGGCGCGGAGGTAGGCTTGCCAGCATCATTTTCAGAATCAGCTATTATTGTATTGTGAAGTAAGTTTGGTAGCCGAAAGATCGGAGCGCTTCTCTTGCCGTAGTTACCAGCAAACGGGAAAGCTTTTAAGCGGAAGGCAAGCATATGATTAGTACTGGAAAATCGCTGAAGCGACTCCTTAATAACCACCTATTTATACAGGGAGTCAATCCGATGAAACAAGTATCTCTTGCTGCAACAATGAGCCTTGCGCTGCTGTCATCCACCTTTGTGCTGGCGCATCAGGTAACTAAGAGTTCTGTAGGGCAAAGGCAGAGTAAGACAGCCGGCACCTCACCTGAATCAATCAAAGCAAAGCAATTAGCCGAGATCAGACGATTAAGAGATCAGGCAATGCTTCTAAGCCTTCCGCCACCCAGCGGCAGCCGTATTAGTCAAGAAACATATTTGCGCAACCAGCAAAAGGCACCTCATCTTGCGCAACGTGCGCTTGCCCTAGCACTGAAGGCTTTTGGCCCTGAGCATCCTGAGGTGGCTGATTGCCTGTCTCTAGTTGCGTCCTTCAGCGATGATAGCGATGAGAAAAAGCGGCTGAATTTGCAGGCCCTGGCGATTAAAGAAAAGGCCCTCGGCCCTGAACATCCTGATTTAGTAGGCAATCTCCATACTGTTGCGGACATCTCGATTGGTGGCAGAGACTACGAAAAGGCAGAAGCTCTTCTACTACGCGCATTTTTAATAGAAGAGAAAGGGATTAACGCAAAGAAAATATATAATCTAATATTTTCAGCCCAGAATCTAGCAGCATTTTACGAAGAGAGGAAGCACGATACCGAGAAGGCACTGTCTATTCTTCAGCGTGCCTTAACAAGGTGTGAAAATGTACTTGGGGCAGAACACATAGAGCTTTGGGAAGTACTCATGAGCCTTGCTAATACACATAAGAACAAAGGTGATTACATTAAGGCAGATTCCTTCTATCAGCGAGCATTAGCAATCGCAGAGAAAGCCCCCAGAGATCAAAGGGAGCTTCGGATAGTCCAGACCTCAGGAGAACTTGCAAAACTGTATATTGCACGAGGCGATTATCAAAAAGCCGAACCCTTATTGCAGCGGAAATTTGCAAGAGAGGAAAAAGATTATGGCCCTGGTAATCCCAGCCTCGTCGGCTCCCTCAGCGAACTTGTGCTTCTTTATTATGCCACGGGAGAGTACGAGAAAGCCGCCCCGGTTTATCGTCGCGCACTATACTTAATGGAGAAGGGGTTGCTACTTATCAAAGTCCCCTTCGCCGCTATGGCCTATGCTTCTGAAATCAGAAGCCTCGTAAGCCCCTATTGGACCAAGAAAGATTTTGATAAGGCCGAGGCTATTGTCAAGACGGCGCTGGAAATCGTAACCAAGACACTAGATGCGGAGCATCCAGGCGTGGCAGCAGTGCTTCACAGTCAGGCTACGTTATATCGAGTAAAAGGTGATACGCAAAAGGCTGAGCCTATCTTTCGGAATATCCTTGCCCTCACCGAAAAGGCGTTGGGACCGGAGCATGCGGAAGTGGCAATAATCTGCAACGAGTTGGCAGTACTCAGCAGTGCGCAGGGGAACTATCCAGAGGCGGTGAAACTTTACCAACGTGCGCTTGCAATTATGGAGAAGGGGGGCGGGACTCCTGTCCCGCCCGGACTCCTGCAAAACCTCGCCCTCGCGTATGACGCTTCAGGGGACAAAGTAAAAGCTGTGGAATTCCTTACCCGCAGTAACGAGATTAATGAGCAGAGCATCCACATAAATCTTAGTGTTGGCTCTGAGCGCCAGAAACGGGCGTATTTGGATACCTTTCTCCCCCAGGTTCATTACACGCTCTCACTGCATACACAATCTGCGCCTGATGATGCCAAGGCGCTACATCTGGCGCTTACTACCCTGCTCCGCCATAAAGGTCGCGGGCTGGACGCGATGACCGATTCCATCGCCAGCTTGCGACAGCAGAGCAGTGCAGCGGAACAAGCACTTTTTGATCAACTCGCCGCCGTACACACGCGCTTAGCAACGCTGACGCTAAGAGAACCAGGTAATTTGGATGCTGCCGAATATCGCTCTCAACTTAGCAAGCTGGAAGAAATGCGGGAGAAACTTGAAGGAGAAATCAGCACGCGCAGTGCAAGGTTTCGAGCGCAATTACAAGCAGTGACGCCGGAAGCAGTGCAGGCGCTGCTTCCAAGTAATACTGCACTAGTCGAATTTGCCGCATACCTACCTTATGACACGAAGCCCAACCAGTGGGCGCGACAGCCACGATATGTGGCCTATGTGCTTCCTTCTCAGGGGCCGCTGCATTGGGTTGATCTTGGCGAAGCAGTACCCATATATCTGGCAATCGAATCGTTTCGCCAAACCCTTCTTAGTCCGACACCAACCAATGTCAAAGCCGTCGCACGTGCGCTGGACGAGAAAGTGATGCAACCCGTGCGCAAGCTGCTAGGCGAAACCAAACATGTTTTGCTCTCGCCCGATGGCGCGCTCAATCTTATTCCCTTTGCGGCGCTCGTGGACGAACAGAATCGCTTCCTCGTCGAGACCTATTCCTTCTCCTATCTGACCAGCGGACGCGATCTCTTGCGCTTGCAAACAAGCAGTCAAAGCAACAATACTCAACTGGTCGTCGCCGATCCTGACTTCGGGCCGAAGACGGGTACGGCAGCCAAGCAGGAAGCTGTCACCACCGGGCGTTCCTTCGACTTATCCAAAGCTTACTTCGCCCCGCTGCCCGGCACGGCTGGCGAAGCCCAAGCGCTCCAAGACCTCTTGCCAAAGGCCACTGTGCTAACGAGAGACAAGGCCACGGAAGCAGCCCTCAAGCAAACGAACAGCCCCAGTATTCTGCACATTGCCACCCACGGCTTCTTTCTGGAAGATGTCCCGCCAGACCCAGCTTCTTTGCGCGTGCAGCGTCAGTTGGTACACCAGTCAGCTTTGGGAGACGCACTGTTCGCCAGACGGTTGGAGAATCCGTTGCTGCGTTCGGGGCTGGGACTCGCAGGAGCAAATCTCAAAAAGAGCGGGGAGGACGATGGTATTTTGACGGCGCTGGAAGTGGCGGGCTTAAACCTGTGGGGGACAAAGCTGGTGGTGCTCTCGGCCTGTGAGACGGGGGTGGGCGAAGTCAAGACCGGCGATGGCGTGTATGGACTGCGACGGGCCTTGGTGTTGGCGGGATCAGAAAGTCAGGTGATGAGTTTGTGGAAAGTGGATGATGCGGCGACGCGGGATTTGATGGTGGAATACTACAAGCGATTACAAGCGGGCGAAGGCCGCAGTGAGGCGATGCGGCAAGTGCAATTGCAGATGCTCAGAGGTCAGGAACAAAGTGCTGGCCATCAGGCGCGCACCCCAGATGTGAAACCGTTGCGGGAAGAAAAACCCAGCTTCACTGGCCGCAGTCATCCGTACTACTGGGCGAGTTTTATTCAATCGGGCGAATGGGCGAATCTGGCAGGCAAACGATAGATTCAATGAATGCAATTTGACGATTCTGTTTCCATTGCCATCAGGAATTGTGACAACAAATCTATAGAATTTACGCGCCAAGTAAAATTCTTGGCCCCGATTAGGAGATCGAAATGAACAGCCTTCGACGTATCTTATCGTTGATTTCCCCAATGATGCTGCGTGTTAGTACATCCTTTGGCAAGAAAATACTGAGCTTTGTGATTATCGCAGCATTGGCGTCTATCAATCTTTTCCACCTCCGCGAACTACGGGTACAAGCCGTTACGCCTCCACCACAATCCCGTGGGTGGCAGATGGGGAAGCAGGTAATTCGTCGGCAAAGAGCGGTACCCGCCCTTTCTTCTAAAGTCAGCCCGCTCACGGTCTCTATGTTGCGTACCCGAACAAACGCGAAGTCACAGGGAAAATCGTTTGCTATTGCAGAACAAGAAGGAACGACCTACGGAATTCTCAATACGGAGTTTGAATCGAAAGAAGCGCGGGAACGCTTTGCCGTCAAGGGAGTCACCGTCTTCAATAGCTATGATCGCTTTGCCGACATGTTTGTTCCTCTCAATCCAAAGATAGAAAAAACACTCCGCGCGATTGGGTTAGTGAAAGGATTGAAATACTTCGAATTCGATGGCGAGGTGACCGTCCCGCCGCCGCCGCGTGCAGAGATACCCAAACAGCGTGGGCAACAAGAGGCAGAAAAGATTATACGAGGCGGGCTGGATGGCTTGACAGGAAAAGGCGTAATTATTGCCATCGTAGATTCGGGCGTAGATTTTCGCAATCCTGACTTCATTACCTACGATGCCGAAGGAAAGCCGGTTTCACGCTTGTTGTATTTGTGGGATACCACGAGTGATGCGTTTGACACTAAGAAACTCGGCAGCAAACCACCTCTTAGCTATCCGAATAAAGCTTCGCTCGGAACGTTGTACACCCAACAACAATTGACCGCTGAGTTGCGTGCGCAAACGCCACAGATTCCCGCCACAGATTTGGCGGGGCACGGCACCGCTTGCGCGAGTGTTGCGGCGGGTAATGGCAACAATGGCAAAGGGAAAGACTATGTCAAAGGCGTCGCCCCGGAAGCCGACATTATTGCCATCCGCGCAGGAGGGGAAGCCTTAGCGAATGGGGAGGCTGGGGAAGGCATCAACAATGCCTGGCTGCTCAATGCTCTTTGCGGCTGGTTAGAGACGGTCGCAGGTCAACAGCCACTGGTCGTGTCTTGTAGCTTCGGCGGGCACTATGGCGGCCACGATGGACAGCACGTTTCTGAGCGACAGTTGGATGTGCGCTTCTCCCCCGAAAAAAAGAGCCGTGCATTGGTGATTGCGGCGGGCAATGAAGGAGATTTCCCGATTCACGCTGAGGCACAATTCAAAAAACGCGATGCGGCAGGGTTGATTACGTGGGCATCCGACCAACCTGTGCGAATTACCTTCTACTTCGACACTCCGCACTTCAAAGACATCCAGATCATGCCCGCGATCAAAGCCTCGCAGGCGAACAAGAAGATCGCGACAATTGTGGTTGCGGAAGGGATCAATCCGATCACGGAAAAGTATGAAATGCAGGTCATTTCCGCTGAAAAAGAAGCTAAAAAAGAAGGTGACATCTTTGAAAGTGGCCTCTTTTTGTTCAATTCGTCTGGCAAGCCGATGAAGGTTGATGCCTATATTGAAGGCGGAGCCTTCGTCGAAGGAATGAGCGCTGCTTATCTGGTGGGATCGCCGGGCGTGGTGAAGAATGCGATCACCGTAGGCAGCTATGATTGGAACGACCTGTTTGATCGCCAAGACCAACTCGTTTCGTACCCCTCATTTTGTGATAAGCAAACTCCGCTGGTGATCGGCGGGCTTTCGTGCTACTCCAGTCCAGGCTTCAGCCGCAACGGAACAGTCAAGCCGGACATTGTTGCACCGGGAGAAATTTATCACGCCAGCTATGCGAAACATCTGAATGGAAAGGGCGTCTATGACGGGAAAGGTCATCCCATTGATTCCACCGGGAACTACATGCTGTTCAATGGCACCAGTGCCGCGACGCCATATACGGCGGGTGTGATCGCGCTCATGTTCCAGCAGAAACCGCAGCTTTCAGTGGGAGAACTCAAAGGTCTCCTGCAACAACATGCAACAAGCAACCATTTGACCGGGAAAGTGCCGAATAATTGGTGGGGCTATGGGAAGCTTGATCTGGCCGCAATTCGCCGTCTCCTTCAGGCCATTAAGCCTTGACTACTGGTGAAAAAGGCCAGAACAAACCTGGGCAGATAGTTATTGAATAGGATTTAGGTGTATTGACAACTCAAGTTAGAAAGACTGCGGCGGAGCAACAAACAGGATGTTTGTTGTACAACATCTGCCAAAGCGTAGCGCAAACATCTTGTTTGCGCCTCCAATTTAATTTGTCAATACATTTAGGGGCTGGGGAAGTGGACGAACGATTTCTGTTGCCAGTTCCGATGCTTTTTCTTTTGTCCCGCTAACTGCAAAACTGGCGATGTCTTGGCGCAGGTCTACGGTGACTTTCCCAGTCTCGGCTTCGATGCGCTGTGCCGATTGGTAAATAGGCGGGGGCAATTCGTCCGCATCTACATACGCAACGCCTGCCGCTTCGGTTATCCCGCGACTTCCGGCATAGCTGGCGAGGTCGAGTTTCTGCTACACCAGCGTCGTCAGTTGCAATGTATCAAAGCGTTCCTGCGGGTCAATGAAGTTGGGGCGCAAAAGCAAAGGTCGGCAACGGCCAATTGCAGATGAGTGCGAGTGAAACCAAAACGGTTATCAAAGCGCGTCAGGAACAATTAAGCAAAGCAGTTTCCGTTGTAACCAGGGCATTCGGATCTAAGATCCGCCGCACTGGGGTACAAGTAGATGAAGTTAGCCTGCTTTCACCTATCGTTTATGTGACTACGTCCGTAGGATTGTTAACGAGTCTAGCCGATCATGATGAGGTCGTACGTATCTATTCTGCAGAAAGTATTGACGGAGACGACATGGATGTAGCAGCGGGGGCAATACGAGCTGATGATATCTGGAACTCTGGTTTCAATGGTAGCGGTGTTACAGTCGCTATCGTCGAAGGAGGCCGCGTTGATTTTGACAATAACTGTCTGGGGCTTAATGGAGGTACGCGATCAACTAGCGATAGCACGGTGTCCCAACACGCTACCGCAGTAGCTGGAATGGTCGCGAGTATCAATACAACGATACGAGGGATTGCAAGTGGCGCTAGTATTTATAGTGCTAATGGATCAGATGATTACAATTCAAGCAAAATGACAAAAGCTCTTGATGCTGGTGCCACTAATGCTGAAATCCTAAATAACAGTTGGGGAGCTAAAACCTGCAAAGGTGCAAACAGTAGTATGTCTGCACATGCTCGTCAGGCAGATTATATTGTTCGCTATGTGTGGGATACGGTGGTCGCCTCATCTGGTAATAAGGGGAATTGCACAGATGGTGGGTTCGTGGGAGGCTCAGGCGTCAAGGCTGGCCATAATGTTATTACCGTTGGCAACTACAACGATAAAGGTACGACCGACTGGGACGATGATACGATGAGCTCTAGTTCGAGCTATAAAAACCCAAGCTCGGATTTTGGGGATCGTGAAAAACCGGATGTCGCTGCACCTGGCACAAGTATTTCGAGTTTGCTTTTGGCCAGCCCAGGGACTTGCCCAACGGGAAATGTCGGAAATGGAACGAGCTACTCATCACCGATGGTGGCGGGGACCGCAGCCTTGCTTTTAGAGGCTGATTACGCCCTCAGCGTCTACCCAGAAACTGTTAAGGCGCTGATTATGGCAGGAGCGAGAAATAACATTGAGGGGAGTGCTCGCTTGAGTGATCGCGATGGAGCAGGCGGCATTGATGCATACGAATCATATTGCAGCCTCTTCCTGAATCGTTATCGCTGGTTTGATGTAACCTCTCGATCATTCGACTCTAATGGCGATATCAATGTGGACATGGGCTATGTCCAGGCCGGGAGACGTGTAAAAGTGGCTCTTGTCTGGCTGTCAAACCCGTCTTCCGACTACAAGGATGATGTGCTTGAAGCAGACCTTGATCTGTATGTTGTCGGGCCAAATTCAGAGCATGTCTCGTGCAGCTTTGATAACAGCGCTGAGGTTGTAGATTTCACCGCTACCAAATCCGGCAATTACAAAATCAAAATTAACAATTGGAGGTTTGATGGAGTGTCAGAATATGTTGCTGTAGCTTGGAGCTATTAAGTTCAACGCTCAATCGAACAACGATGTTGTTTTCAATGGGGATATTTGCACCCTCGACTTGCCTTCTAGGCTGCGGTCTCTTCGGCCCAGAAGGCAAGTAGTTTATTTTGAACAAAACCGGCACACTAACTGCCCCGGCGAAAAGACAATTGAATCTTTCCTCTATGACGAATCTGTAAATTCCGCCTTGCTACTTTTCAGATTGCGGAACGCTCTGTAATGAAATGCGCTGAATAGACCAATCCGACGGAATAAACGTATATCCCGCGCGTGTCGCCGAGCCGGTTTGATACAACAGCCTCGTTAATGGATTAGGGTGCTGCTCGCCCACCTGCCCACGCGTACGAACTCCTTCGAAATTTAATGCCGCCGCCACACCTGGAATCGCTTCGACACTGGTGATGAGAATGAAACTGTCTATCCCAAAGGGGTCGCCTACACCGAAACTCCACAGATTAATCTTTTCCTGTTCTTCTGGGCCAATAGGATGTTTATGCTCCACCTCGCCTTTTTCTGCCAAGCTTTCTGGATAGCACAGTTTGCTTTTCCCTTTACTATTTATAGAAAAAACATAGAGGTATCGTGGCGTGATGGGTCTTCCGGCAGGCCGGTTCGGATTAGCAATAAGGTCTAAATCATACTCTTCGTTCTCAATGATTTTTCCAGCCCTCCGAATTTCTCCCGTCTTCCGGTTTTTGATGACCAAGTGATAAGGAAACGGGTTTCGTTCAGGGGGGGCTTCAATCTGTAACCAGGCTTTGACCTTGCCGGCGCGGAGAATTCCATCATCAAGCTGAGCCGCTATATCTAAGGTCTGAGCAGGAAACCAATCTGTGCGATTGGGTAAGGGTAACTCGCTCCCCTGTTCCTTCGTGACGCCGGGTAGCATCCACGCATATTCAAGCTTTCCGTCTTTGTATCTGCCCGCTAACAGGTAATTCGCTTGCGATTGAAGCCCCACAACTTTGACTGCATCATTAACAGTATCTTTGCCCAGCTTTAATTGCTTGCTCAGTTCAGTGGTAGGCGGAAGATGCAGAAACAGCGCAGGCTTGGTCTTAGCCGGGAAACTGGCGAGAATCATTGGCGCGGTTGGTTTGGGGCCGAGTTTTTTCCGGCGGCCTCTTTCAAGCTGCAAAAACCACTCTATGCCATCCCAACCGATCACAGAGAGCGGCTTTTGCTCCGCAGACATTTCGGTCGGGTCGTCTATCCAAATCACTTTATCTGAAGAACCAAGTGAGGAAAGTTCTTTTGCGGTGCGCAGTAGATCGGCCTGCGATAAGGTTGCCGGTGGCATCCAGACACTAATCAACGCTTCTTCAGGCGCAAACCAGCGATCCACTTCAAACAGGTCCCCCACTTTTACAGCGATTGCCTTGCCCGGTAGGATTTTTGCCCGACAGCGATTCAGACCGAGGGTTTCGGTCACCTGAAGACGCACTGGTGCCATAGGGTTCACCTCTGATTTTTTCAGTTCACATCGTTCAACCAAACCAACGGCTTTGCCTCCTTGTAATTCCACCTCGCCATTGCCCACTAATTTGAGGACGGCCACCGTTGTGCTGCCAGACACGTTTTCAGATTCAAGACCAAAGAGCGATCTGCGTCTGCGCTCTTCCGTACAGGCCAGAATCGGTTCCTGCATTTTCCCACTGGATTGCATCAGCGATTTGACGCGCAGGTAAATTCGCTCTGCCGATTCGTTGACCGAAACGGTTTGCAAGGTTTTCAGCAAGGCGGCGCTAAAAAGACCTCGTTGCTCCCCACTTTCATCTGGCAGTTCCAATGCCTTCTGGTCATCGCTGGCAGCAGAAAAAACGAGCGCGCCCCGTTCTTCTGGAGCTTTATTTGTATCGGGTGGATCCGCTACATCTTCCAGATTCGGATCAAGCGCCCGGACTGTTTCTGCTGTCGGGTATCCGCCGCGCACGCCTGAGCCGCTGTGACAACTATCAAGGATCGCTGTCAGCAATACGCCTTTATCCAATGACCGATTGAACAAACGCGCCAACTCCTTGTCTCGAATATCTGACGCATTCTTGCTGGCATCTGCCGGGACGTAGGATTCATCGAACTTATCCGCTTCGGTTGATTTGGAATTGCGAACCTGGGAGCCGTGTCCGGCATAAAAGAATAAGCCGACATCGCCAGCGGCAGCCTCTTCAATCAAGTGACGTCGGATGGCCGCTAAAATATTGTCTCTGGTCGCTTCGGCATTCTTTAGCACGCGAATGTTTCCCCGCTTGAAGCCGAAGCGTGCGATGAGGATTTCATGCATTCCATCCACATCATTGACCGGGCCTTCCAGGTTTCCCCACACCCCGCGATTCTTTCCGCGTTTTGTTTGCGCGGCATCAAGTTGTTTTTCACCCGTCGCCGGGGAATAGGTATTGATCCCAACCAGCAAGGCGCGTCTGACGGGCGATTGCTGCGAGGCATTGGCGCTTGGGGGCGACTTGGTTTGCGTTACGCTAACAGCGTTGGAATGCCAGAGATTGAATAGGAAGAACAGAAGAACACCGCCGAGTAGAATTCGACTTGGGATACCAATAAGTAAGGAGAGTTTTTTTGGCGAGTGGTTCATTTAGTTGCTCCAAGTCTTTCTTCCCATCGCAAGTCAGATGAGGAAGAGAAGCGCCGCCATGCTTTGGCAAACGGTAGTACTTCCATCGGCGCGGCTCCAGTCGTACTGTGCCAGTCTGAGTTTTATTGGCGAGCAAACTCCGATGCCAATAAAACGGTTATCAATGCATTGCTCGCCCCTATACATGCAGCTATTAAGATGACCTTTCGTCTTCTCGTTTGATTCTCTTGATAGAAATACCCCGTAAACGGCCCGGCGTTACTTTCCTGGTCATCTTCCGCTTGAGGCCATAGCATGTAATTCACACTAAAGACCGTCACAAATGGAAAGGCAAACAAGATCATGAGTAAAACGAAGAGTGACAATCTTGTGCTGGACATGACTTTGAAAACCCCAGGTAGGAATATCGCTACGAGCCAGGTTCCGATGGTTGCTAAACCTGCGATTATACTTGCTGGCATTAGCAATTTCCTGTCTGTCTCAACCTCTTCGACCAAATCTGCAAACTTTTGGGTCATCATCTTTTTAATCATATGGCCTACTTTCTGTGCCTAACGCTGCGACTCAGGGGGCGCAAGAACGGCAATGGTAAAATGACACTTCGGATGTGCGGTCTTGTACAGGTGATTGTTAGCCCACGTATTATGCCTGCTGTAGCTCATCACGAACCCGCATTAGTATTTCGCCAAGCCGGTTCAAGCCACTGCCATCTTCCCCACAGCCCCAATAAAAGTCGCGAGGCGCGTTTTCCACCAGCGTCTCACGGCCCGTTGAGAGCAGGGTTTCCCGGATTGCAGAGTGCGTCTGAAACTTGCAAAGCACCGCACGATACATCACCTCGTCTTTCGCCTCGTCCCAATCTGGTCGAATCGGCACGGCGCGCGACCAGCCCAGCGTTTTGGCGTCCTTCGGTGTGCGCGCCTTCCAAATGCGAAGCTGGTGTTCGGGCGCTACAAACTTTTGGGCTTGGAAATAGTGCTCAACCGTGCGCCACCAACGATCATCCAACGCAACACCGTGCGGCGAGAAATTCGAAAAACAACCGTATTCATCTACAGGGGTATAGAAGTAGATCGCCATAATAGTGAAAAATAGATGGTAGCAGTCGAACGAGAAAACTCGACGGCTTTGATCATAGCTTCAAAGAGTTCAACTCTCTGCGTAACCGGGTTATTTCCAATTCCCAATCAGAATAAAGGGTGCCCAGTAATAGGGATGCCCATAAGACTTATTCGGGTCTGCCTTGAATTTTGGACTGTTTACTTCGGCAAGTGACTTGCCATTCTCATCGAGCAACCGTACCGTTACATTCAGGCTCTGTTGTACAACAACAATCCGCACAAACTGATTCGCACTCGCTGTAAATAAATATTTGTGCGCCTGCCCGCCTGCTAGGTTAGATTCCACTGGATGTCCGCGTCTCAGCCCATTTTCTGTTTGTGGTTTTGCTCTTACTACAAACGAAACACGGGAGTGCTTTGATATGTCAGCTTGGCCCCATTGTCCTGCTGGACTACCGGCCTGAATAAAATCATTTCCCAGGAGGAGAATCCAAAGGAATGAAAGCCAAAGGCTAATCTTCATCATGTTCACCTCAGCGCATTATTTGTCTATGTTTGTTGCCACGGCTATTTGTTCGTAGATGAGCAGGCAGCCGAATCTTACCACAATCGCTGCTTATGCTGGCGTCTTGCTCTTTGCTAGTAAGAGTGCCAGGCCTGCCACCACGATTCCCGGTACGAGCCAGGCGACGGTTGGAAACCACCTCTCACTCGAATCATAGAGCCATGCCTGCTGCGGATGGCGCGGGTTGTACAGAACATTTACGTGCGTGCCTACCAACTTTGATTTCACTTGGCGGCCCATTGGATTCGCAGGAAACACGGTGGCCTCAGATTTTTCCGTGTCAAGCCGTGGCGTCGGAGAGGGACTGGACGCGACCTGTGGCCTGAGCCTTTCGGGCAGTGCTGGGGGCGCGGCTTGCGCTTGTGTCTTTCGCAATGGCACCTTTCCTTGCATTCGTTCTACGTCTTTCACGGTCTCATTGCCTGGAGAGGATTTCCGCCGAGGAATGTTACTATGGGCGACGATCTCACCAACTGAAAGTACGCCATTCCCATGGTCTATTAACTTTTCATCTTCGTCTCTTTCGACAGAACCCTCGGCAGCCACTTCAGCCGCCATGAATGGCGAGCCAGGATTTTTGTCTAAAGGAAGTCCTTCAAAAATCACCGCCTGTCCCTCCGGTGTCTGAAACCGGATGCGGGGAACCCACTCCGTTCGACGTTTGGCCTTCGGTGCATACGACGTATGATCAATCCAATGACGAGTCCGCTTCTCAACGGAAATAACTTCGCCACGAGCTTCGGCCATCTGAGACTTGTATGCCATGTTTTGCCAGAAAGACTCCATTCCATAAATCAGGCATAGCCCGCCAATGCAGGCCAACAGAACAGCGCCGACTCGGCGTGGTAAAGAAATACTCGCTGGATATGTTTTCCCAGTTGGAGAAACTTGATTGTGTAGCATGGTACCTCCTCGTTGAGAAATCCGATGAGCGACTTCCCACTTCATAACGGCGCGCCGCAATAAGGACAGAATTTGTGATTTCCGAAACCGTAAATAGAGCCTTCACAGCCGACACAGAACAATCCCCCTTCCCATTTCACCCCGCAATCTGGACAGAACCGTAATTTGAAAAAACCTGACTTGGAGGTCACGGTACGCCCACACCCGCGACAAAACTTGATGGTACGGAGGGCAAGAAAACCTGCTAGCGCGAAAAAAAGGAGCAGCAACGGCGGGCCGCCCTTATGGATCCAACCCAGACTAAAACTAAGATAGCCGATGCCCACAAACCAGGGGAAATATTTCCGTTTGAAGCCTGCATTTCGGTTCCGGGAAAACACCCAAAATTCTGTCAGCAGTAGCACGCCCCAGCCCACCAAAAAGATCGTCTCGAAGTTCATTGCGTCCCTCCTGTGGCAAAATTCAGTGCTTCCCATCATAAAGGCGATAAAAAGTGCGGAAACCTGCCAAAAATTCGGCTTGCTTGAGAAATCTCATCCGAGGCAAAAAAACGTTGGGAGCTTTCATCACCTAATTGCCCAGACCCTCGACACCCCAAGGCATTTGACACTGATTTGAATGAAGCAGCCTTCGTCCGCCGCTGACTCAAACGTATGTACCTTGCCCGCCGTCAGGTTCCATCAGTTGGATACTTTGCTGTCAAAACAAATCCATCATGACATCTGAATCAACCGGCAATCGGGTGCCAGTGAAAATATGGTTTGCTCCCTCATCGCTCGTCCCGAACTATTTGGCTGGCGCGAATGTACGGTAATGGGCCCCTTGTTTATTCTGGATGTATCTTGCCAAATCAATTGATGCTATCAACTTTGCAACGCTACCAAGATCGGTATTCCGCGAACAGCTCGTTAGTGGACTTTTGTAGATCAAATTCTCCGATCTTTTCATACTTACCTTGAGCGTTGACCTGATACGCTTCCCCTGCCTTTGCCTCCGCGCCTGGCACGATTCTGTTCGTTCGAAATAACACAATTGAACCGGGATCCGCATGGATCGCGGGCTCAGCTTTGGCCTGCCCTGGTCTTGGTGGTAATCCCTGGTCACGAAAAACAATCCCATTCATTATAAAGTGTGACCAGACTCTTTCCACTTCGACGATCATCACTTTATGGGCGACTTTTCCCTCCGCCTTTGGTTGCCCTTTGGAGGCTGCATCAGGATGGGAGCAACAAGTTGAAGCTATAACTAACCATATTACCAAGATTGATGATATGACCTTCTCAAATGTAGCAAACATATAGTTCCTCTTCTTTGTGTAGGTAGAGTATTCGCCTAAGCTAACCGGGCCACGCTTTTTGCGGCGAGTGTTTGTTCAGTGAGGTAAGCACCTCCACTAAACAACGAGCTAAATCTTCATCATGCGATCTAAGATCACTTCTTCGGAGGCTATAATGTCGGACGCTAACAGATAGAAGTCCTTCTTCGGCTTATTCTCCTCCCAGGCAATTTCACGCCATAACACAAGAACCCCCTCGCCCTGACTTGCAAATTTCGACCGCCGAATAAGCTCATTTGCGTAGGCGGCTAGTGAGATATTGGCTGATAAGCCCGGCT
This sequence comes from Acidobacteriota bacterium, assembly GCA_018268995.1. Taxonomy (GTDB): domain Bacteria; phylum Acidobacteriota; class Blastocatellia; order RBC074; family RBC074; genus JAFDVL01. Next base: position 10,267 of record JAFDVL010000033.1, on the reverse strand, counting down.
CTCTTAGCAGACCTTCAAGCTCCAAGGGGAGCAGCGCAAGCGCTGCTTCTTCCGCGAGCAATTCCAAGTAAAGGTGCTTTAACTGAAGAGCACTCTCCCGTGTCTTTTGGGTTATCTTCCGCGTCTTCAAATGATTTGCCGACACAAGATAGCCGCACCAATAACAACTGCAAGTAGATACCAATCGTTTTCCGGGCGTCTCGATTAACTCGAACGAAGTCGTTAAATACGAGGAAAACAGTCGGGCAAATTCTTTTATCTCGTGCTTCTTGGGCCTAGCCTTCAGCGGGATGTTATCAAAATGTCGTGCGATCCATTCCTCCGAAGCCTCAGCAACGTCCATTGCATTGTGAATGTATTTGAAATCAAGTGTACCGCGCCTCAGAGATTGGTTGACCCATTTCAGAAGTAGATAGCTCTTCTCTTGCAGATCAACCATCCGTGACAAGACATTAGGGTCGAACATAAGTAACTCCTCCTTTGCTATAAATCGCAACAACCAGCTCTCTCCTCTTATCAGTGAACAGGGTAGCCAAAGCATGACACACGATCTTGTTTGGGCTATCCGCCCAACCGCAAATAATCAGTTCAGATTCGCTGGCGAGGAAATTCATTCCCGCAGGGAAGGCCTGGCAGAGGAGTGCGCGCCTCTGCACAATTTCATTTTATCCCCAGCCAATCCCCCAAAGAAAATTTCTGGTCATGCTTTTGGAGGTCTTCTCACGTGAGAGCGGAAGGGAAAACAAAACATCAACGCGATGTTCCCAAATAACCATGGTGCTCTCAACTCTGCTTTTTCAGGCCGTTTGAGCAAGCATCAACCCACTATCTGATTAACTGCGCGATACCGCGCTTGAGAGGAACTATGAAAAACGTAATGAAGAAACTGTCTGTTTATCGCAAAGGGCTGAGCGTATCTCTGAGCCTGTTACTAATTGTTAGCCTCACTACCATGGCCTTGGCAAAAGTCCCGAAATGGACGACGGTCGGTTCAGTTGGCGTCGCGGATGAAGTGAATCGAGACTTAGTCAACTATAACCTGGGCCGCGTCGGTCTGCTGAGTTCTGCACCTGCCAACGCCCATGCGATCCTCCGCTATAATGTGGACTCCTTAGCCGGCGGATCCAGAAGCGTGAGCTATATGGCAGTTCGTTATACTGATAATGGAGCGGAAGCACAGGTTACAGTGAAACTGCACCAGTACCATCTCAACACGGGTGCTGATACGGTGCTGCTTGAATTTGACAGCAACAACTATGCCTCCAACTCAAGCTACCAAACCCGAACGGTCGGAGAAATGGGGACGGAGTTCGATAGATTCTTCTTCGACTTTTCCAACTATGCCTATTACGTCGAGGTTACCCTGACTAAAACAGGTGCTGCTGGAAACCCCGCCCTCGGTATCGTTCAGCTTTCCAGTGAATATAGTAGCTAAGCTCCCGCTGAGGAAGAGAGGGGGGGCGCAGATTGTACCCCCTCTTGTCTTCTTAGTTGTTTGTGTAACCGGGAAAATATTCATCACTCAATAGATAAGACGGAGGAACAATGAAACCGATAATCATTAAGATCACGCTGCTTCTCTTTGCCTTTATCACTTTCATCCAAAGCGTTCAGTCCCAACCAAATCCGCCCGCCAATGAGGGAAATACAACCGCTGCGGTTCAATCCGAGCTGAAGAAGCTGAGATTTGAAATGCTCCAACAACGGATCGAATTTCAAGAATGGAAAATCAAACAACTTGACCGTGATCTCCAACGTGTTCTCAATGAACAACAACAGCTACAGGATCAGGCACAAGCGATTTCTCGTCAAATTGCCGAACTAGACGCCCAAGCCCCGGAACCAATTGCCCCTCAGCCAAATGCCATCGAAGAGCGCCAGGCGATGAAGTCCGCGTTACAAGACGAGGAACTGAAGCGCATACAAGTCAAGTTACAGCCACTGAACGAACGGGCCTCTGAACTCAATAGCCAGATCAATCAAGAACAGACCGTCTTGCAGGAATTGCATACGAAAACCAAGGCTCTCACCGCAGCGAAAGATGCCGCGTAACGTAGCAAAATTCGCTGCCCGCGCTTATACTCTAATTCCATTTCTGAATGCTATCGTTGGTGACAAGAGATAAGTATTTTCAATCACAAAACCAAGATGAGGTCCCATGGCAAATCTGAATCTAAGCACGCCTCGTGTCTTTCAATGCCCAGCTTGTGGCGAATTCATTAACACGGCTATGACGGAATGTAAGTTTTGCGGCGTAGCAGTGGATGCAGAAGCCTCCACACAGGCCGCCGAGGTTCAGGCAAAGGTTGGTAATGCCTGTAGTGATGGGAGTTATTTGAAGATTTCTGCGCGCGCGATTCCCGTTGCCTACGCCGTTAGTTTTATTCCGCTCATCGGCGGAGCCGCGGGTTGGGCGTGGGTCATCCTGATGATTCTCACACCGATCTTGTTCGTGCGGTGGTGGATGAAATATCCGGGGATTCAAACCAATGATGCGGATTACAAAAAAGCGAAAGCTTCGACTTGGGTTTCCATTGCCATTTGGGGGGCAATGATAGTTGTTTGGCTGCTTGTGTCAGCGCTTTTGGCCATCGTATTAAGGACGATCCAATAAGCAATACCTTTGCCACCTTTGAAAGCGTCCTAAGCCAGCCTTATCATTCAGAGGGTTGAACTTAGACGTTATCTGTCGCAGTCACCTTTCGGCTAGCGTATCGGTTGTTTGGCCTAATGCCATATTCGCACTCCCATCCTTCTTCCAAATATGACTCGAAATACTCATCGAATTCCTGTTCTTCTTCAAACGAGTACATCCGATTGTCAATGTTGTCGAGTAATTCAGTCCACACTTCAACTATGCCATCTTCCCGGTACGTTACCTGAGTAATCGCCAAGGCGAAATAGTCACCTTGCTGCTCGTTCCTGAATTTGATGAACTCACCCGCTCTAGGTATCGCAGGCAGAGAAATGATTTTGCTGAGGTGTGCGCACCGCGTTTTGCTTGCTAGCCAGAGGCTGAATTCAATCTCGATTCTTATGCTTGACATGTTGGTGCCTCACGGCTTCGCAACCTTGAAAAACGAGTTCGTGATCTCAGTCACTGCTCCGTTGTCGCTGACACCGCTGAGCGATACTTGATACGTTCCCGTCGTGAAACGGCTAACGGGGAGAAGGATGATGAAGGCACTGCCCCCATTGGTCGGGCGCGACTGAAGATTCTGATGTTCCCAGATGACCTGTCCCTCAAGCGTTCGCACGGCGGCACGATACGTGGCGTAGGACAATCGCTCCAGATTCAATTGCAGGCGCACTTGCCTGGTTCCACCGGCAAGCTTTATCTGTGCGGCGTTTTGTACAGAAGCTCCGGGAGTTAATAACACAAATGCACTATCTGGCCGCAGCGAGGGTTGTGTCATCACCGGGGTTTGCGATTGAATCGGTGGCAAGCTGGGCGGTGGTAACTCAGACGGCTTTTTGTTTCCATTGCCTTTGGCGGGCGAAGCGTTCGGGGACGGCGACGTGTCGGGAGGAACTGATGGCAGGACGGGACTCGGCATAACGAGGACCGGAGGCGGACTCACTTTAGCGATATTCGGGTCTATTTCTTGTCCGGGTCGAAGGTATCGAATGTAATAACCCATCCCAACTGCCAAAACCAACATCGCCACCGCAAACGCTCCGATCAATCCCAAATTGTCGCCGCGCAAAAATGCCAACATCTTTTGCCAGAGCGAATCGGATTCCGGTTGTTGTGTGGTGGCGGCTTCAGTGTGGTGCGTAAGCCGGATTTTTTTTTGCAGTACCGCCGCAAACTGTACGCGTTCGCGGCGGTCAGGATGCGCCATGTAATGTTGCTCGAAGCGTGTCCGCTCTTCCGGTGCGAGGCGATCTTGCACATAACTGTCTACCAATTGGTGCTCGACGCGCACCATCTCCTCAAAGGCGTTATCATCGCTTAGGTATTTCGCTTCCAAGGCCTCTTGTTCCGCCTCAGATAATGCGCCGAGCAGATACTGCCTCATCACCTCAGTTTTCCTGTCATATTGCGCCATATCGCAGGTCTTTCCTTAGAATTGAATTTAGCATTCTCTGGTCTATTCGTTGTCTCAAAAATCACTGGCTAAGCTGCAAGCCGCGAAAGCAAGTATTTTGGCATCACCCATGAATTAAAGTTGAGATTACAAACAGCGCCACCAAACCAACTAAGAAACTCCATCCATAGCGATGCAAAAAGGGAATAGGATTTTGTTCCAGATTCGCCTCTACCGTTTTCTGATTCAGTTTCCAGCCCCGCTGGCAAACTTCGCAAGTCAGGAAATATTGCTTGCTGGTCACCCACGCAAAAATGTAATACAGATAGGCAAATCGGTATTGCAGAATTACGTTGAAGGGGCGTTTTCTCTCGCAAGTTTCGCAATGATTCAGTCCAGCACCGCTTATGTGTTTTACGTCGCTGTCCATACCCCAAATAATCATAGCAACCTCCTAGATAACATGCTGAGTTTTGCCAAACCGAAATCAGCCTGACAACTAGGAGTGAGGTATTTTCAAAAATCATGACCGGATTTTTTTTCGCACGCAGCTTTTTACGCATTTCTCCAAATCATCCCGGATACGCTGCACCCGTTTCCATAGCGTATTACGCTGAATGCCGATTCGTTCAGCGAGAGTTTTGCGCTGATCAATTTTCGCGCCCCTCTCCTCTTTATAAAACTCTAGGATCAATGTTTGGTTGTCCGCAGACTGCTTACTCAGGCAGGTTTCCAGGCAACGTAAGCGTTCTTCGTCTTCATCTGTAGCAAGGGGGTCATTGGTAACGGCAGGTTCCGGGAGGGTTTCATCCCACTGATCTACATTATTCTCTGGGGTAGACCAGCTCTCTCGTAAGATAAAGCGCGCCACTTGGCTACAATAGGCATTGATGTCTTTGATCTCAACGCCTTCTGCCAATTTGCGTGCCACGCGATTGAACGTTTCATCCACACGTTCATCAGGATACGACGCTCCACGCCATTCAAAGAACCGCGTGAGCTTCCGGCGTAACTGCTCATATTTTTCGCCCGCCCGCTCGACATCGGAATCCATACATTCCAGTAGCTTCGCGAACGATTCTCCCGTGAGCGTCCATTCCATAGCGTGCCTGTTTTCTTACTCAATGATGGATTGCGAAATGCAGAGGGTACATTCTCTGCGCAACAAGATTTTAGTAGAAGGCTGACAATACTGCGGATGACTGAAATCAACAAGATTCCAACTCCGAAATTTATCGTTTACCGGCTAAATTCGCCCATTCGCCCGATTGAATGAAACTCGCCCAGTAGTACGGATGACTGCGGCCTGTGAATTCGGCTTTCTGAGTGCCCAGGGGCTTCACATCCGGGGTGCGCGCCTGATGGCCAGCACTTTGTTCCCGACCTCTGAGCATCTGCAATTGCACTTGCTGCATTGCCTCACTGCGGCCTTCGCCTGCCTGCAAGCGTTGGTAATAGTCCACCATCAAATCCCGTGTCGCCGCATCATCCACTTTCCACAAACTCATCACCTGGCTTTCTGACCCCGCCAACACTAATGCCCGTCGCAGTCCATACACGCCATCGCCCGTTTTGACTTCCCCTATGCCTGTTTCACAGGCCGAGAGCACCACCAGCTTTGTGCCCCACAAATCCAACCCTGCCATTTCCAGTGCCGTCAAAATACCATCCTCTGCGCCGCCCCCTTGTTTTTGGTTTGCTCCGGCCAATGCCAAGCCTGAGCGTATCAGCGGGTTTTCAACCATCGTGGCTGGCGAGGCTCTCATAGAAATTCCAGGCTGATCATCCAGCCGCTTCTTCTCATCCGCCAAAAAAAAGCCATGGGTTGCAATGTGTAAAATCGTCGGCCCTCGGACCTGTTTGAGATCAGCTTCCGTGGCCAGTTCCTGCGTCCACAGTCTTGCTTTTGGAAATAGCCTGCTCAGCCCCTCTACCTCCGCAATAGCTCCGGGTAGCTGATTGAATACTGCATTGGTTAGTTCAGTAGAACGAGGGGTTAAATAACTGGATTGCGGTGCCGCCCCAGGAGTAACTTGTAGGTTTCCTCCCAGATTGTAAGCTGGGCCACCAATCAACAGTGCTTCTTGCGAAGCCAGGACGTGATTTTGTAGGCGAAGTAAATCTCGCCCAGTCGTCAGGTAAGTGAATGAATACCGCTCTACCAGATATTGATCCTGCTCGTCTACGAGTGCCGCGAAAGGGATGAGATTGAGCAGGCCATCGGGTGACAAGAACACCCGTTTCGTCGAGCCCAGCAGCGTGCGGACAGGACGCATTATCAGTTCATCTACGATACGGGCACGCTTCTTAACTTCGTTATTCGCCGGGTCATGCAGCGCCAGACGCCAATCATTGATGGCCTGTTCAATTATTTTCGCCTCGCCCAGATCCGCCCAGCGTGGCTCCCCTTGCGGAGGGATCACATAAACCAGATAACGCGGGTCATCATACTTCAGCGTTATAGCATTGATGGGCTCCCAATGGACGAACTCAAGTAACGCTGAGTTTCCGGGTAGCGCCTTTTGTAGTGCATCAATCGTCACAACTGGCCGTGGAGCACCGTACCCATTACGTTTTCTCAAATCATCTTCAAGTATGAGTATTTTTTCCTCCAGCAGGCGGATTTGGTCTTCCCTCTCCTCGGGTTTCATTATAGTTGGCGGCGCAAGAGCCAGTGATGCCAGCCGGGAGCGGGCGGCATCAAGCCGCTCAAGCAGAGGACGATCTTTTGCGGAGAGACGATTGCGCAAATGAGCAAATGCGCTGACATCGGCCAATACGTCTAAAGGTCGCGCTTTGTGACGGAGCCAGGTCGTCAGCGCTAAGGATAATGCCTGCGCATTGTTTGGTGCCGCACGCGTGTGCAGCGAGAAGTTTAGGCGTATGGCAAACCGGCTATCGTTGAAGAATTTCTGTTCATCTGTTCGGCGGCCCGAAGTGGGCAATAAACTGGGATGTTTCAGCAGTCTTTTTTCCCTAATTTGATCTAGGTCTTCCATGAAAGACAGGCCTTGTAAAGTTTCTCCAACGCAGTGGCTAATCCAGGAACAATCGGGAGACAGAGTGGAGAGCCAATGATGAAGAGCTGCATCTGAATCAACCAGGATTGTGCGAGGTACTGCTGGATCTGAGGAAGCAGGGGTACGATACTTCTTCACTATTTTGTCAGTGATTTTTCTCACCTGATTGACAAGTAATTTAGCCTCTTCACGATCTCCTCGCTCCAAACGTAATAACGCGATATTTTTCAGAACTTCTACGACTTCGACTGGCGAATCAATCCATTGCGAATCTTCAGGAGGTGGGACTTTCCCAGAGAAATACAAATCCAAACTTCGACGCAGTGATTGTTCTGCTTTTTCAAATTTGCCTCTGTTATATTCCAATGTCGCAAGGAAGCTTAACTTCACGAGGGTGATTATATCGCCTGGAAGTGCTTCTCCAGATAAGGCACGAAGAGCCATTTGCTCCGCTTGTTCGTAATTTCCGATAGCGAAATATGCATTAGCCAACATATCAAGCGTCTGGAGCAAATTACGATTACCCTCTCCAGGTGCTTTTTCCTGAATCACCAGCAAACGCTGCAGGATTAAGATTGCCTGACGATAGTTTTCCATACCCGCATAATATTGGGCCTGATTTGTAAGCGAGTCAGCAAACTCTGAATGCTCTTCTCCAAACAATTGTTCGCGGAGTTTAGCGGCGCGCTGGAAAACCTGACTGGCATGCTGATTGGCTCCTTTAGAAAAATACAGCAATCCCAGAGTGTCGAGTGTGGCAACCAGATCAAGTGGGTCTGTGTCCGGATTCTTTTCCTGAATCTTTATGATTCGTGCCAGCAGCGGCTCAGCGTTGAAATAATCCTCTTCATACAAACCGAGCAAATTACGAAGCGAAATAACAATGAATGGATGATCTGTCCCTAATGCATTTTCCCTAATCGCAAGCGTCTGCTTAAATAATTTCTCCGCAAGAGCAACGTTACCTTCTCTGCGATAATTGATTGAGAGATTCCGAGGGGTCTGAAATGTTGCGAGTAAATCCAGTGAAGTCGCATAGGCAGGATGTCTGGTACCCAAAGACTTTTCACGAACTGAATTCGCGAGCACCAGAAATGGCTCAGCATGTTCGTAAAAAATATCATAATTCCTACTCTTTAGTTTCGAGATCAATTGCGCCAGACTATCTTCCTCCGGGTTAGCTGTTTTTTCGCTGACTAGCAATGCGCGCGATAATAATTTTTCCGCTGTTAGGTTGTTCTGAATCTCGGTAGAAGAAATTGAAGACGTTTGCTCAGAGAGGGGAAATACATAGCTCCAGCTACCATTGTTGTTTGGCCTTACAAGAGCCTTTTGGGATTCTATCAGCGCAAGTATATTGAGAGGAGAAGACAGGATCGGACTGTTAGCCCCCAGTATATTTTCTGCCCATTGTAGCTTTTGACGAAGCGGCGCTCCTGCCATCGGCGCTCCATATCTGGAATAATTCTCCAGCGCCATATCACAATAGAGTTTTAGATAGATCATCGTCTCTGCACGAGAACCCCTTCTCAGGATCGCGTCGGCACGGCTAATGGTGTGGTCCCCTTTGTGAGGACGCCTCAAATTGGCATAACTACTGTATCGGGAAGAATCTCTTAATTCCAGTTCCCCAAGAACAAGGAGAGAAAGTCCTGTTTCAGGATGAGCTGTCAGGGCAAGTTGATGTGTGATAGCAAGAGCGCGTTTAGCATAGGGACCCGCTAAATCCAGTTTTTGGGATTCCTCGGGGCTAAAAGAACTTTGACTATCCGATCGTGCAAGATAAACGATGGCGACGCGATTAAGTGAGGTGGCGACGGCAAGGCTTTGCGGATTGAGCCTCTTCTCCCGAATTGTCAAGGCGCGTTCGTGATAGGACTGGGCTTTCGGGTAGGCTCCTTTGAGATAGTACAAATCCCCTAGTTGATACGCTGCTTTCGCTGTTTCAGGATGTTCTTTCCCCAGAGTTTGCTCGCGCAGTGCCAGTAAGCGGAGCAACAATGGCTCCGCGTTGGTCAGCATTCCCTTGTTGAAATAGAGGTCTGCTATTCCTGCCAGCGTGCTGGCGATAATCGGGTCTGGCACGGGGAATTTCTCAGAAATTGTTAGTGCTTTGAGGTACGTCTCCTCAGCTTCTGCCCGGTTCAGATCGCTGTACAGCCTCGCAAGCAGGTTCAGCGCGGTAATGAAATCGGCGGCAACCAGCCCCGGACGCTCCGCTTCCAGTAAGTCCTCTCGCACTTCAACAACTCGTTGTGCGAGAGAAATCGCTTTTTCAGGTTTTCCCAGCCTTTTCCAATTAACGGCTTCATCGTACGTCTTTTGTGTTTCGATCAACTCCCGATCCTGGACGCTTCCATTACGAAGCTCCACGAGGTTGATTGCATACCAACCAGAAATCCCTTTCCTTCCCGCTGCACGTACTTCGATCTGATAAAGTCCCGCACTTTCAGCGAGCACCAGCAGGGTTTCTGCGCCTTGATCAGCCGCTGCCCTCTTTACTGCCAATAATGGCTTCCCACTCACTCCAGCTATAGTCAACGCCATGTCTGCGGGCCCCCGATCAAGGAGCAGGCGCACAAACTGTCCGGCTCCCAGCGTGAGTTGATAACGGTGGAATTGCCCGCCTGCCAGTTCGCGTTCAATGGGTTTCCCAACTTCAAGTGTTGATAGAACTGTCTGTTTGGCTGGTCTGACAATGGCTTTGACGGCAGGCGGATGTCTATGCGCCAGTGTCAACCACGCGCTGGTCATGATCAGAATGCTGAGAGTTCGTTTTATTTCGCCTCCCCGCCGTTTGCGGCTGCTTCCTAAATTTTTCTGTTACCTTCTGATCTCAAATTATGCGGCTGCCATAATCATACTTTTAGCCTAGAACTGAAGCTCACTCGTGTCAATCGGGAATTTGCCCTACATCTCCCAACAGGGCAATTTTTGTACCTCTGATGACGATCTTCGAAAGGGAAGTAGCGTAGCGTCAGAAATATTTTGCCCCCACGAGAAAAATTCCTGTCATGCCTTGCGCGCCGTTCTCACTCGTGAGTGGAAGGAGAAAAAACAGAACATCACGCGATGCTCACCTACTCCGTTCCACTTCGTTGTCCGCAGAAAACCGGACAGCATTTTTCAAACGTTCACTTTGACTTTAGGAGATCACCATGAAAACTCGTTTTGCTTCGTTTCTGTTAGTTGCTGAGTTTGGCAAGATAAACTGGC
>JAFDVL010000032.1 GCA_018268995.1 Acidobacteriota bacterium | reverse complement strand
ATTGAGCACTCCCCATTGACCATTCTTTCGTACAGAGAAATGGTCAATGGGGAGTGCTCAATGGTCAATGTCTGTCCCACAAACAATCTCAAAAAACTTAGTTTTCCCTGTACTAATGGCGAATCGGCGTATGGTAGCCTCTGCCGAAGTTTTGTGCAGAGGAAGACAGGCGGCAGCCACGTCTTCAGCATCAGTAATTGCAACTGAGTCACCGCTCCTGCCATACAGTGGGGGCGGGAGCGGGCCTTCTTTGACTCAACTGGCTGAGAGAAATTTCCTTCTCTACCTGCGGCGGCGGCTTATTTGGCTTCGGCCTTTTGTGGTTCAGGCCGGATACTTAAATCCGGTCGGTAGCGAAAGACTGCCGTTTCTCGATGTAAGGTGATGCCAACTTCTTTTTCCGCGATCTTGCCAAAGCCTTGCAGTTGTGCAGCGACGGCCCATTTTTCCATTTCCTCATACGAATCAAAGCGGAGGACAGAAAGGTATTCATTGGCATCACCGCCCAGCGAGACTCTGCCGACCAGAAAGGCTTTGACGTCCGTCTTCTGTAAAATCGGGACGGTTTCGTTTTTGACAATGGCTTCAAATTCAGCAGCCCGCCCCACGGCGATTTTGTGCGTTACGAGCAAGGCCAGTTTAGGCGCGGCGCTGGTCTTTGGCATCAGGCTCAGCGTCGGTCGCATTTGCACGAGGTAGCCGCGCGAACTGACGATCAGGCGCAACCACTTTGCCGTCCACGCGCGTCGTCCATCTTCGCCCAAGGCCTTGGTGAGTGCATCCGTTTCATCAAACTCTTTCAGGCTGGCGATAGGGCGAATGTAATAGAACTTCATTTCGCCAAAGTTCTCCGTCGTATACGCATCCCATTGTTTGATGCCCGCTTTTCGGTACGCAGGCAGCGTTTCCTGCTGCATAAACGTGTAATACTCCTGCGATAGTTCAAGCTTGACGCGCGTTTCCCGCACGACCAGAAGCTGCGGTGCAGGCGCTTGCGTTTGGGCGAACGAAAGAGTGGTGACGATCAATGTGAACAGGGTTGCGAGTAGTAAGCGTTTCATGGTGCGAGCCTCCTTGCGTTGCGTGATTAAGGGTCTTGATGGCACTTACGAAAAAGCCTTGGGGCCTGAAGTAAAAACACTTTTATTTTTACCAGAAACCTCGACTTTTCGCCGCGTGAGCGGCGGCTGACTTTAGCCCAGTCCTTCAGGGCTGGGGGCAACGAGCAACAGAGGTTCGCGTCGCATCGCGACGCTTGAAACCCGCACGACGATGGCTTCAATCTCAACCGTCGCGATGCGACGGGAACAATTTGCACCGTGCTTCCCGGCGTTGAAACGACCGGGCTAAAGTCAGCCGCCGCTCAGGCGGCGAGAACCAAAGCCATTTTTTCAAAACTGTCCTGACATCAGCCTTGGGGCACATTCGTTACTGTGGTTTTGGTGGCGGCGGTTTGATGACGGTAAATTGCGAAGCCGCCAGTCGCCACTGTCCGCCTTCTTTCACCCAGACGCCTGTGCTGCGCCAGAGCGCTTCATGGCTGCCCGTGCTGTTATGAAACTTGACCTGATAGCGGCAAAGGACGATGGCGGTGTTGCTGTGGAAATTGACTTTGCTTTCCACGCGCTGCCAGTCATCCCAGCCGTTGGTCGTGGACTTCAAACTCTCAATCAGTCGCGCACGGTCTCCCACCTGACCGCCGTCATAAACCGTAAAGTAATCGTCAGTGAATAATCGTTCGATCACAGCACCGTCACGTTTGACCAGCGCAGTAAGCACCTCGTCCAATGCCTTGAAAATTTCTTGTTCAACTTTGCCGTCGGCCTTCGCAGATTTACTCGCGGCTTGCCCGAAGTTCGGCGCGACAGCGATGAGGATGAACAACGTTGCGAATAGAATGCGTTTCATGATTGGGGCTCCTTTCGTTTTACTTATTTCTTCTCGGCGGTGCTGGTTTGTGGCGTGATGCTCAGGTCGGGGCGGAAGCGCAGAACCCATACTTCGTCACTGACGATTACACCTTTTGGCAATTGGTCGTAAATCTTTTTGACCTCTGTCGCGCCGAGTATTTCTGCCAGCCCTTTGGTGTTATCCAGTTCGGCATAATTCTCAAAAGGTCGCATCATCAGATAAGTCGCGGAATCGCCGCCGAAGCGAATGCGATAGCGCCATTGCCCCAGCATGTTGGATTGTGCGGCGATTTGTTTGCGCGCCGGAATTTCGTAATTCTTAAAGTAGTCTTCATACTCTTGCGAGCGCCCAAACGCGACTTTCTGCCAACGCAAAATCGCGAACTTCGGCAGTTCTTTGAATTTCGGATTCGTCCAACTGCAATCGGGGACGGATTCGATAATGTAGCTTTCCTGCTGGCTTAAATATTTGCCTTGTTGTTGGAACACAACCGCTGCGGAATCGGCATCCAGCGCCTTCGGAATGCCAGTGGGGTTGTCTTGTGCGGCAAAGTTATCCATCGGGACTGCCATAATCACGGTATTTTGCGGCCCATTTCCGACGGTCCAGACCAACGAAGATTTGACCCCGCCTCTCACGCGCAAAGGGTTCATGCGGGTCTTGATAAAATTCAAATATTCTTCCATCAATTCCGGTTTCACATGCCGAATATTGATGGCGTACAACTGTTTCTTCGCCGCGCTTTGGGCGCTGGCAGTTGGCGATAGCGGGTTGAGTGCGACGAGTGCTGCAAATAGCATGACGAGTATTGCAGCAACGATTGAGATAGTTCGTTTCATGGGTTTGGTCTCCTTTGGCTGTGAATCCCCTTCTAAACGCAATAGTAGATACTTCAATGCGCAGTCGGACGTCACTACTCACACAGGGAGGTAGTTACGGGTAAATTTATTCGATGATGTGATCGCGCAAAGCTTTGGCGACGGCTTCGGATTTGGAGTGGACTTGCAGCTTCTCGTAGATATTTTTCATGTGAAAGGAAATCGCATGCACCGTGCAACCGACTTCCAGCGCAGCAGTCTTGTAATTGTGGCCTTCGACCAACAACCGCAGCAAACGCAATTCGTGTGGCGTGATGTGATAATCCACATGGGCAGGGGGACTGAATTGCTGAAAGAGTTCGAGGACACGGCGTGCCACTTCGGGCGACATCGGCGCACCGCCTCCGACAATTTCTCGCAGGCTTTCCAGCAAACGCGCAGGCGGTGTTTTCTTGAGCAAGTAGCCGCGCGCTCCCGCACAGATAGCCTGAAAAATGCGTTCATCGTCCTGGTACACGGTCAGCATTAGAATCGGCAGCGCTGGATACCGCTCCTTCAAAATGCCGATGCCTTTGATGCCGGACATCCCCGGCAAGCCAATATCCGCCAACACTACATCCGGCAACCGCGCGTTGATACAGGGCAAGGCTTCTTCCATCGAGGCATAGCTGCCAATACACTGGAATCCATCCGTGCCGCCAATCAAGACTGTCAAGCCTTCGCGGATTGTCCGCTGGTCTTCGATTAATGCGACTTTGATCGGATCAGGGAGCGGCATTGGATTGGGTATTGAATCGGACATAGCGGTGCTCATTTCATTTTCCATTTTTCATCGTGGTTGCAGCGAAGTGAGCAATGACAAATGACAACTCAAAAATGGAATATGGAAAATGACATCGTTCCAGTGCCTAGCTTAGCGCTGATTGCCTGCACACCAGCCTACTCACACAGGTAGGTACTTGCGCCAGCCTGTGCGATTTCGTGTCAGAAATGGCAGCGTGAGCGTGATGGTCGTCCCCTGCTGCGGCTGCGAGCGGATGTCAAGCTCGCCGCCCAATGCGCGCGCCCGTTGTCGCATACTGTCGAGGCCATTGCCGTTGCGTGGGCCTGTGCCGGAACCATCATCAACAAAGCCCCGCCCATTGTCTGCCACGACCAACACAAGACAATGATCCTGGACAGCAAAGGTAATTTCCACTGCGGTGCATTGGGCGTGCCGCGCGGCGTTGTTAACACCTTCTTTGCAGATCAAATAAAGTTGGCGGCGCGTTTCGGCATCCAGCCTCCGTCCATGTCCGTCGGCAGTGCTGCGAAAGCGGAAGGCAATGTCGCGCGCTGAGAACACATCGCTGGCAAATTCGCGCATCCGTTGCGACAGGTCGCTGAGTTTGTCGCGCTTGGGATTGATCGCCCACACAATGTCGCTCATCGTGTCTACTAAATCGCGCGACGTGTTGGCAATTTGTGCCAGCGAATCACTAACGCCGTTTTGCTGACTGAGGATGCGTTGCTGGGAGACTTCGCTGAGGATGGCGATTTGCGACAAGCTTGAACCAATATCGTCGTGCAAATCGGTAGCAATGCGGGTGCGCATTCGTTCAAGTTCGATGATGCGTTTGATGCGCACACAATAAAAGGCGAAGGCAAGGCCGCCGAATCCCAGCACCGCCATCAACACGAACCACCAGCGTTGCCAGAGCGGTCGTTGGATCGTAAAAGAAAACGTCGCAGGCGTCTGACTCAGCAGTCCGCTGGAATGCACGGCGCGCACGAATAAATGATAGCGGCCCGGCGCGAGGTTGGCAAAATTGATCGTACGCTCTTCGGTTGGTTGACTCCAATCTGCATCTGCACCATCGAGCTTGTATTGATACTTCATCACTTCGCCGCCGCCGAAATTGAGGCTCAGGAAATCCACGCTGATGTTGTCCTGACCGGGAGCAAGTTCCAATGCGCGTGGCGTGACTTCGCCCAGCACGGAAAGCGGTTGCGCCACGCCCGCCACACGTAAGCCCGTGAGCAGAATCGGCGGCGCAACGGGCGCGCGATCCGGCAGCGCATCCAGCCGCGCCAGCCCTTGATTCGTGGCAAACCACAGGCGTCCTTGTTGATCCGCGTGCGCCGCCGTGACGATGCCGCGCGGCAATCCATCGGCCTGCGTGAAATGCTTGATTTGCCCCGTTGCCGGATCAAGCCGTTCCAACGCGCGGCCTGTGCCGAAGTACAGCCGCTGAAAACGATCTTCGGTGAGGCACCAGACTTCATTGCTCGATAAACCTTCCGCAATCGTGTAGCGCTGAAACTGCGGCTGCTCGGCGGTCGGATCATCCACGCGCAGCAATCCACCTGCGCTCGTCGCGACCCACATTCGTTTGGCCTGATCGAAGAAGATCAGTTTGACACCGCCGATGGGCGCGTTGGCCGCCGCTGGAAACGGTTCAAATCGTCCTTGCCGATGTCGCACCAGGCCGGCATTGCGATCAAATCCAATCCACACATTACCCGCCGCATCTTCGCCGAAAGCGCTCGGACGAATCTCCCGCAAGGAAGGCAAGCCTGACGCACCGTCATAGCGATAAAATTGACCGGTGGTGTGTTCCCAGCGAATCAATCCAAAGGGACCCACAGGCGCACCGTAAGCTTCCATCCAAAGATCACTGCGCGAATCCTCAAAGCTCAACAAACAGCCTTGTTTTTTAGCGGCGATCACTTTGGCGGGAAGATAGGTTGCCCGTGTGAACTCGTTAGTTGTAGGCAAATGCAGCAGTCCGTGTGAGGTTATGAGCCAACGCTGGTCGGGGTGATTCCAGAGGTAGTGGTGAAGCTGCGGATGCCTGAATTGGTCAATGCGCGGCGGCAGACGGGGAGTAAACGATTGGAACTGTTGTCCGCCAAACAAATGGAAGGTCGCCGGATATTCCTGCCCGGTATAAATATTTTCGCTATAAACACCCAACTCACCCGCTGGCGTCTCAAAAATATTGTTTGCGCTGTTGGGATGAAAGCCGTCTGTCGCATCGTAGGTGATGAAGCCGGGCCGTGCGATGCGCGCCACACCGCCCTGAAATGTGCCGAGCCACAGATTGCCGTCCTTGTCTTCAGCCATCTTGTACGTTTGGTTTTCGCCCAATCCATTCGCTGTCGTGTAAGTCAAAAACCGTGTGCGCCCGCCGACCGGAAGCAACTCGCTCAAGCCCCCTTCTGTGCCAATCCAGAGCTTGCCATCGAACGAACGAAAAATGTTTCTGACATCGCGCCCCGGCAAACCATCGCGCTCGGCATATTGCTGTTCGATCTGGAGACCGTGCGGATCCGCTGCCGCCCACACCGCAAAGAACCCGCCGCTGCGTGTGCCCAACCACAAGCGCCCATCCTGATCGAGCCATGCGGTTTGGATGTAGTTGTCCGGCAGGCCCTCGCTTTTCGTGAATCGCTCGACACGCCCGTCCGGTGTGCGCCGATACAGCCCGCTGATCGCGCCCGCCCACAGAATGCCGTAGTTATCCACGACGACGTGCGACACGTGCGGATCGTCGCGATTGGCGCGCGGCAGATCAAGTTCCACTTCTCGAAGATTGACTTGCCCTTGCTTCGCGTCCAGCAGAAACAAGCCGTCCACCGTCGCACACCAGATGCCGCCCGATGGGTCTTCGGCCAGCGTGTTGACGCGATTGGAATTTTCTCGACTGCCGACGCGAAAGATGGTGAAGAGCGAATTGGCAGTTTGCCTCGCCGGATTGTAAGGCGCAGGCACGCCCGCCGGATTGAAGCGACAGAGGCCGCCATCCGTCGCCAGCCAGATCGTACCGTCGCGCGCTTCCAGAAAGTCGTTCACATCAGGATGCGGCAAGCCATGCGCCGTGGTATAGCTGACGAATTTGTAGCCATCAAACCGCGACAAGCCTTCGTCCGTGCAGAACCACAGAAAGCCGCGCGCATCGCGTTTGATACGATTGATGTGATTGTGCGCCAGGCCATCGGCAGTCGTATAGATGTTGATCGGCAATCGCTCCGCCTGGACGAAAGCGACACAAACGCAAAGCCCGCTTCCGATGATAAGGACATGGCGGAACCAACAAAGGATAGAATGCAAATTGGAATTCGAGAACATCTCTTCCCCCTTGCACTGGCGTTGCAGATACTCACTGCAAGTCAAGATAGAGTTGTTAGTATTGCTTCGGCTGCGCAGTAGAATGCAAGCGCAGCCGATAGCTGTCAAGGGATTAGGCTGGATGTCTTCCTAAAATGATTTCTTCTTCGCGGATGGCAAGAATAAGGGTTCGATTGAGTTCCAATATGGCTATCGTTGCTCGACCTGTGGCTGTCAGCCCAAGCAATTGAACGCCTTCCCAACGAAAATGCGCGGCCCATTGATCGCGGCGTGGATGGAAGAGGGCAACTTCTTTTCCTGTTTGCGGATCAGCCGCCCTCTCACGTGCGCTTTTACGCAGCGAGCAGGAAACACAAGCGAGGGCCAAATTGTCTGCGGTTGTTTTTCCGCCTGAGGCGAGCGGGAGGATGTGGTCAATATGAAATGTGGCTTCCTGCCCTGCTTGCGACAAACCGCAATATTCGCAGCGATTCTTTGCTCTGCGAATCACCAGCTTGCGCAAGAAGGCAGGACTCATGCTGTGCGAGGCGTGTTTTGCCACACACGCTGCGCCCGCAACCGAAGCAGCGACAGCATCTCAGCCAATTCAACTAACCCTTCGGCTTCTTTTCGTTCCGCAGCAGTAAGCTGCTCACCTGCATCCTGGCGATCCAACAGCGTCTGCAAACGCCGATTTACGCCCGATGGCAACTTGAGCCGCTCAACTGCAATAGGCACTTCTATTTCAACTCGTGCATGTTGTGGCATAAATTCAACTCCTCCGACGCTGCAACTCTAACAGACCTTAACCAATGCTTACAACGCCAATTCCGCCAACTTAATCGTCCGCCCTTCTGCCGCCGAACGATCTGCCGCATACACCACACGATGCGATTGAAACGCCGTGTCAAAATCTGTAAGCGGCATTTTCTCACCCGCTTTCACCGCGTCCACGAAGGCCTGAAATTGCGGTTGATACGGATGATCGGACACATCGCCCGAATCCACGAGCGCGGTTTCCAAGTGGCTCCATTTGTGCCGATTGGTTTTCAGCTTTTGCGAATGAAAGCGGTTGTCGAGCAAACTGCCTTCGCTGCCGACCAGATGAATGTGGAAATAATACGGCTGCAAACAATCCGTCACCGAAGCGACTTTGCCGAGCTTGCCGTCTTTAAATTTCAAAATCGTCACGGAGGTCGTGTCGTATTCGTAGGGCGCAAAAATCGAGCTGCGGCTGCGATTGCTGTAACTGGTGACTTCTTCGACTTCGCTGCCCATGCACATCAGCAACGCATCCAACGCGTGACAACCTGCGGTCAGCAAACTGCTGCCGCCCATGTCTTTTTTGATGTTCCAGCCGAATTGCCCGTACCACGGGCCGATGCCGTGATAATAGTCAATTTCGCCGTAGTGCAATTCGCCGAGCAAGCCTTCTTTCAGCACCGCGTTGATGGTCGTGAAATGCTGGGAAAAACGTACTTCAAAACACACACACGCCTGCACCCCGGCCTTGTGAATCGCGTTGCGCATCTTCACCGTGTCGTCGTAATTCAGGGCGAGGGGTTTTTCGATAATCAGGTGTTTGCCCGCCTCGGCAGCGCGGATCGCCTGTGACGGGTGATACGGATGCGGCGTACAAATATCAATCACGTGAATGTCAGGGTCAGCCAGCATTTGGTCGTAGTCGTTGTAGACCTTGAGCGGAATGCCGTACTGCTTCTCCAGTTCCGCCGGATCAAGCTTGCGGCCTGAACACACGGCGGTGACTTTTGCGCCCGTGACGTTTTTGAAGGTTTCGATATGCGCACCCGCGACCCAGCCTAAGCCGACGATGCCAATGTTGAGATCAGTCATTTGTTTGGTTCCTTTCGAGAAAGTGAACCACGGAGTAAAGGCAAGACAGGATGAACAAAATTGATCACAAGATTTACAAGAGAGAACGTGTCAATCCTGTCATCAATCTTGTCAATCCTGTCTGAAAGAATCTCCGTGCCCTCTGTGCTCCGTGGTTCAATAAAATGAATGCGATAAAGCGGCGCAAATCATACTCTCGCGCCCGCGCTTCCGCCAAACGACCTTTCCCTCCCTCGCAAAAAGGACTACAGTTTTCCGGCCACAGCTTTTTTTTCATTTTTTGTGAGGGGTTGCACGCGGGGAATCCGCTCTTCTGAGTAGGAGGCTAAAATCTATGATGTTCAAACAACATCTCTGTCACTGCCAAACGACGGCGAGGAAACGCGAAGCGCCTGGGAGCGCACGCGGCTCGCGTGCTAGTTTGCGAAGTGAAAGCGCGGCAAACCTCTGCGATCAGGGCACTCTTGAAAAGAAAGCGATTCCTTCCCACGCCAAGCACGCGAGCCGCGTGCGCTCCCAGGTCTCCGCGCTCCGCCAGATGTGCGTTTTCGCCTTGTGTTTTTTGACGCTGCGCACAGCGGCTCACGCGCAGGATGTGCAGCCGCTCCCGCCCAACACCCTCATCGAACGCGAACTCACCAGCACGCAAGCGCACACCTATCGCATCACGCTCAAGGCCGGACAGTTCGTGCATTTCGATGTCTTCCAGAAATCCATTGACGTAGTAATGTCGCTCATTGCGCCAGACGGCAAACAAATTGCTGAAGTGGATTTGCCCGGCTTTGGTATGCCGGAATCGCTGTCGGAAATTGCGACGACCAGCGGCGAATATCAACTCACGATCCGTAGCTTCGGCGTGTCCAAACTCAAAGGTCAGTACGAATTGAAAGCGGAAGTCAAAGATGCGGCGACCGACGCTGACAAAAAGCGAATGACAGCGGAACGTTTGGGGTGGGAATTCAGCAAACTTAGCAATCCGCAAAAACGATTGGAAAATGTACAGCAAGCGCGGCAACTGTGGGCGGAATTAGGCGAACGGTTTTGGGAAGGCTACACGTTGTCCCGGATGAGTGGTGTCTATAACACGCTGAACGACTACACCAAAGCTATGACTTTGATGGAAGAGGCCATACGCATCATGCGCGAAGTGAAGAGCCGGGCGGCAGAAGCAATCGCCCTTCGCAATCTAGGGAATATGAAGGCCGCGAGACTGACGAAAGCGGAATTGCCCGAGGAATACGAAAGGGCGTTATTGATCACCCGTGAGATTGGGGATAAGCAATTGGAAGTCAGATTGCTTCTTGAGATAGCAGATAGACAATCCAGCTATCCCAGGTGGAACGAACTAGCGCAACAAGCATTGCAGACGTCACAAGAAATTGGCGATAAGACCTCTGAAGCTACGGCACAGCGTCAACTCGGCACTCTAAATATGGTGCTTGGCAATTACGAAAAAGCGGCAGAACGTTATGAACAATATCTGAAACTATCTATCGAAGCAAAAAACAAAGGGCTCCAGGTTGGCGCGTACAATCATTTGGGGACAATTTATCGGATTTTGGGGCGACACGATCAAGCGATGGAGGCGCTCAGGAATGGTCTACAAATCACACGTGAGTTAAAAATGCCTAGTGCTGAGGGCGCAGTTCTCGTAACCATGAGCAAGCTTGAATATGACCGAGGGAACTACGAGCAGGCCCTTGAAATGGCGCAGCAATCGCTCAATATCCAAAGCAATAGACCAAATACGTCCGATGTTTTCCCGTTTATTGATGTGGAGCGTGATCTTGGCAATGCCTATCGTGGATTGAAACAATACGACAAGGCAATTCAGTATCACACAAAAGCTTACATAACGGCTCGATCATCTCCGCACGTGTATTACCAAAGGCTACTCCTAGCAGAGTTGATGCACGACTGGAAAGGAATGGGATGGCCTGACACGGCTATCTTTTATGGGAAACAGATCATCAATGTCTATCAAGAAGTGCGTGCGGATATTCGCAACTTTGATCGGCAGACCCAGCAAAACTACGTCAGCAAAAAAGAGAGCGACTACCGCACACTCGCCGATCTGTTGATCTCCCAAGCCCGCCTGCCTGAAGCCGAACAAGTTCTGCGGATGCTCAAGGAAGAAGAGTATTTCGAGTACATTCGCGGCAGCGCCAACGATGTGCCGAAAGGGGAAAAGGCGACGCTCACGCCGAAAGAAGAAGCCGCCGACAAACGCTACCGCGAAGTCGCTGACAAGCTCGCGGCGCTCGGCGCGGAGCGTTCCGCTTTACTCAACAAACCTTCCCGCACCGAAGCCGAAAACCAACGGCTCAAGCAAATCGAAAGCGATCTCGCCGTCGCGGGCCAAGCCTTCCAGAAATTCCTCGACAAACTGAATGACGAATTAAAGACGACCAAAGACGCGGGCAAAGTCTCCCAGCTTCGGGATGCACAGGGCTTGATGGAAGATTTGCGCGAACTCGGGCAAGGTGCGGTCGCGCTGTACACCGTTGTCGGCGAAGACACGTTCAGCATTGTGCTGACGACGGCTGATGTGCAAAAGGCGTATCAGGTGCCGATCAAAGCAGCAGAGCTGAATCGCAAAGTGTTGGCGTTTCGACAGGCGTTGCAAAACCCGACGCTTGATCCATTGCCGCTCGCGCAGGAATTGTACAAAACGCTGCTCGGCCCTGTCGAAAAGGATTTGCGCGCGGCGAAGGCGGAGTTGCTGATGTGGTCATTGGACGGCGTGCTCAGGTATGTGCCGATGGCGGCGCTCCACGACGGCAAACAGTATTTAGTGGAGAGCTATCGTCATGCCGTGTTTACGCCCGCGAGCAATGCACGGTTGCATTTGGAACCAAGCAAACACTGGCGGGCGCTTGGTTTAGGCGTGACAAAAGCCCACGGCGAAGGCGTTCCGGCGCTGCCCGGTGTAGCCGAAGAAATGCGCGGCATTATCAAAGCCGAAGGCAGCAGTTCCGGCGTGTTGCCCGGCACGATCAAGCTGGACGAGCAATTCACGCAGGAGTCAATGTTGACGGGCCTGCGCGAACGCAACAACGTTGTCCACATTGCCAGCCACTTTCAATTTCAGCCCGGCAACGAAACGAATTCGGCGCTGCTGCTCGGTGATGGGCAATTGCTGAGTCTGGCGCAGATCAAAGCCCTGCCGAATGTCTTCAGCGGCGTTGAGTTGTTGACGCTTTCAGCGTGCAATACGGCGACATCAGGCAGCGGTGCAAATGGCAAAGAGGTCGAAGGCTTCGGCGTGTTGGCACAACGGCAAGGCGCGCGCGCTGTCGTCGCCAGTTTGTGGCCCGTTGCCGACCACAGCACAACGCGATTGATGCAGGAATTTTATCAACTGCGCGAAACTGGATTGAGCAAAGCTGAAGCGATGCGCGAGGCCCAACGGAAAATGCTGCGCGGCGCATTGTCGGTGGCGACCATCTCGCTCACGCGTTCCATCGTGCATGAAACTGAAACGGCGGCAGGGATGCCCAAATTCAAAGCCGATCCCCAGAGTCCTTTTGCACATCCGTATTACTGGGCACCATTTATTTTGATTGGCAATTGGAAGTGATTGGAGTTTTCTTGAGATTGCGATTCACAAATCAAAACGAGATGCATATAATGCCGGGCATCGGTTCCCCTTTCCCGATCCACAAACAAGCAAACCAACGTTGTTCCCTCTTTACAGCGCATCGCCAAAGGAGCCGTCTATGCGTTATTCCACTGTGCATCCCGCCATTTCGACGCTGCTTATCATAGCGATTTCAATCGGAGTGTTCCCACAATCCGGGCGAAAAGTTCAGCGTGAAACTGTACCGACTGCAACCAAGCCCGCGCCAGCGCCAGAAACCAAACCGTTGCCCGCTCCGGTCACGGAACCCACAAACGAAAATGTCATCAAGGTCAATACGACGCTCATCCCTGTTCCTGTGTCGGTGACGGATCGCACCGGGCGATATGTGCCGTTTTTGAAGCAGAAAGATTTTGTCGTGTACGAAGATGGCATTCGGCAGGAAATCGCGCATTTCTCAGATGACTGGGTTCCGTTTCACATTGTGTTGATGCTGGACACATCGGACAGCGAAAAAGAAGCGAAAGACGCGATTTTGCGGGCGGCGACCGAGTTCGTCGAAGGATTGCGACCGAATGATCGCGTGATGGTGACGACGTTTGATGGCAACAACAAAACGCTCTGTGAATTTACGAATGATCGCGCGGTGTTGCGGGCAGCGATTCAGGAATCCTCAAAAAATAAATTCATCCGCGTGAACACGAGCGTGAATACGCAGCTGCATAAAATCCTGACGCAAAACCTTGCGCCGATTGAAGGCCGCAAGGCAATTGTGCTGTTCACGGATGGCATGGATCGCGAGGCATTCACCTGTGCGCCCAGTCGTGAGGAAATGATGCGCAACAATGGGACAGAAGTTCGATTACCACAGCGAACATTCAATCTGGTTGAGGAAAATGACGTGGTGATTTACCCAATCATTTATAACGAAACCGTGCCTTTACAGCGCGCGGTTCGTGGCTGGCCGGGAACCGGAACAACCTTCCCCAGTGAAACTGGCGTTCGGCATCGTTCGATTTTCCTCGGCACCGAAAGCCGGAACGATTTGCGAAAACTTGCTGATTTCAGCGCCGGACGTTATTTCAATGCCGATTCGATGAAAGAACTGACGGCAGCCTTCAAAGATATTGCCGAAGACATCGGGCATCAATACACACTTGGTTATTACCCGACCAACGCATTGCAGCCGGGACAGTTTCACCATTTAAGCGTCAAGGTGATGGGTGAAGATGTGCGGGTGCGCGCGCGGCAAACCTATCGCGTGCCGAAAAACAGCTAAGCCGATGGCCTTAGCCACGTCCGATGTAAGGTTGCGCAACGGGCATCACGATGGCTTCCAGCATGGCGACGTGTGCAGGCAAGGCCGCCATTGTAATCGCAGCTTCGGCCAATTCTTCGGGCCGCATTCTTGGTTCATTGTTGCGGCGTTGTGCATCGGCCAGCGTTTCGACTTCGACATTGCCGGGATGCAAACAGCAACAGGAAATGCCGTAGGGACGGCCTTCAAGCTGCGTCACCTGGGTTAATCCCCAAATGCCATGCTTGCTGGTGCTGTACGCCGCAGAGTTCGGGCGGACGCGTTGTGCAGAGATGGAACCGATGTTGATGATGCGTCCGCCTTGTTGCGGTTTCATAATTCGCATCGCTTCGCGGGTGCAAAGAAACGGGCCGCGCAAATTTACGGCCATCACTTTTTCCCAGGCTTCAAGTGTCAACTCATCCAATGGCCCGCCATCAAAGACGCCCGCGTTATTAACCAAAATATCCAGTCGCCCGAACATCCGCATTGTGTGCTGAAAGGCTTCCTGCACCTGTGCCTCATCTGTCACATCCGCCTGCACCACGACGACATTGCGACGCGCAGCCGTTTGTTCTTCCTCAATTTGACGCAGACGGTCAAGGTCACGCGCAACCAAAACTAAAGCGGCTCCTTCGCGTGCGAAGCCTTCGGCGATGCCTTTGCCAATGCCACGACTGGCACCCGTAATTAACGCAATTTTGCCCGCCAATTTTCCCATGCTTGCCTCCGATAGGTGATGTTGTAAAGTTGGGCTGCTATACTGCGCACTTTCTCGCATCAGGTCAAGGTTCAGCGAATTTCGATGTGGACATCTTTCCGAAAATCAGCACCAACTACCGCAACAACAGCGCTGCCGGATTGGAGCGTCGCATTTGACACGGTCACGGGCAGGATTGAATCCCCTGCACTTTTCACGGTAGCAGATCAGGCCCCGCGTTTTTTTGTCATGGGGGATGTGTGGCTTTCCAATCGCACAGTTTTATGGCCGGACGCGGGAACTTCCACGCTGACGGATTGCCAGATTATCGCGGCGTTGTGGGAGCAACAAGGTGAGAAATGCTTGTCGTTGTTGCAGGGAATGTTCGCTTTCGTCGTGTGGGACACACAGCAAAACTCCTTGTGGTTGGTGCGTGATCGCGTCGGCGCACGAACCTTGTATTACTCAACAGAAGGCAGGCAACGCTGGATTGCGCCGCGACTGCGCACATTGGAACAGAAACTCGCACCTTCACTAGACCTTGTAGCAATGCGGGATTATTTGTGCTGTGCCTTTGTGCCAGGCGAACGAACAATGTGGCAGGGGATTCGCGAAGTACGCCCCGGCACGATGGTTCGTTTACCCGAAAATGAAACCCAATTGTATTGGCAGATCGAAGAGCGCCTTGCCGACCCGAAACCACCGCTCGAATGGCATGCACAACAACTGCGGACATTGCTGGATCAGGTCATCAGCGAATCCTTGCCGCAGAACGAAACCGTGGGATGCTATTTGTCCGGGGGGCTTGATTCAAGCCTGGTTGTCGCACTCGCAAAACAGCTTCACACGCATCCGGTTCACACCTATTCGATTCACTTCGGTTCTGCCACGCCGAACGAATTGGAGTTTTCCTCGCTGGTTGCCGCACATTGCCAAACGGAGCATCACATCATCGAAATCACCCCGCAACAGATGTGGGATTTACATCCTGAAGCGATGGCATTGTTGGATGATCCGATAGGCGATCCGTTGACTGTCCCCAACCTGATTTTGGGGCGTGAAGCCAAACAGGCAGTCAATGTCATTCTGAATGGCGAAGGCGGCGACCCCTGCTTTGGCGGCCCAAAAAATCAGCCGATGCTGCTCACCAATCTTTATCAATCCGAACACGCGCCCGATCTGCTTTCGGCCTATCTAGCTTCGTACCAGAAATGCTCGCAGGATTTGCCACGGCTGCTGAAACCCGATGTGTGGCAGGCCGTCAAAGATGAGTCATCCGTTTTTGCGTCTGAATTGTTTGGCGCGGGAAGCTATTTGAATCGCCTGATGTTCATCAATACAAAATTCAAAGGTGCCGACCACATTTTGACGAAAGTCAGCAACGTGACGCGAGCGTGTGGAGTGGAAGGCCGTTCGCCGCTCTTCGACCAACGCGTCGTCGCAATGAGCCTGACGATTCCGCCGGAATACAAATTAAGCGGAGCAACGGAAAAAGCCGTGCTGAAAGCTGCCGTGCAGGATGTGTTGCCCGAAGCCATCATCGCACGCCCGAAAAGCGGCATGATGGTTCCCGTCCAATATTGGTTTCGTAACCTGTGGCCCAAACAGGCGCGAGCGTTATTGCTCAGCAAACAAGCCCGCATCAGGCCATATCTCAATCAGGAATTGATTCGTGACTGGCTGGAATATCGCGGCGATACGTGGGCACGGTACGGCGTCAAACTGTGGTTGTTGGTGAGCCTTGAGCTATGGTTACAGGGCCATTAATGACGAATAATTCCCCATCACATAAGTTACGCAGGACTAACGCAACAACGTACAGTGGATTGTCAAATCTGCGGAAGACGGGCAGATGAAGCCGTCTTGCCTATATCAAAGCTTTGGATGCGAAGAATTCAGCAGACTGGACAGTCTACTGTACGCCTTTGCGTCAGTTCTCTGGCCCAGGCAGTGGATGTACTACTGGCCTGTCCTATGCTGCGAGATAAATACTTGCAACGCCCTACTGCTAGTCATATACTTTGTGTTGTCTCAGTTTTAACAGGAAAGTTTGGCAATTCAGCCGCCAACCTTTTGTCTGATTTACATCTACAAAGCTCGCTGCGATAAGCCGGAAGCGCCAGATCGCATGGCTCGCCAAGTAGCACGTCATTGCGCTGCAAATCAGCCATCCTTGAGGGGAATAAGCAGTGCCAGGAGGATATATGCTGAATCTATTTATTGGTAGTTCTTCGGAAGCCAAAGAACGGGGAATCATCCCTAAGCTCGTCGCGGGGCTGAACAACAGATACGGTTTCATGCCACGGCCCTGGTATGAAGTTTTCGATCAGGGAATGTTTATCCTGGAAACGCTGCTTAAGGTGGCAAATGAGATTGATATTGCGCTACTCGTCTTCTCGAAGGATGACGAACGCGAATCACGTGGAAGTAAAAATCAGATCACGAGAGATAACGTAGTTTTAGAATACGGTCTGTTCCTTGCACAACTCGGAAGAGAAAGGGTTTGGGTGCTGAAGGAAGAAGGCGTGACCTTACCGACCGACCTAAACGGACTCAATTATAAGGTGTTTCGTTCTGAGCCAGATAGCAACGGGAATGATCCTGTCCTGGCTGCTGACCTTGATTTACAGATCGCTGAAATCAGAAACAAATGGAAGCGTTTGTCATCGCGATCACGTACCCATACGGACTTGAACGATGGCGGTCTGGGGCTGACAGCAGCTTTCAGCAATGTCGAAAACTGGCTCAGAAAATTCGCAGAAGATCTGACGAGTTTTGCTGGAGATCAGTCAATAAAACTTTCAAAACCATTCTATATTGATTCAAGCAGTGTTTGTTTAGAGGCATACGCAGAAGCGCTAAATTTAGTCAAAGAACGCTTTTGGACGACAACCTATTTATCCTCAGGTTTCTGGACACGGGGTGACGCACGTGTGCTTGAGGCCAACACGAATATGCTGCGCCGCCTGCGGGAACAAACTGGCGATGTCAGAAGGTTATTTTTATTAAGCCAGGAGCCATCTGAAGCAGCACAATCCTGGAAACGAAAATTTATTCACCTACGACATCAGAATGACAGTGAAAAAATCGAACGATTTCGCGCGGCGTTCCGCAATCTCAAGAAAAGTTTTGACACGCTGCTGCGCGAAGGATGTCAGGTTCGTGTGACCTATGATGCGACCGAATATGAAAGGTTAGAGGGAATCCTTGAGTTTGATCTGGGAGACTCAGAGATCGCAATCTATGATGATTTCAGAGTTGATGTATTTGGCGGCGGTAGTGACGGGATCATTTCCAAGGTCAATATTTACTCGAATGCAGTTAAATATTTTGATGCGATCCAAGATGCAACTGAAGCCTATTTTGACTCTCTCTGGCAAGAGGCCAAACCGGCGGAAGAATATTTATCGCTTTTGGAAGATGCATATCAGGCTGCCGAAAGACGGATTGATTATGAACCAAACTGGTTGGCGATTTATGAGTTTGCCCTTACCTCAAACGACGAGAACTTAAAAATCGTCGAAATGAGTCGTGTCAAAGAAGTTCTGAGAAAATTAAATCGGTGGGGCAAGTTGAGCCGATATTTGGATATTGGAACCTGTACGGCACGTTATCCTATCGGATTACGCGAAGCACTGGAGGCAGGAAGCGAAATCATCGGCGTAGATGATGATATAGACGCCCTTCGATTTGCTAATGCACAGGTGAAGGCCACCGCCGACACAAGAATCCAACTTCAACTGCTCGATTTCTGCGCAAAAGAGATTCCTAACCTGGGGAAGTTTGATTTGATCACTTGTATGCTGGGTACATTGGCGCATTTTGGTTGGGAACGTAAGCGTGATTTTAATGACCAGCTGCAAATTGTCCTCATGCGGATGGCTGATCTATTGAAAAGCGAAGGGGTTTTGATCATCAGCAACTGGTCAAAGCACGCGCGCGAACACGAAGATATGCTTAGCATTTACCGGGATTGGGATCGTCGGCGCTTAGCCACCTGGTCGCCGAGCATTGTTGAGTTAAGACAGAGACTAGATGCCGCAGGCTTAATTATCCTGGAAGAAGGTCAGCCAGATATTCGACTGGATTTATTCGTCTGCCAGCGCAAAGAATAGTTCTCATAAACACAGCAATTCATGATCGGTTTCAGCCAAAACTGTCCACCGAATACACCGCCACATCGCTGCCGCCGTAGTAGCCGCCATCGCCGACCATCACCAGCGCATCGTCCTCCTGCGGGTTGCGGCTCTTGGCAATGCCATCGCGCAAAAGTTTCAGCAACATCATCGGCGCGAGCGATTCCAATTCAACGTACTTCCCTTCGCCTAACCATTTCAGTTCTTCGGGCGTAAGACTGTTGCAGACCTCGACCGGAATCGCGCGGGCTTGATTGGCAAAGGTGCTGTCCTGCCCAATAAACATAGGCCGTTGCATCACCTGTCGCGGAAGCAGTCCCAGATCATAAATTGTCACGCCGTGGCTTTCGGCAAACCAACGTTGCCCGGTGCGCAGATGATGCACCAGTTGCACGCCGAGCGGGCTGGCATCATGCAACGCATAAACTTTTAATTCCGGGTTGCGATGCAGCATTTCCAGCACAGTCGAGAAAATGCTCTGCGGATAACCATCCACGCTTAAGACCGCACAGTTGTTTTCAAAGTGAAAATTATTGGCGATGAGAAAATGGGCGATGTTCTTGTTTTCGCAAATCACGGCGCGATCAAAGCTGTAGGCCGTCACTTCCTGACTAAGTTTGGCAGGCATTGTTTGCTGTGCGGGCGGAGGCAGTAATTTTGGCTGTTTGCCATTATTTGCCATCCAGCGCTCCAGCCATTGATTGACCTGATGAATGTCTGCCTTGACCTTCTTATCCATTTTCCCGCGCAACCATTTCTGCACAGGAGGAAGCCACAACGCGATGCTTGTCCCAAAGAGCAGCAGAAATACAAACAACAGAAAAAAAGAGGACGTTGCAATTCCCGCGATCAACATTGCCACCCCCAGCACCATCGTGATGCAACCAAGGCCTTTCCATTTCGTTGCATATTTGCGGCTATTAAAAAAGTAGTAGAACTGGCGCGGCGTGAAATACAACGAATCATTTACCGAAATGGTAGACAGCGCGTTGGCGAAATATTGATCTGTAAATGAATCCGAAATCTTCGGGTCAAACGTGAATGGATGCTTGCAACTCTTGCACTTGCCGTTGTTCTCTTTGCGTTCTTTGAGCTTGTTGTCCGTTTGGCATTTGATACATTTCACAGTGGGGACCTCTATTTTTCAGCCACAGATTGACACAGATTTTCACGGATTCAGGAGCTGTGGCGAGATGATAGTTAGGTTACAGTTGTTCGAGCAGTACCTGATAACTTTCACGCCGACGAATTAACCGGAAAGTGTTTCCATCCAACAACACCTCAGCCGGGCGGGGGCGATGCAAAAAATGAGAAGCCATCGCGTAACCATATGCCCCAACATCCAGAATTGCGACGATGTCATTGACGGCGAGTTTCGGCAGCGAACAATTTCGCCCCAGATAATCCCGTGAAAACGTCGTGTTGCCGCATAAATCGGTTTGATATTTCTCACCAGACGAATCTTTCAACGCCTGGATTTCCCGATAGCCGCCGTGAACGCTGAGCACCGCAATGTTCGCGACCGAAGTATCCAATCCGACGATTTGTTTTTGCCCTTGCCATTTGACCGAAACAACACGCGCGAGCAATGTGCCACAAGCGGCAATTGCCGCGCGACCGGGTTCGATGATCAGCTTGACGGGCCGCGTCAGCTGTTGCAGTTGACATGCGAGTTCAGCACCGAATTCTTCCCAGCTAAATCCGATTTGTCCTTCGCGGTAGGGATAGCCGAAGCCTCCGCCAAAATCCAGATATTCCCAATCCGGCAACTGCTGCCCAACCTCAATCACGCGCGCAATAGACTCGGTAAAGGCGCTCGTGACGTTCGTTCCGGTGCCACGATAAAAGTGAATGCCGGAAACTTTCAGCCCCACGTTTGCAGCGACATCCGTGGCTTGCAGCAATTCAGCCGGGCTGACGCCAATGCGATTTTCGCCTGTGATTTCGGGCAAATTCAGACGAAAGCCGAGGCGCGGGCGAGATTGTTCGGGCACGTCACGAACAAGGTCACACAGTAGTTCCAGTTGTGAAAGGCTGTCCAGATTCAACGTTGCTACGCGCCAATCCAGCATTTGCTGCATCTCTGCCCGATTCAGATTGCTGCCGCTATAAACAATTTGTTCCGGCGCGAAATCGGCCTGCAAGCCCAGCACCACATCCCCCGGCGTGTTCGCGTGCAAGCCCCAGCCCGCAGCGCGAAAAATTTGCAGCAA
This sequence comes from Acidobacteriota bacterium, assembly GCA_018268995.1. GTDB lineage: Bacteria > Acidobacteriota > Blastocatellia > RBC074 > RBC074 > JAFDVL01. Next base: position 39,476 of record JAFDVL010000032.1, on the reverse strand, counting down.
TGCGATATTGCCATTGGTAACACTGGCAAAATGGAAGTGCTTCTGGTTGTAAGGAACAGCTCTGGTAATACGCGCAATCGTCGCCAGCAAGGTCGCCTGATCGTACACATACAAGGGCGAGCCAAACTGAGCGAGCAATTCTTCTGCAAGCTGTAAGTGGAGTATGGTCATCTGCGATTAAAGCGCCATCGCCAGAATTTCGATGGCAATAAAAAGGGTTGTAGAGAGGAACGTTTGAAATCTTCCTGCAAGATGGTCTTGCGCCAAACCTGCCACATCATCAGCAGCCACAATGTCTCACCAATGCGCCGCCCTTGAATTTGCCCACTCAAATTTCCAGAGGAAATGCGCAACGCCAAATCCTCCTGCCAGAGTCCCTCATCGCGCAGCACAGACGGTTGCAACCACTCGCCCACCTCACGCCACAAAGGTTCCAGACACCATTGCGTCAGAGGCACGCCCATGCCGCGTTTTTCACGCCACACGATCTCAGGCGGCAACCAGATTTCGACCGCCCGTTTCAGCAAATATTTCTCGTGCGATTCGCGCAGCAACAAATCACTCGCGACCTGAAACGTCCATTTCGTCAGCTCTGGATCGCAGAACGGCGTACGCACTGCCAGGTCAAAAGCAAACGCCAGATTGGTCGCACGAGGCTGGATATTTTGCGCACCTTTCAGCATCAGATTTGCCCGTCGCAATCGGTGCAATAACGAATGTGTGTACAAATCATCCAACGCATCTGTCATCCATTGCAACGGATCAACCGACTTGATCTGGTCATAGATGTTGGCGGTGAAAACATCTTTTTCATAACTATACAGGCGATGAAACGTGCGCAAATAGTCCTTCAGAAATCCCATTCCGGCTGTATGTTCCTGCGGGTGAACAGATTGATAGACATCTGACGCAATTAACGGCTTATTCGTCCAACCACCAAAGAGTTGATCGCCGCCTTCGCCATTAAAAACAATGCTGCATTCCTGACTCGCAACCTGATTCAGTAAAAACAAGGGGACAGTGACCCCATCGCCGTAGGGCATATCCAGCGCTTTGGCAGTTGCAGGGATTGCCTGTTTGATGCGGTCAGGTGAGGCCGCGACCTTCACTAGCGGAATTTTCAAATACTCCGCCACCCGTTCAGCGTGCTGGACTTCTGAAACACCGAAAGCGCCAAAATCAAGGGTATAGGCCTGCACCTTGACACCTTCTCGCGCCAACAATGCCGCCACGATTGCCGAATCAAGCCCCCCCGAAAGAAAGAGTCCCACTCCCTCTGTTGGCACATCCGACAATTGTTTCTGGATCGCGCCAGTCAGCAGTTTTTGTAATTTCTGACTGGTCTGAAGTTCCTGTTTTTGTGGCAGAGTGGATTCTTGCCAGTCTTCATTTTCCTTGAGCCAATTGACTTCCAAACTCGGCGGCGTACCTCGACCGAGCTGAAATTTCCCAGTCGCTCCGGCGGGTACGGTAAAGATTGACTTCAGCGGTGTCAGCGGTGTCGGCACATACGAAAAGCAAGCGTAGCCATACAATGCGGGGGCAGAAATTGTGATGTCTTCCAACAAAGGCAGGAGCAATTGCAGGTGTGAGGCAAACCAGACGACGCTTTTCTGCTGCATCCAGAAAAGTGCGGCTCGTCCGAATTCATCGCGGGTCAATTTCAGTAAATTCGATTGCGCTGCCACCTTCACCGATGCTTCAGACATCAGGCCAGAAGCGGCAAGGGAGGTAGTCAAAACGCCCTCTTTCAAACTGGCGTTCACATATTTGCCCCAGGTTGCGATGCCGGTCACAACCCCGACTTGACCATAATTTTGCTTGAGATAATGCGGCAGATCGCCTACTTGAGCCAGCACCTGAGAAAGTTGCTGATCTACATCTTCAATTTTGGCGTGCCCCCAAAAACCGATAAAAGCGTTCATTTGTCACCGATCACTTGTCACTCGTCATCAGTCATTGTTTTTTGGTCATTGGTCAGTTTTCCCTCCTAGCAATTGCGACAGTTTTGATAGCAAATAACCAAGACTGATGACCAAGACAAAAAACGAATGACTTCCAATTTACTCAACCTTAAATTCTGTAGCGGTAAGCACACGCTCACCCAACTTCATTTCGACTTTCCAGTTTCCTTTCGGGGCATTTGGGCCAAGCTGGCAACGGCAATGCGTCTCCCAGATGGCTTTATTTGTATCACGGGTATCCCAGCGGGATTGATGAAAGATTTTTCCGGTAGGATCAATCCAGTCGCAGGAAAGATTTAGCTTTTCCCCCAGCGGAACGTCGCGCAATTTGGCGCGGAAAACCACATCCTGACCATCAGGCGAGACCGTAGACAACGTGGCTCCCTGATCCTGCGTCCGTGTCACACGTCCAGCCTCTGACTGGATGCGGTCAAAGGCAGCCGTGCGCGAGGAATTCCACGACCACAAACTGAGGATCAGGACAAGCAATAAAACCAGCCCAGCCGCGCCAAGCCAGATGCGTTGCCGTCGTTGTTTTGCCAATGCTTCGCGATATTGTACCTGCCTGACAGCGTCATCAATCAAATCGGTTGGCAGATTCAATTCCTGCAAAACCTGCGCGGTAATTTCGCGTTGCGTGGTGTCGTCCTCACGCGCCTGCGCCAGCCGCGTAACTTCCGCCACGACCTCATTCCACTGCTTTTCCGTCAGCTGACTTTTCATATCGGGCGCATTGTATACCAGATGTTGCGCGAACTGTCAGTTTGTGTTTTTGCATTTTGCCCGACGCGGATAAAATCTAACACTTCTCAAGTTTGGTGCCACGATTCACTTTTATGAGCCAATCAGAAATCATCATCTTTGGAACCTCTCACGTCGGATTACGTTTAGCCCGCCGCCTCACCTTAAGCGGCCATTTCGTTCGCGTTATAGATCATCCCGCCGTCCCCCCGGAACCGCCTGAAGGGTGGGAATATCGCAGTGCTAGTCTGTCCGCTCCATCTAAATTGGATCAGGCCCGACTGGTTTACATCGTGACGGACGAAGACAAGTTGAATATCCGACTCGCGCTTGCGGTTCGCAGCGCATACCCCGATTTGCCGATTGTGATTACATTGGTGCAAAGTCGGTTAGGCAAAAAACTGGCGCGCCATTTGAACAACTTCTCGTTCATCAGCCCTTCTGAATTAGCCGCACAAAAATTTGTCAACGCCATAGATGCGCCCGTATCTGCGGAGGAGAAAAACGGCTCGTCAATCGCTATCGAAACAGAGCCGGTGCAGCACAAAGCCTGGCACATTGACCCGCTGGTTTTGCGCGCCATCATTTTCTTCGTCCTGCTCTCGATGTTCACGACGATTTACTTTCATTTCGCTGAAAATCTGTCGTGGGTGGATGCCTGGTATTTTGTGGTGACACTGATGACGACGGTGGGCTTTGGCGACATCAGTTTGCGCGGTTCATCTACGGTTTCAAAAGTCATCGGCACGATGCTGATGATTGCCAGCGTTACCAACACAGCCATCATCTTTGCCTTGATTACAGATTCTTTGCTGCGACGTCGCCTGATGCTTTCGGTTGGCCGCAAGCGCATCAAGCAATCCAACCACGTCATTGTCATCGGCATTGGCTCAGTCGGGATTCAAGTCATTGAGGAATTGCTCAAACGCGGAGAATCAGTCACCGTCATCGAAGACAACATCAACGGGCGTTTTATGCCTGCCGTGTACGATCTCCGCCTGCCCACAATTATCGGGGACGCCAAACAGGAACGAACGCTGCGCGATGCAGGCTTTCCTGATGCCAAAGCCCTCATCAGCGTTACCAGTGATGATTTGACGAATCTGGAAATTGGACTGAATGCAAAATTGCTGAACCCAAAAGCGCGCGTGGTGCTCAGAATTTATGATTACCTGCTGGCACAATCGCTGGATGAACGACTCGACATTCACTTTGCCTTCAGCGCATCGGCCATTGCGGCAGAGGAGCTGGCGAAATTTGCGGTAGAAAGACCGTGAATGCTACACTGCGCCCGCAATTTAGCGATTCCCTACCTGATGAATGACAAACCGAAGAGGAACTTTATGAAGAGCATCTCCTGCACCCGTCTTTTCTTTGCCTGGCTCGTGTCTTCAATCTTTTTGACGATTGCGGTTTCAGCCCAAACCGCCGTGACGATCAAACCTGGCCGTGACGCCAATCAACCGATTGACGAGGCGTACACGCAAAAAATTCGTGAATATACCACTGAGACATTTTTCAATTCGCCGCTGACCGATTACCTGCCCGCTTCCAGCAAAGTCCCCACACCGAAAGCCGTGCTTGGCGACGTCGCTGGCGCACCCGGAAAGTTGCCTTACTCGCACGAGGTGTATCAGTACATGCGAATGCTGGAGAAGGCCAGCCCGCGCGTGAGGGTTTTCAGCATCGGCAAAACTGAAGAAGGCCGGGAGATGATTGCTGTAGCAGTTTCGTCGGAAACCAATATCGCCAGGCTGGAGGAAAATCGCGCGCGATTGGCCAAGCTGGCAGACCCACGCACGATCAATTTGAATGACGACGAGGCAGAAAAAATCATTCCCGACACCGTGCCGATTTATTACATCACCGCCACGATTCATTCCCCTGAAACCGGCTCTCCCACGGCAGTCATGGAAATGGCGTATCGGCTGGCCGTGGATGACAGCGCCTATATCAAATCCATCCGCGACAATGTCATTACGCTCATTACGCCTGTCGTCGAAGTGGACGGGCGCGACCGCCAGGTAGACATCTACAACTGGCATCTTGCTAATCCGGGCAAAAACTGGCCGAACCTGATTTATTGGGGTCATTACGTCGCCCATGACAACAACCGTGATGCGATGGCGATGTCCCTGAAGCTGACCCAAAACATCGTCAAGACGTACCTGCAATGGAAGCCGCAGGTACTGCACGATCTGCATGAATCCGTCGCTTACCTGTATGACAACACTGTCGGCGCAGAACCTTACAACGCCTGGCTTGATCCGATTCTGACGAACGAATGGCATATGTTCGGATGGAACAACGTCGGCGAAATGACCAAGATGGGAATGCCCGGCGTTTTTACCTACGGCACCTTCGATACGTGGTCACCAAGCTATTTGATGTTCGTTGCAGCCTCGCACAATGGCATCAGCCGCTTGTACGAAACGTTTGGCAATGCGGGAGCCGATACAGTCGAACGCACGCTGTCACCACAGGAATATTCGCGCACGTGGTACAAGCAGAATCCGCCCTTGCCCAAGGCCAAATGGTCACAGCGCAACAACAACAATTATCAGCAAACCGGCTTGCTCATTTCGCTCGCACAGTTTGCCGCCAATCGGCAATATTTCCTGCGCAATTTTTATCTCAAGAGCAAGAATTCGATTCTGAAACCAAAGACTTCCGGGCCGTCGGCATACATCTTCCCGAAAAATGATCCGCGCGCAGGCGGACAGGCAGAGTTGCTGCGGCTGCTGCAAATGCAGGGCTGCGAAGTGCATCGCGCAACAGCCGAATTTACCGTTACCTTGCCCGCAAAAAGGAAGCCTGCACGTCCGGCCAATGGCAATCCTGTTGCCGCGAGCGCGGGCAGCAATGGCGATGGTGGCAGCCCACAAAAACAGGAAGCGCCGCCAGAACCAACGACACGCACATTCCCCGCCGGATCGTATCTGGTGCGAATGGATCAGCCCTACAGCCGCATTGCCGACATGATGCTGGATTATCAGTATTGGTCGCCAAACGACCCGCAACGCAACATCTACGATGACACTGCCTGGACGTTTGGCGAACTGGGCAATGTGCAGGTCGTGCGTATCACCGATGTCAAAGCATTGGACGCACCGATGGAACTGGTCAATGGCGAGGTCAAAGCTCCCGGCGGAATGATCGGTAAAGGGAATATCTATGTCATCAATCATAACGCCGACAACTCGCTGGTGACGTTGCGCTATCGTTTCAAGGATGCGCAGTTTGAAGCTGCCGAAGAAGCATTCGAGATTACAGGGCTGAAGTTTCGGCGCGGGTCATTCATCATTCGCGGTGTCAACGAAGCGGACTTGCAACGCACCGCTGTAGATTTAGGGTTGAAAGTGATGGCCGTCAGCACCGCGCCCGAAGTCAAAACGCATCCGGTCAAAGCGCCTCGCATTGCGATCATGCACACCTGGCTCAGCACGCAGGATGAAGGCTGGTGGCGCATCGAATTCGACAAATACAAAGTTCCCTTCGATTACATCAGCACCCAGGACGTCGCCAAAGACGCGAACCTCAATGCAAAATACGATGTCCTGATCTTCGCGCCTGTCGGTCGAGCCAATCCACAACAAATCGTCAGTGGTATGCCGATGTTCGGGAATCCCCTGCCGTGGAAAAAAACTGACCTGACGCCGAACCTTGGCGGCACAGATGAAACCGAAGACATGCGCCCCGGCCTGGGCTGGTCAGGCGTCGAGAATTTACAGAACTTCGTCCGGCGCGGCGGGTTGCTGATCACGGCGAACGACACGGCAAATTTTGCGGTCAACTTCGGATTCACGGCGGGCGTCACGACCGCTGCGGCAACACGGTTACGCGCCCCCGGCACAGGCGTGCGCGCTAAATTGGTTGATGCCGCCAGCCCGATTGCCTACGGCTTCAGTGACAATCTGGCAGTCTGGTACGCCAGCGGCCCGATTTTCAATCTCAGCAACACGGTCGGTGGTCGTGGTGGTCGTCGGGTCAATCCCGAAGGCGCAGATCGGTTGACCGGGCGTGGCGGGCCAGATGACCCGGATACGCCGCAAAATCGCGTTCCCGTCGAAGTACCGGAAGAGCCGAAGTCCGAAGTTTGGGAAGCTGCACCGCTAACCGCCGAACAAATGCGCAATGCGATTTACGTAATTCCGCCGACGGCCCGCCCGCGCGTTGTGCTGCGGTATGCCGATGCGCGCGAATTGCTGGTGACAGGCCTACTGGAAGCGGGCAATGAACTCGCGCAACACGCCGCCGTGATTGATGTTCCGGTAGACAAAGGCCACGTTGTGCTTTTCTCAAACAACCCCTTCTGGCGCGCCGAAACGCAGGGCAGCTATTTTCTGGTCTTCAACGCGATTTTGAATTTTGATCAGTTGGATGCAGGCCGAAAATTAGCGGAAAAATAAAAGAGCAACGAAGCGATTGACAACGCGAAGCGCCTGGGAGCGCAGGTATCCTTGCCTGCTGTTTGCGGAGCGATGAGCAGAGCAAACTTCATCACGAAAGATTTGTTTCCCCGAAACGGATTCGCTCCGATAGATGTTCGCGCGCGTAAACACGCGCTCTCAAGCAGGCAAGGATACCTGCGCTCCCAGGCGCTTCGCGTACTGCGGAGATTGGCTGATTTTGAGTTTTTTATATGGAAATGAATTTACAACAACAACGGATCGCCGCCATTCAAGAGGCACTCCAACTTGCCAAATTAGACGGCTGGTTATTTTATGATTTTCGTCACAGTGACCCACTGGCCTATCGGATTCTGAAACTTGATCCACACACGCATACGACGCGACGATGGTTTTATTTTGTGCCCGCCAATGGCGAACCAACCAAAATTGTGCATCGCATCGAAGACGACAAACTGGATGCCCTGCCCGGCACGAAACAGATTTACCTAAAGTGGCAAGTGCAGCACGATTTTTTGCGAACGGCGCTCGGTAAGGCTCGCCGCATTGCCATGCAATATTCGCCGCTAAATGCGATTCCGTACATCTCGCGAGTGGATGCAGGAACGATTGAACTTGTGCGCAGTTTTGATGTTGAAGTGGTAACCAGTGCTGATTTAGTCCAGCATTTTGAGGCCGTCTGGTCGCCCGAACAAAAGGCAACGCACCTCACCGCCGCCGAAAACGTCCATCGCATCATTCACGAAGCCTTTGCCGAAATTGCGCGCAGCATTCGTGCGAGTGAAGAAGTGACGGAATATTCGATTCAGCAATTTATGATGCAACGGTTTGCGGATGCCGGAATGATCTGTGATGCGCCGCCCATTGTTGCGGTCAATGCCAACAGCGCCAATGCGCATTACAGTCCCAACAGTCAGCGGTTTTCGCCGATTCAGCAAGGAGATTTCGTGCTGCTCGATGTCTGGGCGAAGCTAAATCAAACGCATTCTGTGTATGCCGATTTAAGCTGGACGGGATTCGTCGGTGAAACCGTGCCCGAAGCACACACGCGCATTTTCGACATCGTCGCCGCAGCGCGTGATGCAGCAGTGGATTTCATCCGGCAAAAGGTAAGCGCGGGCGAATCGTTTCGTGGAGCTGAAGTAGATGACGTGTCGCGCGCGGTGATTATTCAGGCAGGCTACGAAGATCAATTCACCAATCGCACCGGCCATTCCATCGGCGAAGAAGTCCACGGCAACGGGGCGAATATTGATAATCTGGAAACGCCCGACACGCGCTTCGTTGTGCCGAATACCTGCTTCTCAATTGAGCCGGGAATTTATCTGAAAGGGCAATTCGGCTTGCGTTCAGAGATTGACGTGTTTGTAAGCGAGAACGAAGTGTTGATTGCAGGCCAGCCGATTCAAACCCACATCATTCCAATTCTCGCCTGAGCGGATTATAGCAAAGGGACAAAGGAGCAAAGGCCGTCTATGGATTTTCTTTGCTTCTTTGCCCCTTTGTCCCTTTGCGTTAAAAACCCACCTCGAAGTTTCACCGATTCGACGCCGTCGTTCCCGGTGCGGTCTTCACGTATTTATCAAACCACGTGATCATTTCCCACAACGTATGTTCAATGCTTTCGCGGGCCGCATAGCCGTGTGATTCATGCGGCAGCGTGACATAACGCACATTGCCTGCATTGCCTTTGAGCGCTTGATACATCCGCTCGCTTTGAATCGGGAACGTGCCAGTGTTGTTGTCCGCTTCGCCGTGAATCAGCAGAATGGGTTCTTTCAATTTATGCGCAAACATAAACGGCGAAACCTTCAGATACATCTCCTGCGCTTGCCAGTAGGTGCGCGGTTCGCTTTGGAAGCCGAACGGTGTCAGCGTGCGATTGTAAGCGCCACTGCGTGCGATTCCGGCGCGAAACAGATCACAATGTGCCAACAGATTCGCCGTCATAAATGCGCCGTAGCTGTGCCCGCCGACGCCGACGCGGTTGCGATCTGTCACGCCCATCTCGACCGCCTTGTCAATCGCGGCTTTCGCGCTCATCACGACTTGTTCCAGATAGGTGTTGTTGACCGTTTCCGGGTCTTTGCCAACGACCGGCATCGTCGCGCCGTCCAGCACCGCATAGCCTTGGAGCGCAAAGAACAGATGCGACATTCCGCTGATTAATGTAAAGCGATTGTCGGAGCCGGAAACCTGTCCCGCGATGCTCGCATCATTGAACTCCAGCGGATACGCCCAAACGACTGTCGGCAGCGGTGTGCCTGCTTTGTAATCGGGCGGTAAATAGAGCGTGAACGAACACTCCACACCGTCATCGCGTTTGTATTTCACAAGCTGTTTCGTGATCTTGCGCAGTTGCGGCGCAGGGTCTTTGAAACTGGTCAGCGCCTGTTTGTTGCTGCCCGAACGCAAAAAGTAATTCGGAGGTTCGGATTTGGTTTCATAACGTGTGATGAATTTCGATCCATCATTGCTGAGCAACGCGACGACCGATTCATAGCTGTTGTCATCACAGCGGAAGAGTTGTTCTGCTTTGCCCGTCATCAGATTGAAGCGACGCAGGAAAGGCCGATCTCCGTTGGGTGATGCGCCGCTGCCGTTCAGAAAAATGTCGTCGCCGTTCATCATCATCACGCTGCGCCCGTTCGGCAATGTCTTCATCACAGGCGAGCCGGGATCGTTGTAGCGATCCTGCATCGAACGATCAAACACGACTTTCGTCGGCTGTGACGGGTTATCAAAATTCATCAAATGCGTGCGTATCCAGCGACGCTTGCGATCAAATTCAGTCAGCATTGCCACGCCAGTTTTTTCTCCGAAGCTCAGTCCTGAAAAGCGATGTTCGGTCTTGGCAATTTCCACGGGCTGCCCGCTGAACGGGGCTTTGATCATCACCACTTTGTCACGGTGCGACACAGTTTTGCGCGGATCGCCACCGTCCAAGGCCTCGGCCCAAACTAATGTGGCTGGTTGTGCTGGATGCCAGCGGGGATTGCGTGGGCCAGTCTGGACACCATCAATCGGCACCTGATCCTGCAACGGATGGCTGGCGACCTTGTAAATCAGTTTGCCAGTGCGATCCATGACCTCAACTTCTTCGGGGAAGTCATTGTAAGGATGCAAATACGAATATGGTTTTTGCAGGCGCGAAACCAGGATGTGCTGTCCATCGGGTGCCGCATTGACGCCGGAGTAAATCGCAGGTTTGCCAACCATCGTCGCTTTGCCATTGCTGGCATTCACCAACGCCAATTGGGCCGTCGCGTAGTAATCAAACAACGCTTCGTCGTGCGCGTTTTTCAATAAATCCTGATAGGTACGCACGGGCGAATCTTTGCCGTAGCTTTCCTGAATCGTTGGCCCGGTTGGCACGCGGGAAGCGACCGGAGCCGCGCCACGATTGGCGACAACCGTTTTGCACAAGAGCGTTTTGCCATCCGGCATCCAGTCTATGGCACCAAACATTACGGCATTAATTTGCAAGCCTTTGACTTGTGTCAGCTTGCCGGTCGTGGCATCGCAGACCCACAGGTCTATGCCGCTGCTGGTGGTATTCGTCAGGGCTAACATTTTGCCATCGGGCGACCAACTGACATTACCGATGCGTGCGCCAGCGGGCAATGCGAGCTTGAGTTCTTTGCCATCTGCAAGCGTGCGAATCGTTACCGCCGTGACACGCGGCGTCGAATGTGGGCCATTGGTATTCGGGCTGATGCGTAAGCCCGCCAGACGCAACATCGGTTCGGAGAGATCGGCGATGGACGGATAGCGTTCCCCTTCCATCAGCAACATTCGTTCGCGCGTAGGGCTGAGCGAAACGTTCGGCGTGACAGGTGCATTTAGCACATCCAGCACGTCTTTCGGTGGTTTTTGATAGCCTTGTTGTGCAAAGGCAACAAAGCTGCTAAGCAACAAGCAACTTGTTAAGAAAATGATTGAGCGACGCATAGAAACCTCCTCAAATGCGGGTTAGTCGTAAGCCTGAAATCCAAGACGATTGTTCACAGGAGGTCGCATTTTAGCAGAGGCTGCGCGCTAACAGAATGTTGCCGCGAGCGCAAAAGGATTTTTGCGCAAGGATGCGATAGCACTGGAAGGAAAGGAATCTGGTGCTCTGTAATTTTGTAACGCGATTTAGTAACTCGCGGGCGTCGCCAGTTGAAGTCGGTGATTTAGCAATCACACCACGATTTCAGCACAATTCACTTCAAACTCAATAGGGCTTTCGTCAATTGCAGCCCGGTCTCCCAAGTCAAATCCCCTCCGTCAAAATCACATCGGTGAAAATTCTGCCAATCGGTGGGGACGGGGATGCGTTCATCCCACAACAAAAGCACACGGCGATTGTAGAAAAGATACGCGGCCCGAATTTCGGCCTGCACTTCGGGTTGTAAGATGGAATTCCCGGTTTCATCACGCAGGCAATCTTCCTGTGTGACAACAAACAACCCCGCTTCACAACGACGCATGACTTCAAATGCCGATTCAGACATGGGCAACGAAGGAATCGTTCCGCGTTCGAGCAACTCACTTTCAACCCCAAGGAGTTCAAGCAAAGTTTGGAGTTGAGTCGCATTTTTATTTGTTGGCCGCAACGAAAGAAATACCTGCATGGTTGGCGCGGGGTTCGTGGGAAAGACCGGTTGAAGCAAGCGAACAGGCCGGGACTCAGCATCGGTTGCGGTGTCTGGTGTGGGCGTATCCCATTGCGAACGAATAAAAATTTCCAATTCTTCGCTATCCACTCGCAAGCGTGCCGGTTGTCCACGTTTGCCCACGGTCAGGGAACCCAATTCCGCCGCCTGGCAAAGGTGCAAAAAACAAACGACATTCCCTTCGACTGTTTTGGCATGGTGCAAGTCAAGAGAGTCGTTGTATTGCTTGCGCCAGAATTTTGCGATGTCCTCTTGGGTAATGAGCTTGAGTTGTTGCGCGTGCGAATATTCCAGGACGGCGCGATATTGCTCCACGCGGTCGAGAATGGCGCGAAAGAGTTCGGCTTCCAATCCCAACTTGCGCGAAAGCTCCCAACCAAGAGGGCTGAGACTGAGCCAATCCCCATCACGATTGATAATGCCCCAAGCTTCATAGGCAGAAATTTTGCGCGGATCTAAAATCCGCTTTTTGACCTCGCCAAGGGCCTCGACAATCGTCACGCCATCGGTATATTTTTTCAGGTAGCGAATCAATTCGCGTAAATCGTTGGCCGTGGCCAGCAGAGGCAAGGTCGCCTTTTGATTCTCAACCTGTCGCATGGCCGCCATCCGTTCAGCAATCGGTGTGATTCTGTCTTCTATGAAACCATGTACGAGACTGGGGTTGGCTCGTGCAATACCGATAGCCGCTAAATTTTGATTCGGTATGCTCGTCATATCTACAGCCCTCCTGGGCCTTACTGAAAAGTTGGTTGCGAGCTGCCTTACGCGGCAACAGCTTGGATTTGATAACGTTTGATTTTGTCGTTCAGGGTCGAGGGAAGTAACCCTAACAGACGTGCGGCTTTTTTCTGGTTGCCCCCGGTCAATCGCAAGGCGCGACGAATTAAGGCTGTCTCATATTGCCGGACTTCGTCGTAAATGTTGATGCCCTGACTGATGTCAATGGACTTGACGGTTTCCAGTTCCGTCACCTCCTCCATCAAGACCTGGGTTAATTCGCGCAATGCGCCGATACGATGACTTAAAGAATTATCCATATTGATTTTATCGTGATCTAAAAGTTGCTTCGTTTGAAATACTGCTTCCATTTGAAAAAACTCCCTCGCTTTCAAGCTGAGTGGCTTTCGCCGTTACGGACTGAAGGCAAATCAAGACTTTGCCTTCGAGTGTTTCGACAAAATGGATTTGGCCGCTTTCGATCCATCGGAACAAAGTGCGCAAAGTGATGCCGGAAATCATTGCCGCTATTTCCGAGTCAAGCATCTGACGCTGCGTCTGACATCCGTCACACCATTGCGGAGCGGACGGAGTCGAAGAAAATTGCATTGTGTTATGACGTTGGTATGTCTGCTCCCGCACCGTAATAATTTCGATCCGTCTTTTTACTTTCATCGTCAGCCTGTTCTGATACACCTGAGGGGGCAGAAGGAAGAGAGCACTTTCACAAGTTTGGTAGCGGCAACGTCCCCTGTAAAAGTGCTCTCCGATCCAAGGTCTGTGAAAACGTCAGAAATCAAAAAAAGAAATCCAAGAACTCACAGACACGCTGGAGCGTTACCATTCTGAAGAGTTTCAAGTTAAAATCCCGTTTCAGTTATCAGACTTCAACTTTTGCTCAGCAACCTGATTACGCTACACCAGAAGATTACTGGGACGGTTTACCTCTTGTCCTGAAGATCGCCTAAAGAGTGGATTTATTTTTTCTGAAGGAGTTCTGAAGATGGTTATGCGTAAACAAGTCAGTCACTTATACGAATTCGGCCCCTACCGACTTGATCCCGCCGAAAGAATACTGACTTGCGAAGGAAAAGCGATTCCGCTGGCCCCTAAAGTTTTAGACACTTTGTTAGTGCTGGTAGAAAACCAGGGGCGGGTCATGGAAAAAGATGAGCTACTAAAAATCCTCTGGCCCGACACCTGCGTCGAAGAAAGTAATCTGACCACCTATGTCTCACAATTACGAAAAGCCCTCAACGAAAATGGCGAGGGTCAGGGATACATTGAGACGATTCCTCGACGCGGCTACCGCTTCACTGCCGATGTCAAAATGACGCAGTCTCAGGTGGAAGACATCCTGATCCACGAACGCACCAACACGCGCATTCTGATTGAGGAAGAGATTACCGATCAGGAGCCAGAATCAAACCCTGAGCCATTTGCAGAGTCACTGATTCTGAACCCGCTGGAACAGCTGCCTCAAAAAACAACTGCGCTTTCGATCAGCCCTCCCTTTTCGCAGACCCGGAAAAAAATCGGCGTGGCGGTGGTCACCTGTTGTTCGGTAGCGATTGTCGCGTTCGGGATTTATTTGTGGAATAAACGAGAAGCCTTGATCAATAAAGTCACCTCGCCGTTCCAGCGAATGACGATTAATAAACTCACGACCGACGGCAGAATTCCGCTGGCGACAATTTCGCCAGATGGCAAATATGTCGTACATGTGCTGCAAGATGTTCCTAATCAGAGTTTGTGGTTGCGGCAGACCAGCACCACCAGTTCGATGCAAATTGTGTCCCCGGCACCGGTTCGCTATCTGAGCCCGACCTACTCACCTGATGGAACGTATCTGTATTACGTCACTTATCAGGGAAATATTGGGGCGCTCTATCAAATTCCGGCGCTGGGCGGAACGCCACGCAAACTCATCGAGGATGTTGATAGTCCCGTCACGTTTGCACCGGATGGAAAAACATTTGCGTTCTTCCGCTATAACATCGAGAACAAAGAAACCAGTCTCATCACGGCAAATGCCGAAGGATCGAATCAGCTTGTCTTGGTAACCAGAAAATCCCCGGCGAACTTTTCGATGGACGGGGGAAATTTCTATGCACCATCGTGGTCGCCAGATGGAAAAATCATCGCCTGTTCCGCGCTCCGCGAACAAACAGAGAACGGCACTCGATACTTTGATGTGTTGGCTGTGAATGTGAACGAGCGGACGATGAAGCCCATCACAACCCAAAAGTGGCATTGGGTGGGACAAGTGACGTGGCTACCAGATATGCGCGGCATTGTCGCGAATGCCTGGGATCAAGGCACATCTACAGTTTCCGATCAGATCTGGCATATTGCCTATCCCAGCGGCGAAGCCAATCGCGTCACCAATGACGTCAATTCGTACAAAGGCGTCAGTGTTGCTGCGAAAACCGGAACCATTGCGACGGTGCAGGCAGCACAGGTGTCTCGCCTTTGGGTCATGCCCAATGGCGATGAGAAAAACTCGATCCCCATCACAGCAGGCTTTGGCGAAAACTACAGCGAGTTTCTCGGCTTGGACTGGACTCAGGATGGCCGAATTGTGTACGGATCAAATGCCAGTGGAAATGCTGACATCTGGATCATGGATCAGGACGGCAGGAACCAGAAACAATTGTCTACCAGTCAGGATAAGGATATGACGCCCATCGTTTCCCCCGATGATCGGTACATCGTGTACGTCAATTTTCAGGGCCGTACACCACACATTATGCGAATGGACACAGATGGCAGCAACGTTAAGCAATTGACCAATGGAATGGGTGAGATTACGCCGACAATTTCGGCTGATGGGCAATGGGTGGCGTACACCGCCTATGATGGCAACAGTCAGGCAATCTTCAAAGTCCCCATTGACGGCGGTTCCCCGGTACAAATCACCGAAGCGAATCACATTCGCGCCGAATATTCACCCGATGGAAAATGGCTGGCGTGTATTACCTTTACCCCCGGAACAGGAGTCAAAAAAATCGTCGTTATTCCCGCCAATGGAGGCCAACCGATTAAGACCGTCGAAAACATCCCCTTTCAGCGATGGTCACACATGCGATGGATGCACGATAGCCGTGCTTTCACGTTGGCCGGAACTGTCAACAATACCTCCAACATTTACAAGTATTCGTTGGACGGGCCTGACGCACAACCGATCACCAGCTTTAAGACCGATTGGATTTTTCGCTATGCCTGGTCACGCAATGGCAAAATGTTAGCCGTAGAGCGCGGCTTACCAGTAAACGACGTGATCCTGATTTCGGATTTGAAATGATTCAGTTGAAAACAGCGTTGTAGCCAGAGGGGCAGGAATCAATTCTCTACCCTCTGGCTACAAGCATTTATTTTATCGCCTTGCCCGCAATGACAAATACGCGCCCGGAATGAAAGCCTTTGATTCCGCTCCACGCCGAAGTGATCAGAAAATCAATCACGCCATCGCCATCCACATCGCCAATGCCCGTCGCATCAAAACCGAAGGTGTCTCCCGGTGTGCGACAAGTAATCGTTTGCAATAAACTTCCATCCTTGCCGGAGTAAAGATAAACGCGTCCGCCTGAAGGTGCAGCACTGGCTTGTTGCCAGGCACCAATCAGCAAGTCGTCATAGCCATCTTTGTTGACATCGCCAACATCGGCAGAGCCAATGCCAAAGCCATCGCCAGCCGTCTCGCCAGTCAACGTATAAAGCCGTTTCCCATCAGCTCCTGAATGCACATAGATTCTTCCGGTTGAAGGCCCGTTCGCATTATTGGCCCAATCAGAAGCATAAATATCCGGCACTTTGTCTTTGTTCACATCACCAACCACAGACAGAAACATCATGCCCAGCCGCGCCCCTGTTTCATCGGATTCAATCGTAAACTTCGGTGTTTTGGCTAGTTCGCTGTAGACATAGACTTTGCCCGTATTACGCGGCCCTGCTGTCGGGGCACCAATACTGAGCAAAGTCGTTTTCATCTTTTTGTATCCTGCCACGGTACTGCCAAAGCCATCCCCTATGCGTTCGCCGTCAAAAGTAAAGAGTAGCGAACCATCTTTACCGGAAAACACATATACTTTACCGATGGCTTGCGCATTGCCGGGCGCTCCCACTAACACATCATCATACCCGTCATCGTTTTGATCGCCCGCGCGATTGACACTGCTGCCAAAGGCTTCATTCGCATCCTTCCCTGTCAGTGGCAACAACACCTTGCCATCTCTGCCGGAATAAACGAAAACCTTGTTGGCACCCGGCGCACCAGCAATGACATCGGGGATTGCGTCATGATTTACGTCGCCTGCGGCTTCAATCACCATGCCGAGATTGTCACGGCCTTGGCCTGTTTGTTGCCATAGCAGTTTGCCACTTTTGCCAGAGTAAATATAAATGCGACCGGCTGCTTGTTGATTGATCTGAAGCGTTGGGGCGGACGTAACGAAGTCATTGACCTTGTCACCATCCACATCGCCGATTGCGCGCGCAACCCAGCCGAATTGGTCGTTTTTGTTTTCGCCTTTCCATTCGTGCAAAATTTTGACCTTCTCCACAAATGGATTCGCAAAATCTTCTGGCTTCGGCAGCAATCGGGCAAAGCGCGGATCGTTCTGCAAGCTCGCCAGATCAGCATTCGACTGTACCAAATCCATATCGAAGCTGCCGCTGTCGCGCACCGATTGTAACAACGCAAAAGCCCTGTCTTTGTCGCCTTTCAGCGTATAAATCACTGCGGCATTCAATGTCCCCTGCCAACGACTGGGCCGAAAGGTCGCAGCTTTCAGATACAGTTCCAATGCCTTATCAAGAATCCCTTTTTGCCGATACGCATTCCCCAACAAGAGCCAGCCGAAGGTGGTAGCAGGGTTACGCTGCGTGAAATCCTCAAGTGTTTTGATCGCCCCATCGTAATCCCCTGCCTGAAACATTTGATTGGCCCTGGTCACCTCAGCAGGCGGACCGGGTTGTGCTTGCAACACAATCGAGACAAGCAACACTGCAAGACAAAAACAGATTTTCTTCATCGCTTACGTTTCTCCTTTTCTCTCATCAATTCTGGGGAAGTTAGCCAACAGGCAGCACCAACCCTCTCAGAAAAATATCAAAATTCACCAAATTCGCGTACATTATTGGCATTGTCTTAAGATATAAGAGGCACAAAATGAAAGAAATCATTCTACGCGAGTTTCAAGCTTGGCAGAACATTAAGGGAGAGCACCTCTATCTTGATCTGCCACAAGAGCAGTTTGCAAATGATTGCCCACCTATGCTCTGTATTGGTGGGGCAGCTGTATCTATGGATCAACCTCGTCTCATAGTAATCAGTTTGGAACCCTTACTTGATCCTAAAACCTACTCCCAACAATTGGATTACTTGAGCGTTTCAGATATTGGGGCAGATTCACGTGTAATTACCTGGCAGCTTGATTACTTCAAAGTTTTCCCCAACTTATTAGCAGCCAACAAGACAAGTACGCATTACTGGGGAGACATCCATGCACTTGTAAGCGGGTGGTGTCACACTCAGTACGATAATTCAGCTATTTCCTGGCAAACCCTGGCTAGCTCTTACGTTGAAGTGCCTCTTATTCCAATGCATGCACGATCTCACACTTCTTTCATAAACCTTCCCGCAAATGCACAAATGAAAATACGCAAGCTGTTTGTAGAACGTCTATTATGGGCCTTTGACAAATATCGTCCGACTGCGGTACTAGCACTTGGTGCAGACTGTGAGCTTGAAACTCTCAGAGCACTCAACATTTCATCAACAGGGATAGTTGTGCCGATAACGCAATATAAGCCTCAATATGGACGAAGCGCCAAAAGATTTGAAAAAGAAATTTTGGCATTCGTTAGACTCCCACAGATCAAAGAAGGGATGGTCTTCGTTAGGCGTGCCCCCTTCACAAACTGGCACCGCCCTAATCGCCTGGGAATCCATGAAATTGGGAGATGTCTACGGAATTACTTCGATAAGTTCCAATCAAGTATCACCTGACACATCAAAATCAAGCACGGGTTACTAAACATGAAAATTGGAATTGGCTCAGACCACGCAGGATTCAAATATAAAGAGAAAATCAAATTCTTCCTACTTCAGGCCGGACACGAAGTCATAGACTACGGCACAGACTCAGAAGAACCTGTTGATTATCCCGTTTATATTCATCCTGTGGCTGAAGCTGTCGCCCAAGCTGGGGTTGAGCGCGGCATTGTGCTGGGCGGTTCAGGAAATGGTGAAGCCATCACAGCCAATCGGGTCAAAGGGGTTCGTTGTGTTTTATGTTGGAGCGTCGAGACCGCGCGACTGGGGCGACAGCATAATAATGCGAATGTCATTTCGATTGGGCAGCGAATGATTTCTGAAGAACTCGCCTTGGAAATTGTCAAAGTTTGGTTGGAAACTCCGTTTGAAGGCGGTCGGCATCAGCGCAGAATTGAACTGATTGATGAATTGTCCTGACCATTCTCACCGGGGCTGAGACCCTGCCGATAAATCAAAATCCCTTCCGTAGTAAATACTTGTTTCAGCTTCCCAGCAAGCTTATACTTCTCTCGTTTCACGAGAGAATCAGCCGCAGTTTTTTATCGGACACAGCGCAGGAGACCGGATCAGATGCCATTGGATAAGCGGCGGGCGTAGCGTTTGCTAGCTGTTTTCTATCTGCGAGGAACTTTATTTTATGGAGACCATTTTCATCAGCTACAGTCATAAGGACGAAGACTGGAAGGATCGCCTTGTGACGCAGCTTCAGGTGCTCGCCCTGGAAGGACATTTGGAAACCTGGGACGACCGCCGCATCGGCGCGGGTGAAGATTGGTATTCGGCCATCACGCAGGCCATGGAAAAGGGCGGACTGGCTGTGTTTTTAGTATCGGCGAATTCGCTGACTTCAGAATTTATTCGCACCGAAGAAATCCCTCGCCTTCTGGCGTTACGCGATGCGGGCAAACTGCGACGACTCATCCCCCTTGTCATTAAGCCTTGTCCCTGGCAAACAGTAGAATGGCTGAAGAAAATCAATTTGCGGCCCAGAGATGGCAAACCGCTTTCCTCAATGGGCGAAGCGGCAGCAGAAGAAGCACTGGCCGCATTTGCTATGGAAATTTATCAGTTAACAACCAAGTAATCTGCCGTAAAACGAAACGGTTGGCAGATGACGTAGCATTGTCCACAAGCGCATCCCCAAATTGAATTATGTCCGGCAAGGTTTTCATTTCTTATCACGCAGAAGATGAAGTCTGGAAGAGGGCTTTGGTCACGCAACTGCGCGTCTTGCAGATTGATTGCTGGGAAAAAAGCCTGATTGGGCTTGGGGAAGAAACAACGACGGCGATCCAGCAGGCCATTGCTCAATGTAATGTCGCGGTGTTGTTAATCTCAGCTCCGTTCCTTGCCGACCCGGATATTCGACAAACCGAACTCACCTGGTTGTTGGAACGTCAGCAACAGAATCAATCGCCCTTTCGCCTAATCCCACTCCTGGTTCGCCCTTGCCCGTTGCCGCCAGGAAGTTGGTTGGAGCCGATTCATCATCGTCCGCAAGGAGGCCGCAGCTTATCCCTGTTGGACGTGGATGAGGCGGAAGCCGCGTTAGCAGAATTAGTCAAGGAAATCTATTCGCACATCTCACCAACTGCTTATCCCAAGCCCTTCCAAATCAGGCAGGGCGTCAATCCGGCGATTGATTATTTGCGATGCGACCGCGAATCGCAGCAAATGGATTTCAATAAATCCTTCCTTCGGTGGTTTAAGAATTCTCGCAATAAACTGCAATTTCATATTGTCCACGGCAGAGAAGAAGATTGCCCCGACAGTCTGGTCGAACGTTTATGGCGCATTGAACTTGATACGGCAATCAAAACGTTAAGCCGAACAGAATTGGCAGACTTAATCGAATGCCAGCCGAAAAACATCTCGATTGAGCTGCCAAGTTCGGAAAACAATTTGGATGAAACGGGCATCGGGAAGCTGTATGAAAGGCTGATCAAAGGATTATTTGAACGGCTCTTTGTCGAATACATTGATGAATTTTATATGAGCGATTCGCCCGACTGGCCGGGAATCTTTGCTCGATTATGCAAAGAGGCCAAATGCCTGCCGCCAGTCATTGCTATTGAGCATAGCGTCAGACATTGGAATGCGGCCACACAACAATTACTTTCACGCTATCAGAAATTCTGGGTTGAGGTTCAAACGCGAACACAGCAACCGCAATTCCTCATCTTTCTGCACATCACCTACCCGGATGAACCGGTGACCCAAAAGTTTTTGGGGCTGTTTCGGAAAACTCGCGGGGTTGATCAGGTCTGCGAAAACCTCACGCAATTCAGCAAGGCGTTATCCGGTTCAGGCTTTCAATCCCAGGTGCTGGAAAAGCTCACCGAAATAAGCGTGGAAGAAGTGATGCAGTGGGCTGACGATTGCGGGTATAAACGCCGCGACCGTTCGCTGGAAAAAAGAATTCGCGATGAATTGTTTCATGGAAGACAACATTTACCCATGAATGAAGTCGAAGAATGGCTGGCAGCAGTTTGTCAGAAATATGCCGAGGAACTATGACCACGTTTGAAATGTACAAAGGCGACGGCACCAAAACGCCGGAACGCGAAGCCCTGCTATCGGAATTTGAGCGAAATGACCCGCTTCATCACCCCGCGCATTACATTGCTGATGATGGATTGAAGCACGCGGTCAATATTGCGCTCACCTTAGGCCAGCCGCTGTTGCTCACAGGCGAGCCGGGAACTGGCAAGACTGAATTAGCGCGCAGTGTGGCATATGAATTGGCTTGGCCGCGACTGGTCTTTCACACCAAAACAACCGCCACCGCACGCGATCTGTTCTATCAATACGATGCGCTGCGCCATTTCCACGATGCGCATCTGACGCAATCGAACGGATCGGCAAACACCGAACCAAAGCTGCTGGATACTGAAAAATACATTTCTTACGAAGCGCTCGGTCGGGCAATTTTGCTCTCGAACACGGCCAGTGAGATTCGATTTCTATTGCCCAAAGAACTGCGTGAAAGCAACCCTTCACGATCCGTCGTGTTGATTGATGAGGTGGACAAAGCGCCACGTGATTTGCCCAATGACATTTTGCACGAAATCGAAAACCTCTCGTTTCAGGTGCGCGAAACAGGTCGCGAATTTAAAGCCAGCCGCGCTGATCGTCCGCTGGTAATTCTGACCAGCAACTCAGAAAAAAATCTGCCGGATGCGTTCCTGCGCCGCTGTATTTTCTATCACATTGAATTCCCTGATCGAACGCGGTTGCGGGACATCGTCGAACGCCGCGTTGGCAAAGACAAATTTGACCCAACGATGCTCAAACAAGCGCTGGGTCATTTCCAGGCAATTCGCCACAAAGGGCTGAAGAAAAATCCGGCGACGGCTGAATTGCTGGCCTGGCTGAACATCATTCAGCGTTTGGAATTACGATTTGAAAAGCTAAGCAAAGCCGAAAAGGAAGCGTTGAAATTCAGTTATTCCGTGCTCGCCAAGAACAAGGACGATCTGGAGAAATTAGCCGAAAGCCTGAAAAACCAAGACCCCGAAATTCTGCCCGAAACTCCGAAGGAAAGTTGAATTCAGTATCGCGGTCGGAAGCGTAAAGAGGCAGGCGCAGCGCTCCCGACCGCGATACTCAGCTCAAAGCGATGGACAACCTTCACGCACAATCAGACCCGTTACTGCTCGGTGAGCTTCTGGCCTTGCTACGTGCCGAGAATTTCGACATCGGCGTGGATGATTATTTGCGTGTGCAGCAATTGCTGAGTCAGCCCGGATTTCTTTGCGCGCCCTCACAGCTCAAGTTCATGCTCTGCCCTCTCTTCGCTACGAATGAAAAACAGCAAAAGCGATTTTATGAAATCTTTGAATCGCACTTTGGCGATGCGCTGAACGACGATTCCCTTTCTGCGACAAACCAACCTTCACCAAAAGAAGTTTCTGCCGAGGTTGTCAGCCCTGGCACTTCAACGCCCTGGAATTTAGCCAAGCTCGCCACCCTGTCAACGATCTGCTTACTGATTGCAGGTGGCCTGTGGTTTTCACGACCTTACGTCAAAACAAACTTGTGGCCGTCCCCAACACCGACGCCTGTGCCAACGCCAGAGATAACGCCGACGCCCGCGCCAACACCCGCTAACAGCACCTTCATTACACGTCCGCTGGGACAACCAGACGATCCGAACTGGGAGCGAATTATCAGCCGAGAAACAATCCAATTGCCCGATCTAAAGCAACAAACGCAAGTGGATGGATGGGCGCGCCGCAACTGGTATTGGCTGTTGTTCGCCGTTGCCGTCACCCCGTTGCTGGGGGCCGCAATCTGGTGGTTCTGGCGAACTCGCAAGCAACGTCGGCTGGATACAGAACAACAAGACAAACGTTCGCCCTTCACCTGGCCGTTGAGTGTCCCAAAGACGACGCAGCGATTGCATGAAATCGGATCGTTCAATGCGACGACGCGTTTGTTGCGACGACGCCAACAGGGCGAGTCGCTTCGGTTGGATGTCGAAGCCACGATTGCCGCAACGATCTCTCGATTGGGCTACCCAACATTACAGTTTCGCCCGATCAGCAAAGTGCCTGAATATCTGATCCTGATTGATCGGACTTCCCTGCTGGATCATCAGGCACAATTTTTCGATGATTTCGTCGCGCGACTTCAGAGCGAAGATATTTTTATCGAGCGATATTTCTACGACAGCGATCCGCGTATTTGCTATCGCAACGATTATCGCACGGGCACATTGCTGGAAGACCTGCCACGCCGTGGTCATCGGTTAATCGTGTATGGCAATGGCACGCGTTTTCTGGACCCGCAATCTGGCGAACTTGCGGATTGGGCAGAATGGTTTGCTGATTGGGATGATCGCGCCTTGTTGTCGCCAATTTCCCCGGTTCAATGGGGACGTCGCGAGCGCAAGCTTGCCGACCTCTTTCTGGTCTTGCCTGCAACGCTGGAAGGATTGCGCGAAGCCATCACCCATTTTGAATTGCAGAATCGCCCGGATCTGCGCGCCTGGCGCAACCGTTGCGAGGATGATCCGCTGCCGACGTTTACTTACGATTCGTCTGCTGAAAAAACAGCCGATAAACTCCAAGCTTATCTGCACGATGACAATTTGTTTCAGTGGGTTTGTGCCTGCGCGGTGTATCCAGAATTGCAGTGGGATTTGACGCTCTGTTTGGGCGAGCAGGTGATGCCGGAAGGCCAGCTATGGGAAAAGGATATTCTGCGACTGGCTCGCCTGCCCTGGTTCCAGGAAGGCGCAATGCCGGATGATTTGCGCTATTGCCTGATGCGTCGCCTAACACCAGGCAATCAAAAAAAGGTCAGCCAGAAATTAGCGGAATTGCTGCAACTCACGACGAATGAATTGCTGAAAAATTTTCCGAAGTTCAATGGCTCATGGGCGAAAGAAACGATGGCGCTGCAAGTCAACCTGCACGAATGGCTGGCGAATCGCGATGACGAACAGGCGAAAGAATTACGCAGGAAATTCAGCGAACTGCCGCCGAGTTTGACGCTGCGTGAATATGCAACTTTGCGCGAAGTTGACGCAGAACCGCTGACACCAGCGGCCAAAGCACTCACGCAACGCCTGCCCGCAGAATGGCGAAATCGAATCTTTCCACATGGCATTCCACTGTTGGGACTGAAGCCCGGCGTAGTCTTTGCGTCTATCGTCCCGCTGGCAATTTTACTCGCAGGGCTTCTTGCTCCCTTGAGACCAGCGACGCAAACGAAAGATTCAATCATTCGGCAAGACCCTAAAGAAGAGCTGCTTGAAGTGGTGCTGAAGACATCGCCCAAGCCAACTCCGCAGCCAGATGTTTCGCCTACTCCGGCAACTGAATATGGGGGGATTCGACTGGATTTTGATGTCCCTGATCTTGCAACCAAAGGAAACAAAAGTCAGGCACAACCGTTACTCTCCGTCAGATTGCAAGACCAAAAAAGCCAAAGAATCTCCAGCTACACGCTACCGATTAGCAGCCCGATTATTAATAAACTTGCCTTAGGAAAATATAGAGTTCTGGATGCTAGAACCACGCTGACCGAGAGGGGCACCTTTAGCTTTAAATGTGCAGAGGTTCAAATCATAGCGGGGAAAATCACTCCGGTGAATTGCGGGTTAGGGACGACCCTGATGCCAGTGTATGGGGACTGCTTCAGCCCGCAAGCGATCATCACAATTGAAGAAAAGAGTGTCCCCGCTGGCACAGAGATTCCGCTTTCTGCCAATGTGCAAAAAGGGGTGGAACGTGACCGTAATTTATCATCTTTTTGGACTTCATATCGGCTACGTAACAGTGTTTTATCATTTCAGTGGACGGCTTCAGCAGGCAAAATTCGCTCCAGCGGCTTTAATCGTTATAATGAAATGTTTGTGCTTGATACAACCGGCGTAGCTCCGGGCACAAGCATTACGCTCAATCTGCGTGTCACCGATGCGAATAGCAAGTGTTCGGCTTCTGCGCAAACAACCATCGTCATCGAAAAACCGTATGAGGCAAATGCGACGCAGCAATCAAATATGGCGCAGCAGTCAATCGTAATGCCGAATGTGGTGGGACGAGAATATACTGCGGCTCGGCAGCAACTGGATGCGCTCGGCCTCAAGCTACAAGTAACACCGCAATACAACGAAGACGCGACGGGAAAACTTGATACGGTAATCAGACAGTCGCCGGAATCAGGAGTTCCGCTAAAACCTGGGCAGGAAGTAATTCTAGTCGTGATAAAACCCACCACGAATGCTTCTCCTGTCCAAAGCCCGTCCAGGAATTGTTATAGTGTAAGAATAAATCGGATTGAAGTTCTCGACACAGGCAGTGGTTCGTCAGAAATTTGGGGGTTCAACATCACGGCAAATGGAAGCGATATAGTTACCCTGCCTGAAACGAATTATTATGAAGGGAAAGAAGCACAACCTTCAGGCGGCCGCATTTGGTGTTCGCAAGCAGGGCAGGAAACAGAATTTGTCGTCACTGGCACGCGACCCAATAAAAAAGACCCGAAGGAAAGAACGGCCACAGGCAATCAAAAGGCAGCCCTGACATCGAACTCCTTTAATTTATCAATTCCGGTGACTGCTCCCAATCCGACAGATGGCAAATTCATAGTCCATCTCTCATTTGCTCCACCGCCGATACCTGCTTCGGGCAGGAAGAAATAGGCTTATTGATTCAAAATAATCTTTGCGACCTCGGCAATGTAGGCGCGCAAGCCGCGTTTGATCTGTCGGCCTGCGTCCGTATTGAATTGCACGGCAATCGCAATTTTCTTTTCGGGGAAATATTCCATCTCTGACAAATAGCCGGGAAACCAGCCGCCGTGACCATAACTCACGCCCCATTCGCTCGGACGAATTTGGCAGGCGAGGCCGTATTTGCTGCCCTGCCCGCCGCCGCGACCGCCGGATGTTTCAATACCCGTCAGCATTTGGGTCAGCGTTTCGGCTTTTAGAACCTTTCCTTCATACAAGGCCTTGGCCCATTTGGCGAGGTCTTCGGCAGTGGAGGCAAAGCCGCCGCCCGTCCATTCCATTTGCGGATTGAAAACAAATTTTCCTTCTCGCAGCATTGCGCCTTCATAGCCGAACGGACTATTGGGCATCGAATAGCCCGTGATGAGTTCGGGCAACACGCGACGATCCGAAGGAATCGTGCGTTCCAGTTTCAGAGGCTTCAAAATGCGGCGCTGCACTTCAGAATAAAGGTTCTTCTTCGTCACGCGTTCAAAGATCATCCCGACTAAAATGTAATTCGTGTCTGCATATGAATAGCCCTTGCCCGCAACAAACAACGGCTTGGCATCAAGGACATAGTTGATCAGTTCTTCGGGCTTCCAGACGCGATCAGGATTGGCCTTGATCGCCGCCAGAAAGTTTTTGTCCAGCACATGCTCAGGAATCCCACTGGAATGATTCATCAACATTCGCAGCGTCAAATCATGTGCATTGGGCAAGCGCTCAAACCACGATTCTCGACCGAACCATTTTTCAATTTTGTCATCCAGCTGAAGTTTGCCTTCCTGCACAAGTTGCAGCACGACCGCCGCCACATAGGTCTTGCCAATGCTGCCTGCCAGCATCCGATCCCTCGGTTTGAGCGACGTCTGACTTTCAAGATTCGCATAGCCGACAGAAACTGAACTGGAAGTGCCATCAGGTAAAACAAATCCCACCGTCACACCGGGATATTCAGCACTTGCTTTGAGTTCACTGAGTTTGGCTTCAATTTTTTGGCGGAGTTGATTGAGGTTGGCTTGGGAGAAACTCTGGCCACACAAAAGCCAAAGGAGAGTTCCGATAAAGATTATTTTTCTGATCATTTTACGCGCTATCCGTTTCCATCAATTTGATTTTGTTGCTGGCGGAAAAGGAATCGCAATGTCTGCCATCAAGGTCCAATTCCCTTTCACATCGCGCCGCCACACACGTAAAAAATAACCTTTGTCCGCTTGTGTTTCATAGCTGCCGTACACATAGCCGAGATCGCCGGAACTTGCGATGTCAGATTTCTCAGCAGTGGTGACAAGGCTCAGGTTCGTCTGTGTCAGATGTTGTGTAATCGCTGCCTGCCCAACCAATGGCATCTGCCCAACACGATGCAAACGCGATTCAGCATTGATGTAGCGCGAATAAGTTTTTAGCGCGCCTTCGCTCTTGAGCTGTCGAGCAAACTCCGCTTCCAGTTGCAACAGCGTTGCGGGATCGCCTTTCATCGGTTTCGCGGTTGGGTGCGAGGCAGCCGTGCATTCAGTCGTGAGCGGCGCAACAGCCTGCGGCACCGGGACGCCAATGTCGGCTACGACCTTCCAGGTGTTGTCCTTTTGTTTTTTCCAGACTGAAAAATACATCCCATGTCGAGTGGGACGATTCTCAGCAGAAACGGCATATGGCCCGGTGGTAAATCCTAAATCTCCAGCCGCAGAAACATCGGCAAACATCGGTTGCCAGTTGAGAATAAACGGTTGCGGTTTTGGTGTTGGTGGTTGCTTGCGCAAGTATTCATTTGAAACAAATGGACGTGGATTAAAAGCAACACCATCTTCCGCAAAAAATGTCAGAAAGGCTTCGCGTTGACCGTTCGCCACGGAATATCTGGCAAAGTCCCGTTCGGATTTGACCAATGATTCAAGCACCGGGGAAAGCTTCGGTGCCTGTCCCAAAACCAGCATCAACGGCAATAAAATCAGGGTGATCAAGATGATTTGTTGTTTCTGCATAACGATCTTCTACGAAACCATTAGGGAACCGACGCCGTGGACTTTCGCTCATTATTCTTTGTCGCTACGACATTCGGTGGCGGGCCGAGCGTTTCGCGAATTCCCGTCCCAACCCGTGAGACATCCCAATTCAATTTAAATTCGTCGGTTTTCAACGTTCCATTTTTATAATTCGTGCGAGCAAATTGCAATTCCGCCATCCGCACCGTCCATCCCATCGGAGTTTGCACTGTCTGGCTGCGAGCGACGTAATGTTGACGCTCTGGTAATTCCAGTTCTTTACGGATCGTATTTACAAAGCGTTCACATTCACCAATCTCTTCCCACTCGTCAACTCGATCCAACAAATTCATCGCACCGTGGACAAATTCATGCAACAGCACAATGCCCAGATCAAATGAGGCGCGGACTTCTTTTGAGCCAATCAGCTTACCAAAATCCGTAAAATCAATATGCACGCTCCGATGTTCCATCTGCGCCTTGCTTGACATGTTTATGAAGACCAGGTTGTTGGTGATGCTGGCAAATGCCACTTTCGTGGAATACGAGTGATTTTCCAGCACGAGCTGAACTTTGCCCTGAATTGCTTTTTCCACCAGTTCACGGGCGGAAGCCGAACCACCTGCAAAACGCTGTGGATCATCCAGCGTCAGGAATCCGGCTTCATCGAAGCGCAATCCGGTGAATCCGGTTTTGGCCTGCAAACTTTCAATCACCAATTTCAATTGTTTTTCATTGAGCTGATTTTTCCCCGTGGTATTACGAACGCCGGGGCGATAGGTATACGCATCTGGAGCCTCTTTTTTTTCGCTCGCACAAATCACGGTGCAAGCGGCCAGAAAGAGAGAGATGCCGATCAGAGAACGGAAATAACCTGCCATTTTCATAAACTACCTCCAGGTTACGAACACTTGGCATTGGCCTTTCGAGCCGAATGCGCCTTTAGCGATTTGTTGGCCGGAGGGTAGAAAAATCGGGCGGTTAATGTCCTGTAGTTTAGGTTAAGGAATGATTATTAAGTTCTGAAGAGCTTCTTAATCAGATATTTGCGTGAGATTCGCTGAATTTGACGGCGTCAAAATGGATGTCAAAAATAATCAGTGGTCTGGGCAATAAAGGATGAAGTAACAGGTGGATTGAGATGACGGCGTGATTGTAGGGCAAGAGTTAATTCGCCACGAATGAACACGAATTAGCACGAATATTCTTTGCCACAGATAACACTGACAGAAACAGATTGTCTCGCTACTGATGCCAGGAAATCTGTGAAAATCTGTGGCTAATAATCTATTCGTGCTAATTCGTGGCGAATCTTTTCAGTGAATTAAGAGATATTGCTGATCAGAACAACATCGTTCAGATAGAAGCCGCGTTCACAGGCCATTGTCTTGCTGCTGTTCGACCAGGCAAATCGAAAGATATGATCCGATTTGAAATTGGTGAGAGGTTTTGCTTGTGAGCCATCAAGGGGATGTCCCCAAATATTTGAGACGCCATCGCGTGTATCAACATACGTCAGCATCTTTCCATCGGGACTCCAATTCACGATGTAGGGCTCTGGGATTGAGGTCTCAAACATTTTGACGGGTGAATCGCCTTCCAGTGGCACGACAGCGAGCCTCATTCGCTGTGTTTGTTCGTCCATATGCAGGTGCGCCACCATCTTGCCATCTGGCGAAACCGACGGACGCAACGAAATCTCCTTCGTCAATTGAATGGGAGTTCCCCCTTCAGCAGGCACCTTTAAGATCACAGGCTTTTCGCCCACAGTGCCATTAAAAACAACCCATTTGCCATCGGGCGTGAAGCTCGGAGAATTTTCCCACGGGCCATCAGTCAACTGCTTGATATGCGAACCATCAATGTCCATGCGCCAAATGTGATAGCCACCAGCCCGGTTCGATAAAAATGCCACATAGCGTCCATCAGGAGAAACTGTCGGCTGGCCTTCAACCGTAGAATCAGTGGTCAATTGTTGCTGACTACTTCCATCAGGATTCATGATCCAAATATCAGCATTTCCGCTGGCCCGCGAGCCATAAATCAAACGGCCATCCGGCAACCAGTTCAAGCCCAATTTTTCGCTGAAATAATCTATGCCAACAGAAGCGGTCTGGGTTGCCTGTTCAGCTTCCTGTTTATCATTCACAAGCCATAAACGCGAAACCTTGGTGGATTGCGTCGTCACCAGTTTGCCCGTATCCCGCGCAAAGCTGAGGCCGTTGTAATTAATCAAGTCATTTGTCACACGACGAGGTTCGCCAGTCGGGTAAGGAATGTACCAAATCTGATTCGCCATGACGGGCGAAGCCTGCTGCCAACCAATCGCCAGTAAGCCACAGCCTTCGCGATTCCAAACGACCTGTTTGACGTTCCCCCAGGAAAGATTAGAAAGGTTGGTTTCACTGCCGTCGTGGACGCGAATGCCAATTAAATTCATCGCCGTGCCGCTAGCACCGATGGTGCTTGCGCCAATAGCGATCAACTCTCCATCCGGTGCCCACGATAAACCATCAATGGAATAGGTTTGGGGCATCTTTCGGCTGGAAAGCTTTGTTTCATTCGTACCATCAGCATTGGCGATCATCACAGCTGTTTCAAGCGTCGCGGGGTACTGGCGGACAAAAGCAAACCGATTCCCATCCGGTGAAAATGAAACTGCGGTATCAACGTCTTCCAGAATCTTTTGCGAGGTTCCCCCTAAAATCGGCACTCGATACAAAACTCCAATGTGCTTTGGCATTTTGTACACAACATAAAACAAATAATTGCCGTCAGGAGAAAAGGTCAGCCCCTGATAGCTTACGTCTGAAGGAGCCTGCACCTGCACATTGCTCAATGTTTCTGTCTGGCGAATCCAGAGACCTTGTTTGCCCAAATCATCAACAACATAGGCGACGTATTTGCCATCGGGTGAAATCGCAGGCGTGATGGCGCGCCCGGATGAGGTCAACTTGGTAATTTGCGCGGGCTTGGGCGTGCTGGGAGCAGGCTTAAAAACCTGCCCAAACAGAATCATTCCGACCACAAGCGAAACCAGAACGGTGATGGTTAAGGTTGTCATCCATCCGGCATTCAACAGGCGCGAGTTTTTTATGATCGGATTGAGTTGGAGCCCTGAATCTGAGGCAAAAGCTTTGGCAACGGGGTAACTGGCAGCAATCGGATCAATTGTCGTGTGATTGACAAGCCCATTTTGTAAGGGCATTGGCGGCTCCAACACGATTCTGGATGGGGCGTCTGAAACAATATTTGCAGGGATGGTTACGCCCTTCCCATTTACATAAGGCAGGGCCAGCGCCGCATCCGTTTGCTCTTTCACCTGGGCAATAAAACGATAGCCACGTTTGGGAATCGTCTCGATATAACGATGCTCGGCAGCATCATCTCCAAGCGCTTTGCGCAATTGAAAAATGTACTGCGCCAGACAGCTTTCTTCGACAAAGCTATCGGGCCAGATTTTTTGCATTAATAAGTCTTTTTCGAGAATACGTCCGCGATTTTCGACCAGCACCAGCAATGTATCAAAGACTTTGGGTGGCAATGAGACGGTGTCTCCGCCGCGCAATAATTGGCGTTCGGCAACATCAACAGAATAATCTTCAAAAGCGTAGATTTGTCGAATCGGGTTCTCCATGTCTTATGAATCCAGGAACTAAGGCGCAAAGTGCAACAGCCTCGCGCGGGATCGTTAATGATTAGGGACAACAAAAACAACGAATATAAATTTTACTTTTCTCTGCACACGAGGCGGTGTGCCTTTTCATTGTATGGACGATTTGCAGAACGTATCTATTAACAAAAAAGTTCAAGAGAAATTCTTCGGTTTTTCTTCGGATTTCTGCATCGCCCTGATCCTTGTCAGGTGAGTGACATCAACAGGGCAGACGTTGCAGTAAAAAAGCGGAAAATCATATCGAATATGATTTCTCCTTGAGTACAAATTATTTTTTATAAAATCCTGTTCATTTACTACATTTCCTGATCCCCAGCCAATTTTATAAATTTCAGCTAAGCCATTTCTCTCACAACGATTTGCCTGTGTTGTTGGGATTCAGGGCACATCGCTTGCCATTTCACGATGCTTGTATGAACGCGACTTGGATCATTAACTCAAGAACCTTTTACCCCAAAGGAGTGTCATCGTGAAAAAGTTTCGACCAATGACGCAATTTGCAGTCTTAATTTTGTTCCTCTCTTTGCTGCTTTGTGCCGCCCTTGCCCAACAAACTACGGGGAATGTGCGCGGCATCGTAAAAGACCCAACCGGAGCGATTATTCCGGGGGCCAGGGTCACAATTACAGATAAAAAAACCAGCAACACGCTGTCTGCTGAATCATCGGGAGATGGCGAATTTCGCTTCAATAATTTGCTGGCAGGGGATTACCAAATCACTGTCGAAGCGATGAGTTTCAAGAAATTAACGCTAAACGATGTCCGCGTGGCATTGAATCAAACCACCGATGTACCCGTGACCTTGCAAGTGGGCATTCAAACAGAAGTCGTTGAGATTTCTGCTGAAGGTGCAGAGTTAATTCAGACGACGACCACCAATTTGTCCAAAGGATTCAATTCCCGTCAGGTCGTCGAACTTCCTCAAACTTCTATTACAACGGCGAACAGCGCAAGTTCCGGAATTTATAATCTCGCCCTGTTATCAGCGAATGTGACTGGTAGCGGCGGCCTCGGTCTGGGCACAGGCGGCTCAGTCGGAGGACAACGTCCGCGCAATAACAACTTTGTCGTGGATGGCATTGATAACAATCGCAAAGACATTTCCGGCCCGGCGGTTTATGTTTCTCCCGAAACCGTGCAGGAGTTTTCGGTTTTGACGAATCAGTTCTCAGCTGAATTCGCGCGCTCGACGGGCGGTCAATTTATTCTTGCCTCCAAAACAGGCAGCAATGAATTCCACGGAACCGCCTATAGTTTCTTCCGCAATCGCTATTGGAACGCACTGGACACGGCGCAAAAAAATTCGAGCGTCGTGCGGGAAAAGAATGTTCCCGGAACAACGTTTATGCCGCGCTATGATTTTGCCCGCTACGGCGGAAATCTGGGCGGCCCATTACATCTGCCCCGCTTTGGCACAGGCGGCAGCCCCATTGTCAGCGGCAGAGATCGTTTGTTCTTTTTCGTCAGCTATGAGGGCTTAGGCATCGGCAATGCTGCGGCTCCGGCAGGCTTGACGGCTCCCACGGCTGCGGGATTTGCAGCGCTAGATCGAGTTCCGGGACTGACGGCGGCCAATCTGGCAATCTTCAAGCAATATGTTCCGACGGCACCGACAAACGATGCCGGAACCATTGCAGTTAATGGTGTCAACATTCCCGTTGGCAACATTTCGTTCGATGCGCCCAATTGGACCAATCAGCGCAACTTTGTGCTGAACCTGGATTACAACCAAAGTGATCGAACCCAACATCGAGGACGGTTCACCTATAATCGGTTGCGCACGATTGATAACACTGCAACCTTGCCCGTGTTCTTCTTTTTGGCTCCGACCGATGGGCGACTGTTTTCCTACACCCTGACGCATACCTTTACTCCGAAGCTGACGAATGAGACGCGCATTTCGTATCGTCGCTTTGTGAATGACCTGCCTATTCCTGATTTAGCCTTTCCGATTGCAGGCTTCACGTCCTTCCCCAACATTGGCTTGAAAGATTTGGGAATTGACATTGGGCCAAATCCAAACGGGCCGCAATTCAACACTGAAAATAACTATCAACTCATTAACAATATTTCTTACTTAGCAGGCAGTCACTCGCTGAAATTTGGCGTAGATGTGCGCAAGAGCATTTCGCCGCAAACGTTCGTGCAGCGCGAACGCGGCGATTATCAATACGTCACAACAGATCGTTTTCTGCGTGATTTGAATCCTGACTTTTTAGCTGAACGCAACGTGGGCGCATCGAAGTATTACGGCGACCAGATTTTGTTCTTCGGCTTTGCACAGGATGAATGGCGGATGCGTCCGAACTTCACCTTGAATGCAGGCGTGAACTATGTCTATCAGCAGGTTCCCTTCGGTGCCAGTTTGCAAAAGCTGAATGCAATTTCATCGGTTCCCGGCTTACTGGAATTTGGTGAACCGAAAGCACAAACCAAAAACTTCGGCCCGCGCATCGGCCTGGTGTATTCGCCGAATTACGATTCAGGTGTGCTTGGATTCTTATTTGGCAGCGGCGGCAAGAGTTCGATCCGTGCAGGCTTCTCAATGGCCTATGACGTGATTGTGGATAACCTGTACATCTTGTCCAGCCCGCCACAGGCACAGGTCACAGTCAACATTGCAGCCACACCGGACATCACAAACTTCTTAGCGAAAGGCGGGATTCCGAATACCGTTCCGGCAACCAACACGTCAGCCGCCGCCGCCCGCGCCGCCACCAGCGCCTGGGTAGAAGATCAAAAGGTTCCGTATGCCATGTCATACAGCCTGAGCATTCAGCGCCAGTTCTTAACGAACTGGTCAATCGAAACGCGATACCTGGGCACGCGCGGTGTGCATTTGCCGACACAAAATCGGTTGAATGTGCGATCAAAAGTATCGGACTCGCTGTTTCTGCCAACCTATTTCACCAAACCGTCACAGGCTGATTTAGATCGCCTCACAGTCACGCTGGATAACGTTCAGGCGCAGTCGCGTTTTGTTCCAGCCTATGCCAATGCGGGCTTCAATGGAGCGAATGTGGTTGGCTTCGTCTCGAATGGCAGTTCGACCTATCACGCATTCTCAACGCAATTGACGCGGCGCTTCACGGGTGGCTTTTTGGCAAACGCGGCGTACACCTGGAGCCATTTGATTGACGATTCAACGGCTGAAGTTTTCAGTACCGTGCTCAGCCCGCGTCGTGCGCAGGACTTCCAGAATATGCGTGCTGAAAAAGCGGATTCGATTTTGGATCACCGTCATCGTTTGGCGATTTCCGGCATCTACGATATTCCGTTCTTCACGAAAAGTTCCCATCGCTTTGTGCGGTCGGCGCTGGGTGGATTTAGTCTGGCTGGAACGTACACCTACGAGGCAGGTGAAAAGGCCACGGTGTTAAGCGGCATTGATTCCAATCTGAACGGCGATGCGGCAGGGGATCGAAGCATCATCAATCCCAGCGGCGTTCGTGGCACAGCCAGTACCGTGACAGCATTGACCAACACAGCAGGCAAGACGGTTGGATATTTAGCCGTGAACCCCAATGCCCAATATATTCAGACAGGGCTTGGCGCACGCGCCACGGCGGGTCGCAACACATTGCAGATGCCCGCAATCAACAACATTGATTTTTCCCTCTCGAAAGATTTCGCCCTGACAGAAGGCACGAAGCTGCAATTTCGGGCGGACTTCATCAATGGGTTGAATCATCCACAATATGTCGCGGGCACGCCGAACAGCGTCGTACCGATTGCCAGTGTCGCAGTCGGCAACTTCAACACGGTGTCCAGCGCACAGTTCAACCGACCTGATCTGATCTTCAGCAGCAATCCTCGCATCATTCAATTGGCATTGCGACTGAAGTTTTAGAGTGACGATTAATGGCGGAAGCCCGACTGTCAAGAAGGGCGCAGAGAACCTGTAACACGCCCTCCTTAACAGTCGGGCTTCCGCCGTATCTCCCACAGTGTTCGTAGAGGTAGCGTTTTATCGCTACCTCTCTTTATTGGCACAGATAAAAATTTTGTTTTCTGAATTTAGATCAGTTTTCAGTTGCGTGGATGGTTACCCGGTCGCTACCGCTCGCGGTACTGTACCCGGAGCGGTAGCGACGTGGGTGACGGCTCCATACACTGAATTGAAAACCGATCTAGTACGACGAAATGGAGAAAGCAGTAGTCAACGACAGCAAGGAATTCTCAGCCGTTGCTCCTGCTTTCAAGCTCACCACCCATCAGAGGAACATATATGAAACGACTTTTCACGTTGGCCTCACTGTTGCTCCTGACCATCGGCTCATTCGCACAATCAAATACCGGGCGATTGATTGGCACAGTTTTAGGGCCGGATGGCGTTTTGCCAGGGGCAACAGTTGTTATCACAGATAATCAGACAGGCAAGGAACGCACCATCACAACCAATGGTGAAGGCGCATTTGTTTTGCCCCAGCTTGATCCCGGCAGCTACACCGTCAAGGTGACAGCGAGCGGGTTCAAATCTTTCACAGCGAATAATGTCAAGATAGATGTCGGACGGGAATTTTCATTGAATATCCCGCTCGAAGTCGGACAAACACAGGACAGCGTCACGATCACGGTGGGGGCTGACCTTCTCAACACGACGAATGCTCAATTGAGTAACACGGTCAGTCCACGTCAAATTATTGATCTGCCGTTGAATGGTCGTGACCCGACATCACTGCTGTTGTTGCAGGCAGGCGTGGCCAGCAATGGCGCGCAAAACGTTTCGATCAATGGCCAGCGTTCGACCTTTACGAACATCACGCGCGATGGCATCAACATTCAGGATAATCACATCCGACAAAACGCTTCGAGCTTTTCGGTCGAGCGTCCGAATGTGGATGACGTCGGCGAATTCACAATCACAACGCAAAACGCAGGCGCAGACCTGGGCTACGGTGCATCGCAGATTCAGATGATTACGCCGCGCGGACAAAACGCCTTTCACGGCGGGCTCTTCCTGTACAATCGCAACAGTGAGTTTGCAGCTAATCGCTATTTCAACAATGCCAGTGCAACGCCCAAAGCATTTTTGAATCGCAATCAACTGGGCGGCAAAATCAGTGGGCCGATTTTCAGAAACAAGCTCTTTTTCTTTGGCTCATTTGAAGGCTTACGCCAGCGCACCCAATCCACACAAACGCGCACGATCCTGACGCCCGGAGCGCGACAAGGATTGTTTACCTACCTCGACAACACGCCTGCTGCATCGGGCGGGCCAGTCACGCGAACCATCAACTTGTTCTCGTTGCTGACAACCAGCGCGAATGTGCCAGGCATCAATCCTGTGATCCAAAGCCGCATCCTCGACAAAATCCCCACGGTGGGCAATGCCATAGATCGAGGCGATGGCCGCACCACCACAGGCTATCGGTTCAATCAGCGCAGCAACAATGATCGGGATAAATATTCCGGTCGTTTCGATTATCAAATCAATGATCGGCACACCGTCAACGCGGTCATCAGCTACACCAACGAAACCATCAATGATCGGCCTGACGTAGACTCACCGCAGGGCTACGCGATGATTCCGGTTTTCAACCAACCGGCAACCCGCAAGTTCGGAGCATTTGCCTATCGCTGGACGCCTTCGGCACGTTTCACCAATGAAGTTCGCGCGGGTGCTTTTCTCAGCGATCCGGTTTTCGGACGGCGCATTGATGAGCCGGAATTCTTTATGACATTGCCGCTCATCAACAGCCCCGAAGTCACCACCCAAAATCAGGGACGCGATTCTGGCAATTACAGTTATCAGGACAATGCGGATTTGCAACTAGGCAATCACGCGATTCGCTTTGGCGGGCAATGGCAGGTCTTTACGGATTTCACGTTTGCGGCATTCAGCACCATTCCAACCTATACCATCGCAACCAGCGCATTGACGCCCACATTGACAGCCACGCAATTTCAAGGCGGCATCAGCAACGCACAATTGACGACAGCGAATTCCCTGCTGGCATTGCTGGGCGGCATCGTCAGCGCCAGCACGCAAAGCTTCAACGTCACGACACGGACTTCGGGCTTTGTGCCGCGTGCGCCATCAGCCTATAACTATCGCTACGATGTCTGGTCATCGTACGTCACCGATCAATGGCGTATTCGTCCGAATTTCACATTGAATTACGGGTTACGCTACGAACTCTTCACACCGCTGCGCGAATTGCAGGGATTGGCCCTGGAGCCTGTCATTCCGGCAGGCAAGACGGTCACAGAAGCCTTGCTTGATCCGAACGGATCAGTCAATTTCATCAATGGCTTTGGCAATAACAAATTGCACAAAACCGACAAAAACAACTTCGCGCCCATCGTCAGTTTTGCGTGGACGCCAAACTTCAGCAACCGAGTACTCTCGTCCGTTTTCGGACAAAGCAGATCGGTCATTCGCGGCGGCTATCGCGTCAGCTATGTGAATGACGAAATCCTGCGTTCGCAGGACAGTTCACAACAAACCAACGTCGGGCTGGCAACATCCGTCACGAACAACGCGCTGAATGGACGCATCAATGCGCCTCCGGCAATTCAGACGCCAACCTTCAAGATGCCCCGCACCTTTGCTGAAAACAATGCAATTTCCGGCAACTTTGCGCCGATCTTTGCGATTGATCCGAACTACCAAATTGCTCGTTCGCAGGAATACAACCTGAGCTTCCAACGCGAACTGGGTTGGGACACGGCATTGGAAATTCGCTACGTCGGTGGCCGTAGCAACAACCTGCCGCGCGGCATAGACCTGAACCAATACGAAATGTACAAGAACGGCTTTTTGGAGGATTTCATCCGCGCCCGCAATAACCTTTTGCTGACAGGCAATCCAGCATGTACGACGACCGGATGCCAGCCGCTCACGGTATTTCCAAAGCTGCCCAGCAACGGCTTCGTGACGAATCCAACGGTGATCAACTTCCTGCGCGACGGCACCCCGCAGGCCCTGATCGGCAGCGTCTATGTGGGTCTTGGTCTGGAAGGCGGATTCCCCTTCCGTCCGAATCCAAACGGCGGCGTGATTTCGGTGCTGACCAATGGCGGAATGTACAACTACAATTCGTTGCAGGCAGAAATTCGCAAACGCTTCTCAAACGGAATGCTGTTCCAGGCGAATTACACCTTCCAGAAAACGCTCACCAATGCCTCAGGAACGGATCAGTTCAAGTTCAATACGAATTTGGATAATGCGCGTCCAGAGTTGGAATATTCACGCGCAGATTACGATCAAACGCATATCTTCAACTTCAACGGGATTTATGAACTCCCCTTCGGCAATGGCAAGAAATGGTTGAATCAGGGTGGATGGATCAA
Source organism: Acidobacteriota bacterium (assembly GCA_018268995.1). GTDB lineage: Bacteria > Acidobacteriota > Blastocatellia > RBC074 > RBC074 > JAFDVL01. The sequence goes on along the minus strand of JAFDVL010000032.1, from coordinate 750 downwards.
TCGCGTGTTCGGTGGCTTCCAACTGACTTCGATTGTGAACATTGCCACTGGCGCGCCCGTCACGTTTGTAGACGCACGCGGAACGTTAAATCGGGCTTCGCGTTCGGGGCGACAAACACCGCAAACCAACCTGAACAAATCACAAATCAAAGATTTGATCGGAGTCTATAAAACCAATTGCGGCGTGTATTACATCAATCCTTCCGTCATTAACCTGAACCAGCAAACCTGCACCGGCACGGGCCGCGCGGCAGAAGGCTTAGGCTCTACGCCATTCACCGGACAAGTGTTCTTTAATAACGGCCCCGGTCAAACGGGTACGTTGGAAAGAGCCTTTGTGAATGGCCCGCTGTATGTGAACTGGGATGCAGGCTTTATCAAAAACATCCAGATCACTGAAGGCACGCGGCTGCAAATGCGCGTCGAAGCATTCAACGTGCTGAACCGTGCGAACTTCAGCTTAACCGGAGCTGCACAATCAGGAGCTGGAGCCTTGTTCGACATCAACAGCTCTACCTTTGGGCGACTGGGCAGCACCTTCTCGCCCCGCATCGTGCAATTGGTGGGACGCATTGAATTCTAGATCGGTTTTCAATTCAGTGTATGGAGCCGCCCCCCGTCGCTACCGCTCCGGGTACAGTAACGCGAGCGGTAGCGACCGGGTAACCATACAAGCATCTGAAAACTGATCTAGAGTTATACGGGTTGTTATCTTTCAAGTCAAAACGCAGGTTGCCTGCAAACAGCCAC